>CAYSTC010000021.1:0-69901 GCA_964433885.1 uncultured Paludibacter sp. | reverse complement strand
TTTTAAGCAAGGTTACAAGGAAAGTTACAACATATCCTGTAAATGTAATCCAAATAGTAATCTTTCGGAGGCTATATTTGGTATCGGAATTATTTTTCAGATAAGTCCGGTTTGCTACAACCCGGCACTTTCTCCGAAACTGGTTCTGATTTATGTCTAACTTTAAATTTTTTATAATGAAAAAAACATTTACTCAAAAATTGAGCTGTTTGGCTCTTGGTGCTTTATTGCTATCACCACAGTTAAAAGCTACCGAACCTGTAAAGGTTGATTACACGGATTATCTTAAAAATCCAAGTTTCGAATACTATGCAAATGGTACTTTTTTAGATGTCCTTAATGCAACTGGAGACTCCATTAATAATGGTGCATTGCGTGGAACTCCTCCCGGTTGGCGCGATTCTGAGAATTATGGAAGATTTGTTTCCCCTGCAACAATCTCTTACGGGATTAACCGGAATGCATTAAATAAAGATGGTTATAATCATGTATGGTTCTCACCGGGTCAATCCCAACTCCCATTGAACTTTACCCTTTATCAGAACGTTTCAGGACTTCCGGCAGGTCAATACTTAGTTAGCTGCAAATTATATACATCAGCAGACCGACTTTCTAACCAACGCCTTTTTGCGTCGACGGGTGCAACAAACACAGTTTCTCAATATTTTGGTTTAGAATCAGACTATCGTGTAACAACCACAACGCCGGCAACTACGAACATTGTTGATGGCGAATCTTATAGCTTTGCTAATTGGTTAATATATTCAACTACAGGTGATGCGGAAGCAAGATTAAAACCAATGTCTGTGGTGATAACGGTAGCAGAGGGAGAGGTGTTAACCTTAGGGATAAAAACAAGCAGGTTAAAGAAAGATGGAACAACCCCCGTTAAAGATATTGGTTTTTTCAAAGCTGACGATTTTCGTATAACCCGCCTGCCTGTTCCGGAAGATCCGAATGATTATACATACAAGATTACCAATCCGGATTTCGAACAGATACTTGTTGATGGAGTTCCAACACAACTAAAAACTCATGCTATTGATAGAGACACCCCTTATGGCTGGTCGGACATAAATAGAGCTGGTTTAACTCCTGTAACCGGAAATCTGTTTTATGGCGTAAAAACTGAAGCAAATAATGCTCACGGAGCAAAATCGTGCTGGGCGCAAAAATCTCCATTCCCTGACAACTTTACGCTCTATCAAAATATCACAGGCATCCCAACCGGAAAATATAAAGTGAGTTGCCTTATGTTCTTAGAAACCGGCATGGTAACCAATCAACGACTTTTTGCAAACAAAAATGTCACATATTTTGGTAGCGCAGCCGATTATGAAAGTAACAAAATTGCTGGCGAAATCAATTCTTTTGCAGGATTAGCTACATCAACAGATGATACTAGTAATAGATTAATGAGAGAGATGTCAGTTGAGGTTGATGTTACCGACACTTTGCGTATTGGAATTAAAACAACTAATATTAAAGGTAACGGTGTTCCTGGAACAGGTAAAGAGGGCTGGTTTACTGTGGATAACTTCCGTTTACAACGTATTGGCGATCTTGTGGCTACTGATAATGCCAAATTAGAAAACTCTGGTTTTTCAGTTAGCGGTCAGAAAAATGGTTTCTTCCTGAATATGGACAAAGCTACATTGGCTAATGTAAAGGTACTTTCGTTGTCAGGCCAGGCCGTTTATGCTTCGCAGGTAAATAGCACTAACACCTGGATTACTCTTCCTCAAGGGCTTTATATTGTTCAGGTTTCAGCAAACGGAATGAATAAAGCTGTCAAAGTACAGGTAAAATAATTCGTATCTATAACACCCGTTCAAGGTTTGGGGAAGATATCCCAAACCTTGAGCTTGGTTGTATGTGGTTGATTTCTATGCTTTTTGCCCGCAATAGCTCAACCTTTTATCTGACGAAACAACACGAAGAAAAATGAAATACATCAATACCACTGTTATAAATAATTACTTTTCAACAGCTATATCAGCCCAAAAAATCAGGAATACATTTATATGCTTCGCTTTGATTTTACCGTTACTCTTTTCGGGTTGTGAAAAAGATGCGGCTGACCCCGACAAAAATGTAACTTCGAATTCTGCAAGGTTATTGGAAGGCAATGCTAATATGCAGATTGGTGGCGTTATTTCAATCGAGAATACAGATTCGCCGGTTGGATTTGGCATTGACAATATCGGTGATAATGATGAAAATACATTTTTCTCAACTCCCCGCGATAATTTTTATATTCTTTGGAGTGGTTCACAGAGTATGGCCGAAAGCTATTACTCGCTCACTTCCGGTAACGACCGGACCATGGATCCCAAATCATGGACGCTTTCTGCTTCAACTGATAATAAATCCTGGATTGTACTCGACAGACAGACCGACCAGGCATTTTCTAATGATAAGGAAAAGAAAGAGTATTACTTTTCAAATAAGGCTTTTTACAAGTATTACAAACTGACAATTCAAAAAAATAACGGAGGTGGTTCTACTCAGATTGCTGAATGGACTTTGAAAGTAAAAGAAGATACCAGTATTCCATTCTCGGCAGAAGTTAGTTCACAAAATGTAAATATGCCTTCCGGAGGAACTATCACCTCTCAATTTTCGGATTCTCCCACCGGAATGAATATCGTTAATGTGGTTGATGCCAAAAGCTCTACAAAGTTTGTAACAAATCACGATGCATTTTATGTTTTGTGGAGTGGTAATAAAGATATTGCCGTTAATTATTATGCAATAACTTCGGCTTCCGACAATCCGGAAATGGATCCGAAATCGTGGACTCTCACGGCTTCAAACGATAATATGTCATGGACTTTGCTCGACACGCAAACTAACCAGCTGTTTGATAAACGCGAGCTAAAGAAAGAGTACTTTTTTGAAAATAAATCGGTTTATAAATACTATAAACTGAGTATATCGGGTAATAATGGAGGGGCATCAACCCAGATTGCCGAATGGTCGTTGAGAGGTTTGCCTTCAGATATTACTGATTTGATGACCTATTCAAGTGGAAGAACCCTCTCGACACTTACCCCAATGGGGAAAAAATTCGAAAACAGGCATGTTACTACCGATGCAGATAAAGTGTGGCTGGCTACTGCTACCAACGAACCTGCGTTGCTTGCCTCGGCTTCCGGGCTTACCCAACTGAAAGAATTTCCCGTAATACTTTATCCTTACGGTATGCCAATGCCCGCCGATGTGAACCAGCATGCTATTGGCGACTGCTCTGCAGTGGCGGTTCTGGCTTCATTTGCCTATATTTATCCTGATTTTATAAAAGCGATTATCACCGATAATGGAAATAAGACATTCACAGTGGCAATGTTCGATCCTCAGGGAAAACCTGTTGATGTAACTGTTTCATCCAGATTTTTAGCAGACAGCAATGGCAAAATTGGTGCGGTAACAGGTAAATCAGACCGTGCAACCTGGTCAACTGTTCTCGAAAAGGCCATTATGAAGTGGCAATACATCTACAAAGTAAATGAAGATATTGGTGGAATTGGAACAGAACATACTGCGCCTCTCTTTACCGGTGACGGAGACAGTTTTGCTTTTTCAGCTGGCAAATTAAGTTCGGAGCAACTATACAGGGCTGTTGGCGTATCGCTTAATCAGGGAAAAATTGTGGTAGGAGGCTTTAAGCAAGGCGATATATTGGTCAGTGGAAATCATAAAACAGTATCGGGTCACGCCTTTACATTGATGTATTCATTGGATAAAACGGCTTTATTTTCGATGCGTAATCCATGGGGTGGAGAAGATGATGGTGTATACAATATTCCGGATAATGGCGTAATTCCACCACTGATCGACTTGCGAATTGTGAATCCGGGCAAAGCAGCTAAATATGCTAAAGGAATACCTGTGCCATACAATCCGCCATATTTAGCTCCTGCGCAGAAAGTAATACGTGTGTCTGACGAATTGCTACGTTCAGGTAGATAAGAAATTTTGAAGCGGATTTAAAGATAAGGCAGTTTTCATATAATTAAAAAATAAAGATTCATCCAAATTTTATTTATACTTTTTGTTAATTAAAAACCACGCTGATATGATAAAAACAACTACCCGAATAATCTATTCATTGTTGCTGATCTTTTTTCTTGTTGGACAAAACGTAAGTGCCCAAGATACAGATTATACAAATTTGATAATTAACAACGACTTCGAATTAGCTCCTGATGCTAATTGTAATCCTATAAGCATTGTAGCTAATATTGACGGCTGGAGCAATAACGCCTGGCGACCAAAAATGTCGACATGTACGAATAAACAATTTTATGGTTGGACCTGTGATTTATCACTAACCGGTACAAGTACATCACAAGGTATAAATGTGAATCCTTCTGGAGGTCATGGCAATTGGGGTTGCTGGGTTGGAGGTAATTCTGGTAGTACTTCAACTCAAATAGATTTTGATTTTTATCAAATAATCAACAAAAATGACTTGCCGGCCGGAACCTATAAAGTGCAATGTGCGTTAGCTGTGGGTAGTGGGAATAAGAAAAATAATCAACGTCTTTTTGCCAATAACAATGTACAATACTATGGATTTCCTACCGATTATACAAGTAATCTTATAGCGGGCGAGAGATATACTTTTGCCGGTAATACAACATTCTCCGACGGAGATTTGAAAGAGATGGTGGTTTATGCCACTATTGGCGAGAATGATTCATTGAAAATAGGTATACGTACCAGTAATAAAAAGGGCGATGGAACTTTGACAGTTCAGCAGTCTCCTATGTTTCGGATTGATTATTTTCGACTCACCAAAATTGATCCGGCAAAAGCAGCCGATGCTACTCTTTCTGCAATTAATCTGAGTGCCGGTGATTTGAATTTTTCTCCCGAGATAACGACTTATAACGTGCAGTTACCCGCAGGAACCAGACTTGTAACGGCTGTTGCTACTCCTAATATGCCCGGAATTGCAATAACCGGAGCAGGATCTGTTGATGTAAGTTCCGGAACTGGCGTTTCCACTATCGTGGTTACTGCCCCTGATGGAACAACAACTAAAACTTATACTATCAATTATACAGTTACACTAGGTCTGGCTGTTCAGGAACAAAACCTGTTGCCTCATTGGGATGCTAATGGTTTGGGATTAAACCAAACCAGTGTAGCCAATACAGAAATGTGGCGCTGGGGCTGGAATACAACCAATCTTACGTCATATCCATGGGGATTGGCCAATCAGGCAAATACAACCCGGTTTTGCGATATGCCAACGGTTTATACTACAGCAACTAAAAACGGGGTGGCTTATGTAGGGCGTTTCGCCCAACTGCGGTGGGATGGAACAGGTGGCTCAACAGCTTACACCACGCTTGGCTATGGCGATGGTACTGCAACTGCATCTGGTGTCCCTGCTGCTATCCAGTTGGAAGAGGGGTATGGTTATAACTTCTCGTTTTGGGGATTTGGAAACGAAGGATCAGCATATGTGGTGTATGTAACAACTGACCCAACCGCAGCTGATCAGACTAAAACCATTGCTTCAATGAATATCAGCGAACTGTCGAATCATACTACTATGAAGCTTTTCTCGCTGAATTTTAATTGCCCTAAAACAGCTCCGTATTACATGGTTTTTAAGTATGTATCAGGCACTGCTTCAATCCTTTTTATAGCCGATGTGGATTTACATAAAATTACGATCCCAACAGCAAACGCTGCTACAGATATAACCAAAACCGGATTCACTGCTAACTGGACTTCTGTGCCGGGAGCTACGTCTTATCAGTTGGATGTGGCTGCGGATAATTCATTTACCAGTTTTGTTGCCGGGTATAACAATAAAACTGTAACAGCTACGAGCGAAACAATTGCCGGATTGACAGACGGAACCACTTATTATTACCGCGTTAGAGCTGCGAAAGATGCTGTTCCAGGCGCTAATTCCAATGTTGTTTCGATAACTACTATTGCTGCCACAGCCCCGGTTGCTCCGGTTGTCGGTGAGCCTGCAAATGTAGGGCCACAAAGCTTTACGGCAAGCTGGAATGCTGTTGCCGGAGCTATCTCGTACAAACTTGATGTAGCTACAGATAATGCATTTACAAAAACAGTATTGCCATATAATAATCTTAATGTTACTGCAACTTCTCAGGAAATTACCGGATTACAGCCAAATACTACGTATTATTGCCGCGTAAGAGCTTATAACGGAAGTAATAGTCCGTATTCGAACACCGTCAGTATGAAAACGCAGAAATTGTTGATTGTACTGATGGCCGGGCAATCCAATATGGCAGGACGTGGGGTTTATTCGCAGTTGGCTCCTGCCGACACGGTAACTTACAGCAATATATTGTCGTTAAATAAAGATTCGGTATGGGTAAGAGCCAAACACCCATTACATTGGGACAAAGCTGAAGCTGCTGTAGGAATGGGAATTAGTTTTGCAAAAACACTGGCTGATAAAATCGGAGGTAATGTTGCCATTGGGTTAGTTCCCTGTGCCGCCGGTGGAACCAATATTAATTCTTGGCTTGCTAATGATTGGTTTGCAAATACAGGGAATTTTTATTTGTACACAAATTTGATAACACGGGCTAAAAAGGCAACACAAAGTGGTGACATTATTGGTATGATCTGGCATCAGGGTGAAGCTAATGCATCATCACTCACTACTCCTACTTATCAGGAAAAAATGATTACTTTATTCACAAATATCAGATCTGATTTGAATTTGCCTGCTATGCCAATCGTGGCTGGGGAGTTGGGTCGGTATCTTACCTATACCTATTTGAATGAAACCAATGCGGCTATTAATGGGTTATCAGCAATTTTTCCTAATTATGCAGCAGCAAGTTCATTGGGTCTTACTCCAAATTCGGATGTCCTTCATTTTACGGCTGCTTCGCAAGTCGAGTTTGGAAAAAGGTATGCAAATCTGTTTTATCCGATATATGTAAACTCAGTTTCTGCGGTTGATAATAATGTGGTAAGTAAAATCAAACTGAATGTGGTGAATAACGTCTTGCACGTAAATACAGGCAACAATAATCCTACAACAGTACATTTTTATAATACTTTAGGATGTAAGATTAAAACCTGTGTGGTATCAAACTCTGAAAATGAAATACCTATACCAAATATCAAAGGAGTTTGTTTGGTGAGTGTCCAGAATTCAGAAGGAACTCTCTCACAAAAGATATTGTATTGATACAGATTGTTGGTTGTTGGAATTCGTGTAGTTTTATTTTGAAATAATTCTTGTAGAAAAAAGCATTTATTGCGCTTTACAAGTAAGTGGATATATATATGTGTTCTGTAAATAAAAATTGTGTTATGATTTTGAAATTTAGAGTTTTGTTTTTATTGAGCGTTTTGTGTACGTTCGCGTATGGTGTCAATCAATATACCAATTCGGTCATTATTCCGGCTAATTACAATATGTCGTCTGCTGCCGATCCATTTGTGTTAAGAGATGGGAATATATATTATTGTTATGTTACTGGTAAGAACTTTCCTGCATTTGCGTCGAATGATTTGGTAAGATGGGTTAAATTAAGTACCAATCCGTTTCCAAACAGTGGTTATAAGTGGGCTACTGCTAACTTTTGGGCGCCCGAGGTTGTGAAGGTAGGTACTAATTATTATATGCACTATACAGGAAAAGGTGCGGATAACATTATGTGTATAGGACTTGCTAAATCGACGAGCCCACGTGGACCATTTATCGACGTCTCGGATAAACCATTTTATTCCATGAAAAACAAAAGCATTATCGACTCTCATATTTATTTTGATGACGATGGGAAAGCCTATTTGTTTTTTGCAAAAGACATGTCGACAAATTACGTTCCCGGGAGCACTACAAGAAAACGCAGCGAAATATGGGGGATAGAGATTAAACCCGATTTGTCCGATACCATTGGCCCGGCAAAGCAGTTGTTTTATCCATCCCAGCCTTGGGAGAATCCGAATAATAATGATGCCTGGAATGAAGCACCGTGTATGCTCAAACGGAATGGTGTTTATTATCTGATGTATTCGGCAAATTGCTATTGCGATAATTACAGTGTCGGTTATGCCATTGCAAGATCTCCATTGGGGCCGTGGACCAAATCCTCAGCTAATCCAATTCTTAAAGGTGTGTCTGGATATGTGTCGGGACCCGGACACAATTCGGTTGTTCTGTCACCCGATAATTCAGAAATGTTTTGTGTTTACCATTCCCATATTGATTTGGTTACAAAAGGGGGAAATCGAAAGATAAATATAGACCGCATGGGATTTACGAGCAATGGAGCATTGTATGTCACTGGTCCCACTTATACTGCGCAGAATTATCCATCGGCCATAGTCAATGCAGTAGAAAATCCGGTTGCTCCTGAATCGAAATTGAAAATCATTTATGAGCAGGAAAAGAATGAGATTAGTTTTGACTTACCTTCTAACTGTTCCAAAATTTCCATTTACAATACATACGGTATGTTGATGCATTCAATCCCAGCTTTTGATTATTCCGGAAAGGTTAATATTCCTGTTGCCAACTTGTTTCCAGGCATGTATATTGTTCGGTTGGATAGCCGTAATGCCTCTGCTGTTACTGCTAAGTTTATAATAAGATAATTCAGATTTATCTTCAAAGTACCATACAGTCCTTTCCGGTAATTTTTTTTGACTTCATTTGTTTTGCAAGTTTAATTTCGAAGCAAAAAAGTTCAGGGAAATTACCGGAATTGCAGTAATTATAGGGGTATTCTTGTGGTTCAAAATAGATTAAAATTCTGCTTTCATAATTATCTGAAATGATTTTTTTCAGATAAATACAGGTTACATTAAACGATTACAGCTTTTTTCAGTCCATTTAACCCATACAGTAATCTATCAGTGGGTATCTTTGACTAAAGTTTCATTGAAATACATTTGGTAAATCCCAATGCAAAGTTATGATGGAATTGAGAATACCCGGGTACTGTTGGGATGTATAAAATAATTTTGAAATATGCGTGTTAACATAAAATATAAATATATTCATGAATAGACGAGATTTTTTGAAAAACGGATCACTTTTAGCCGGTGGTTTGCTTCTAAGCAGATTGGATCTGGAAGCGAAACCCAAAGTAAAACCCCGCAGGATAGCTGCAACAGAAAAAGTAAATTTGGCCTGTATCGGTATAGGTAACCGTCCCGCGGATGTGATCAAAGAACTTTACAAAACAGGACACTGCAATATTGTTGCTTTGTGCGATACCGACATGGGAGCGCCACACACGTTGGAAATAATGAAAAAATTTCCGGACGCAAAGCAGTTTCAGGATTTTAGGGTGATGTTCGACAAAATGGGTAAACAAATCGATGCAGTTTGTATCGGTACCCCGGATTTTAGTCATTTCCCGGCAACGATGCTGGCTATGTCGTTAGGGAAACACGTGTTTGTAGAAAAACCTATGGCACATACGTTCAACGAAGTGGAGTTGATGATACGTGCTGCAAAAAAATACGGAGTGGTAACCCAGATGGGTAATCAGGGACACTCTGAAGCTAACTATTTCCAGTTCAAAGCATGGAAAGAAGCCGGCATTATCAAAGACGTGACAGCTATTACTGCTCACATGAATAATCCGCGCCGTTGGCATAAGTTCGATTCTAATATGAAGAGCATGCCTGCAGCCGAATCAGTTCCGGCAACATTAGATTGGAACACATGGTTGGGTACCGAATTCTGGCACGACTATAATCATGATTATATCAATGGTCAATGGCGCTGTTGGTACGATTTCGGGATGGGTGCACTGGGTGACTGGGGAGCTCACATACTTGACTCGGCTCACGAATTTCTGGAACTCGGCTTACCAACAGAAATTGAACTTGTTCACGCCAAAGGACATAATAAATTCTTTTTCCCTTATTCATCTACCATTTTGTTTAAATTCCCAAAACGCGGAAACATGCCGGCTTGTGATGTAACCTGGTATGATGGTATTGATAATCTACCTCCAATTCCGGAAGGATATGGAGTATCGGAACTTGACCCGAATATCCCGCCTCCATCGAACGGACAAATTATGCCATCTGCTTTGAATCCGGGTAAAATTATTTACAGCAAGGAGTTGACATTCAAGGGTGGAACCCACGGAAGTACGTTGAGTATCATTCCGGAAGAAAAAGCCAAAGAAATGGCATCCAAATTACCGGATGTTCCGTTAAGCCCATCGAATCACTTTGCAAACTTCCTGTTGGCATGTAAAGGACAAGAGAAAACACGTTCACCGTTTCATATTGCCGGCCCTCTTAGTCAGGTTTTCTGCTTAGGAGTTTTGGCTCAACGCCTGAATACAAAACTTTTGTTTGATCCCAAAACCAAACAGATAACTAATAATAAGATTGCTAATCAGATGCTGGTGGATACACCGCCACGCAAAGGCTGGGAAGAGTATTATAAATTATAATGAACAGACGAGATTTTCTGAAAAATATGGGAATGGCCGGAAGCGCTGTGTTATTGGCTTCAAGTCCGTGGCTTTCCGTATTTTCTGAAACAGAGCATACCAAAAAATCCATTGTCAGGTTGGGGTTTATCGGACCCGGATCGCGTGGCCGTTTTTTGATGAGTTTCCTGAAAAACAATCCGAAAGCTGATGTGGTGGCACTGTGCGACATATATCAACCTTCTATCGATGAGGCGCTTAAGATGTATCCGAAAGCCAAAGTTTACAAGGATTATCGTAAGTTGCTTGAAAATAAAGAGATAGATGCAGTTTTGATAGCAACGCCATTGAATACGCATTTCAAAATAGCAATGGATGCTTTTGATGCGGGAAAACACGTTTTCTGCGAAAAAGCATTGGCTATGCATATTGGAGATTGTTTTCAAATGTACAATAAGCACCGCTCTACCGGCAAAATATTTTTTGCCGGTCAGCAGCGCCTTTTCGACCCCAGATATATCCGGGCCATGGAAATGATTTACGCAGGTACTTTTGGCGATCTGGAATCATTCCGTACGTATTGGTTTCGTAACAACGACTGGCGTCGCCCGGTACCTTCGCCCGAACTCGAAAGGCAAATTAACTGGCGGTTGTACAATGAGTATTCCCGTGGATTAATGACCGAACTGGCTTGTCATCAGATACAAATTGGAACCTGGGCAATGCGTAGTATTCCGGAGAAAGTGATGGGACACGGATCTATTACCCGTTGGAAAGAAAAACGTGAGGTGTATGATAATGTCTCCTGTATCTATGTTTACGAAAACGGGGTTAAACTGAATTTTGAATCTGTTGTTTCCAATAAATTTTATGGATTGGAAGAGCAGGTTCTCGGAAGTTTAGGAACCATTGAACTTGAAAAAGGAAAATATTATTTTGAAAATACGGAACCTGCACCGGGTTTTCTGCAACTGATTAATGACATTGAACATAAATTATTCGATGCTATTCCGTTTGCAGGAACAAGTTGGGCTCCTGAAACCGCGAATGAAAATAAAGGTGAATATATCCTGGGCGAGCGGCCTCAATCGGATGGAACATCGTTGATGCTCGATGCTTTTGTAGAAGCTGTGATAACGAAGAAACAGCCAGTAAAAATTGCTGAAGAAGGTTATTATGCCAGTGCATTATGCTTACTTGGTTATGAAGCAATTGAAAAACAACAGATAGTAACTTTCCCGAAGGAGTACAAAATTAATTATTTGAATCATAAACGTACCGGATTATGAAAGACCTGATTATTACTGCCAAAAGGATTAAGATTGAATTGCTTACATTTCTGGCTTGCTTTGTTATTGCTAATTTGTTGGACTTATATGCCATTATTGCATATAACACAGCTTACTCCGAGCTTTATACACAGATTTGGCCTGTTTTGCTCTTTGCAGCAGCATTATACATTTTCTGGAGTATGCTGAGAGTCATCTTTTATTTTATAAGCATTATATTTAACACTAAAAATTAAAATAAAACACCAAATGAAAAAACTATTATTATTATCAACGCTGGTTGTGTTGTGTTTTTCAGCCTTTTCTCAGGCTAAATGGGAAAATTTGTTTAATGGTAAAGATCTGAAAAACTGGACTAAACTAAACGGAACTGCCGAGTACAAAGTGGAGAATGGTGCTATCGTAGGTATCAGTAAGATGAATACTCCCAATACGTTTTTGGCTACAAAAAAAACGTACGGTGATTTCATCCTTGAATTCGAATTTAAAGTAGATGCCGGACTCAATTCGGGGGTACAATTCCGTTCACTTTCAGACAAAACTTTCGAAAATGGTCGTGTACATGGTTACCAATTTGAAATTGATCCTTCAGAAAGAGCCTGGACAGGTGGTATTTATGATGAAGCAAGAAAAGGCTGGCTTTATGATCTGACCCAAAGTCCTCTGGCACGCAAAGCCTTCAAAAATGGTGAATGGAACAAGGCGCGTATCGAAGCTATCGGAAATAATATTCGTACCTGGGTGAATGATGTACCTTGCGCTAACATCCTTGACGAGCAAACTGCTTCAGGCTTCATTGCACTGCAGGTACATGCTATCGGCGATGCAGCTCAGGCTGGAAAAACAGTTTCATGGAAAAATATTCGTATCTGCACTACTGGAGTTGCTCAGGAAAAACGTTCAGAAGCTGTGGTAGCAGCTCAAAAAAACTGTATCCCTAATACTATTTCGGACAAAGAAAAAGCAGAAGGTTGGAAGCTGTTGTGGGATGGTAAAACTACCGAAGGCTGGAGAGGTGCACGTTTGACAACTTTTCCACAAAAAGGTTGGGTGATTGAAAATAATGTTTTGAAAGTATTATCATCGGATGGTGCTGAATCAAACAACGGTGGTGATATCGTAACAACACAAAAATATAAAAACTTTGAATTGGTTGTTGATTTTAAAATCACTCCGGGAGCAAATAGTGGAGTTAAATACTTTGTTGATACAGAATTAAATCAGGGAGCAGGTTCTTCTATTGGTTGCGAATTTCAAATTTTGGATGACGAAAAACACCCTGATGCAAAATTAGGTGTAAATGGTAACCGCAAATTAGGTTCATTATACGATCTGATTCCGGCCATTCAGAACAAACCATATCGTAACGGTTTCTTTAATACAGCAAGAATTTTAGTAAAAGGCAATCATGTTGAGCACTGGTTAAACGGTGTTAAAGTGGTTGAATACGATAGAAATAACCAGATGTTCAATGCATTGGTTGCTTACAGCAAATATAAAGGTTGGCCTAATTTCGGAAATGCAGAAAGTGGAAATATACTTTTGCAGGATCATGGCAACGAAGTTTGGTTCCAGAATATAAAAATCAAAGAAATTAAATAATTTCAAATAACTAAAGCGGGAAGTGTCAATCAAAAACGCTTCCCGTTTTTTCTATTGCAACTGCCGTTGCCAAACTTTAATTGGCAACTCAAACTGTACGGGGCATTTTTTTGATATATCACTGGTCAATGCCGGAGTTTCGATATCTTTAATATCGACGATGTTATGAAGTTACAAGTAAGTCGGATTTCAAATATTATCGTTTCTCACATTTATTTGCAGTAAATACTTTATATTTGATTCTGACTTTTACTCCGGCTGAATTTATTTGAATTTAATTAATGATTTAATACTATTGAAAATTATGAACAATACACTACTCAGCCGGATCACAGTAACATGCTTTTTTTCCTTTGTTCTGTTGATAAATTCATTTTCATACGCTGTTGTCGACATTTATCCAACTCCGCCAAATGCAGTGCAAAGCAAAATTTTCAGCATAAAGGTTGGTGACAAAACTGCTAATGTGATTGATTACATGGATTATCATTACATGCATATAGGTTTCGATGAAGATGTGACTATTACAATTACTGCCAGCGAAAACATCAGCACCTTTAAAGTAAGCCCTCTTTCGTTAGGCATACAAGCTACTGTCAGCGGCAAGCAACTTTCTTTCAATCTTTCGCAGGTAAAATCCAACGATGAAACACCTCGTTACCTTGTTGTTCAGATAAATAGCTTTGAAAAGCTGGTCATTTTGGGCGATCAGCCTGAAAAAGACGCTCCAACTATAAATACTCCGGGCATTTATAAGGTTACGGCTGCACCCTATCTGGCCGACTCAACCGGTGTTACCTTTGCACAAACGGCCATTCAAAATGCAATAAATGCAGCCTCGGCAGCTGGTGGTGGCATTGTTTATGTTCCTTATGGATTATATCAAATTAAAGAAAACTTGTCAGTTAAAAGCAATGTCGAACTATATTTAGCACCGGGCGCAGTGCTCAAAGCTATCGATGATAGGACTAAATATGATATGACGGTATCGGCATTATCACCGGCAGTGATTATTCATAACGCTCAAAACGCCAAAATTACCGGAAGAGGCGAAATCGACGCAAGTGGTTACAAACTTATGTCGCCGCCCGCTGGTTTTACATCGCAGTCGATTGAACATCCACGGCGCAGGGTAATTCAACTCGATTATTCTAAAAATGTCGGATTGGAAGGAATTGTTGTTAAAGATGCTACTGGTTGGACTCTTGAACTAATGCGGTCGACAAATCTAAATGTAGAAAATGTAAAAGTGTTGAACCACAAAGATATCAGATATAAAATTGAGAACGATGGTATTGATGTCGTGTCTTCGTCCAATACGGTTGTAAACCAGTGTTTTGTGATAACAATCGACGATGCGTACTGTTCAAAAGCCCGATATACTAATATGGATAACTGCTTGTTTAGCAATAATGTATCTTACAACTGGAGCGGTGGGGTTAAAGCTGGTATGCAAAGTGTTGGTGATATGACTAATATTTTGTTTCGCAACTGCGATGTGATTCATTGCAGACGAGGGGTTGCCGTAGATACTCGCGAAGGGACAAAACCAATTAATAATGTAGAGTTTCGTGATATTCGGGTTGAAGAAACGGAATCGACAGTGTCGGGAGGCAGATACGGCGTTGAATTTGAATCGAAACTTGCTACTATATCTGACATAAAAATAGTGAGAGTTAGCTGCTTCGACAATAAAAATATGAAATTTAGTGGAGATTTCAATATAACGAACGTTATTTTTGAAGACTTCAAAGCTCAGGGTAGTCTTATTACCAATGCATCACAGGTTTATATTACAAAGTCGGGAAATCTTGCTTTGAGCTACGTGTTTAAAACCAGTGCTACCGGACTTAAAGATACTAAGGCTAATTCTCGCGTGTTTAACTATAATAGCCTTGTTGATAATAAGTTATTTTTGAAATCAGATATCAATGATGACATTGAAGCTACAATATTCACTGTTACAGGACAAAGTATTATTTCAAATAAAATTCAAAACGATTCATTTTTGGATTTATCGTTTTTGAAGTCCGGACTATATCTTGCAAAAATAAATCAGGCCGACCAGCAAAGCGTATTTCAATTTATAAAAAAGTGAAAACTGCCCAGCCGACTGTTTTCGTAAAGTTGTAAAGCTAATAATTTCATTAGACAATAACGATGAAACGTGTAATTAACCTTCTTATTTATTTTCTGATAATTAAGTCCTCAGTTTTAGCTGGTAATGGAATTAGTTCGGGTTATTTTAATGATAGCCATGATATTAGTTCCCTGTTGCCCTGGGGGCCTTATTCGAAAAAATATGCAGGTATATCGCATATTCCGGATATGAAAAAAGGGCTTAGGTTCGATTTTTCAGTTATGCCGGGCTATTACCGAAACAAGCAGCTGGTGCCACATGTGTTATTTGAGTCATCTTATTTTCCCTGGAATTTTTCGCCTGATATGAAGCGTTTTACCTACAGATATCAGCTGGAATGGAAGAACCGCGTTTATGTAGATGTTACTTATTTTGTTTTAAGTAATTCAGCTGTTTTGGTGGAGATCAAATCGGTAAACAATACTGATATCCCGCAAAATCTCATGTTCAATAATATGGCTTATATCGATTACCCGGAACAAGCTTCCAGAATTCATGTGGAAGGAGCTGAAAACCTGACCTGGTATAATGCCATTGACTATGCCGGACTGGGGCTGATTAGAAAAACGGCGCAATATAACCTAGTCTATGACGGTTGGATGCGGAATGAGAGACTTGATGAAAAGTCTGTGAGCAGAAGTGTTTTATCGAAGGGTTTTGGAAAGGATATTGGCGATAAAGTGTCATATAATTTACAGGTAAAGGAGAAGAGCGGGAAGCTTTTGTTGCGTTACAGATTGCCCCGGGATACAAGAACAACTTTTGTAGCGAGCGGATTGGTTAATAAAACTATTGAGTTGAATGGGACAGGAGAGTATGAATTTGTAGAACTAAACTATCATGTGGATAAACAAGGAAAATATGATTTTGCACTTCAGTCGACAGGCACTGTACCTGTTGATTTGGATGGATTTTTTATAGGTGCAGAATCAGATTTTAATAGTTTGACTCTGAAAGAACAGGATGTAGCATTTACGCCGCAGGTAATTAAAGGAAGCAATCAGCAAAATTTTATTCTTAAATATCCGGATATTGATAATTACTATGGTGTTGCCTGGAATTTTAAAAATTCGGAAATAAGACAGGTGTTAAACAGTGAGCTTGAATCTTTTCTTAGAAAAAAAGTACACAATCATGTGGACGAGATTTTGGTGGGTGACCGGGACTGGCATTATACAAATTCGTTTCTTCGGCCGGTTGTACTTGCTCCTAATTCAGAGCAGTCGCTTTACGTATTGCTCACATGTGGCGAAAAGAAGTTGGTTGAGTCTGCTTTAAAGCAGTTTAATCAGGATCAAACAGCGTTCGTAAATAAGGCGAAGCAGATGCAAAATGATTCACTTGCACTAGCTATTTTGCCGGATGGGAAACAATATGCTTTTGGTCGGCAACTTTTGCAATCAGCTATTCTATCCAATATATCATATCCAATATATACTCAAAGGGAATATATCAGGCATTTTACTCCCGGAAAAAACTGGAATAGTCTTTATACATGGGACTTAGGGTTTATTGCATTAGGACTGTTGGATATTGATGAAGTAAAAGCTTTTGAAGCAATAAAAGCATATACAACTCCGGTTGGCAGCCAGTCAGCGTTTATTCATCATGGAACTCCACTGCCAATTCAGATGTTTGCTTATTTCGACCTGTGGAATCTGACAAAAAACAAAAAAGTACTATCTTTTTTGTATCCACGCTTAAAGCAGTATTACAACTTTATGGCCGGGCATACAATGGGATCTACCACGAGAATGAAAGGCTCGGGTTTGCTTCGGACATGGGATTATTTTTATAATTCCGGAGGCTGGGACGACTATCCTCCGCAATATTATTTCCATAATAAAGATAAAACCAACCCTCGCGTTACCCCGGTAGTTTCAACGGCTTTCTATATCAGGGCTGCTAAAATTTTACGCATGGCAGCCAATGAACTTGGCTACGTGTCGGATATCAGGTTCTACGATCGTGAAATCAAAACTTTTACAGATGCGATACAAAAATACTCGTGGGATGAACAAGCCGGCTACTTCAGTTATGTAACTCATGATGAAAATGAAAATGCAACAGGGATATACCGTTATCCGCAGGACAATTCCAACTTCAATAAAGGACTGGATGGTGTTTCGCCGCTTGTTGCGGGCATATGTAAGAAAGGTCAGGAAGCCCGCTTGATCGGGCACCTTTTCTCAGATAAAGAGTTGTGGACTTCAGTAGGTATCTCCACGGTAGATCAATCTGCATCTTATTACAAAACTGATGGATACTGGAACGGAGCTGTTTGGATTCCATACCAGTGGACAATATGGAAATCACTTCTGGATTGTGGTAAAGGTGAGCTTGCGTATAAAACAGCACGCAAAATATTGCAGGTGTGGAATGACGAGTGCGAAGCAAGTAACTACAGCTTCGAACATTTTATTATATCATCAGGAAGAGGAGCTGGTTGGCATCAATTTTCAGGATTGTCTTCTCCTGTAATCAATTTTTTTTCGGCTTACTACAAAATAGGTAAAGTAACCACTGGTTTTGAGATATGGATACAGCAAGATCGGTTTACAAATGACTTCACAGAGTATTCAGCCACCATTTCTTTTGATAATAGCTGTGCTGCTCACGAAAGATGCATGCTCGTTTGTCTTAATCCGCAAAAGAAATACAAGGCATTTTTTGAAAATAAAGAAGTTCAGTTGCATTCTTATTATCCGGGTTTCGCTGAAATTACTTTACCTTCAACAAATAAAAAAGGAATTTTACGTATCATACCAGTGAATTGATTAATGTAACTAAGATTGTTTATTTATGTGATTAGGGTAACTGTATATTAATGAGCATATTTTTCTTTGTCCACCATTCCGATAATATACCGGATATAATAAAAAATCGCACAATACCTAATGGTATTGTGCGATTTTTTATTATGATATAATTTCAACTACTTGCGGTATGAAACCGATTGAAATTAAACTGTTGCGGAAAGGAAGAGATTCGAACTCTCGATACCCTTTAGGGGTATACACGCTTTCCAGGCGTGCCTCTTCAACCACTCGAGCACCTTTCCGTTTTTGGAATTGCAAAAGTATAAAAATATACCGAATAATCAGTGCTAATTCTTTAATCTTTTAAATAAAGATAAGGCATTTTTTGTCGTTTGTTGCGAAATGTCTTCAATTGTACAATTATACACTTCTGACAGTTTTTTCGCAACCAGTTGGACGTATGCACTTTCATTCCTTTTCCCACGATTTGGAGCAGGAGTGAGGTAAGGTGCATCGGTTTCAAGCAAAATGTGTTTCAGGTCAATTTGTGCTACAGTTGCTGCCAGTCCGGAATTTTTGAAGGTGACAATTCCATTGATTCCAAGCATAAAGCCACCGAATTCGAGAATTTCACGGGCTTCGTCGATGGTGCCAGTAAAACTATGGAAGACGCCTTTCAGTGAAGAGTTCTTGTAAGGTGCTAATGCTTCCATGGTTTCGTCGAACGAATCGCGGACATGAATGATTACGGGCAGGTCATATTCCAATGCCCAGTCAATTTGTTGTCTAAAGGCGGTGATTTGTTCTTTCAAAAATGTTTTGTCCCAATAAAGGTCAATCCCAATTTCACCAATGGCAATCCAACTGCGTCGTTTTAGTTCAGATTCTACTAAAGCCAGTTCTTCCATATAATTCTCCTTTACACTGGTAGGATGAAGCCCGATAGCAGCATAGCAATAGTCCGGATGTTCTGCCTCTAAAGCCAGCATTTGTGGTAAGGTTTCGCTATCTACATTGGGTAGGATGATGTGCGTAATACCTGCTTCTTTGGCGCGCAGAATGGTTTCGGTACGGTCGGTGTCGAACTCTTCCGAATAAATATGGGAGTGGGTGTCGATCAATTTTAGATTTACGATTTTAGAATTATGATTGGTTGTTTAGTACGCGTTATTGTTTAAAAAATTTACGATTGCATATTGGAATAAATTACCATGCAATCGTAAATTGTAAATGATTAAATCGTAAATAGATTTTATTCCCATTCAATCGTTGCCGGTGGCTTCGAACTGATGTCGTACACCACGCGATTTACACCTTTTACTTTATTGATGATTTCGTTCGACATCTTGGCCAGAAACTCGTAAGGAAGTTGAGCCCAGTCTGCCGTCATGGCGTCGGTAGAAGTTACAGCACGTAGGGCTACTGCATTCTCGTAAGTACGTTCATCGCCCATTACACCAACCGATTGTACCGGAAGCAGGATAACTCCAGCTTGCCAAACCATGTCGTATAGGTTCCATTCGCGTAGTCCGCTAATAAAAATATCATCAGCATCCTGCAAAATACGTACTTTCTCAGCAGTAATGTCGCCAAGAATACGTACAGCTAAACCGGGTCCGGGGAATGGCTGACGTTTGATTAGATGGTGCATCATGCCCAATTCATTTCCTACGCGGCGCACTTCGTCTTTGAAAAGCAAACGTAATGGTTCGCACAGTTTCAGGTTCATTTTTTCAGGAAGCCCACCCACGTTGTGATGTGACTTGATCACTGTTCCGGTAATGGAAAGCGATTCAATGATATCGGGATAAATAGTGCCTTGGGCTAACCATTTTACATCTTTTATTTTGTGTGCTTCTTCATCGAATACATCAATAAAACCACTACCAATGATTTTGCGCTTTTGTTCCGGATCCGAAACGCCGGCTAATGCCTTGTAGAAGCGTTCTTTGGCGTTTACACCTATTACATTTAATCCAAGATGCTCGTAGTCGCTCATTACTTTCTCAAACTCGTTTTTACGAAGCAAACCATGGTCAACGAAAATACAAGTCAGATTTTTACCAATTGCTTTGTTCAGAAGTACGGCTGCAACTGATGAATCGACACCACCAGACAATCCGAGGACTACCTTGTCATTGCCCAGTTGTTTTTTTAGTTCCGCCACGGTGCTTTCAACAAACGAAGCTGGTGACCATTCGCGTTTACATTCGCAGATATTCAAAAAGTTCTCGAGCAATTGCAATCCATCCAGCGTGTGGTACACTTCCGGGTGAAACTGTACACCCCAGGTTTTTTCTCCGGCAACATGGTATGCAGCCAGTTCCACATCGTCGGTACTTGCAATTTTATTGAAGCCTTCCGGAATTTTTGTGATAGAATCGCCATGCGACATCCAGATTTGTGATCCGGGAGTAATGCCTTTAAGCAACGCATCGGAAGAGTCGATATAGCTAAGATTGGCGCGGCCGTATTCGCGTGTTCCGGCCGATTCTACATTCCCACCGGAGGTATAGGCCATAAACTGAGCTCCGTAACAAATACCCAATACCGGAAATTTTCCGCGGATATTGCTCAAGTCAGTTTTAAAAGCCGTAGGGTCGTAAACCGAAAACGGGCTTCCTGAAAGGATAACACCTTTGATGTTATCGGTTTGTTGTGGAAACTTGTTGTAGGGTAAAATTTCACAGTATTCGTTTAGCTCGCGTAAGCGGCGGGCAATCAACTGTGTGGTTTGAGAACCGAAGTCGAGAATGATAATTTTTTCCATTAATATATTGCGTTGTGCAGTTGAACTGAAAAGTGGCACAAAAGTACAAAAAATGTGAGGGTTGTGCAAGAGTGCGTTTGGTTTTGTGTCATGTGAGTTCTGCCTAAACTGGGCTGTTTGATAAATTAAATTTGATGTTTTGTACAGAATAATGCTTTGTTTCTTTTGAAATGTTGTTTTTGCTATTTTAATTCAATTTTAATTTTAACTATTTATTAAATTGAGAAGGCTCATTTTTGTAGCCATAAAACATTGGAAATTAAATAAATGATTTTATAAGATAAACTATATTTATTTGTATTAAAAGAATCCTGATTTGTTATTGACAGAGAAACATTCAATCCGACGAGATTGTTTTTTTATACTGATTATATTACAGTTATAATTGAACGAGTAGTAAGTTGGACCTTGACATCTTTTTTGTTTGACAATTTAAAATTTTAAGTATATGAGAAAGATTTTACCTGTAATTGTTTTCCTGAGCTTCGGTGTTGTGGCTCTATTTGCTCAACTCAGGAACTCACATCCCGGTATTCCGGGTTTTGTTGAGTCCGTTTCAGTCTTGAACCCTAACAAAATAGAATTAAAAACAATGTCTCCTGAAAATTCTATTTTTACACTTTATGCAAAGCGTTCTATTGATCTTCAGCAACAGAGTGCTAATGTTTCGTTGAATATGGTGTTGGATAGTACTATTACTAAAGACGCAACCGATAATTATTTGAGTAAGACTGTTTATTTCAAAGATGTCAATGACCGGGATACGCTTATTGCTCAATATACATGGAATGGCGATACATCGGAATGGGACTTGAGTATAAAAAATAATCTTACTTATGACTCGCGTGGAAATATAACATCGAGCACAAATGTTGTTGTTTACGGCGGTTTTTCTCTCGGCACTTCAAAATATACAGCAATGTACGATGCCAATAACCACCAAACGGAACATATTACTTATACCTGGGACTTCTTATCGTCTTCCTGGGTTGCTTCCACTAAAAATGTATCGAATTATACTAATGGAAAAAAGATGTTGGATACGAATTATGCGTGGGTGACTGCCACAAGTTCATGGAAATTAAATGGTAAGTCCGATTATTCGTATGATGGTAGCGGATATTTGACTCTTCAGATTGATTCGAAATTAAACAATAGTAGTAACCAGCTTGAAAACGATGTGAAGTATGTAATAATGAATGATGCCGCAGGAAGAGATACTCTCTCTACAGAGTATAGATGGGCCAGCAATACCTCAACATGGAATTTGTACGGAAAAACAACGATGACTTATGCTGCAAATGGTGCAATAACTTCTATTATAAACTATGAGTGGAATAACAGTGCATCTTTTTGGAAGGGACAATTTAAGGGTGTGTATATATTTGATAATAAGGACAATATGACTTCGGTTGTTTCCTACACATGGGATGATAATTTATCTGCATGGGTCCCAGAAACTAAATCAGATTTCTTGTACAATGCTAATGGTAATTTGACTGTGAATACCTCATACCTTTGGAGTACCAATGCTTGGGCTAAGCAGTCTGTCTCAAATCACTATTATTCTCCTTCAAAGTTCACCGGACTCAATGAAATTAGCGGTGGTATTGAAATAACGATTTATCCAAATCCGGCAATTGACTTTCTGAAAATCAATAATTTGTTGAAGCCGGCTACGGTGTCGATTGCTACAGTCGATGGCAGGATTATTGTCTTCAATAGGCAATTGATTGAAAATGAAATTGATGTGTCTGGTTTGAAAACCGGGCTTTATTTTCTGTTTGTAAATACTGGCGAAGGTAAATATACGTATAAGTTTGTGAAAAAGTAAATTGAAAATTTACGAATACAGTAGCCTGAAATCCAATTCAGGCTACTTTTTATTTTAAGAGTAATGAGCTGTCGCCGTAGCTCAGGAAACGGAAATTATTCTCCAAGGCATAGTTGTAAATTTCTTTCCAGTTACCACCTACAAAAGCTGAAACGAGCAGTAACAAAGTGCTTTTTGGTTGATGAAAATTGGTGATTATACCCTCGACTACACGGAATGAGTATCCGGGTTTTATCATAATCTGCGTTTCGGCATGCAAAGTCGTCAGGTTGTTTTTATCCAGATAAGCCAGGATGTTTTGCAAAGAATCATAAGCAGACAATTCGCTTTGAGTTTCATAAGGTTGCCATTGCGAAACGTTGAAAACCGGATTGTTGGGATTTTCGCGAAGCATCAAACCTATGTAATATAAACTTTCCAGAGTTCTCACCGAAGTTGTTCCCACGGCAATGATTTTCCCGAGTTTTTTTTGCAAATTCTCAATCGTACTACGATGAACCGAAATAACTTCGGTGTGCATTATATGTTCGGCAATATCACGTGTTTTTACAGGCTGGAAGGTTCCGGCACCTACATGCAAAGTCAGTTCTTCTATTTCTATGTTTTTGAATTTCAGTGTCTCAAAAACCCCGGGCGTAAAATGCAATCCGGCTGTAGGAGCAGCAACCGAACCTTTTATTTTGGAATAAACGGTTTGATAAGAAGTCAGGTCGCTTTCTTCCGTTTCACGGTTTAAGTAAGGTGGAATAGGCAGTTCGCCGGCTTCTTCCAGAATATCGGCAAAAAGAATGTTTGGATTATCCCACGTAAACCTCACTGTATGCGTGTTTCCTTCCGTGTTCAGTCGCTCGGCTGTAAAGGTGCACGAATTTCCTTCGATATCAATGTTTTTGCTCAAAGTTCCGGCTTTCCATTTCTTCAGATTGCCTACCATGCATTTCCATATACATTCAGTTGTTGCACCCAGCGATTGTGCATAATCAGAAGGCGTGATTGGCTCCAGGCAAAAAACTTCAATGCGTGCCCCGGTTTCTTTATGAAATATCATACGAGCCTGAATGACACGTGTATTGTTGTAAACCAATAATGAATTTTCAGGCAAAAAATTGGCGATATTGCAAAACTGGCTTTCAGAGATGCTACCATTCCGGTAAAGAAGCAATTTGGACGAATCCCTTTTGGCCAACGGGTATTTGGCTATGCGTTCGTCAGGAAGCGAATAATCATATTCGTCGATATAAATAGGAGAGTTTATTTCTTTGTTATTCACGGAGAAAATTGAATTAATAAAGGAGCACAAAAGTAGTAAAAAAATGTGTTCTATCTGTTTTTGGACAATTTACCTCCAATCTTTATAAAATCTTTATACATGCGTGAAATATCTTTATGCCAGCTTTATAAAATATGTCGGAACTTTGCAACGAGGTATTTATGTTCAATTTTAAGGTAAAATTATGACTGATGTTATTGGTAAAGTAAAGAAAACGGTTATCGGAAATCCACGCGATTTGAACGATAGCAGTACGTTTCGGCAAATTTCACTTGTTGTGTTTCTGGCATGGGTCGGACTTGGTTCCGATGCGTTGTCTTCTTCATGTTATGGTCCCGAAGAAATTTATAAAACACTGGGTGTTCATGTGAACTTGTCTATTATTGTTGGTTTAATAACTATGGTGACAATTTTTATTATCAGCACCAGTTATTCGCAGATCATAAAACTGTTCCCTCACGGCGGTGGCGGATATTTAGTGGCAACAAGGCTCATTTCTCCAAACGTGGGGATGATTTCGGGCTGTGCGTTGCTGATTGATTATGTGTTGACAATTTCAATCTCTATTTCCAGTGGAGCTGATGCAGTTTTTAGCTTCTTACCGGTTGAATATCACAGCTATAAGGTTGCATTCGCACTCTCAGCTTTGGGCGTTCTTACTTTGTTGAATCTCAGGGGAGTAAAGGAGTCAGTAACGGCACTGACCCCCATATTCATCGTATTTATTCTTTCTCATATTTTTCTGATTGGTTATTCATTTGCCACTCATGCTCCCGAAGTGAAGACCGTAGCCGTTCAGACTGGTACTGAGTTTGGGACTACAGTGCGGTCGCTGGGTATTTATGGTACGATATTCCTGATTATGAAGGCTTATAGTATGGGTGCCGGGACGTATACCGGTATTGAGGCTGTGAGCAACGGGATTCCAAATTTGCGCGAACCACGTGTTAAAACCGCGATTAAAACCATGCGTTTGCTGGCTATTTCGCTGTCGGCTGCTGTGCTTGGATTGATTATTTCTTACTTCCTTTTTGGTGTTCATATGCAGCCCGGAAAAACAATGAATGCGGTGCTTATAAATACTGCCATTGCCAACTGGAATCCACTTTTTGGGCAAACTTTTCTTTACGTAACGCTTATTTCTGAAGCAGCTTTGCTCTTTGTGGCGGCTCAAACCGGATTTCTGGATGGGCCACGCGTGATGGCTAATATGGCTCATGACTCGTGGTTGCCACGCAGTTTTTCCATGTTGAGCGATCGCCTGGTTTCGCAAAACGGAATTTTAATTATGGGAATTGCAGCCTATTTTGTAATCTGGCTGTCGAAAGCTTCGGTAGGTTTTCTGGTGGTGCTTTATAGTATTAATGTGTTTATAACTTTCTCATTGTCACAATTTGGGATGGTGAAACATTGGATTAATGAGCGTAAGACTGATAAAAAATGGTTGGGTAAATTGCTGATAAACGGCACCGGTTTTTTGCTTACCACTTTCATATTATTTACCGTGATTGTGATTAAATTTCACGAAGGTGGTTGGATTACTATTTTAATAACGGGAGCATTGGTTGGTTTGGCGCTTTACATAAAAGGACATTACAATAAAATAGGCCAGGAGATAGTTCGTATTCAAAAGATTATGAACTCCAAAATGCCAGAAACCATTGCCGAATTGAATAAAAATCTTGTTCGGAAATCGAAGGTAGATGAGATAGATTACAGCGATATGACTGCTGTAATACTGGTTAATGGGTATACCGGAGTTGGCCTGTATTCGTTGTTCAAGATTTTGAGTAAATTCAAGGATGTTTATAAAAACTTTGTATTTATACAGGTGGGGATTGTGGATGCGGACAGCTTTCATCACGGTGCTGTGGTAGAAACGATTACAGAAAATATACAGCAGGATTTGGGTAAATATGTATACCTGATCAATCAGTTAGGCTATCATGCCGAATACCGCTATGCTATTGGCACCGATGTAGCCGAAGAAGTCTTGAGAATTGTTCCGGAAATTGTTGATAAATACCATAATACCACGTTTATTGGTGGGCAGTTAGTCTTTAGTGGAACATATCGGGCTTCCAGATTGTTGCATAATTATACTATCTTTTCTATTCAGCGCAGGCTTTATAAATTGGGATTGACCACCATTATTATTCCAATTTCGTTGCGCAAAGCATTGCAGGTGAATAATTATAAATAAGATCTGATAACCTAAGATTTATTTGTACGCGATATTTAATTAAACATAAATACTTCACTCTTTTTTAATTAAATGTAAGTTATTCATTTTCGTTAGAAACTATATTCTTATGATGACGATTGCGCTGATACTGGCAATTCTTCTGCTGGTTTACCTGTTTTATTCTTTATTTAATCCCGAAAAATTTTAAAACAATTTCTCTTTTCTCTTTCGGGGATTAGGGGGCAATAATTTATGTATGAACTACTTTGATTATTTACAGATATTTATATATCTATTGCTTTTGGTGGGTTTAACTCCACTTTTGGGAAATTACATGTTCAACGTTTTCGATAACAAACCTTTTAAAGCAAAAGGAATTTTATCGTGGCTCGAAAACGGGGTTTATAAACTAATTGGCGTAAAATCCGATAGCCAAATGGATTGGAAACAATATACATTTGCTTTGTTGAGTTTCAATTTTCTTGGGTTCTTGTTCGTTTTTGTTGTGCAGTTGATACAAAAACAACTGCCATTGAACCCTCAACACCTTGAAAATGTGAGTTGGACATTGGCTTTTAATACGGCGGTTAGTTTCATGACCAATACCAACTGGCAAAGTTATGCCGGCGAAACGGTTATGAGTTATTTTACTCAGTTAATCGGATTGACGGTTCAGAATTTTGTGAGTGCAGCTACCGGTTTTGGCGTTGCGTTAGTGTTGATTCGAGGTATCCGAAACAAGTTAAGTAACGATCTTGGAAACTTCTATGTGGACTTGACACGTTCGGTTATTTATATTCTTTTGCCATTGAGTATTTTATTGTCGGTTGTTTTAATTGGGCAAGGTGTTGTTCAGAATATAAGTGCTTATAAGACTATTACTACTGTAGAAAAAGTACAACAAGTTATCCCTCAGGGCCCTGCGGCTTCTCAGATAGCTATAAAACAATTAGGTACAAATGGTGGCGGTTTTTTTAATTCCAATAGTACTCATCCTTACGAAAATCCCACTCCGTTGACCAATTTTTTGGAAATGTTGGCTATTTTACTGCTTCCAGCCTCATTCATTTATTGTTATGGAAAAATGATTAACTCACTGAAACAGGGTTGGTACATTTATCTCACTATGTTTATTCTTTTTGTCATTGGTCTGGGAATTTCGGTTTATTCGGAATATCATTTCTCTGCAGGCATACTCGAAGGAAAGGAATTGCGATTTGGAACAATAAACAGTCTTATTTGGGAAAATGCCACCACGGCAGCTTCCAACGGTTCGGTCAATGCCATGCATAGCAGTTTGTCGCCATTGTCGGGTTTTGTTGCCATGTTTAATATGATGTTGGGCGAAATTGTGTTTGGTGGTGTTGGGGCAGGGCTGTATGGCATGCTTATTTTTGTCATCCTCACTGTTTTTATTGCAGGCCTGATGGTGGGCCGGACGCCTGAATATCTGGGAAAGAAAATTGAAGCTTACGAAGTAAAAATGGCGATTATGGGTGTTATTGCACCAAGCTTTATCATTCTTGTTTTTACTGCAATTGCTTGTACAACCGATGCCGGATTAAGCAGTTTGCTAAGCAAAGGGCCGCATGGATTTTCTGAAATGTTGTATGCTTTCACTTCTGCTGCTGCCAATAACGGTAGTGCTTTTGCAGGATTGAACGCCAATACTAACTTTTATAATTTGATGGTTGGAGTTGGAATACTTGTTGGTCGTTTTGGAGTGATAATTCCGGTATTAGCCATTGCCGGCAGCCTTTCGAAGAAAAAAGTAATACCTGTTTCGTCAGGAACTTTCCGAACAGACAACCTTACTTTTGTCGGATTGTTGATAGCTGTTATCCTGATTGTTGGTGCGCTGACTTTCTTCCCGGCATTGTCATTAGGACCTATTGTTGAGCATATATTGATGATGTCAGGTAAGGTGTTTTAAATAGAGAAAATTATGAAACGAAATAAAAATTCAAGCTTTTTTGAAAAAGCACTTTTGATTGAGGCACTTAAAAGCTCATTTGTAAAATTAGATCCACGAAACCAGCTTAAAAATCCGGTTATGTTTGTGGTCTTCGTTGGTGCTGTTTTTTCAACATTCATGCTGATAACAGATTTTAGCGGGTTTAATTTGCAAATCGTTATCTGGTTGTGGTTTACATCGTTGTTTGCTAATTTTGCCGAAGCCATTGCCGAAGGACGCGGTAAGGCGCAGGCCGATTCGCTCCGCAAATTGAAAACCAGCGTAATGGCTCGCAAACTGACCGGAACAAAGGAAACTTTAGTTGTTGCCAGCGAATTGAGAAAAGGTGACATTGTAGTTTGCGAAGCCAATGATATTATTCCTATTGATGGCGAAATTATTGAAGGTATTGCCACGGTGGATGAGTCTGCCATCACAGGCGAATCGGCTCCGGTTGTTCGCGAAAGTGGCGGTGATCGCTCGGCTGTAACCGGTGGAACTATGGTGTTGAGCGATAAGGTTTTGATTCAGGTTACCTGCGATCCTGGCGATTCATTTATCGACCGCATGATTGCTTTGGTAGAAGGAGCAAAACGCCAGAAAACGCCGAATGAAATTGCGCTGACTATTTTATTGTCTGGACTTACAATTATTTTCGTATTGGCAACAGTTACGCTTTATCCATATTATTCATACAGTGTGAGCCAGTCGGCTACTAAAGTGAGTTTGACATTACCAATTCTTATTTCACTATTGGTATGTTTAATTCCAACAACTATCGGTGGATTACTTAGTGCCATTGGTATTAGTGGAATGGACAGGTTGTTATCGAGGAATGTGATTGCCAAAAGCGGTCGTGCTGTTGAAGCAGCCGGAGACATTGATGTATTGCTGCTCGATAAAACAGGAACCATAACCTTCGGAAACCGTATGGCTACTGAAATAATTGGTGCCAGTGGAATTGATGAACATGAATTGGCCGAGGTAACCCAGTTGTCATCGTTGTCGGATGATACGCCTGAGGGCCGTTCAATTGTTATGTTGGTAAAGGAAAAATATAATCTGCGCGGACGCGATTTATCCGGTTTTCATATCTCATCGGTTCCGTTCACGGCACAAACCCGTATGAGTGGCATTGATATTCATGATAAAGATGGACAACTGCTTAAATCAATACGAAAAGGTGCGGCCGATTCAATTAAAACTTATGTGGAAGCAGCTGGAAATGTGTATCCGATGGAGATAGAACAGGCTGTTTATCAAATTTCTAACGAAGGTTCTACGCCGCTTGTTGTAACTGAAAATGAAAAGGTGCTTGGCGTTGTTAGGTTGAAAGACATTGTGAAAGGTGGCATTAAAGAGCGTTTTGCCCAATTGCGAAAAATGGGAATTAAGACGGTGATGGTTACAGGTGATAATCCATTGACAGCTGCTTCTATTGCAGCCGAAGCCGGTGTAGATGATTTTATTGCCGAAGCAAAACCCGAAGATAAATTGCAGGTAATTCGAGCCGAACAGGCAGATGGAAAATTAGTTGCCATGATTGGCGATGGCACAAACGATGCGCCGGCTTTGGCGCAGGCAAACGTGGGCGTAGCTATGAATACCGGAACACAGGCAGCGCGCGAAGCCGGTAATATGGTGGATTTGGATAGTAATCCGACTAAACTTATTGAAATTGTGGAAATTGGGAAACAACTGTTAATGACCCGGGGCGCATTAACCACGTTCAGTATTGCCAACGATGTGGCTAAGTATTTCGCCATTATTCCGGCTATTTTCGCGGGCTTATATGGCTTTGGAGGAATGAATGGACCACTATCGAAACTGAATATCATGCATTTGCAAAGCCCGGAAAGTGCTGTGCTAAGTTCGATCATTTTCAATGCGTTGATTATTATAGCTTTAATACCATTGGCGTTAAAAGGAATTTCGTATCGGCCATCGGGTGCAACGCAGATCTTACGCCGGAATATCCTTATTTATGGTGTGGGCGGACTTATAGTTCCATTTGTTGGAATTAAAGTAATTGATTTAATTATCACTGTATTACACTTAGTCTGATTTTATTAAAATTATTTGAGTAATTGTACAACTAGTTTTAGTGAATAAATTATACTTTTATACATCGAAATGTTTTCTCAAATAAATTATTCTTGCAATGTCCTATTTAGAATTATGTTGAAAATGTAGAATAATGAAAACAATACTTATATCAATAAAAATATTTCTGGTTATGACTGTCCTGACCGGAATAATCTATCCGCTTTTTGTCACTATTATTGGTCAAACTGTTTTTGCTAATCGTGCAAATGGAAGTATGATTGTTTTGGATAATAAAACTGTTGGAAGTGAACTGATTGGACAAAAGTTTGACAGCAACGCATATTTCAACAGCCGTCCGTCTGCAATTGATTACAATGCAATGCCTTCGGGTGGAAGCAATTTGTCAGCTACGAGCAAAGAATTGCAGTTACGTGCGAAAAAAAATACAGCCACTTTTGATTCTATCAATCAATTGCCAATAAACCACGCTGTTCCTGCCGAGATGATTTATGCATCGGGCAGCGGACTCGATCCGCATATTTCTGTTGCCGGAGCTTTGTTACAGGTAAACAGGATTTGCAAAGCCCGCCAGCTGCCAATAACTGCCAATAAGGAAATTGAAAATTTGATTGCCCAGACCGCCGAAGGCCGTCAGCTTGGCTTTTTAGGTGAGGAACGGGTAAATGTGTTGAAACTGAACCTGGAATTAGATAAACAATTTCAAACAAAATAACCATGACTGAAGAGTGGCGTCCCAATCCCGATGAGCTGCTTCGTAAAATTAAGCACGAAGAGACCATCAAACATCGTGGAAAATTTAAGATTTTCTTTGGGATGTGTGCAGGCGTAGGTAAAACCTATGCCATGCTTGAAGCTGCCCATGCTGTAAAGAAAGATGGAAAGGATGTGGTTATTGGATATGTGGAAACCCACAAGCGTGCTGAAACGGAAAGTCTTACCCGGGATTTGGAAATAATTCCACGTAAGAAAATCGACTACCGCGGAGCCGAATTTGAGGAAATGGATATTGATGCTATTCTTCAACGCAAACCTGAAATTGTATTGGTAGATGAATTGGCTCATACAAACATAACCGGAAGCCGGCATCTGAAGCGGTATCAGGATGTTATGGAAATTCTTGAAAACGGAATTGATGTTTATACAACTGTCAATGTTCAACATGTTGAAAGCCGTTCGGTTACTGTCAATGAAATAACCGGGATTGCAATTCATGAAAAAGTGCCGGATTCGGTTTTCGATTTGGCTACCGATATTGAACTGGTGGATATCTCTCCCGATGACTTGCTGAAAAGGCTTTCTGAAGGAAAAGTATATATTCCAACAAAAACAGCTCAGGCAACCCAAAATTTTTTCAGGAAAGGAAATTTACATGCATTGCGTGAATTGGCACTTAGAATAACTGCCGAAAAAGTAGATTCGGAGTTAATCAATTATAAGCGGGATAAAAATATTGGAGAAATTTGGAAAACCAGCGAGAAACTGTTGGTGGCTGTCGGGCCCGGGCCATATTCAGCCAAGTTAATCCAATGGACACGCCGGATGGCATATAATCTTGGTGCCCAATGGTTTGCAGTAACAGTCGAAACGGGAGTCCAACTATCGGAGAATGAAAAATTAAACCTGAACAAGAACATTCAATTGGCAGAGCGATTGGGTGCGATTGTGATCAATATCATAAATCCGGATGTGGTTGCGGGCGTACTGCAAGTAGCACATGAAAACAATGTAAATCAGATTGTTATTGGTAAATCTCTAAAAAGCAACAGGCTAAGCGCATTATGGACGCAAAATATCTCTAATCGAATTTTGAGTGAAAGTGGAAATATCGATATTTATGTTATAAAAGCTGATAAGTCAGTACATTCCGATAAGAAACGTAAATTAAGGATTCAATTGGTTACTTCCAAATTCAACGATTATCTGATTGCGCTTGGAGTAGTATCTATTATTACATTGCTTTGCTTTCCTTTCTCTAATTATATGGGGTATCAGACTGTGGGACTGGTTTATTTGTTGACTATCACAATTTTATCCCTATTTTTGGGGCGAAGTGCAGTAATTTTTACGGCTGCCCTGAATTCAATAATGTGGAATTTTTTCTTTATTCCACCGCTTTTTACATTTCATATTTATAAAATTGAGGATATAATAACGCTAGCTTCCAATTTTATTATAGCTTTGGTTGTGAGTATTTTAATTACGAGAATAAAGAAATATCATGCGGTTCTTACAATTAATCAACGGCATAGCGTTATCATAAATTCATTGCTTGAAAATTTGAATAAAGCTACTTCTATAAAAGAGGTTGTGGCTATTACCCGAAATGAATTGCAGCACAGTTTTAACGCAGATGCAGTAATATATCTTAAAGAAAAGAGCGGAAAAGGGTTGGGTAAGAGAGCTTTTGGCAATTCTGAACTAAATAATGTGAAAGATTTTTCTGTAGCTATATGGTCGTTTACCAGTAACGAAGTTGCAGGCAGATTCACAGATACGTTAAGCGATGCCAATCTTCAGTTTATCCCGTTAAGTACAATTTATGGAGTGTGGGGTGTGATGGGGGTTCGGTTTTTAGATCAAAAACCGCCCTCTTTCGACATTCAGCGAATTCTCAGAACGATGTATGCTCAGGTATCTTTGTCTATTGAACGTGAGATAAATAATGATAAACGAGTAGAATCAGCTCAAATCAACTAGCTTGTATTAAATTGTAAATAAATATATTATGAATATCAAGTATTTTAATCAAAATCCTAGAAATCAGTTTGTGATAAGTATTATTGCAACAATTCTTGTTTCGACGGTTTGTTACTCACTCTCCGGTGTGATAGGTTATCGGACAGTAGCACTGCTTTTGATGGCAACAGTATCGGTATTGGCCATTTTCTTTTCGCTGTATCCGGTACTGATTGCGGCTACATTAAGTGCACTTATTTGGGACTTTTTCTTTATTCCGCCTCATTTTACATTTCATGTGGGTAGCTCGGAAGATGTACTGATGTTGCTAATGTATTTTATTATTGCGCTGATAAACGGTGTGTTGACATCGAAGGTGCGTGCACTCGAAAAACTGGAACTGCAAAAAGAAGAGCGCAGTAACACCATTAAATTGTATAAAACGCTGTTTGATTCCATTTCGCATGAACTACGAACTCCCATTGCAACTATAGTGGGGGCCTCTGACAATTTATTGCAAAAAGATTCAAATGTTTCTGAAAACAATAAGGAAAAACTCGTAGGTGAAATTTCCATTGCTGCTTTCCGCTTGAATAGATTGATTGATAATTTGCTGAATATGCAGCGATTAGAATCTGGTATGTTGATGATTAAACCCGACTGGTGCGAAATCAATGAATTGATAAATTCTCCGGTCAACCGGCTGAAAAATGAATTGTCGACACATGATTTAAAAATTCAGATTCAGGAGGATTTTCCGATTGTGAAACTGGATTTTGGACTAATAGAACAGGCGTTGTTCAATGTGTTGCATAACGAAACCTTGTATACACCGGAAAATTCAACGATCAGTATTGCAGCCGAATATGTAAAAGGCAACCTGATACTTACAATTTCAGATAACGGTGCCGGATTCTCAGAAGATGAACTCAGCAAACTATTTACGAAGTTTTACCGTTCTGCAACTAATAAGCCGGGTGGTTCCGGGTTGGGTTTGTCAATTGTAAAAGGTTTTGTAGAAGCGCACAAAGGGCAGGTTCGGGTTGAAAATAATATCCCGCATGGAGCTAAATTTATACTGACAATTCCATCGGAAACATTGGAATTGAATGACTATATGGATTTTACCGATGTGGCGGTTAAGCAGAATATGGAGCACGAGCCTTTGACTGATGTTTATATTCCCAAAGGAAATAAAAACATAGATACAACAGATAAAATCTATGCTCCCAAGTAACTTTCAGATTTATCATCTCTGTGATTGTAAATAATGACTACGAAAATGAATATCCTGATTATCGACGACGAAGTGCAGATTCGTAAATTGTTAGAAATTACTCTGAATAGTAATGATTATAATACCATGTCGGCAGCCTCAGCCAAAGAAGGCATTACAATGTCTGTTGTTCATCCGCCCGATTTGATTATTCTGGATTTGGGTTTGCCTGATGAAGATGGACAAAGTGTCCTCAGGAAACTGCGCGAGTGGTATTTGGGGGCAATAATAATACTCTCCGTAAGGAGTTCCGAAGAAGACATTGTGAAAGCATTGGATAACGGAGCGAATGATTACCTGACGAAACCTTTTCGTACGGGCGAATTATTAGCCAGAATCCGTACTGCATTGCGTCAAACCCAACTTACTACAACAGTTCAAAAACTTGAATTTGATAATCTCAGTATTGATCTGACCTCGCGGAACGTTACTCTTGATAATGAGCCGCTCAAGCTGACGGCTACAGAGTATTCGTTGCTGACCTTGCTTGCCAAAAATGATGGTAAAGTTCTGACTCAGCAATATATCCTGCGACAAATCTGGGGCCCAGGCTATACTCAACAAGCCCAGTATTTACGGGTTTTTGTTGGACAATTGCGTAAAAAAATTGAACCAAACCCCAATAACCCGAAGTTTATCCTTACCGAATCCGGCATAGGTTACCGTTTCTGCACAAAAGTGGATGAATAGCTGAAATTGTTTTATCTTTGTAATTCAAATTTCGAATTTTAATAACGAATTGAGAATAAAACTATGATAAAAAAAGGTGATACTGTACGCTTCCTGAACGCTGTGGGTGGCGGGTTGGTTGTACGTGTAGATGAAGTTAAGAAAATGGTTTATGTGGAAGATGCTGATGGATTTGAGATTCCCACACTCGAACGGGACTGTGTAGTGGTGCCGCAGGTAAATGAAAAAACGAACTTTCCGTTGAAAGATTTTAAATCGAAACCTGTTGCAGAGACAGCTCCAATTCCAACGCAGGCGGTTAAGCCCGAAACCCGATATGAAGCACCGATTGTAGAAACTCCCGAAGGTGAAACCCTGAGTGCTTTGCTGGCGTTTTTTCCTGTTGATATTAAGCAATTGCAAACTACGGCATACGATTGTTATTTGGTGAACGATAGCAATTATTATCTGTATTACAACGTGATAAACGGTGAAAATGAAGTGTGGCAAAGTGTTGCCAATGGTGTGATTGAGCCTAATATGCAGGAAGAATTAACGTCCATTACCAAGGAGCAGCTAAATGCATGGGAAAATTTGCGTGTTCAGATTATTCCGTTCAAGCAAGGCAAAGGTTATGTGCCTCAAAATGTACTTGATGTTCAACTCAAGTTGAATGCCGTAAAATTCTATAAACTACATAGCTTTACCGAAAACGATTATTTTGATGAACCTTGCATGCTCATTGATCTGGTTTCGGTAAAAGAAAAGGAAGTTGAAAACCGGAAAATGGCTGAGGTTTCGCCGGAAGAAATAAAAAAGGCTATGTTTCAGAAAGTTGAAGCTGGTCGGCCACGTATAGTTAAGCGTCCACAATTAGCCGAGGTTATCGAAGTTGACTTGCATATCAACGAATTGCTTGATACCACGGTGGGTTTGTCGAATGCGGCCATGCTTCAGTGCCAGTTGGATAAGTTTGAACAAGTGCTTGCCGAAAATAAAGATCGAAAGGGTCAAAAAATTGTCTTTATACACGGAAAAGGGGAAGGAGTGCTTCGCAAGGAAATTGAAAAAATGCTGAAGACCCGTTATAAAACCTATTATTTTCAGGATGCTTCGTTTCGTGAATATGGATTTGGAGCAACCATGGTAACAATAAAGTAAAAATTCACCACTAAGGCACTAAGTTCACAAAGAGTCACTAAGTACAATTTTGTGTGCTCAGTGCCTTAGTGGTAAAAAATCCTATTCGGTTAAAAAAAGTATTCTTTTCTCAACCGCTTTTTCGCAAACAGGGCAAAAAGCCTTTGCTGTATTTGTACGCATACGGCAATCAAAATAAGGGCGGTAAACGCCTTTTGTAAGATATCCTCCACCTTCGAAAACCCCTATTTTAGTTTTGTTCTCTTCGCTTGTTGGTGTGGGAATCAATGTTCCAACCGGAAGTTTGTTTTTCCATTTTTCGCTAAATCGAACCAGTGTTGTAATGTTCGGTTCCCACGGTTCTTCCTTCAGGTCGTACATGCCATCCAGTACATCCGAACCTTCCCTGAAGTATTCATCGGCCAGTCCGGCAAATGAATGTCCGAATTCGTGCACCACAACCTCTGTTTGAGCGCGTTTGCTATCAGCTGAAGCCAGCGCATAGAAATTGTAAATACCGCCACCACCGTATATTTTAGTATTCGTCAGAATGTAAATGGCATCGTAAGGCACTAAAGCTGCATAGTCATGAACTTTAAATACGTTGGGTGTGGTTAGGTACCGGTCAGAATAAAAAGTGTAATAATGCGAGCCAAGTGCCGAGTTTTTCCAGTTATCATCTTGTGGGGTGGAAACGCCCGTGTCGGCTGAAATTGCTCCAATGGCATAAATATTTATACGTGATTTGTATTTGCTAAATGGTTCGTGGGTAAACAGATTGTCGGCAAGTTTTTGGGCATCTTTGTAGAATTTTTGGAGTTGATTTGCCGTGTAACCCTCTGCAATAACCGCAATGTCAATGGCTTTTTGTGGCGCTGCTGTTTTGCAAATGGTTTTTACCGGAACCTGTAATGGCTTTGTTCTGTGAATAAGTTTATCGTCGGGCGAAATTCCGAATTGAGTCAAAGTTTCCCAATGACTGAAGTCAATGCGTTTTTGAATGATCACTTTTACGGCTTTTTGTGGATAAGGGAATTGAATGGATTGTTCAAAACCTTTGTTTATGAGTTGTGCTTCGGGTGTCGATTGCCATTCGAAATATAATGTGCTAAAACCTTCTGTGTAAATTAGTTGATTGTTTAAGCTGTCCAGGATTTGAAACCGGTATTGTCCCAGATTCATATCGTTTGACAGATTTGAGCGACGTCCGCCCCAAAAGGGTTCCTGGCATATTTTGTCGATGTAGGCGTTTGTTGAATGAGCGTTTCCGGCAAAATAAAAATCGACTCTACAGGCTTTTTCAGTAAAGTAGTCGTTGTATTGCTGAGCAAAAAAGGAAGAACAATATGTTAGAAAGAGGAGGAGGAAAAACGTTGGCTTTGACATAAGTTTAAATTTTAAATGAGTTGCAAATTAAAGAAAATTTATAAACAAAACCTTCATCGGGAATGCTTTTTCTTATGCTGCCTCTTATTTTTCCTCCTCTTATTATTTTCAGTCTATCAGAATGTTTACTTTTTTATTGCGTTATTTTACGCTTCTGCCCTGTTCTTCGCTCGATGCTGTCGACCGGTTGGAACGGGTACGGAATTCGTCCTTGCCAAAACGGTAGTTAAATGACAGGTTAACTCTGCGCGAATCCCATTTGTTTTGCACATCGATATCAACATTTCCATATTTTGCATAAGCACTTCCGGTGCCTGTGTTGAAGATGTCGTTTACAGCAAGCTTAATCATTCCTTTGTCTTTCAGGATTTTGCGTTGTATGCCAAAGTCGATCGTATAACGCGGACGAATAATAATGTTGCTGATAAGCTGGTGTGAGGAATAATTCCCACTCAATTCCGCTTCCAGTTTCCAGGGCAAGGTGAAATTGTTTGTCATATTCCCACTGTAACTCCAGCTTTTTATATTTGAATTTCCGCTTGAATCAAAATTGATTTTCTTGTACATGCCGGTTAGAGTTCCGTTCAGTCTCCACCATTTTGTGGGTTGGAACTGAAAAGTTTCGGAAAGGTTTAAATCCAGCGAACTACTCAAGTTTTCCATGGTTTGGTAAACCGTTTTGCTCGCATCGTCCTGGCGGATGATTTCAGTAAACAAGTCGGTTGTGTAATTGTAACCTATGCTTGTTATCAGCGCCCCTTTATAGTTATGTCCGATGCTGGCCGAGTGAGTGAATTGAGGTTTCAGGTTCGGATTTCCTACATTGTAAGTATACGGATCCACCATCCATTTGAACGGATTGAGCATGTGATAACTTGGCCGTCCAATACGGTAGCTGTAGTTAAAGTTAATATTGTTATCGGCGTTCAATGTTTGTTGCACAAAAAGAGATGGGAAAAACTTGAGATATGAGTTGCTGTTTATGGTGTTGGTGGTGACTGAATTGCCGGTCGAGTTGGTGTTTTCCAGCCTTAATCCTAATTGCAGCGTAGTTTTCTTCAGCTGTGCACGCCCATTCACATAAGCTGCCTGAATGTTTTCCTGATAAATAAAATTATCATTCTGGGCCAGATAGCCAGTCATGTCGATGTTGCTGTTCGTGTTTACAAAACTGGCCTTTGCACCCGACTCAAAGTTCAATGTTTTACTTATCGGCAATACATAATCCACTTTTGCAGTATAAATATTGATGCCATTGCCCTGGTTTGTGTTCACGGTAATATCGTGATTCAAATCAGCTCCGGCGTTGTTATAATATACTCCATTTTGAGTATTTGGACTCCGGAACGAAAAATGGGCATAGTCAAAATCTGCTGTCAACGACTGGCCGGTGGTATCAATATCCCATTTGTAATTAGCATTATATGTTTGGCTGCTCCAGCGATTGTTGGAGTTTGAAGTGGTTACCAAAGAAGAATCTACATGCAAGTATCTGTCTGTGAATGAAGTGGTGCTTTTTTCATCCATCTTATTTTCTCCATTATCGCCTCTGAACATTACGCTTACCACATGATTTTTCTTGATAAAATAATCTGCTCCTATCTTATAGTTGTGAGCATGGCCATTATAGTCTCCGTCATTTTTGATTAACTGATAAGCTCCTTCAAGATCGGTGCTGGTGAACCGCCGCGAGGCATCCATACCGTTGTGCCCGGCCCAGTTATATATGGAGTAATTTCCGTACACGTTTACTTTCCCGTAGTTCATGTTCAGGTCCAGTCCGCCATTCCAACCAATGCGGCTGGCTATACTCATTCCTCCATTAACGTTCCCGTTGAAGCCGGGGGCTTTATTGTGTTTCGTTTTTATATTGATGATTCCCGAATTTCCTTCAGCATCGTAACGGGCCGATGGATTTTCAATAATTTCAATACGTTCCACATTTTTCCCCTGCATGCTTTTGAGCATTGATGCCAATTGATCGGCCGAAACATAAGTCGGTTTTTCGTCAATCAACACTTTTACGCCTTGTTTGCCTTTCATGCTGATATTTTCGTTGTTATCAATGGTCACGCCGGGCAGCTTTTTCAGAATTTCGTAAACATTCTCTGATGCAGCTGTGATGGATGCTTCCGGATTGATAATCATTTTATCCACAGATTGTTCGATGAACTTTTTTTTGGAAACAACTTCTACGCCGCTCAATTGATGTGCAGTTTCGTTTAAAACGATATTCCGCTCAATCACATTGTTTTTCTTTCCATCAATAACTACTTTCTCCGGTTCATTTTTGGAGTAGCCCACCATACTCACCGTGAGCATATATTCGCCCGGATTGACTTTTTCGATTACAAATTCGCCTTTTTCATTACAAACCTGACCTTTGATAAATTCTTTAGTAGCAGAATTTGTCAAAGTGGCTGTAGCAAATTGAATGGGCTGGTTTTTCGCATCGGTTACTTTCCCTTTTACAATTGCAGTAGGTTCAGCCCAAAGAAAGATAGAGAAGAATGTCAGGCAAATCATTAACGACATTCTGTTTAGCTGGATATTTCTCGATAGTTTCATGTTTTTAATTTTTAGTATGATTCCCGATAAATCTTAATTCGTTGAAATTGGAATCTCACTAGTAAAGACTCAGCTTCGGAAAAATTCTTACATCGGTTTTTGATTTTTTTTATAGTTAGACGCAACAATTATATCGGTTGGATTTAATTGTGTGTTAAATGATTTGGAATGTTTTTGAGAGGAATAAATTGAAGCCTCACGAAAAAAGCGTATTTTTGCAGGCTCAAAATTTAAATCAGATGAATCGTTTTAATGCCTGTTTTTCAATTGTTTTCTTTTCCGTGATTTTTTCAGTTGGACTGTTTTCATGTAAAGGGCCTGAGCCTGAAACCGGTTCCGAAGCCTATATTTCCGAGGTTTTTGACTATGTTTATGGTCCCGGGCAACATGCGAAAATAGCAAAAGCAACAGATGCAGCCAATCTGATTGGTGAGCCCAAAGCCGACAAATGGGTGTATCTGGGAGGATTCGGTGGTTATATTATTGCCGGATTTAACCATGATGTAGTTAATGGCACCGGTGACGACTTTGAGGTTTTTGCTTTACAGGGAGCTTCGCCTGAACCTGCTGTGGTTTATGTGATGAGCGACACAAACGGCGATGGAAAGCCGAACGAAACCTGGTACGAACTGAAAGGAAATCAATTCGGAAATTCAAAACGAAACTATTGGGTACGTTACTACAAGGCCGTTTCAGATACTGCTAATATCACCTGGCTGGATAGCGAAGGAAGCCGTGGAAACCTTAAAAGTGGCTTTGGTGCAACAAATTCGTCTGCATGGTGGTGGCCGGCTACTGCTGCCGATAGCATTACCTTGTATGGAACCCGGTTACCCGATGCTTACGACGATAACTCAGCTAATGGAACGCAATATTGGGTCGTGCCACACGATCGATTCACGTGGGGCTATGCCGAAAATGTATACGGAACCGATTATGAAACCGCTATTGGCGGAAATAAACTGGATATTTCCAATGCTGTTGATTCGCTTGGGCAGAGCGTTAGTTTACCGCATATCCGTTTTGTTAAAATACAAACCGGCGTTTTCCAACAAGCCGGTTGGACCAACGAAGTATCGTCGGAAGTGCGAGGGGCTAAGGACGTGAGAAAGTAAATAAATGCCAAAAAACTCAATAACTCACAACATGATAGCCAATTTGACTGTAAAAACATATATCTTTGCAGCCTTTTGAGCCAACTTTTTCTAATTCAATCTGTTTAAAAGACTGAAAGAATAATTTCGACGTATTTATGTACATAATAAGTAAAGAATTTCATTTTTCTGCCAGCCATATTCTCAACGGACTTAAGGATGACCATCCCTGCAAGAGATTGCACGGTCACAACTATGTCGTTACGTTTTATTTTAAATCCGAACAACTGAATGAAGTCGGTTTTGTGATTGATTATCGCGATTTGGAGCCGATAAAAAAATATCTCGATGATGTTTTCGACCATCGTCATTTGAACGATGTGATGCCCGATGTAAATCCAACAGCTGAAAATATAGCTAAATTTCTTTACGATGCTTTCCAAAGCCAGTTTCCGCTTTTATTCAAAGTGGAAGTAAGCGAAACACCCAAAACAAAAGCCTTTTATGAAGCCTAAGTTGAGTGTCGTTGAGATTTTCAATTCTATTCAGGGCGAAGGTGCCAATGTCGGACGGTCGGCCACATTTATTCGTCTTTCCAACTGCAATAAGAACTGCTCTTTTTGTGATACCGATTGGAGTAAAGGAACCGAAATGACTATTGATGAGATATTGTTTGAAGTTAGAAAATACACTTCCAATATGATAATCTGGACTGGTGGTGAACCTACTCTTCAGTTGACAAACGAAATTCTCAGTAACTTTAAAAATTATTTTCAGGCCATTGAAACCAACGGAACGAACCCGGTGCCTGAAGGTATTGACTATATTTCGTGTAGTCCGAAAGTAGGATTAGAAATTCTAAACAGCAATTTTCGGTTTGTGGATGAATTTCGTTTTCCGGTTATAGCTGGCGATACGTTACCTGCTATCGACGATCTTCCCAGAGCTGCGAATTATTTTTTAAGTCCTGTATTTATTGGCGAAGCAAAAAAATGTCTGGAAATAAACAAACAAAATCTGGATTATTGTTTGTCGCTTATAAGTCAGGATGTTCGCTGGAGGTTATCTGTTCAGATTCACAAACTATTGAACGTACAGTAAAATTACTCTATTTCTATTCGGTATTTGTCCAACAATCCTGCAATTCCCATTCTCGAAAAACGTGCCTTTATAATGCGGTTTGCTTCCGGGTCAATAGAGTAATTGAACGACGTGCGAAGATCTGCTTTTTCAAGAATTGTTCTGTGAAAAATAGTCCGCTGCATGTCGCAATTGTTAAATATTGAGGCTGTCAGGTCAGCCTCGGTAAAATCAGCTTCCTGCAGGTTGCAATTTTTGAAACGTGTTTTCTTGAGTTTTGATTTGTAAAATACTACCAGTTTTAGTGCGCAATTTTCAAAATCAACTGAAAATAAAAATGGATTGCATTCGTCAAACTGTACACCCACAAGTTTGCAGCCTGTAAAATGAGCATCGTTTAATGCCGTGTTTTTCAAACTAGCCAGGCTGAAATCGCAATCTTCAAACGTACATTCCCTAAAAGTGACATCCACCAAATTTGATCGGTAAAAATTACAATTTACAAATTTGCAATTTTCGTAAATTTCGCACGGAAATTTTTTGTCAGAGAAATCGAGCTTTTCAAATAGTTGGTTTTCTGTCACTTTGTTTTAATTATTAGAGTTTTAAAATAAAAATAATAGTTTAAAGAGAAAAGTTCTGTAACGCTCAAAAAGAAAACAGAGAACCGCAAGCGCAATTCTCTGTTTCTTTTATTTTGGGCATTATCAGATTTCAATAAATTTTTCGCTACTTGTTTTGCAGAATGCACAACTTTTATCCATTGTTGCTTTTTCGTAAGTATTTCCACATACTGGACATACCATGTAAGTGAAAGCCAGCTGACTTTCATTTTTTTGTTTTACAGCTTCCAGCGCTTTTGTGTAAAAATCTTTATGTTTTTTTTCAGTGTCGATAGCCCATGTAAATGATTTTACTGCTTTGTCTACTTTTTCGGTTTCTGCGGCAGCAATAAATTCAGGATACATGCTTTTTACTTCATAGGCTTCTCCGTCAATTGCAATTTGAAGATTTTCTGCAGTTGTTTTAACCTCAAAATCAGGTTTGAAAGCCTCCATTTTTTCGCCTAATGATTCCAAAACTTTGGTGTGGTTAGCCGCGTGAATGGATTCGGCTTTTGAGGCTGCCTCAAACAATTTGGCTACAGTGTCAAAACCTTCTTCGCGGGCCTTATCTGCAAATGCTTTATATCTGGCACTTGCAGTAGTTTCTCCTTTAATTCCGGCTTTCAGATTTTCAATGGTTTTTACGGCTTTGGGCTGACATCCAACAAATGCTATTAAAGCTAAAACGGTGAAAAATAAAATAACTTTTTTCATAACAGATTTTGTTTAAATGATTAATTATAAAGTTTATAAAGGCATCATATAATTATAAACCAGATTGCCACCAAAAAAACCGGTAGCGCTTACTGCGAGTGCAGCCAAAGTGTAGCTGATGAATGAAAATAGTTTCAGATTTTTGTTTTGTGGATTACGGTGTAAGATAATCCGAAGCAAAGAGGTTAGTAATAAAAATGCTAAAGTGGCAAATGCTAATAATTCGTGAGTTTCCTGCACTTGACCTGCTGTGCCCGACATTTCTGTCGTAAAAATTAGTCCGCTTAGAACGGCTGCTATAGCCGAAAGCGTCCCTACAATTAATAAATAGAAACTCATTTTGGAGAAAATAAGCTCCTTCTTTATAAACAATGAAACCAGATCGGCTAAAAAGCCAATAACTACCAGTGCAATCGGGAAATGCACCAACATGGGGTGGAAATGACTTGTTGCAAACATAGTATTAGTTTTTAAAATTATGCAAATGTAATCGAATATTTTTCAATCCGATTACAAAAATGCAATTATTTGACTCCACCACTGAATTATTATGTATTCAGGCAGTTAGCCATCAAAAATACTAATATCTATTTGATTTCAGCAGAAATAATTTCTTAGTTTCTGTTTTTCATTTCCTCCGGCGTTTTCTGGCGCAGACCCGGATTCTCTTTTACCATTTGGCGCAAAAATTCTTCAGGATAACCGGGACGAATGATTGTTGTTGGGATTTTATATTCGTTCTGGACGAATTTGCCATTTTTTTCGGCTTTAATGTTACCGTCCATGTACTTCACCAACAGATATTCACCAAGTTTTTTCCAGGCTTTAGTTGAATTCTCGGCTTGCGAGCAACTGAAATTGGTAAGGAAAACACGTGCATCGGCTTCGGTCATTCCCACGGCTACTTTATCCATGGCCGGAACCAGTGCGTTAAAGTCACTCTCCCATTGGCTTTGAACCTTTTTTATATCTGCAAACATGTATGAATATTTGCTGTAAGCATAGTTTGCCACCCAGTTGTATATCCAGAATGCAGAAGTGGGTGAGTATTCAAGCAGACTGCCGTTGTCGGCGCGGAAACATTCCGGAACGCTTGTTATTCCACAGTACATAGGCACGTAAAGCGAAGTGGCAGCGTCATCGACACCAAACCACAGTATTCCACCGATATAGTCGGGAAGCCAGCTTCGCATTTGACCGACAAAAGTAAATCCGGTTTGCTGTGTGGCGGTTGGGCGTTCGTGAACATAATCCACGCTGTCTACTTTAAATGTCAGTGGACTGCAACGAAGTTTACTTCCAAACTCACCGGCGGCAAGTCCTTTAGTCATGTCAAATTCCGTACCTTCATACTGGTCGCGCATATATTCTTTCAACTTTTGTGCAGTGAGTTTGAAAGTTGGTTTTATCCAGAGAGGCATGCGTTCAGCAGTTTCGCCTTTTACATACGATTTGAATCTGTCCATTGCCGGATCCACCTTGCGGAAGAAACTCCAAACACGGGCTTCGCAGGCACGAAGAGCAGTGTAATCAAGTGGAGCATAAGTGTCCGAGAAACTGAAATCTTTATTTTTTCCTTTGAAATATCCTTTTTCGCGGGCAAATGCAATTACATCTTCGGCATACATGCAGTTGTTTTTATCGTCGAAAGGAAAAGTTGTGATTCGTGCCTGATTGGCGTGAGCCGATACACACTCGTCCGGGATTCGTTGTGCTACCCACACAGCGCCTTTGTTATTGGGGCCTTTGCCTACCATTTCCATAATCCATACTTCATTCGGATCGGCAATGGAAAATGATTCCCCTTCGCTGTAATAGCCGTATTCGGCTACTAAATCCGTCATCACTTTAATCGCTTCACGAGCTGATTTTGCGCGTTGAAGGGTTACGTAAATCAGGCTTCCGTAATCCATTATGGCGGTTGAATCAACCAACTCTTCACGACCACCAAAAGTGGTTTCGCCAATACAGAGCTGGTATTCGTTCATATTTCCGATTACAGAATATGTTCTTTCAACCTGCTTGATTTTTCCAAGATATTTGCCTGAATCCCAGTCGTGAATGTCGAGCATGGTGCCAGCCGGATATTTTGCTGCCGGATAGTGATATAAAGCTCCAAACAAGAAATAAGAATCGGCATTGTATGAAATAAGTGTTGAGCCGTCGAGTGTTGCTGCTTTGCCAACTAAAAAGTTGGTGCAAGCAAATATACCATTCACTGAGAGAATGAAAAGAAGCGTAAAAAGACTTTTTTTTATCATTGTTTATTTAATTGTCGGTTTGATAGATGCAAAGATACAGGATTAAATCAAAAAAATAAAATTTTGATAATAGAGTATTGTTGTTTCTGTTTCAGGGAGTTATTGTAAATTCTGTTTAATGGCTGTTGTTTTTTGAAAAGGATTTTTTTATCCAATTAGGGATAACGACTAAACCAAGCAGCAAATATAAGTAATAGCTGATTATTCGCCAGACAAGTGTAACGATCAGGATAACACTTGTAGATGCAAACACATCGCTGTAGTATTCTTTGAATGCATATTCAGTCACTCCGCTACCGCCGGGTGTGGGGCTTACCACCATGTAAACCCATAGAATAAGTTGGCGTGCAAAAACCACCAAATGATCAATATTAACCGGGTTGAAAGCCATAAATACGGCGTTGACAACAAGAAAGCGTGCGGTCCAGGTTAGTAGCGTCATACCAAATGCTTTTGACCAAAACCCAATCGAACGTTTTCCAATGTCGTGAGAAGCCTGAACCATGTTATTAGTTAAGAGTTCTACTTTTATGTACATACGTCGTAAAACAGGTAATCTGAACAGAGTCAGTAGTATTCGCTTAATCCAACTTGGGCGTTTGAAAATGCCGATAAACATAATCGTAGTCCAAACCAGACGCGAGATGTAAAGTCCCGTAAATACAACGGCAAAAGTAGAAACAATAAGTGAAGATGAATTAAACAGTTGGTCTAACGGAATGAAAAGAAACACCAGCGGACAAACTACCAGGAAGAACAATTCATCTAAAAACAGATTGACAAACATGATAGTGGTACTCCGACCTGCATTAATTCCTTCTTTGATCAGAAAAATAACGACCAGGCTCGATCCTCCGATAATTGCAGGTGTAACAGCCGAGGTAAATTCACTCAGCACATTGATATGAAATGCCTGTTTCCACGATAAATCTTTGTCTGTAAATAGTCTGAATCGCCACATCATGCCAAAATCCCGCAAAAACATTAATAAAAATGCTAACACGATGAATAATGCGCTGACAAGCGAGAATTTGAATGAAAAGAAAACCGCCGGGTCAAACTCGTCGAGAAACAACCAACCAATTACAAACAATCCCAGTAAAACGGGAATTAGTACCTGATAAAATTTATACGGTTTTGAAACTTTTTTTGGTATTGGTTGGCTTATCGTCTCCATTTTCGTTGCATAATTTTTTTATATCTGTCAAGTACTTCCTCTGCAACACTTTCCCACGAACGGGCAATGGTTTGTGACGCATTTAAGCCTGTACTTCTGATTAAATCAGGCGAATTAATTAATTCTCTCAGTTTGGTAGAAAAAGATTCAATAGAATTTTCAGTCAGGAATCCATTGAAATTGTCAGTAATTTGTTCGGCAGAGGATGAACCTCTAACCAGAATTGACGGTGTTTGCAGAGCTCCGGCTTCCCGTACCACGAGCGGGGCATTGTCATAAACAGAAGGGAATAAAAACAGGTCGGCCGCAGCATAAAATTGCTTAAGTCTTTCTCGATCAGTGATAACTCCCATGAATTCAACTTTGGAGTTCAGGTCCAAATCATCTGTCAATTGCTTCAGATCGGCTGTGGCATAGCCCGTTCCCACAAAAAACATTTTGAATGGAAGGTCTTTTATCTCAGCCAGCGATTCCACAATTAATCGCGTATTTTTTTCCCAGATATGTTGTCCGACAAATAGAAACATTAATTCATTTTCAGATACATGCAATGCTTTCCTGGCGGCTTTTTTTATTGGGTCCAAAGGTTCGTTCGTTGCAAAATCATTCCCATTGTCAACAACTTCCACATGTCCTTTAAATCCATATTCGCGGATAGTTTCCTCTACAGATGCCTGAGGAATCCAAACTTCATCCGCTTTTTCAAAGAAACGGATAATTTCATCGGTCATCTTTTGAGCGATGAATCTATTATGGACAGAATGCTGAAAATCATCTCTGAATTTGGAGTGAAACGTAGCAATAAATGGAATTTTTTGCTTTTTCGCAATACTTAATGCCAGACGCCCCGCGCTAAACGGGGAATGTGCATGAACAAGCCCGAACGAAATTTGGTTCACTTCTGTTTTAAACGAAAGATCGATGTTTGGAAGCCCCAACCGATATGGCTTGCGACCGATAACTGGAACTGATGTATATCTGTAAACCGGATAAGGTTCGTCGTCGTTATAATCCGGAGCTTTTGGTGTAATAACGCAAACGGGCTGGTTCATTTTATGCAGCCAGTACGCGTAGTTTTTTGCTGTAAGCGAAACTCCATCCATGATAGGCGGAAAAGTTTCATTGAAAATTCCAATCGTTTTTAGTGCATTATCAGCAGTTTCCTTCATTTTTAGTTTTATTTCTCTTGGTTATGGGTTAGAAAAAAATAAACATAATTATTTCGCTCCAAAGGAATGCAAATTTAGAACTTTCTTTTCATATTTTTGTAATCGTGACGCTTTCGGGGTATAATTCATAAATTAAAAACATATTTATTCACATAAATAAAGTTTTTTGTATTCGTATTTAATAGCTAAACAATAATGATATTATAGTACTTTTGTCGTGTCGGGTTTACAATTATTGTACCTGAATTTTTTCGTGAAAATGTAACAAACTGGCAATCGTTCTGCTATGTTGTGTTATGATATAATTTTTTTTTTATTTAATTATCAGCTGCTTATGTTTCTACTTGTACTTTCATTTCTCGGTAATGCAATCGGCAATAGTTCAATGGTTAACACTAAAAATCCAACCGATACAATTGTAAATAAACAAATTAAGGAAGTGGAAGTCGTTGCCGGATTATCGAATATTTTTACGCTGCCAATGGCTGTGGTGGACAAAAAGACACTGGATGCTTCTTCGTTTTTCACGCCTGCAGATGCTTTGCGGCGTGAAACCGGAATTTCCATTGTTCGTGATGCTGCATGGGCTACTTCGTTGAATGTCCGCGGTTTGTCTGAACAACGTCTGATTGTGATGTCAGATGGCGATCGTATACAAACTGCTACCGATCATTCTGCCGCTCTGTCTGTTATCGATTTGAATAGTTTGGAGAAAATTGAAGTGATCAAAGGTGCCAGCTCAGTATTATACGGAACTGGGGCAATGGGAGGTGTTGTGAATTTTGTGTCCGAGCGACCAGTTTATACACCGGTACTTAAAACCAAAGGCCGCTTGGGTACAGAATTTAATACCGTAAACAGTGGTTGGGCGAACAGTGCCAATGTGCAATTTACAACCAACAAATGGTATTTAGCGCTGAATGGGAGTTTCCGCACTGCTCAAAATACATTGACCCCACAAGGTGTTTTGCCAAATAGTCAGTTCCATGATGCTTCGTGGAGTCTGAAAGGAGGTATATTATATTCCGAAAATCAGGAAGTGCTGGTCAATTATCAGCATGTGGGTGGTTGGGATATCGGATTGCCGGGCGGACGTTCATTCCCGGCTACGGCTGCTGCCAGATACACCGGCATTGAGCGGAACCAGTTGAGCGGGGAATATATTGTGACTAAAATTAACCAGAATCTGCGCGAAGTTCGTTTTAAAGCATATACCCAAAATATCACCCGCGATGTGGAATTGAAGCCCGTTGATCCGACGGTTGTTATTCTTCCGGGAAGTAAAAATGAAACTTCGGGGGCAAAGTTGACTTCCGATTGGCGCTTTACCGATTATCATAACCTGACTTTGGGAGCCGAGGGCTGGCAGCGCGATGCGCAGACCTATCGATTGACCGTGAAAACCCTGTCAGATACCTTAACCCGTGCAACCGCTGAGCAACCTACTCCTAAAGCACAAATGGTTGATGTAGGAGTTTTTGCCCATTATTCATGGAAAATTTATCCGCGGAAGTGGACTTTGAATGCAGGTTTAAGACTCGATTACATCCATACGGCTAACGATACTGCTTTTAGCCCGTTGTACCAGTTTAATGTGAATAAAGGCGTTCGGACTGATGTCAAGAATCTTGCACGCCGTGTGATATTTGCTTCGTCTGTTCACGAAGATATTGCTTATGCAGCTCATATTGACATGGTCTACAATCCAACTATCCAGCAGCAAATCACTTTGTTGTTGGCCAATTCCTACCGGGCTGCATCCATTGAAGAGCGTTTTAAACTGATTGAACTTGCCGGGCCAAAGCATGTAGGAAACCCGGGTTTGAAACCAGAAAAAGGAACTTTTTCAAACTTGAATTATACATTTTCAGGGAATAAATTTTCACTGAAGGCAGATGTTTTTGCCAATTATTTAAATGATCTGATTACCGAAAAATCCGGAACTTACACCTATATCAATGCAAATGGGGTTACAGTATCTGAAGATGCTTTTGTGAATGAAAATGTCAGTAAAGCCTTGTTTTTGGGAGCCGAGTTGGAAGGTAGCTGGAAAATTAATCCGCAATTTTCGTTGTTTGCAAACGCATCCTACACTCACGCCCGGGATATGGATGCGAATGCTCTGTTGCCACAGATTCCACCTCTGAGCGGATTCGCATCGTTCAATTACCAATCGAAGAAGCATATTGGAGCTTCTTTTTCAGCTTTGTGGGCTGCCACCCAGAATGAAATTGCTACTGGCGAAACGGCCACTGCTGGCCATGTAATCTATAATATGAATATACATTCAGGTGATATTGCTTTGAATAACAGTAAACTGGAACTGTTTGCAGGAGTCGATAATCTGTTGAATACCGCCTATTTGGATCATTTGTCCACTACACGCGGCATATTAAAACTGGAACCGGGGCGGAATATTTACCTGAAAGTAAAATGGGGATGGTAGGAGGAAGTGTACGCCGAAGAATTCGCCCGTTGTTTGGATAAATTCTTATCTTTGCATGCTTTTAGTGAAACTATCTAAATAAAATCAATTATGTCACAACCCATCAATTTGGAGAAGCTCAACCAATTGTGCAAAAACACTATGATGGAGCATTTGGGAATTGAATACACCGAACTTTCCGAAGGACGCATAGTGGCTAAAATGCCGGTTGACAACCGAACCATTCAACCCATGAAGCGGTTACATGGTGGCGCCACTATGGCATTGGCCGAGTCGGTTGGAAGTGCAGGGTCATTGACATTGGTCGACCTTGAGAAATATGCTGTATTAGGTGTAGAAATCAGCGGCAGTCATATTGCTACTACAAGAGAAAACGAAGTTTTTGGAATCGGAATCCTTGTTTATAAAGGTAAAACTTCTCACGTTTGGGAAATAAGAGTAGAAGATAAGAATGGAAGACTTATTTCGCTTTGCCGGCTAACCAACCGCATTATTTTGATTAATTCTGAAAAATAACAGAATGACTTTTAGTAAATCATCATATCAGTCACTTAGTAATTTACAAAGGGTTTGTTTGAAACAAAACATACCGTTTGCATCCTACCGTTTACCGCTTCAAACGGAAATTATAACCCTGGTTCAACACCACTCCATGCCGGAGCGGTTGGATTCATTGCAAGATATTGATCAGAAAATTGGTTTTGTGGTATCGCCTTTTAATGAAACTAATAACCACGAAACGTATCTGTTGAATCCCGATTGCGTTTTCTTTTCCGACGAAATTGAAGATATTTATATTCAAAAATTAGCTGCAAACAATCGTTATTTATCCATAGAAAAACAAACGGAAAATAATATAGCTACAACTCCCTCTACAGATTTTATTGATCAGGTAAATGAAGCCGTTAAGGCCATGAATAAAGGAGAGTTTCACAAAGTAGTACTTTCCAAAATCCGATTGGAAAAATTACCCGAAGATTTTCAGCCCGACACTTTTTTTCTCAAACTGTGCGAAAAATATCCGCATGCTTTTGTATACGTGATTCAACTTCCCAACGTTGGATGTTGGATGGGTGCAACGCCCGAACCACTTTTGACCATTGAGAACGAAAGCGTAAAAACCGTTTCGCTGGCCGGGACTCAGGTTGCGACAAATGCGGAAATAGATTCATACACCTGGAGTCAGAAAGAGATCGAAGAACAGGGAATTGTGACAGGTTTTGTAGAGCAAACATTGCGCTCATTGCAAATAGAAAACTATACAAAAATTGGTCCGATGAATTATCAGGCGGCCGACTTGATTCATCTGAAAACAGCATTTGAATTCGCACAAACAGATTTAAAAAACCGATTGGGCGATTTTTTGAAAGCGCTGCATCCAACTCCTTCGGTGGGCGGTTTACCTAAAGCAGAAGCACAAGGGTTTATTCTGATTCACGAAAAACACGACCGCAGTTATTACACAGGCTTCCTGGGGCCGATTAATATTGAGGATAAAAGCCATGTGTTTGTAAACTTACGTTGCCTCCAATTGTTTGATTCACAATTTGTATTGTACAGTGGAGCTGGTATAACTGCTTCATCTGTTGCAGAAAGAGAATGGGAGGAAACGGATAATAAGATGATGACGATGATGAATGTAATGATGACCCCTAACCCCTAAAGGGGGATAAATAACGAATCATAAATCGTAAATTTAAAATCGAAAATTAGAACATGAATCACTTCCGACAAGGAATAAAAAATATACCAGAAATCTGTGCCCAGCATGGTGTTCGAAAGGTTGTAATTGCACCTGGATCGCGGAATGCTCCGTTGATTTTTGCGTTCACGGCTCAGCCGGATATGGAATGCCTTAGCACAACCGATGAACGGTCCGCTGCTTATTTTGCACTCGGAATGGCGCAACAAAGTGGCGAAGCGGTGGCGTTGGTATGTACCTCGGGAACGGCCGTGCTGAACTTTGCACCGGCAATTGCTGAAGCATTTTATCAGAATTTGCCGTTGCTTGTTTTCACGGCCGACCGCCCTGCCGAAATGATCGACCAGGCTGATGGGCAGACGCTTCGCCAGAATAATATCTTTGGTAATTACATTAAAGCGAGCTTTAGTTTGCCGGTTGAGACAGTTCAGCAAGTAGATTTGCAATACTCCGACCGTCAGGTTTCGCAGGCCATCGATACGGCTATGTCCTATCCGCAAGGGCCGGTACAAATCAATGTGCCCATGCGCGAACCTATTTATACAGCTTTGCCTGAAACACACTCTTTCCCCAAAGTTTTTAAAACAGTAGAAAGTTCGGTTTTCCCCACGGCAGAGAATCTGGAAAAACTGCAAAAAGCGTGGACTACTATTGATAAGAAAATGGTGGTTTTTGGTGTGTCTGCAAAAAATGATCAGCTTAATGAGTTGGCGAACCGACTTGCTAATGAACCGGATGTGGTTGTGATCGCAGAAAATTTGTCGAATATCAGCGGACCGAAAATTATAACCCGGCCCGAATCATTTTTCTCAAGGGTGAACGGAATTCCGTCCTCCCGAGATGATTTCAAGCCGGATTTGCTTATTACAATCGGACATTCTGTAATTTGCAAGCAACTAAAATTATATTTACGCGAGTTTCAACCTGCTGCGCAGTGGCAGATGGAATCTTCGTTGCCTTACATCGATACCTATAAATGTCTGGATGTAATCATTCCTGGCCAGGCATGTGATGTTTTGGGAAAAATGCCTTTGGGAAAAACTGCAAGCGGTTATTCTGAATTGTTTCAGGCCCAGAATGAAATTGTCACGAAGCGTCATGATGCTTTTGTAGAAAATGCTCCCTTGTCGGATATGAGTGCGGTTACCAATCTGCTAAAAATGCTTCCGGTAGGTACAGCGCTTCATTTGGCAAACAGCACTTCGGTGCGCTGGACTCAGCTTTTCCTAACACGCCCGGATTTGACTTATTTCTGTAATCGCGGGACTTCGGGCATTGATGGAAGTTTGTCAACAGCTACTGGTTACGCGTATGCATCAAAGCAACCGACTGTTTTTCTGACGGGCGATTTGTCGTTTATTTACGACTCTAATGGTTTGTGGAATAATTATATCGGCGATAATTTTAAAATTATTGTGCTGAATAACAATGGTGGAAATATTTTTCGCTTCATTGGCGATAAACAACTGATGGAAAAAAGCCTGGATTTCTTTACCACGCCGCATCATGTGAAAATTAAATCGTTGGTAGAGGCTTACGGATTAAGCTATTTGAGTTGTGATAAAACAGAAGAGTTAGAAAAAACTATGAGCGAGTTTTTGACTTCAGAAAAAGCCACAGTGTTGGAAATCTTTACAGATTCAGATTTGAATACAGAGAACTATAAAGGGTATTTTAAAAATATAAAAGGATAAGAAAATGAGAAACTGGACAACTATTAAAGAATTTGAAGAAATTAAGTTTGAATATTTCGAAGGCATAGCTAAAATTACAATTAATCGTCCGCGCTACCGTAACGCGTTTACGCCCGATACTATTAAAGAAATTATTCAGGCAATGGTTTTCTGCCGCGAAAGTCAGGATATTGCAACGGTGATTCTGACTGGCGAAGGTGATAAAGCATTCTGCGCCGGAGGAGATCAAAATGTGAAAAATATTGCCGGATACATTGGAAAAGATGGAATTCCACGCCTGAATGTGCTTGATTTGCAAAAAATGATCCGCTCATTACCTAAGCCGGTAGTGGCTATGGTGAATGGTTTTGCTATTGGTGGCGGGCATGTGTTGCAGGTAATTTGCGACTTGTCGATTGCTTCCGAGAATGCCATTTTCGGGCAAACCGGACCCAAAGTGGGTAGCTTTGATGCGGGTTTTGGCTCATCGCAACTTGCCCGCATTGTTGGTCAGAAAAAGGCCCGCGAAATATGGTTCCTGTGCCGCCAGTATTCGGCTAAAGAAGCTCTGGAAATGGGATTGGTAAATACAGTTGTTCCTTTTGACCAATTGGAAGACGAAACTGTAAAATGGTGCAAGGAAATGATGCAACACAGTCCGCTGGCACTGCGGATGATTAAAGCCGGACTGAACGCCGAAATGGACGGAATGGCAGGAATTCAGGAACTGGCTGGTAATGCAACCATGCTTTATTACATGACCGAAGAGGCGCACGAAGGCAAACATGCATTCCTGGAAAAACGCAAACCGGATTTCCAGAAATATCCGAAATTACCGTAAATTTCTGGAATTGCAGAGTGAACTTTTAATGATAAAAACTCCCCAAAGTGCTCAGAAAAGTACTTTGGGGAGTTTTTGTATTTGGAATGATATTTATTTCAACTAAATTTAATTGCTGATAGTATTGCTATTGAATTTGTGTAGCAGGTTAAATGCGTTCGCTGGCGAAACCGGATCACCCCAACCATCCTGACCTTCGTTAACTATTTCTCCGGTCATTCCTTCATTTGTTTTTTCGAAGTGAAGTTTACATGTGCCTACATTGACCGTAAAATCAAAACCGCCCCCGGATAATTCAGAATAATTTGTAATTGTAGCCCAATTGGCCAGTAAATCTACAGAACCTTTAAGATTCAGTCTGTTGGCATATGTAAATGAGCTGGCAGAAAGAGTAGGTTGGGGAGGGGAGCCAAGGCAGATTGTGGGGTTTTCACGCGGAAGTCCTTCAGAAATAGCTTCACTCAAGCCAAATTCGCATTTGAGTGGTTTGCCACTTACAGGGTCGTATTCAATAATCATGTAAGGTTTTCCGGAAACTTGTCCGGTTTGTCCGCCGCATAGATCAAGCATGTAATACTTGTTTGTAATTGCACCTTGCCAGAATGAGTACTTCTGGGCTCCACTGCTTTCTGTATCGCTACAGGCTTGAATAAACAAGGTAGAGAACAGAAAAATGAGAACGTAAAAATAGTTTTTTTTCATAGTGCTTTTGTCCTGGTTTATAGTGCTGACATTGCACGCTTTTGTGATTTTCAGAAAAATAGTATTTTATACATTAATAACGTTTTAGCCATTAAATTAGTTTTAAAAAATGTATAAATAAGTGAATGTCGTCCCATGTAAAAATATTTCAGAAAAGTTCCTAAGTTAATATGTTGTTTTCTTTCCATTCTTTTTTGCTAAATGACTACTTTTGCAATTATATATCCCGATACTTCGTTATGACAGTCTCTCAAAACTCAAAGGATAAAAAAAACTCCTCTTTTGCTGCGTGGATTGCAGCTTTTCGCTTAAAAACGTTGCCATTGGCATTGTCGAATACTATTTTAGGATCGTGTCTGGCGGCTGCAGATGAAAAATTCCGCTGGCCGGTATTTGGTTTGGCAGCATTCACAACCATTTTGTTGCAGATTCTGTCGAATATGGCCAATGATTATGGCGATTTTGTGAATGGCAAAGATACCGCGGAGCGAATTGGCCCGAAGCGAATGGTACAATCGGGCGAGATAAGCCCGAAAACGATGCTCCGTGGAATTATCGTGATTGGTTTTTTGTGTGCTGTTTCGGGCGTTTCCCTTATTCTGATCGGAACGGCGGGAATCGATATCACCAACATTTTGATTTTTGGCGTACTTGGAATTGCAGCGATTGCAGCAGCTATCAAATACACCGTTGGCAAAAATCCGTATGGTTATCGCGGTTTGGGTGATATTTTCGTGTTTATTTTTTTTGGATTGGTTGGTGTAATCGGAACTTATTTCCTGCATGCACAATCGTTCCGTTGGGATTTGTTGTTGCCTGCTTCAGCAATCGGTTTTCTGAGTACCGGCGTGCTGAATATGAACAATATGCGCGACTACGAAGCTGATAAAAACGCTGGGAAGAAAACAATTATAGTGGCCATGGGTACGAAAAACGGGGCTTTTTACCATTTGTTTTTAGTGGGTGGGGCAGCTTTGCTGGCCATAATTTATACGCTTATGAATTATGAAACAGCCTGGCAATGGTTGTTTTTGCTGTCGTTCCCCATTTTGTTTTTAAACCTGAAAAAGGTTTTTACATATAAAAATGCGTTGGAACTTTATCCGGAACTGCCACGTTTGTCCATGGCAAGCTTAATATTTGCGATAACTTTTGGAATAGGACTAATATTGTAAACCATCATTTTAATATCACATGAAATCAAGCTTGTTCAAAATCTTTGTTGTTTTACCTTTTTTATTTATTACAGTTGCTTTGTATTCTGCGCAGAAGAATGACACAGTATTTTACAGTAAAAATAAAATCAGGAGTATTGAAACCACTAATAAAAAATCAAAAAAATTAATCGCCTTTTTCTCGACAACTGGCGAAAATTTACTTGTTCAGGATAACTTCAAGTATACATATTTTGACTCAACTATGCTTACTAAGAAGGATGTTGTTGTTGAAAATAACTCAATTAATCAAGAATATTGGGTTTTTCAGAATGATACTATATATGATATAGCAACATTTGATAAAGCATTTGATAGTCAAGTTCAAAAATTTATTAACTATACTAGACGGAATATTATTTATCCTTCTCATGCACAGCGTCAAGGTATACAAGGGTCTGTTCATGTTAGTTTTATTGTCAATAAGAATGGAAAAATTACTAATCTTAAAGCGCTTACAAACCTCGGGAATGGTTTTGAAGATGAGGCTTTAAAAGTGGTACAACAATATGGAGATTGGGGTTGTATTACAGTAAACAATAAAAAAATTAATTGTTATCTTACTTTACCAGTCAATTTCGTTTTGAAATAAAACAATGTTTCACGCACGCCATACAATAATTGATTTAAAGTTTAAATTCCCAGCCGGTACTTCGCGGGGTGTTTTGATGCACAAACCCTCTTCGTTCCTGATATTGGAAAAGGATGGTTTTACAGGTATTGGCGAGTGTTCTACCATTCCGGATCTAAGTATTGATCCTCAAGATTCATATTACGCAAAACTTGATGAAGTTTGCCGGTTGCTAAACGCTGGTTGTGACCCCGATTCCATCGATTTGTCAGCTTATCCGTCCATTGCTTTCGGACTCGAAACGGCTTTGCTTGATTTGAAAGCGAAGGGTTCTAAGTGCCTTTTCCCGTCTGAATTTACTGAAGGGAAAACCGGAATCCCGATCAATGGTCTGGTGTGGATGGGCGATAAGGATTTTATGCAAAAGCAAATCCGGGAGAAAATTGCTGGAGGTTATCATTGCATCAAACTCAAGGTTGGGGCAATAGATTTTGAAACGGAACTGGTAATTATTTCCGGCATTCGCCAACAGTTTTCGGTTTCTGATATTGAACTCCGGCTGGATGCTAATGGCGCTTTTAGTCCGGCAAATGCCCTTGAAAAACTGGAGAAATTGGCAAAATATGATATTCATTCCATCGAACAGCCCATCCGCCAAGGGCAGTTTGAAGCAATGGCTGAAGTATGCAGACAATCGCCCATTCCCATTGTGCTGGACGAGGAATTAATAGGCGTAAAGTCGGCGGATAAAGAGTTAGTTTTAACCAGTATTAAGCCGGCTTACATTATTCTGAAACCAAGTCTGCTGGGCGGTTTCAAAGAATCGGAAGAATGGATAAGGTTGGCCGAAAAACAGAATATCCGTTGGTGGATAACTTCGGCACTAGAAGCCAATATCGGACTTAACGCCATTGCCCAATGGACTTACTCGCTTCATTCATCGCTACCGCAGGGCTTGGGAACCGGGCAATTGTACCATAATAACATACCTTCGCCTTTGGAAATCAGGGATGCTAAATTGTTTTACCAACCCTCAAATCATTGGGATTTAAGTCTACTCCGTACAACCGCTTCAAGCGGTTTGCAGGACTAATTTGAGATAATATGACAACAGCTCTGCAAAACATCCAACTTAACGGGATGATTTATAATCGCGAGAACCTTGATAAATTATTCGTAACCATTGAACCAAAGGATTCATGGCAAAATGCTATTTATCAATTTCTGCAAAACTGGTTCGACGAATCTGACTTCATTCTTACCCAAACTTCCGGTTCTACCGGAAAGCCGAAAAGCATAAAATTGCTGAAACAAAGCATGATCAATTCTGCCAAAATGACGAATCATTTTTTCGGGTTGGATAAAGATAAAACGGCTTTGCTTTGCCTTCCTGCTTCGTATATTGCCGGAAAAATGATGCTGGTTCGGGCGTTGGTTGGTGGTTTTAATCTGTTAGCAATAGAGCCTTCGGCAAATCCGTTTGAAAAACTGGAAACTGAAATTGATTTTGCAGCCATTACTCCTTACCAATTGTTACATTCTGCAGGGAGTTTAAAAACTATTCAGATCAGCAATATTATTGTTGGTGGCGGTCATGTAAATTCCAACATGGAGGAACTGGCAGCCGGTATTTCGGCCTCGATGTATGAAACCTATGGAATGACCGAGACTGCTTCCCATATTGCGCTGCGGTGTTTCAACGGAGAAAAAAAATCAGATTGTTTTACCGTGCTTGATGGTGTCGATATCCGGCTTGATGAGCGTGGTTGCCTGGCTATTTATGCTCCGCATTTGTATCCAAACGAGTTAATTACAAACGATATTGTAGAATTGCTGGGAAGCCGTTCGTTTCGCTGGCTGGGTAGGATCGATTCAGTGATTAATTCGGGAGGTGTGAAGATTTTTCCCGAACAGATAGAAAGGAAACTGGAGAGAATCATACCTTCCAACTTTTTTATAGCCTCTTTGCCTGATGATATGCTCGAAAATAAAGTCGTTTTGCTGATAGAATCTGATAAGTATAATACTTTCGATGAAACAAAACTTCTGGATCAGATGCGCCCGGTTTTAGCAAAATATGAATTTCCTAAAGAAATTTTCTACCTCAGGGCATTTGTTTATTCTTCGGGTAATAAAATATTGAAAAACGAAACGCTTCGACTTTTGTATTAGTTCACGGCTTTTCTTTTAATGTAGCTGCAAATGTGTTTAATGCCCTGTTTCGGGCGAATGTGTGCTCCACAATCGGTTGCGGATATTCAAACGTATCTAAATCTTTTACCCAGTGGCGGACGTAGAGTAGCTCCGGGTCGAATTTTTTAGTTTGTTCGGCCGGATTGAAAATGCGAAAATAAGGCGCTGCATCACATCCGCAGCCAGCTGCCCATTGCCAGTTCCCGTTGTTGGCGGAAAGGTCGTAATCCAAAAGTTTTGTTGCAAAATAAGCCTCTCCCCAGCGCCAGTCTATCAGCAGGTGTTTGGTCAGAAAACTGGCCGTAATCATTCTCACCCGGTTATGCATCCAGCCCGTTTCGTTTAGCTGGCGCATGCCTGCATCCACTATCGGATATCCGGTCTGGCCTTCGCGCCAGCGGGTAAATTCTGTCTCATTATTCCGCCATGGAATTTCATCATATTTCTGTTTGAAAGACCTTGTATCAACGTGGGGGAAGTGCATCAGAATACTTTTGAAAAATTCCCGCCAAATGAGTTCGTTCAACCATGTTTCGTTGGTTTTTACGGCAATTGCAACTAGCCTGCGGATACTCACCGTTCCAAAACGAATATGTGTGCTTAACTCTGAAGTACCCGTTAATGAAGGAAAATTGCGCGTTTTGTCGTAATCCCGAATCAGGTTTGTGTCAATTGTAGGTGGATTGAATGTAAGGCTTGTTTTGAAGAACCCAATTTCTTCCAATTCCGGAAGCCGTGCCGAAAACTGGAGGTAGTTCCGGCTCGTTTCAGAAGGGTAGGGGTAGTAATGGTTTGCATCCAGCTTCTGTTTCCAAACTTTCGAATAGGGCGTGAAAACGGTGTAAGGTTCGCCGTTATTTTTCAGAATTTCGTCATGCTCAAAAATAACCTGATCTTTGAATGTCAGAAAATCAACTCCTTTATTCTGTAACAGACTTTGTACTCCGGTGTCCCGTTGCAGTGCATAAGGTTCATAATCGCGATTCGTGAACACCGATTTAATATCATATTCTGCACAGAGCTTCTCGAAAATATCAACGGGCTTGCCGTATTCGACGATTAACGAACTTCCTTTTGCTTTTAGCTGCAAATCTATTGCGCTCAAAGCCTGATGAATAAAATCCACCCGTTTGTCATGCCTGTCCTCAAGTTGCGAAAGAATTTCTGTGTCAAAAATAAACAACGGCAAAACGGGTATTCCGTACTGCAAGGCGTGATATAAGCCTGCATTATCTTCGAGTCGTAAGTCGCGTCGAAACCAGAATATTGTCGCTGTGGAATTTATTTTTGCCATACCTTGAACAATGATGATTTATTATGCCTAAATTTGCCACAAATGTAATAGAGTTTTTGGTAGAATTTTGTGCTGAAAAATTTTTTTTTTAGGTGAAATTGCCAAGAACAATCCGGCTTTTATTTTTACGACACGCAATTTTGAGTAAAATGAGACAATTACCTGCCCAGTCAGAACCCTCTTATGGATTTTGTGAAACGCCTTTTGGCGAGTGCTGCATCGCTTTTTCAAACGATGGAATTTGTGCCTTGATTTTTCCGGAAAGCAGGGATGCTGCTTATGCTGATTTGGATCATCGCTTTCCTGAAACTGATTTCCGTCAGAACGATGAGAAAGCAGCCAGCCTGGTACAACAGATTTTTGAGAAAGGACAAAAGCCTGTTATGAATCCTATTGGAACAGACTTTCAGCTTTCTGTCTGGCATGCTTTGCAACGGATCCCGGCCGGACAAACAACCACTTATGCCAAAATAGCATCCTCAATTGGAAAACCAAAAGCGGTACGGGCGGTGGGAACAGCCGTTGGCGCTAACCCGATTGGTTTTCTGATTCCGTGTCACCGCGTTATCCGCACTGACGGTGGCCTTGGTGGTTTCCGCTGGGGACTGGATTGTAAGAAAAAGATGTTGGAGTGGGAGAAGAAATAAGACATTAGGTCAAATTATTCTTAAAAAGGCTGAATTTCAATTTGAAATTCAGCCTTTTTTTTCAGTTTGCCTTTTGAGAAGTTCAAAAATAGTGTCACTGTTCGGTGAAAGTGATCTGCAAGCCTGTTTGGCACTTTCACTACTCCGTGAAAGTACCAAACACTCGTAAAAGATACTTTCACCACTCCGTGAAAGTACTTTTCATGCATGAAAACATCTTTCACACCTCCGTGAAACAGTTTTTCATCACTGCAGATCACTTTCACTGGTGCGTGACAATATTCTTCGTGTTAGATGACTTTATTCCATGCCATACAATTGGGTGGGAGTGTTGGATACAAAAAAGGCTGTCCAAAAAATCAGACAGCCTTTTTTAGTATTTAGAAAGAATTTTCTTAGTCTTTCAGTTTTGCACCGATGAACTCGCGGTTCAAGCGGGCAATGTGCGAGATAGAAACATTTTTTGGACATTCAGCTTCGCAAGCTCCTGTGTTTGTACAGTTACCAAAGCCAAGTTCGTCCATTTTAGCAACCATCATTTTAGCACGGTGTGCAGCCTCTACGCGTCCTTGCGGAAGCAGTGCCAGCTGGCTTACTTTTGCCGAAACGAACAACATTGCCGAACCGTTTTTACATGCAGCCACGCAAGCGCCACAGCCGATACATGAAGCAGCATCCATAGCCTCATCAGCATCTACTTTTCCGATTGGAGTTGCATTACCGTCAGGTACACCACCAGTGTTTACCGATACATAACCACCAGCCTGGATGATTTTATCGAATGCACCGCGATTCACCATTAGGTCTTTGATAACAGGGAATGCAGCAGAACGCCATGGCTCAATAGTGATGGTTTCACCATCTTTGAAGTTACGCATGTGCAACTGGCAAGTAGTGATTTCACCGTCAGGCCCGTGTGGGTGACCGTTAATATACAAGCTACACATACCGCAAATACCTTCACGGCAATCGTGGTCGAATACGATTGGTTCTTTGCGCTCTTTGATTAATTTCTCGTTTAAAACGTCCAACATTTCAAGGAATGAACTGTCTGTGGATACGTTTTCCACTTTATAGGTCTCGAATTCGCCTTTAACTTTCGGACCGGCTTGACGCCAAACTTTCAGCGTTAAATTTATATTTTTTTCCATTGGATATACTAATTACGAATTTCTGAATTATGATTTATAATTACGTTGTTGACGGTGGATAAATTCATAATCCAACGCTTCTTTAAGCAATTCCGGTTCCTGTCCTTCGCCGGCATATTTCCAGCATGAAGCAAATGAGAACTCTTCGTCGTTACGTAATGCTTCACCTTCGGGAGTTTGGTACTCTTCGCGGAAGTGACCACCACACGACTCTTCGCGCATCAACGCGTCGCGTGCCATCAACTCGCCAATTTCGATAAAGTCGGCCAAACGAAGTGCTTTTTCCAACTCAACGTTTACGTCGGTGCTTACCCCCGGAACGTATACTTTAGTCCAGAATTCGTGGCGAACTGCCTTAATTTTTTCCAATGCAGTTTCCAAACCGGCTTTGTTACGACCCATACCTACGAAATCCCACATGATCAGACCAAGTTCGCGGTGGATAGAATCTACCGATTTAGTTCCCTGGATTTTCATGATTTTTTCGATTTTAGCATGAATATCTTTTTCTGCATGTTCGAATTCAGGCAGGTCGGTGCTCATGCGTGGAACCTGGATTTGATCGGCCAGATAGTTCTGGATAGTATATGGTAATACGAAATATCCATCAGCCAAACCTTGCATCAATGCCGAAGCACCCAGGCGGTTAGCGCCGTGATCAGAGAAGTTGGCTTCACCAATACAGAACAATCCTTTTACAGAAGTTTGTAGTTCGTAATCAACCCAGATACCACCCATGGTGTAGTGGATAGCAGGGTAAATCATCATCGGGGTTTTGTATGGATTATCGTCAACGATTTTTTCGTACATCTGGAACAGGTTACCGTAACGGGCACGAACCACGTTTTCTCCTAAACGCTCGATAGCGGCAGAGAAATCAAGGTATACAGCCAAACCGGTGTTACCAACACCGTAACCTGCATCGCAACGTTCCTTAGCAGCACGTGAAGCCACGTCGCGTGGAACCAGGTTACCGAAAGCAGGGTAACGGCGCTCCAAATAATAATCGCGTTCGTCTTCTTTTAGGTCAGTTGCTTTTTTCTTTCCGGCACGGATAGCTTCAGCATCTTCTTTTTTCTTTGGAACCCAAATACGACCGTCGTTACGCAATGATTCTGACATCAAAGTCAGTTTTGATTGGTAATCGCCGTGTACCGGAATACAAGTAGGGTGAATTTGAGCGTAAGCAGGGTTAGCAAAATAAGCTCCTTTTTTATACATCTGAACAGCAGCCGATCCGTTTGAACCCATTGCGTTAGTTGAAAGGAAGAATGTATTTCCGTAACCACCGGTTCCTACTACCACTGCGTGGGCGAAGAAACGTTCTATTTTGCCTGAAACCAGGTTGCGGGCAATGATACCGCGGGCACGGCCATCGATGATAACTACATCCAACATTTCGTAACGTGAATATAATTTCACAGCACCTTTGCCAATCTGGCGACTCAATGCTGAATAAGCACCGAGCAACAGCTGTTGTCCTGTTTGTCCTTTAGCATAGAACGTACGTGAAACCTGTGCTCCACCAAACGAACGGTTGTCAAGCAAACCTCCGTATTCGCGGGCAAAAGGAACTCCCTGGGCCACACATTGGTCGATAATATTGTTTGATACCTCAGCCAAACGGTATACATTGGCTTCACGGGCACGGTAGTCACCACCTTTGATGGTATCGTAGAAAAGACGGTAAACCGAGTCACCATCATTTTGATAGTTTTTAGCAGCATTGATACCTCCCTGTGCAGCGATTGAGTGCGCACGGCGTGGAGAATCCTGAATACAGAAGTTCAATACATTGAAACCAAGTTCAGCCAGTGATGCTGCGGCTGAAGCTCCAGCCAATCCGGTACCAACCACAATAATGTCCAAACGACGTTTGTTGGCAGGGTTAACCAGTTTTTGATGTGCTTTGTAATTACTCCATTTTTCGGCCAACGGTCCTTCAGGAATGCGGGCGTCTATTTTAGTTGCATCTACCTCGGTAGATTGTTCTTTCTTTGCCATAATCTGATTTTACAATTTTAGGATTTAGAATGTTCAATTTAGCAGCCAGCACCGCAGCCTAAGAGAAAATAAACTGGAATTGACATAAACATCAGGATCACGATAGTGGAAATGATGTTTGAAATCACTTTTACGCGGGGTAACCATGTTTTGTTGTTCAAACCTGTTGTTTGCAATGCACTCCAGATACCGTGGGTTAAGTGCAACCAAAGAGCAGCCAACCATACAATGTAAATTGCGCAATATACCTTGTTGCTAAACAATTCTGTTACATACTCAGCTCCTTTTGATGGTTCGAAGTTTCCGGTGTGAATGCCGGATAATTCAGCAAATTGCATTTTGAACCAGAAGTTGTACATGTGCAATGCAAGGAATCCGAATACAACGGTGCCGAGAATCAACATGTTGCGGGAAGCCCAGGAAACACCAGCCTGATTTTTTTTCATTGCATAACGTACCGGACCACGGGCGCGCAGGTTTTGGTAAGATAAATACAGCGCGTACAGAATGTGAATCACAAATCCGGCTGCCAATACCGTTGTGCCTGCTACAGCATACCAGTTAGCTCCCAAAAATGCACAGATTGCATTGTAAGCTTCGGGTGAAATAATCACCACAATGTTCATACAACTGTGAAAAAGCAAAAACAACACGAGAAAAACTCCCGTGATACTCATAATAAGCTTTCGCCCAATAGAGGAATCAATTAACCACATAGATTTTTGTTTTAGTTTGTAATATTTAGTAGTTTGTAATTATAAATCAATGTCTGTCAAAATGTTACGAAAAGTCTGATATTTCTGGAAAAGTTCCACAAAATTAGTCATTTGATTTCGAAATACCAAAAATACGGAAAAAATTCTTTAATTGGATTATTGGTTTGATAATTAGCTGTTTGTGCTTTGTTTTAACTGGTTGATTGCTCTCAATCTGAAAAAATTATAATAATACAACTCAGCATCAGGCAGTAATTTCTTCTTAAAGGTGTTTTGCAATTAAACTTTGATGATAATTATTTTGTTACGAAAGTAAGGATTACAGGTTTATTCCCATGCGGAAATGCGATATTGAATGATGAGCGGTGAAATTTTTTCAGTTACGAAATAATAAGGATATGGGCCCCGGAAAAGAAGTGAAACCACATATTGGGATTTTTGGCCGTAGGAACAACGGGAAAAGTTCTTTCATAAACCTGCTGGTGGGGTACGACTTGGCTGCTGTGTCCAGCTTGCCGGGTACTACCACTGGTCCGGAAAATAAATCGGTCGAAATTTTTGGTATCGGTCCGGCAATTCTCATTGACACGGCCGGAATTGATGATACGGGCGAGTTGGGTGAGAAACGAATTAAAAAAACGATGGAGGTGATCAAGAAAGTAGATTGTGCCATTCTGCTCATTGCCAATAATCAGTTTAAAATATATGAGTTTGACTTGATTAAACGTTTTAAAGAGTTTGACATTCCGTATTTGGTGGTTCATAATAAAAGTGATATAGAAAAACTGAATGAACTGACAGTACATACTATTCAATCGATAACTTCTTCGGAAATTATAGATTTCAGTACCGTGAAATCAACAAATATGCCAGAGTTGATTGAACTGATAAAGAAAACAATTCCACCAACAGCCTATCAGAAACCATCATTGTTTGCTGATTTGGTAAAGCCCAAAGAAGTGGTGCTGTTTGTTACACCTGTAGATGGCGAAGTGTCCGATGGACAAATGGTTTTGCCACAAAATAAGGCCATTCGTGATGTGTTGGATAACGACTGTATTTGTGTTGCAATAAAAGAAACTGAAATTGAAGATTTTTGGAAATTGGGTATTAAGCCTGCATTGGCAGTGACCGACAGTCAGGTTTTTAAACAAGTGTCTGATTTAATCCCGGCTGACGTGCCGTTAACCAGTTTTAGTATCGTTTTTGCACGTCTCAAAGGTGATTTTGAAAAATATATGGAAGGTACCTCTCATATTTCAAAACTGCAGGATGGTGACAAAATCCTGATTTTGGAATCATGCACTCATCAGATCGGGTGCGATGACATTGGGCGGTTTAAAATCCCAAACTGGTTACTCGATTATACAGGTAAGCAATTGGAGTTTGTTGTTGTTTCCGGTCTTTCGGAAATCAACGAAGAGCTGGAAGATTTTGCTATGGCTTTACAGTGTGGTGGTTGTATGGTGACCCGAAAGCAGATGCATAGTCGATTGAAACCCTTTATTGAAGCCGGTGTGCCGGTTACCAATTACGGGTTGGCAATTGCTTTTATGCATGGCATTTTTGATCGGGCGACAGCGCCATTTTGTAAAAACATCCAATTGTAGGGAGTGTTTTTTAGGGCTAAAACACAAGAGGGTGTTAAAATATATTTTAACACCCTCTTGTTGCGTATATGAGTCTTATTGTTTTAATCTACAACCTCTCCAATAAGGGTTGCCGATGAGGCTTTACATACTTTTACACGAACTGTTTCGCCAATGTGACGGCCTTCCCGTGGGAAAATAATAACTTTATTTTGAGAAGAACGGCCAAACATTTGTTCGTTGGAACGTTTGGAAAAACCTTCCACCAGTACTTCGAATGTTTTGCCTATGTCGTTTTGGTTGCTTTCGTTGGCAATTTCGTTTTGCAAATCAATGATTTCAGCCAGACGACGTAATTTTATTTCTTCTGAAACATTGTCAGGCATTCGTTTGGCGGCTACGGTGCCGGGACGTTCGGAGTATTTAAACATAAATGCCATGTCGAATTTCACTTCACGCATCAGAGATAAAGATTCCTGGTGGTCTTCTTCCGTTTCGTCATGGAATCCGCAAAAAATATCTGTCCCAATAGAAATGTCCGGAACAATGCGTCGCATGGCTGCCACACGGTCCAGATACCACTCGCGTGTGTATTTGCGATTCATTAGTTTCAGGATTTTATTACTTCCTGATTGTACAGGCAGGTGTATAAACCGGCAGATATTTGGATATTTGGCAATTACCTCCAGAGTTTCGTCAGTCATATCTTTCGGATGTGGCGACGTGAAGCGAATGCGCATATCGGGTACCATTTCGGCAATAATGCTCAGGAGTTCCGGAAATTCGATGATTTTTCCATCTGGTTGTTCGTATCGGTATGAATTTACGGTTTGTCCAAGTAAAGTCACCTCTTTGTAATTTTTTGCTTGCAAGTCGCGGATTTCGTTCAGAATGCTTTCTACTTCACGGCTGCGTTCGCGTCCGCGGGTGTAGGGAACAATGCAATAGGTGCAGAATTTATCGCAACCACGCATAATAGAAACGAAGCCCGAAATAGATTTGCCAATACGGGTGGGAAGTACATCTTTATACGTTTCCGTTTTCGACAATTCAACATTAATGGCTTTCTCGCCACTTTCTACGCTGTTAATCAAATTCGGAATGTCAAGATAAGCATCCGGGCCTACAACTATGTTTACGCCATGTTCGGTAATCAGCTCTTCTTTTACACGTTCAGCCATGCAGCCTATAACGCCTACAACGAGTTTCTTGTTTTTGCGTTTCAGCGACTGGAAGTATTTCAGGCGCTGAATTACTTTTTGCTCGGCATTGTCGCGGATTGAGCATGTGTTTATAAATACAGCATTGGCATCGGCAATTTGGTCGGTCAATGCAAAGCCATCCATTTCCATGATAGAGGCTACAACCTCGCTGTCTGCCACGTTCATTTGGCAGCCATAGGTCTCAATAAATAGTTTTTTGTCGTTCAAAGCGGATTTAGAGTCCGTTGAAGCAGCTGTTTGTTCGTTTGTATTCATTTTTATTTTGTATATTTTGTTCTACAAAGGTAAGTGATATACTCTAAATAAAAAAGAAGCGTGGTTTTTACATTTTTTAACCTGCTTATTGTGCAATGAACACGGTTCTGATAATTAATTGATTATGCATAAGGCTGGATATTTATGTAACCTGATTGGAAAATATTTTGAATTTTTCTTTGAAAAACTCTTGCATGTTCGAAAAATAATTCTCACTTTTGCAGAGTAAACAAACAGATAAATTTTTCATAGTTAAGGTTTAGGTTAAAATGTGCAATGGGTGGCTGTGAAGTTACCCATTGTTTTTTGCATCTGTTTCTTTCGAAAAATAGTTTTTCGGAGGCTTTTGATAAATTAGTCGTTTTGAATTAGCTAAGCCTCATAAAAACAGAAGAGTAGATGACGATTTTACTCAAAACCGGCTAAAAATGCTTTTAAACACAAATGTATTAGCTTGAATCTAAAAAAAAGCTTGTATATTTGCCACGTAATCATAAAAAACAAAACTTATAAACTGGAGTTCCGGCGAATACTGTCGGAATTCTTTTTTATTATATAACAACAATAAAAACCTAAAAGAAACAACGCCATGGCAATAAATTATATGACCGCCGAAGGGTATAAAAAGTTGGTAGAAGAGCTTAATGAATTGGAAAGAGTGCAACGTCCGGCAATTTCGAAACAAATTGCAGAGGCGCGTGACAAAGGCGATTTATCTGAAAATGCTGAATACGATGCGGCCAAAGAGGCACAAGGATTGCTTGAGATGCGAATTTCGAATCTGAAGGAAACAATTGCGTCGGCCCGTATGATTGACGAATCTAAAATTAATACAAAAGAGGTTCAGATTCTTACACGTGTAAAGATTAAAAATACGAAAACTGACCAGATCATGACCTATATGATTGTGTCCGAAAGTGAGGCCAACTTCAAGGAAGGAAAGCTGTCGGTTACAACTCCTATTGCTAAAGGTTTGCTGGGGAAAAAGGTGGGTGAAAAAGCATCTGTAGCTGTTCCATCGGGTACTATGGAATTTGAAGTGGTTGAAATTTCACTATAATTTCAGTGCTTTTTATGTCGTTTGATGTTGTAATATCTTAATAACTTCGATTTATGGCAACAATTTTTAGTAGAATAGTAGCCGGTGAAATTCCTTGTTACAAAATAGCCGAGAACGATCACTTCTTTGCATTTCTGGACATAAGTCCATTGACTAAAGGGCATACGCTTGTAATACCGAAAAAGGAGGAAGATTACCTTTTGAATCTGGACGATAATACACTGGCAGATATGATGGTTTTTGCCAAGAAAGTGGGACTGGCTATACAGAAAAGTGTTTCATGTGTACGAATAGGTATGGCTGTAATCGGCCTGGAAGTACCTCACGCTCATATTCATCTCATTCCGATTACTACGGAGTCGGATATGAATTTCAAGAATCCGAAACTGAAATTAAGTCCCGAAGAGATGAACGATATTGCTGAAACAATCCGTGAAAAACTGAAATAAATAATGAGGGCGTTAGTTTTGAACTGTACCCCAAAAGTTAGACAAAAAACTTTTGGGGTATTTTTATGTCA
>CAYSTC010000020.1:0-72945 GCA_964433885.1 uncultured Paludibacter sp. | reverse complement strand
GTGCGACAGCGAACGCTCCCGCAAACCGCCAATGCCCATAGCCTCGGTCGTTATGGGCAAGTGTAAAAAAAAAGATTTGGACTTTGATAGACATTAAAACCTTAGGAATGACTTTTATTTTTACGACAAATAATACAAGAAAAATAAAGAAACACTCTTCGCGTGAAAAGTTATTTTTTAGAATTGTGGAACAAAAAACTAATGAAAATATAACTGTGTTGAATAGAAAAATAGTCATTATATTTAGCTTTCTACTAGTCTTTTCACTAGAAAGCTGCGTTTCAATTGACAAATTTAATTCGCAAATAAACACAACAAGAAGTGTGAAAGAATTAAAATCTGATGTCGATTACGTGCAACACAAACTGGAGAAACTTCATCCAGATTTGTATCATTACATTACTAAAGATGACTTTAATTACAAATTTGACAGCTTACGGTCATCGTTAACAACCTCAATGACAAGTAATGATTTTTATTTCAAAATTAGTCCAGTTATAGCTTCCATAAAACAAGGTCATACACAAATTTCTCCTTTGACAAGAAAGCTGAATTCCACTGAAAAGAAAATTGCTAATCACTCAGGAACTTCACCCTTGAATCTGTTTGAATTTGAATTGTTTGAAAACAAACTTTACATTATCAAAAACAACTCGAAAGATTCAACTATCAAGTCTGGAACAGAAGTGATTTCGGTAAATGGTGTGAAACCGCAGGATATTATCAATAAATATGTCAAAACATTTAGTTCTGATGGTTACAACTCTACATTTATACCAAGAAAGTTAGCAAAGGGATTTCCACGCTACTTTTATCTGCAAAATGGTATAATGGATAGTATTTACTGCACGATTTCGTATAAAGACAGTATTAGAAACATTCTCTTAAAAAGGCTGAAAAAACCTAAATCACCCGCAACAAAGAAAACTAAAGAACAGTTAATACAGGATAAAAAGTGGCAACAGATTGAAAGTAAGAAAAGAAGATTGCTTGGTTATGATGTACTATTGAAAAAGTATAGCAAACAGCTAAGTTTTCCTGTTAAGGATAGCAGCATTGCTATTATGAAAATATCTGACTTCACAAAGGGCAATTATAACCAGTTTTATAAAATGAGTTTTCGCAAATTAGATTCATTAAAAACTAAAGTTTTAATAATTGATTTGCGTGACAATGGCGGTGGGCGTTTGCTTGACGTTTATAATTTGTATTCTTACCTTTCTGATAGTAGTTTTCATTTTCTTGATAAATCGGAAGTAACCTCAAAAACAAGTCTTTGGCATATTGGATTTTTTAATGGTAAAACTTTGTTGCAACAAGCCAGTCAAATAATTTCTTTACCGTTTATTGTTGGATGGGACGTTTGTACTTATTTTATGACTATCAAAGGTAAAGACAATAAATACAGATTTTCAATGTATGAATCTTGGTTAAGACAACCAAATTCACAGCGTTTTAAAGGAAAAGTATATGTTTTGATAAATGGTGGTTGTTTTTCTGCAACTAGTTTGCTATCATCTAATTTACAAGGTGCAAAAAGAGCAATGTTTGTTGGTATGGAAACAGGAGGTGCTAATAATGGATGTGTTGCAGGATACATGCCAATAAGCACATTGCCAAAATCAAAACTAACTATTAAGTTTGGGCTAATTGTATGTCAAACAGATTATAAATCAAAAATAGATGGTCGGGGTATTTTTCCAGATGTAGAAATACAACCCAACCTAGCTGATAGAATTTCTGGTACTGACCCTGAAATGAAATGGGTTTTGAACGACATAAAAGGAATTCAACAACAAAGCACAAATAATTGATTTTCTGCAAAAAAACATGACAAAATAATCGTACAAAACACCTAGCCCATAACACACGCCTATGGGTCATTGGCTGGCTGACTTGCATTCCGGCGGTTTTGCTCCCGCATTCACTTTGTCGCTGTGCGACAGCGAATGCTCCCGCAAACCGCCAAATGCCCATAGCCTCGGTCTTTATGGGCAAGTGTAGAAAAATGAGAAAAGAACATTTTTGTGAGCGTTCGACTAAATTACATATTATATGAAGTTTAATTTAATGCAACAACTAAACCAATTACATTTACATGAATTTCTTAGATAGACTTTTTAATACGAATCAACGATTAAACTTAGAAGAATTAATCGAAACGAACAAAAACGGAAAGAACAGAACTGAAATATTAGACTGTTTAAGGGCGGAAATGCTTCATATTGGGACAAATATAGATATGAAGGGAAAGGTAATAGACAGTAAAACTAAAATTGACTATCTTACTTCTTCATACCCACAGAATACAGGATTTGTTCTTTTGACTTTTTTGACTGAGTCTTTATTGAAAGAAAGAAATAATGTTGCCTTTTCACTTTACATTGACTTGAATGCTATAAAAACAATTTTAGATTCTTCTGACTTGATTGGTATAGTGATTATTTCTAAGACCTCATGGGTGCATTTCCCGAAAGATGTTTTATAAGCATTTAAACATTCATGACTCAACATTCATTTACAAATCTTGTGATTTGAAAGTTTAGTGCAAAATGAATAATTTATAGCGAAAAGAAAGAAAGAAAGAAAGAAAGAAAGAAACGACTGAATAACAAACACCTAGCCCATAACACACGCCTATGTTCATTGGCTGGTTTTGCTCCCGCATTCACTTTGTCGTTTCACGACAGCGAACGCTCCCGCAAACCGCCAAATGCCCATAGCCTCGGTCTTTATGGGCAAGTGTAAAAAAATAAAATAGCAAGCTTAGCTATAAAAACAATGAAAATATGAATGGAATCATTAGTCTAAAAAAGATATTTTTCGCCATTTTATTATTTCTATTTTCTCAAATGAATGCTCAAAAAATTGAAAAGTTCTTTGACTTCAAATGGAAGGAATGTAAACCTAATGTTGCAAGGTTTTATAGCCTTATAGTTAAAACTGATTCAGGATATTGTCGGAAGGATTTTTATTTAAGAGAACGAAAATTACTGATGTTCGGAAATTACAAAGATTCATTACTTCAGATTAGTACTGGAAAATTTTATTATTTTCATGCCAATGGATCTCCAGAATCAGTTGGAAAATATGTGAATGGTCAAAAAGAAGGGTTATGGTTGAGTTTTCATAACAATAAAATGTTGAAGGATTCTACAGTATATCTTCATGGCAAACAGATTGGTACAAGTTTGTCATGGCAACCGAATGGTTATTTGTCTGATTCTATTTATACAAACGAAGACGGTAGCGGAATCTCTATATCATGGTTTGATAATGGGTCTATTTCTTCGAGAGGGAAATATTCAGCCGGACATAAACAAAATGGTTTATGGGAATACTATCACATAAATGGGAAAATAAGTTCATTAGAAACCTATTCTGATTCAAAATTGATTGACAAGAAGTATTTTGACGAAGATGGCATTCAGATGAATGACACAACTAATCATGACAGGTTGGCCAGATACGTTTACAATAATGATAATAATGCGTGGCTTAAATATCTGGAAAAAAATCTTTATTTCCCATTTAATCAAAAAATCATTAATGGTGATGAGGCAGTGGTGATTGTGACTTTTACTGTTAATGAAGAAGGAATGGTACAAAATGTATATACGAGTACAACTTTTAGCGAAAAATTCGATCATATTGCAGCAGAAGTGATTAAAGAATCACCCCAATGGGATCCTGCCATAGAACATAACAGAAAAGTGAAATCCATAATTAATCAGATTGTATATTTTCGGAATTGAAGGGGATCCTAATTAGAGTAAATGCATGTCAAAATACAAACTTATAGAAATCAAACACCTAGCCCATAACACACGCCTATGTTCATTGGCTGGCTGACGTGCATTCCGGCAGTTTTGCTCCCGCATTCACTTTGTCGTTCCACGACAGCGAACGCTCCCGCAAACCGCCCAATGCCCATAGCCTCGGTTGTTAGGTGTAAGTGTAAAAAAAAACAACAAATTAAGTGGAATGAAATACTATTATAAAATTATTCAGGAGTTTATTCCAGTTGGGACAATTGTTGACACGAATGAGTGTATTAACCAACGAAGAACTAAACGCAACAGAGAACTTCGTAGCTTATTTGAAAAAGCTTACAAATTTTCAGCAGATTTTGAATTACCAATTGAGAATGTCTTAACTAATATCATTCCAAATTTCTATTATTTATCGCGGAATTTTATCAAACGAATTAAATACTATATAAAGCTTTTGATTATAAAATTCAAAATGAAACAGTTAAATTTCATTGGATTTATCGAAAGCAATTATTTCATAGACTTCATATTAGAGAAATCGAGAATTTTGATTCAACAAGAAACAAAAACGGAACTACCAAGTAGATACATGTCTAGTTTCTTTTTTGAATCTGTAAATGACTGTAATACATATTACCCTAAATTTAATTGCGAAGGAAAAATACGAATTGTAAAAGTTGAATTTGTTGAAACACGAAAACTTTTCGTATTTGACAACAATATAATTTCTGATTTTACAAATTGTATAACTTCTATTGATTTTTTAAATCGTGCAAAATTGTATTTAAATGGACATATATCAGATAATCCATTTATGGAAGTTGTTTTTCAAGGAAAATATAAAATTGTATCATACGAATCCTGAATAAAAACTAGTCTAATTTAAATATATGAGGACTAACAATTGAATTAAACGAACGAAAAAACACCTACACCTAACACACGCCTATGTCCATTGGCTGGCTGACGTGCATTCCGGCGGCTTTGCTCCCGCATTCACTTTGTCGTTCCACGACAGCGAATGCTCCCGCAAACCGCCAAATGCCCATAGCCTCGGTCGTTAGCGGTCAGTGTAAAAAAAGAAAGAGGACTTAGTGTAAACTATGTGTATGACTCTCTTAAACATTCGACAACGAAGCTAAAAGACAGGATTCCGGATGTTTTATGAGGTAAGACCCTCTAAAACATTCGACAAGGGGGCTAAAAGATAGGATTTCGGATGTTTTTACGAGGTGTGACCCTTTAAAACATTCGACAAGGGATCTAAAAGATAGGATTTCGGATGTTTTACGATGTATGACCCTCTAAAACATTCGACAAGGGGGCTAAAAGATAGGATTTCGGATGTTTTTACGAGGTGTGACCCTTTAAAACATTCGACAAGGGATCTAAAAGATAGGATTTCGGATGTTTTACAAGGTATGACCCTCTAAAACATTCGACAAGGGATCTAAAAGATAGGATTTCGGATGTTTTACAAGGTATGACCCTCTAAAACATTCGACAAAGGGGCTAAAAGATAGGAATTCGGATGTTTTTACAAGGTGTGACTCTCTAAAACACTCGACAAAGGATCTAAAAGATAGGATTTCGGATGTTTTACGAGGTGTGACCCTTTAAAACACTCGACAACGAATATAAAAGACAGGATTTCGAAAGTTTTAGAACAACTGGTTGAATTGATGTAGCTCGAAAGCGAGCTGACGTGAAAACAACAAGCGACGAATAACAAAACAAACACCGAACCGCTAACACACGCCTATGTTCATTGGCTGGCTGACGTGTAATTGGCAGGTTTTGCTCCCGCATTCACTTTGTCGTTTCACGACAGCGAACGCTCCCGCAAACCGCCAATGCCCATAGCCTCGGTCGTTAGCTGCAAGGCAAAAAAAAATAAAACGAATTCTATATATAGAAAATTTATTGCTTCACGAATGAAAATTATAATCGACACTTGTATACTCTATGAGGATTTTCGACTTGCAAAAACGAAAATGATAGAGCTATGTGAAATTGCCAAAATGACTGGAGATACAGTACTTCTTCCAAAAGTAGTAATTGAAGAGACTAAAAATAAGTACCATGAAAAGTTGATTTCAGCAAGAAACAAAATAAGTAAAGATTTATCAGACATTAAACGACTGACAGACTCTATACATACAACTACATTTGATACAGATTATATTGAGAAAGAATTTATTAATTATTTATCTGCTTTTGATGCTCAAATGTTGAAATTGGGAATTAAAACAATTCCTGTTCCCGTTATTTCTCACGAGACTTTGATGATGAAGGCTGTCTTAAAGAAAAAACCATTTTCTGAGTCAGGAAACGGATATCGAGATGCTTTAATTTGGGAGAGTATTAAGCAAACTTACATTGAACTCATATCAACTTCTGAATTACCAATTGTATTTATAACTGCAAATTCGACTGATTTTTGTGAAAAGGGGAAGATTCACCCTGACCTTCAATCAGAATTGAAAGAGTTAGGTTTAGATGTAGACAATGTTATATTTGTTAATAGTATAGAAGACTTTATAAATAGATTTTATAGTGACAAGCTAGAGATTCTTGACTTGAAAATGAAATTTATTGAAGGAAGTACAGTTACAGATAGTCTGAAAATTGAAATCGAGAAAGATGTATTTAAATTTTTAGAATTCAAAAGTTTCAATCCTGAAGACTTATCTATTCCACAAGAATACGAGAATCCAACTGTGTCAAGTATCTATGAAGATTATGAGTATACGTTCAAAGAATTTAAGAAATTATCAGACTCAGAAATTATTGTTAGCCTTACAATTGAAGTAACATGTGAGTTAGATGTTTTTATTTTCAAATCCGATTACCTTGTTTTAGACGATGACACCGCTCCGAAAATTTGGGACTCAGACTGGAATAATCATTATTTTGCTTGTAGTACAGAAACTCAAATAGAATTAGACATATCACTTATGATTGACATAGATACTTACGAAATAATTTCTATTGACATTGATTTAGCAAACTAAGCCCAGCAGCTAACACCCGCCTATAGGCATTGGCTGGCTGACGTGCATTTCGGCAGTTTTGCTCCCGCATTCACTTTGTCGTTCCACGACAGCGAATGCTCCCGCAAACCGCCAAATGCCCATAGCCTCGGTCGTTATGGGGCATATTAAAAAAAAAGAAACCGACCTAGTAGTCTATGAAAAGAATATTAAATTTAATAGTTTTTATTTTTATTGTGACAGTTGCAACTGCGACAAATCAAAGAAAAGACATTCTGGTCATGAATGGTGACACATTGTATTTATACAACTCTCCTTTAGAACAGTTTGACAATATTTCGGAAAGAATATCAGGCCTATATCAAAAGAAATATAAAGATGAAATTATGTCCACTAATTGTTGGCGGGGTTATACCGCAAGTTGGATTATTAAGGACTCAACGCTTTATTTGACTGAACTAAAGAAGCATTATTCAGAAGTTAATATCAATAAAATTGTAGAACGAATTTTAGGACGAAAGTTTCAAAACGGTTTACTTAAAGCGGATTGGGTAAATGGAAACTTTTGGAGTGGAAAAAATTTAGCTCCAGTACTCCAATTATATATTACTGTATTTTGTAACGAAACCAAACTAGAATTAAAGAATGGACATGTTGAAAGTATTGTGACGAAAGATTTTAAACCTTGTAATTACTCAGACATGAACAAGCTGAATGAGTTTGTTTTTAGTCATATAAATTGGATTGCTTTTCCCGACTTAACTAATAAAAGTATTGAGATTACAGCTTATATCGAAAGTGACAAAGAAGGTAGAATAACAAATGTTGAAATTGAAAGAACTTCTGACTCTCAATTCAACGATGAGATTATTCATGTACTCAAACAGCTACCGTGTCTGAGCGTATATTATAATGAAGGTACTTTTTACGATGTTGGACAAAGTATAGAATTTACAATTGACGAAAACATAAAGAAAAAATACGCCCCATAACACACGCCTATGTCCATTGGCTGGCTGACGTGCATTTCGCAGGTTTTTGCTCCCGCATTCACTTTGTCGCTGTGCGACAGCGAATGCTCCCGCAACCCGCCAAATGCCCATAGCCTCGGTCGTTAGGGGCAGTAGTAAAAAAACAAAGAAATACATGGCAAATAATTTCAAACTCATACTATTATTAGCGACTTTTGTTGCCTTTGGGTGTGACAGAAAAGTCGAAAATAATGCTCTTCAAACAAAACAAAACCTGCAGGACAGTAAAGACACGGTTGTTTGGATTGCTGGAGATTATCAAAGAGACAAGCAAAATGTAAAAGATTATTTAAAATATCTTGTTGGTTATTCATTGAAAGATACGGTGTTAATCGAGAACCAGCAAGAATTAATTTCATTTGCAGAACCTGTATTATTCAAAGTCTTTGGAAAAGATTTAATATTATCAGAAAGACCTTATTAAATAAGTCTTGTCGATGATTACTGGTATATGAGAGGAAATATGAATTCAGAAGAAGTTAACGTTGGAGGAACATTTGTTTTAATTGTCAACAGGAAAACATGCGAAATAAAATTTATTATACATGAGGAATAAAACGAATCGATTAAGTATACTGAGTTGAATAATTTAAAACACAAAGGATATAGAAAGGACTTGTAAGCAGAAAACCCAAATTGAGAAAGACTGATTTGGGAAAGACTTTCACAATACCAGAGAAGCTGATAACTGAAAGAGAAAAAACTACTTGCCCCTAACACACGCCTATGTTCATTGGCTGGCTGACGTGCATTCCGTCAGTTTTGCTCCCGCATTCACTTTGTCGCTGTGCGACAGTGAACGCTCCCGCAAACCGCCAAATGCCCATAGCCTCGGTCGTTAGGGGTATTTATAAAAAAATAAAAACAGACATTATGTGCAGATATGCAATGGCATTATATAAACCCCATTATGCTTGCTTTGAATGTAGAAAAACATTTAAACGAAAATTAATGTGGGACATTAAAAGAACTCATGAAGACAGTATTGAAGCAAAGTGCCCTGAATGTGGAACTCTAATGGCTAACATGGGACTTGATTTTGAATCACCAAAGAAAAATAATATAAATGAATGGAATCATTTGAGAAGTCTTTACTCTGTTGGAATAACTTTTCATTCATGTGGATGCACAGGTCCAGGATATATTCCAAATACACAAGAAAAACTAATTGAATATTTTCAAGAGATCTTGCGTAACTATCATTTTCAGTTAGACTTTTGGCGAAATAGAATAGAGCCAATAAATCAAAAAGAAATCCAACGTGATGAAAGCAAAAACTGGAATTTTATAAGTAAAGTACCGAGAGAACTTCGACCTCCAAAGGGTACAGTATCTAATGAGGAAGCTAAAATTTATTGGCTCAGTAAAATTAAGGAGATTGAACAGAAAATTGAGAAAATAAAATAATTACCCCTAACACACGCCTATGTTCATTGGCTGGCTGACGTGCAATTGGCAGGTTTTGCTCCCGCATTCACTTTGTCGCTGTGCGACAGCGAATGCTCCCGCAACCCGCCAAATGCCCATAGCCTCGGTCGTTATGGGGCATTGGATTAGACAATTTTTCAATACAATCTAGACTCCAATCAAACAGAATAAACGACAAAGTTATAACCGCTAACCATAGATAGAACAAAAGCGAATAGAATATCCTTATACTATAAATAAGAAATTTAAGTCCAAATTGTACACTTGTCGAGAAAGAACAAACGGGAGGGGAGTAAACTTTTGTGATAAAAAAACAAAGATGAATAATACAAAAATTTTCAGGATGCCTTTTGCAAGAGTATATCCGCTTTATATTGAAAAAGCGGAGAAAAAAGGCCGTACAAAAACAGAAGTGGATGAAATTATATTTTGGCTGACGGGATATGATCAACAAAGTTTACAGCAACTTATTGATGAACAAACAGATTTTGAAACCTTTTTCGCCCGGGCTCCACAAATCAACCCACACGTTTCAAAAATAACAGGAATAATCTGTGGTTATCGTGTAGAAGAAATTGAAGACAAATTGATGCAGAAAATCCGTTATTTGGATAAATTGATTGATGAGCTGGCCAAAGGGAAAGCGATGGGAAATATTTTGAGAAAATAAAATTGGTAGCTACATACTGACAGTCTTGTTTTGCGTTGATTATTAGTAATTTAAAATATAACAACAAAAAAATGACAGAATTTTGGGAATCGAGTTTTAAAGAAAAACAAACAATGTGGGGCTTTGAACCTGCCGACTGTACCATTGCAATTGCAGATTTGTTTCGGGAAAATAGACTAAACAAAGTTCTGATACCAGGATTTGGTTATGGCAGAAATGCAAAGATCTTTAAAGATAATGGCTTTGAGGTGACGGGTATCGAGATTTCAGAAACAGCGATTGATTTAGCCAAGAAACATTACGGAGATGATCTGAAAGTATTTCATGGTTCGGTTTGCGATATGCCATTCGACCAGGTATTGTATGACGGCATTTATTGTTACGCATTAATACATTTGCTGAATCAAAGAGAACGGGTTAAGTTGATTAAGGATTGCTATAACCAACTTGCACCGGATGGATATATGGTTTTTGTTGCAATTTCAACGGAAAGCCCGGCCTACGGGAAAGGAAAAGAACTAAGTAAGAATCGGTTTGAAACGGAGCATGGAGTGAAACTGTTTTTTTATGATGAAGCCTCCATAGAAAAAGAATTTGGAAAATTCGGATTGGTAGAGGCTAAAGCAATAAATGAGCCGGCAAAACAAACCGGAAATAAACCCACATTGAAATTATGGCAAATTATATGTAAGAAGAATCAGGAAAAACAGACATTGTAATAATGGGTTTTTAAGTCTCGAAATCAGGATATAACAACTATATCATTTAATAAAACCATGGAGGAATACGGAATTTCAAAAAAAATCAGACTGGCAGCCACGCTGGTTGTGATGTTATTATTGGCCGGTCATGTTGTAACGACGGCTCAAACTCAAATAGTGTGGGAGCAAAGCACCGCAAAATTTGTATGTGAAGGCGGCTATGCCCGGGTAAAACGAATTGCTTCAGGAGAACTGGCGCTGGTATATAGCGCGAAGCGGGATGTTTTTATCCGGAAAAGCGCAGATAATGGAAAAACATGGTCCGATCCTGTTTTAGTTGCTCAAACCGAAGGCTACGGCAATACCAATTCGGAAATTACCCAGTTGGCTAATGGATGGTTGCTGTACGCGTGGAATGGCCGTCCCTCGAAACGAGATACCACAATGCACTATACCATAATGACAAAAATATCGCGGGATAATGGTGTTACCTGGGGCGATGAACGAAATCCTTACAGCGGAGATGTAAAATGGAATAACGGAGCTTGGGAGCCTGCAACATTGCAATTGCCAACAGGCGAAATACAGTTGTTTTTTGCCAACGAAAGCCCTTACCGCGAAACTGATGAACAGGAAATAACCATGATGCGTTCGTTTGATAACGGATTGACCTGGGGTGAGCCCAAACAGGTATCTTTCAGAGCGGGTTCAAGGGATGGTATGCCGGTGCCTTTGTTTCTGAAAAATAAGAAAGGAATTGTTTTTGCCATAGAAGATAATGGTATCAATGGCACATTTAAGCCGGTAATAATTTGGTCGTCGGTTGCTGATAACTGGAAACAGGAATCGGCCGATGCTAAAAGTCCTCGTCGCTGGCATGCATTACGTATGGATTGCCAGTTACCTGCGCCAGTTTATGCCGGTGCACCGTACATTGTACAATTACCCTCGGGCGAAACACTTCTTTCCATTCAATCCACCGAAGGCCGGATTACAAATCAGGACAAAGTGGCAATCATGCAGGTATATGTGGGGAATAATCAGGCAAAAGACTTTGCTTATAAATCGACTCCTTTCCCCAGTCTTCCGGATAATGCCAATGCACTCTGGAATTCGTTAGCCGTGTTGGATAACAATACGGTAATGGCTATAAGCTCCGTATCTACCGGGACACCTGAAAAAAATGGGATATGGATCGTAACCGGTAAAGTATTGCGAAAGAAACATTAAAACAGGGAAATATCTTCTTAATTGTTTTGCTTAGCAAGCCTTTAGCCGCGAACTATAATTATTGTTTTTGTGTTTAAAAACAAATAAGTTGGAAAACATGAATAATTCAAATCTAAAATTATGGCTACAGTTTTAAAATCGGAACATAGGGAATTTAAAGAAGAGGCAAATAAAATTGATAATTTCAGGATTCTCTCAGATATTTCAAGACTAAAAAATGGAATAAAACCTCAATATCTGAATTTTGACCTGAGACAGCTGAATCCGGAACAATATTCAGCACCTTATCATTTTCACAGATATGCCGAAGAATTATTTATGATTGTTTCGGGATCGGCTACCCTAAGAAGTTCCAATGGGTTGGAAATTGTAAACAGTGGTGATCTGATATTTGTCGAAACCGGCGAAACCGGCGCTCACCAGTTATTCAATCACACTACGGAACCTTGTATTTATCTGGATATAAGAACTTATATAGGATACGATGTTGCCGAATATCCTGATTCCAACAAGATCTTTATTGCACCTTCACGCGAAATATTTAATAAAAACACCACAGTGAATTATTTTGCTGGCGAAGAGCATGTGAAAGACAAATGGGAGCAATTCAAAAATGAAAATGATAAATGAGAATGATATGAATAAATCTGAGAAAGAATTGCCAGCAGACCAACATAGGGAACTGCTCAGGATATTGAAAGCACGTTTTGAAAAGAATATGAACAGGCATCGAGACCTTGAATGGGTGAAGGTTCAAGCCCGCTTGGAGACGAATGCCGAGAAAATGTGGTCGCTTAATGAAATGGAAGAAACCGGAGGTGAACCGGATGTTGTAGGAATGGACCCAGGTACGGGAGAATACCTCTTTTATGATTGCTCAGCTGAAAGCCCCAAAGGCCGTCGAAGTCTTTGTTACGATCGTGAGGCACTGGAGTCGAGAAAAGAATATAAACCTGCGAATAGTGTAATAGATGCGGCTATTGAAATGGGTATTGAGCTTTTGTCGGAAGAAGAATACCGGAAGTTGCAGCAGCTTGGAAATTTCGACCTGAAAACATCGAGCTGGGTGAAAACACCTCCTGAAATAAGAAAACTGGGCGGCGCCGTCTTTTGCGATCGTCGTTACAATCACGTTTTTATGTATCACAACGGGGCCGATTCTTATTATGCTGCCAGAGGATTTAGAGGCTCATTGAAGGTTTGATTATACGTTGTTGGCTGAGACAATTATGCGTCTTAAGCTGATTAATCACTGAATAATATGTGTAAATAATGACAAAAGCGCGAATCATTTCGATTCGCGCTTTTGTCATTGTTTTGCCTACTGAAGTTAAGGCTTTCTCAGTTTTATTTGTGAATAACTCCAATTATTCCGCTGGAAGTAACTGTTTCCGCATTTACATTCATTACCTTGCATGAGCCATTGTTGTAAAAACTTACATTTGCTCTTCCATCTTTGTCGGTTAGTACGTTGGGATTCCAGTAGAGTGTGCGACGATAATCTTTTTCGTCAGGTAAAACCATTTTATCGTATTGCGGATTGTAAAACTCTTTTACATAAGAGAATCCTCTGAAACTGGTATCACGGATACCGTAAGGTTCCTTGCGATAGTTGGTTTTACAGCGAATCAGCGCAATAACATACGATGAGGGGTCGATAAGCCCGTTGCCAATGCGGAGAATTGAACCATGATCTTCGATAAAAGAGATAGATTCCACTTCGTCCAGATAAGGCATTTCGCCACCGCTCAGAGTACTTACCCCCGGAACTTTGTCCATTTCGGAACCGTTCGAGCTGGGAGCATCCAGATTTGTTTCTGCCACAACATCTTCACGTACAAACATTACCCATTTACCTTTGTACATTCCGGTAGAAGCATTGTAATAGTTGCTGGTAAAATAAAGAAAGGTATTTACGCTGGACGGTATCCATTCACCCGCATCTTTTCGTTTATCAAGCTCTTTTGCCACATCGTATTTCACGCTTACTTTAATTGGTTTTCGTTTATCTTTCACTGTAACCTCGGTAAGCAAAATGACTTTTTTGTCCATAGGTAATTTGCTGTATTCGGTCGGCGAAAGTTTTTTTGCAGTATCATTTTTGTTTGTTGTCAATTCGGATACATTGACCGGACTTGCTAAGGTGTTGAAGTACTGAGGTATATTGAGCTCGGCAAAAGAATACGTTTTCAGTTCCGGGCTAAAATCCCGGTTCAGTTTGATTATCATTTCTTTTCGCTTTCCATCTTGCCTGGATTGCATGGTCAGCTTACCTTCTCCTTTAAAATCGCGTAGTATGAAGTTGAAATTGCCTGCCGAATCGGTCTTGCATTTACCTAACTGCGGTAAACTGTCGGATGTGCCCAACAGCATTGTTATATCTACATCTTTCAATTTATTTTTTGCTAATAATGAAGTCACCGTGCCGTTGATTACCAACTCTTTTTCAACCGGATATTTGAGAGAGAATGCCGATTGTCCGGTCATTTGCTTCCACGAATATCTTCGCCAGCCCTGAGTCAGTAGTAACAAATCCAGTTCATGGCGGCGAACATTGTCATCGGATTGGAAATAATAATCCGGATTTTCTATATATCCGCTCAACTCAGAAGAAAGTAACAGGTTGGTCAGTATGTTGTCGCTGAACGGATTCGTTGAGCTTGTAGTTGCATCGCGTACTGACACTGAGAACGATGTTTCAACAGGGTTATCCTCCTGATCTTTAAGTTGGAATGACATATCTACTTTTTCAAACGGTTTGTAACTTGTTTGATTTTGCGTCAGGTCAATTTTCATTTCGCTGTGATGATTTACAAAGGCCAATCGTTCGCTAACTATTTCGCCAGCAGTATTGTAAAGTGTGATTTGTGTAACTCCGCTTGGCAGTTTCTTTTTGGGAAACGACAGATCAAATGTGTTTTTACCGGCCGTATTAATCACTTCTTCAAAATATACCAATCCACGGCTACTGATACATAAACCAAGGGTCTCGTCCGATGTGGTTGAGCTCTTTTGAATGGTGACGTTTATTTTTTCATCGGCCGAATTATCAACACGCATCACATATCCCCGGGGTAAAACTGCCGGAAGCTCGAATTTATACTCTTTGTTTTTATACTGAACTCTAGCAAAATATTTTCCGGAAACAGGGGTGAATTCAAATGATCCCATGCCGAGATATTCGGTTCTGAAATCAGCTGCTTTCTCTTCCTTCTCATTGTATACAGCACCTGATACGACTAAGTTCTCACCTTTTTTCCCGGTGGCTTTAAATGCAACCCGTGAACTCAATCCTGAAATAATATTGCCACCTTCGGGGAAAAACGTCACTTGTACCTGCTCTTTTTGAGTATACTCATTCCTGATATCGGGAATTCGTAGTGAATTAAGGCGATCGGTCATCTGAGGAGGAATGTATTCGCCAGGTTTCTTTGGCTTGTCATACAAAGGGAGTACGCGTGAGAAGTAATTTTTTTCGCCAAAGTTGAGCATGTAACTGGTATAGGCACGGATTTCGTAAAACCCGGCAAAATTGCTGGATAGCGGATTGAAATTTCCATGACACTGACCGTTTTCAACTTTCAGTTTTTTACTATCCACAACATAACCTTCAGGACTAATTAGTTCCACATATAGTATTTTACTTACCGGGCTCAATGAATTTTGGTCGGCCCGTACAACGTATGCTTTAAACCAGATTGTTTCGTCCAGGTAATATGCCGTATTATCAATATGGAGATAAACTTTTTCTTGCGGATAGTTGGCAGAGAAGGCTGCAAATTGCTTAGGAAAAAGTTTTATCTTTTGCAGTGTCGCATTATCTTGTGCTTGAAGAGTGGGGGTAATCAGGCCCAAGGTTAAAATCAATGATAGAATGAAGCGGATTGATGTTTTCATGATACTCAATATTTATTGGTTAACTTCAATATTAAAAGCAAAACAGAATCATCAAAAGTAGCAGGGTTTATCTTTTAAACTCTTTAAATATATAACCATTTTTTAGCTCTCTTTGTTCCTTGTGAATTGAATTAAAAAAGGCAATAACCATACATAGCTTCAATTTTAATCATTCTTTATTCTTCTCTGATTTTTAATTATAACAAATTTATATCTGTTCTTGTTATATGTTTCATATACAGGTTTGTTTGATTTTATTTAAACAGAAAGAGAGCCCCAACAAGTTTATTTTAATTAAAAGCATTATCTTTGAAAGCTTATTCTTATCACTCATCTCTTTTATTCCGAAAAAGCTATTGTAAATGAAGCTTATGACATTTTTATTGAATTTCTTCAAACAAGACAGGTGGAATATTTTATATCTGTTTTGGGTTACTTTTTTTGTCCCTTTATTCTTTTTCCAATCAACAAATCTGGATAACTACAAATTAACATACCAGTTTCTTTATTCTCTCATCTTTACCATTCAGATATATTGTTTTTCGTTGTTGACTCATGGTGTTTTTAAGCGAATTTATTTTATCCTGATATTTATAATCTTTTTTTTGCCGAGCATAGTTGTATTGTCGGCCATAAATATTGACAAGTCATTCCTGGAAGATACCGATTTTTGGTTCGTTTTTCAGACAAACACCAGCGAGAGTATTGCTTTCTTGGGAAATTATTTGAGTTGGGGGATAGGGCTTATAGTTTTGATTTACACATTGGTATCTTTTTTTCTGCTTACCATTAAAATATCTACAGGTTCGATAAGTGCATGGCGGAGAAGTATTATAATTTTGCCCGCAGCCTTATTTATGCTTATGTCAGGTTTCAGCTATTCTACGGAGGCCTCTAATTACGTGATTGATTTTTATAAAAGCTTTTACAATTATAACCATGCTTTAAAGTTATACGATGATCATGCCCGTGATCGAGTAAAAAATTTGCAGCCAGTATCTATAAACCTCCCTGATTCGGTTCAAAAAACTTTTGTGGTGATCATTGGCGAATCGTTGAACCGCAAACACATGTCGCTCTACGGATATAACCGCCGGACAACGCCACAACTCGATAAAATCAAAAATGAATTGTATGTATTTGATAATGTGGCCTCGTCGGATATTCAGACTTCCGGAGTCCTAAAAAAAATACTGACTTTCACAAATAGCGAATCGCCGGACAATTATTATAATAAGCCTTCCATAATTGAATTGTTTAATGCGTTGAAATTTGATACGTACTGGATTGATAATCAGCTGAACAAGCCAAATGATAATGCGCCCGACATCTATATAAAAATATCGAGATTGTCAAAATTTTATACCAATCTCAATTTTTCCAAACAAGATGAATCTGTAATACCACTTGTAAGAAAAATCCTGAACAAAAATGATAGGTCAGATAAATTTATTGTTATTCATTTAATGGGCAGCCACTTGCCCTATAAACAGCATTATCCAAAGTCATTTGATAAATTTGCGAACTTTGCTGATATTAGTTCGCCGAAGAAAAACCAGTTGACAATTGATCAACTGAAAGTTATCAATCAATATGATAATTCCGTTTTATATAACGATTTTGTAGTTTCGTCAATTCTAAGCCTTGTGAAAGAAAAAGGTGGGTTAACCTATATGCTTTATTTTTCGGATCATGGCGAAGAGGTATACGACGAAAAGATATACTCGGGTAGGTCTTGCGATAATATTACAAAAAACATGTGTCATATTCCCGCAATGATATGGTTGTCTGAAGATTATAAACGTGTCAGAATGTTGGATGTGAAAAAGAACAGACCTTATTCGTCGGAAAACATGATTCATACAATAATTGATTTGTCTTTCATAAAATATGCGGATTTTGATAGCACGCGAAGTCTGGTTTCGGAACATTTCAGAGAAAGACTCAGATACGTGAATGGTAGAAGTTATTCGACGCTTCCCTGATGTTTTGTATTGTATGATGTTTCGCATATTGAAACCATTGGCCACAAAAAAGCCTCTCCGGTTTTTGTACCAGAGAGGCTATTAACGATTTATTAGATTCTCAAAACTATTATAAATCGGTAATTGGTTTGTGTTTTGGAACAAGTGATTTCATGATAACCCAGGCAATCAGATAGGCAAGAGAGCACACCGAAAACATGATTCCATAGGCAACCGAAACATTCGAAGCAATCATAGTTTTTGCCTGATCGAACATGGCAATGTTGTTTGGATCAACCATAACATCTCTCAAATTGTCAATTTTTACTTTATCCAGCGGAATCAGTTCTGTAGCTCTGATTAATCCGGCTTTACTGGCTTCCATTACTCCCTGAATGCGAAATTTGTCTTCCAATCCACCAGCAAGCAACTGAACCAATACACCTCCTAAACCGCCTGCAGCAGCACCAATTCCGGTTACAGAACCAACGGCTTTTTTAGGGAACATGTCTGATACGGTTGTAAACACATTGGCCGACCATGCCTGATGAGCAGCACCACCGATACTGATAATGGCAACGGCAGCTGCCAGTCCGAATCCGGCAGCATATTGAGTTCCAAGCAGTAGTAGCGGGAAAAATGCAATAAGCAGAAGTGCAGTCATACGTGCCTTGTAAGTTTGCCAGCCTTTATTCATAAAAGTCATTGGGATTGATCCACCATAAATAGACCCAATGATGGAAATACCATAAACCACAAACGTAGAGTACATAACTGTATGTTTGGTTTCGAGAGGACTCATTCCATCGCAAAACTGTTGTTTGATATACGTTGGCAACCAAAATAAAAGGAACCACCAAATACCATCGGTCATAAATTTACCAACTACAAACGACCAGGTTTGCTTGTAGGTAAGCATTTGGTACCAGGGCACTTTTACTGCCGGAGCTGTAGGGTCGGCAGCAGGGGCAGCTTCATCGTCGCTGTGGATGTAATCGTATTCGCTTTGGCTTATTTTTCCTTTTTCAAGCATGTGTTTGGGAGTAGAGTATAATCTGCCCCAAAATGCCAACCAGATAAATCCGATTAAAGCGGTAATAATAAAAGCCATTTGCCAACCGTGAAAAATTCCAAGGAATAATTCATTACCTTCATTGGGATTCCATGCAGCCAAAATTAAAGGAATAATTAAAGCACAAATCATGGCACCTAAGTTGGAGCCAGAATTGAAAATTCCGGTAGCCAAAGCCCTTTCTTTTTTGGGAAACCATTCTGCTACCGTTTTTATAGAAGCAGGAAAGTTACCTGACTCACCCGCTCCGAATATCCCACGGGCAACTACCTGCCCAAGTACGCTTTTTCCCATAAATGCACTTGCAGCACCTGCAAATGACCAGATAATAAGTGAAGCAGCAAGCCCTACTTTGGTGCCGATTTTATCAATGATAAATCCGGCAAACAGGGTAAATCCTGCATAGAATAAGGTAAATATTGAAGTGAGAATAGAAAAATCGGTAGAGGACCATCCAAAACCGGTAGAAGAACAAAAATAATCCTTAAGATAACCAATTACGTTACGGTCCATGTAGTTTACTGTCGTCGAGAACAGGAGTAAGGCTACAATGGTCCAGCGGTAACTGGTCATTTTTTCAGCAGTTGATTGTGACATAATAGTTTGATTGTGGGGATATTTAATTGATAATTATTTACGTACTTTTTGAATAATTGCCAATGCGTCGCTGCATAATTTGGTTATACCCGCCCAGTCGCCTGCTTTCATTAAGTCGGCCGGGAATAGGTTTGACCCCATGCCTACACAGGTAACACCTGCATCAAACCAGCTTTTCAGGTTAGCTTCCTCGGGTTTCACACCGCCTGTTACCATCAGGTTCGACCATGGCATTGGAGCCTTCAAACCTTTTACAAAGCCGGTTCCGAGTACATCGCCCGGGAAAACTTTGCAAATATCGCAACCCATTTCCTGTGCAAAACCAACTTCTGATACCGATCCACAGCCTGGTGCATAAGGAATTAGTCTGCGATTAGACACTTTGGCTACTTCCGGATTGAAAAGAGGACCAACTATGAAGTTAGCGCCCATTTGGATATAGAGTGTAGCAGTTGGAGCATCTACAATAGAACCAATACCCATAATCATTTCCGGGCATTCTTTGGTTGCATATTTTACAAGGTCACGGAATACTTCGTGGGCAAAATCGCCCCGGTTAGTAAATTCGAAAGCACGTACACCACCATCGTAACATGCTTTAACTACTTTTTTAGCTATTTCGATATCGCTGTGATAAAAAACCGGAACCATACCTGTTTCTTTCATAGCTGTCATTACCTGAATTTTACTGAATCTCATGATTTTAAATATGACCCCCAACCCCCTTAAAGGGCTGAGGGCATGTTTTTAATTAATAATAATTGTAAGTAAGTTTTCCAAGACCCCTTTACAGGCCAAGGAATCAGCGTTGTACACGCCCGCTTGCATCACCTCCGCATAAGGCTTCAACTTCCTCGATTGATACCAGATTGAAGTCACCATTTACAGTATGTTTTAGTGCGGAAGCTGCAACAGCAAATTCGAGCGCTTCGCCCTGATTTTGTTTGGTAAGCAATCCGTGGATAATGCCACCCGAGAAAGAGTCACCACCACCAACACGGTCGATAATAGGGTCAATATCGTAACGTTTTGACATGTAGAATTCTTTTCCATCGTAAATCATGGCTTTCCAACCATTATGAGTCGCAGAAAATGATTCGCGCAATGTTGAAACTACATATTTAAAATCAAACTCCTTGGCCATTTGAGTGAAAATGCCTTTGTAGCCTTCAGCATCGGTATGTCCGGCTTCAACGTCGGCTTCCGGTTTGAAACCTAAGCAAAGTTCGGCATCTTCTTCGTTGCCGATACAAACATCAACATACTGCATCAAAGGACGCATGATAGATTGCGCCTTTTCTTTGGTCCAGAGTTTTTTGCGGAAATTTAAGTCTACCGAAACAGTAACGCCATGACGTTTAGCTGCTTCACAGGCTAGTTTAGTCAGTTCTGCCGCACTGTCTGAAATGGCAGGCGTAATTCCGGACCAGTGAAACCAATCGGCTCCTTTCATGATGGCATCGAAATCGAAATCGGAAACATTTGCTTCAGCAATGGCTGAGTGAGCACGGTCGTAAATAACTTTACTCGGACGCATAGAAGCTCCCGTCTCCAGATAATAAATACCCACGCGATCGCCACCGCGTGCAATAAAATCAGTTTTAACTCCGTATTTACGCAATGCATTTACAGCTGATTGTCCAATTTCGTGTTTTGGTAGTTTTGTTACAAAATAGGCTTCGTGACCATAGTTTGCACAGCTCACAGCTACATTTGCTTCTCCGCCTCCGTATACAACATCAAATACATCTGATTGAACAAAGCGTGTGAAGCCTGGAGTTGACAAACGGAGCATAATTTCTCCTAATGTTACAATTTTTTTACTCATTGTTTTTGTTTTAGTAATATTGATAGGTTTTTAATTGGTCGACCAAAAGTACTGCTTTTTTCCAATTGGACAACCAACCCAAATCATTTTTTAGAACTTTATTGTTTGAAAAAGATATTTTACGATCATTTAATTTGCTGTAAATCTGTTCGATATGTAAATATGTACTAACTGATTAATCGAATTTATCAGCTGACAACTTCAATGAATCAGAACTTTGTTGTCAGAATTTAAAGAATTCTTTGGCATTGTTATAACTAATGTTTTCAACCATTTTGCCAATAAATTCCATTTCCTGATGAGGAAGTAATCCGTTTTCTATGTCATTTCCAATCAGATTACAAAGCGTACGGCGGAAGTATTCGTGGCGAGGGTAGGAGAGGAAGCTGCGCGAGTCGGTAAGCATTCCTACAAAACGGCTCAAAAGTCCCAATACCGAAAGTGAATTCATTTGTTTTTCCATACCGTCTTTCTGATCAAGGAACCACCAGCCTGAACCAAACTGCATTTTGCCTGCCACGCTTCCATCCTGGAAGTTGCCAATCATGGTGGCAATCATTTCATTATCGGCCGGATTCAGGTTGTAAAGGATTGTTTTAGTCAGTTTGTCGTTGGTGTCGAGGCGGTTGAGGAATGTCGACAAAGCCTTGGCCGTTGTGAACGTTCCGATTGAATCGAAACCGGTATCCGGACCTAATTTATTGAACAGTCGGGTATTATTATTCCGGATTGTTCCATAGTGGAATTGCTGTGTCCAGCCTTTTTCCCAATCCATTTCGGCAAAAATAACCATCATCGCCGATTTAAATTTCAACACTTCAGCATGCGTCAGTTGCTGACCACCATATACTTTATTGAATATAGCCTTGATTTCAGCCTCGGTATAATCTTCTGCATAGAATTCTTCAATTCCGTGGTCGGAAAGTTTACAGCCATGTTCGGCGAAGAAATCCTGACGTTTACGCAGTGCCAGAATCATATCATCGAAAGATGAAATTGTAACTCCTGAAATTTTAGCCAGTTGCTCTACATAATCGCGGAAATTAGCCGGATTTTCTACAGCCATCGCCTTATCCGGACGCCATGTGGGTAACATTTTTATTTCAAAGCCATCTTCTTTGGTTTTAATGTGATGTTCGAGAGTATCAATAGGATCATCGGTAGTACAGACAACTTCAACTTTATAATGACGCATCAGGTTGCGTGCAGAAAATTCAGGTGTTTGAAGTTTAGCGGTACATTCATCGTAAATTTCCCTGGCAGTTTTAGGCGAAAGCAATTTGTCGATGCCAAATGCAGTTTTCAGCTCTAAGTGTGTCCAGTGGTAAAGTGGATTGCGCATGGTGTATGGAACGGTTTCCGCCCATTTTTCAAATTTTTCCCAGTCTGAAGTGTCTTTCCCTGTACAAAAACGTTCTTCAACCCCGTTGGTACGCAAAGCGCGCCATTTATAGTGGTCGCCTCCAAGCCACGCTTCGGTAAGTGATTTGAACTGGTGGTCGTTTGCTACCATTGACGGAATCAGGTGGCAATGGTAGTCTATTATCGGTTGTTTGGCGGCATGTTCATGATAGAGTTTTTGAGCCGTCTCTGTTTGTAACAGGAAATTTTCGTCTAAGAAATTTTTCATGATGCTTTATTTTTGCTTTTTATGAATTTTTGAGTGATATTTAACGTCTGGTTGATAAAATAACAACAGTTCAAGTACTTGTAATTTATTAAAAACAGGATAATAAAATAGTTTTTTTGTACTCAATAAATGTTTTTGAGCATATTTTTTTGCGCTGAATCGGAATAAAAAATTGTAAGTATACATGTAATTCGCTTATATACATGTATTTGTTGTAATGTATAACTGTGTTTGTGGTTTCCGTGTTCGCCCACGAAGATACAAATAATTTTATATTCTCGAAATATGTAGTATTTTTGTACGATTTTTTTTATTGTGTACGAACACAGAATTCTTGTTTATATCTGAAATGAAGGAATTGAAATCTAAAATACGTATAAAGGATATTGCCACCTTAGCTGGCGTATCGGAAGGGACGGTTGATCGTGTATTGCATCACCGGGGCGATGTTTCCGAAAAAAGTCGTCTGGCTGTAACAAAAGTACTCGATGAAATGAATTATACACCAAATTTGTTTGCTCGGTCGTTAGCCTCTAAAAAGCAATACCGTTTTGCCTGCCTCTATCCCGAATTTCAGGAGGGAGAGTACTGGGAAACGGTTGACAAGGGATTTAATCAGGCTGCAAAAGATTTCATTCATTACAATGTCTATATTGATAAACGTTGTTACAATCAGTTTGATGCCAATTCATTTGTAAAAGGTGCCAGTGAAATTTTGAATAATTTGCCGGATGCCGTTCTTATTTCTCCAATTTTCAGGGAAGAAACCATAAAATTTACAACGGAACTGACGGCACACGGCATTCCATATTCATTTATTGACTCTACTATCGATGAACTGGATTTCCTGACTTACTACGGGCAAAATTCCTATAAAAGCGGATATATTGCTGCAAAACTATTGTTAGAATCATTGTCGGAAAAGTCTGCAATTCTGGTTATCAGAACTCAACGCAAAGGTTCGGTATCAAACCAGACTATTTCGCGCAACAAAGGGTTTATGCAGTATATTCAGGATCATAATTTGCAAAATCAGTTTGAGTTGATTAATGTTGAATTTTCGAATGATGATGAGGAACAGAACCGAAAGGTTTTATCTGAAGTTTTTAATAAAAACTCCAACATTAGAGGAGCTATAACGTTTAATTCGAAGGTGTACAGGCTTGCCATGCATTTGGTGGAACTGAATCACATTGATGTTCGTCTTATCGGGTACGATTTGTTGAGTCAGAACGTGGATTATCTGAAAGAAGGTGTTATCTCTTACCTGATAGCTCAACGTCCGGATAAGCAGGCTTATTTTACAGTACGCGATATGTGTAGGGAGTTGATATTCAAACAGGAAATAAGAAAAATAAATTATGTTCCGATTGATATCCTCATAAAAGAAAATATTGAAGATTACACCTGTTTTACAGAATAATATTAAAATATACGGGCGAAAAATTTGAGAACACGTTACGCCATGTTTCAAAAAATGAGGATTATAATCCCAATTTAAGGCAATTGAAACGATTGTTTTAACCTGTAGATTTTTCGAAAATATTTAAAAAAAAGTTATTTATTGATAAACAAAAAAATACAAACCTCTCAAACTCACTCAAGAGACTGAGGGTAAATTGGGACATAAAATGAGAAACTTATTTGACATTAAAGACCGGGTGATTGTAATTACCGGCGGAACTGGAGTTTTGGGCAGTTGTATGGTGGAATACCTGGCTGAACAAGGAGCTAAAGTAGTTGTTTTGGCAAGAAATAAAGAAAATGGTGAGAAACTGGTGAATGCTATTTTAGCAAAAGGCCAGGAAGCTATCTTTCTGCAATCGGATGTAAACGATAAGACCGTATTGGAACAAAATTGTGCCGACGTGATGGCTAAATACGGCCGGGTTGATGTTCTGGTTAACGGCGCGGGAGGAAATCAGCCTGGTGCAACCATCGGTCCGGATAAAACAATATTTGATCTGGACGTGGATGCCTTCAAAAAAGTGGTAGATCTGAATCTTTTCGGAACGGTTATTCCAACCATGGTTTTTGCCAAAGTAATGGCTGAACAAAAACAAGGCAATATTATCAATATTTCTTCAGAATCGGCGCTTCGTCCGCTTACCCGTGTGGTGGGCTATGGCGCTGCAAAAGCTGCTGTTACTAACTTTACCAAGTATCTGGCTATTGAGCTGGCTACCAAATACGGTGAAGGTTTGCGGGTAAATGCATTTGCTCCCGGATTTTTCATTTCGGAGCAAAACCGCGCTTTGCTCACTAATCCGGATGGATCTTTGACTGCCCGTGGAAATACAATTATTTCGCACACTCCGTTTGGTCGTTTTGGTGAGCCCGAAGAATTGCTCGGTACGCTTCATTGGCTGGCCAGCGATGCTTCGAAATTTGTAACCGGAACTTTGACGGTAGTTGACGGTGGATTTGATGCATTTTGTATTTAATTAAGCTTAAAGGATAAGCAATAAGAATACTTTTATTTATTGCTTGCTTTGATTTAAAATAGGTAAAGTTTTTAATTCGTAGACGATTTTTAATCGTAAATAATTGAGATTATGTATTTATGTAAGCAATCTTGGAGATGGTACGGACCCAACGATCCGGTATCATTGTGGGATATTCGTCAGGCAGGTGTAACGGATATTGTAACAGCATTACACCATATACCCAATGGCGAAGTATGGCCGGTAGAAGCCATTATGTACAGGAAACGTAAAATTGCCGAAGCAGGACTAACCTGGTCGGTGGTTGAAAGCGTGCCGGTACACGAAGACATTAAAAAACGTACCGGAAATTATAAACAATATATCGAAAACTACAAACAAAGCATACGCAATCTGGCCGAATGCGGGATTCATATTGTTACCTACAACTTTATGCCCATTCTGGACTGGACACGAACTGATTTGGCTTACGAACTGAACGATCGTTCGCGGGCTTTGCGTTTCGAAATGGCAGCTTTTGTGGCTTTCGACCTCTATATTCTGAAACGTCCGGGAGCAGAAAATGACTATTCAGTTGACCAGATTGCAAAGGCAAAGGCACGATTTGATAAAATGTCGGAAGAGGAAATAGAATTGATAACGCATAACATAATTGCCGGGTTGCCGGGTGCTGAAGAAAGCTTTACATTGGAACAGTTTCAGGCAGCACTGGATACATACAAAGACATAAGCGATACAGAGCTGCGTAATAATCTGTTTTATTTTGTAAATGAGGTAGCACTTGTTGCCGAAGAGGTTGGAGTAACGCTGGCTATTCACCCCGACGATCCTCCCCGCGCCATATTCGGATTGCCTCGTATTTTGAGCCACTCGGAAGATATCAGGAAACTTTTCAAAGCTGTCCCCTTAAAGGCAAATGGCTTATGTTTATGTGCCGGGTCGTTAGGCGTTTCGTCCGAAAATGATATACCTGCCATGATGCGCGAATTTGGCGACAGGATTTACTTTGCACATTTGCGTGGTACCCGGCGGAACGATGACGGTGATTTCTACGAAGCTGATCATTTGGATAGCGATGTAGATATGTATGAAACCATGAAGGCATTGCTTGTGGTACAATATACCTATAAGCGTAATATCCCTGTTCGTCCCGACCATGGACATCAAATGCTTGACGATCTTCATAAAAAAACAAATCCCGGATATTCAGCCATTGGCCGCCTTCGTGGCTTAGCTGAGTTGCGCGGACTGGAGATGGGAATATCGAAAACGTTGTTTTAAAATCACCCAACCCCCAAAGAGAACTCTCTTATTCCACTTTAGGGGTTAGGGGCCAATCTAATTATTATGATAGAACTAAAAAAAGACTTTAAATACTCCCTGATGGTGGCAACCAGCATGGGAGTTCGTATTACGCCGGTGAATGGGCAACCTGTTCAGAGCAGTAAATTATTTGAAATGCAGGCAACCAGCGCCGAAACCAATGTGGCCAGTATTGCTTCGTACTTAGGGCTTCCTGTAAAAGTGCTGACTACCTTTGTGAAAGACAGCCCAATAGCACAACTGATTAAAAGTGATTTGCGAAGCCGGCATATGGATTACGAAGGTCCTGAAGTGGCTCAGGGAGATCCGTGGGGCTACCGTCATCAATTTAATATTGCCGATAGCGGATTCGGAGCCCGTGGACCGCGTGTCTTGAATGACCGTGCCGGAGAAGTGGGGCGTACCCTGAATGTAAAAGACTTCGATCTGGAACGCATTTTTGTACAGGAAGGCGTTCAGATCTTACATCTTTCCGGACTGATTGGCGCTTTGTCAGCCGAAACAAGCGATTTTTGCCTGCAATTGGCTCGTTATGCAAAAAAGACAGGTACACGCATTTCATTTGACCTGAATTACCGTGCCTCTTTCTGGAAAGGCCGTGATAAAGAACTTCGCGAGATATTTACTGAAATTGCTTCTGTTTCTGATATTTTGATTGGTAATGAAGAAGATTTCCAATTGTGTTTGGGCATTGAAGGCCCTGAAGCAGGTGGAAAAGGCATTCAGGCTGAAATTGATGGTTTCAAAGGCATGATTGGCCGTGTAAAACAGGCATTCCCAAATGCTTCGGTGTATGCTACCACGTTACGTCAGGTTATCAGCACCAACGAACATCTTTGGGGTGCTATAATGCTTGATGGTGATACCTGGACGGTGATAGAGCCACGTAAGATAAATGTTCTCGACCGTATTGGTGGTGGTGACGGATTTGTAGGCGGCATGCTTTACGCTATCCTAAAAGGCTGGGAATCTGAAAAATGGGCTCAGTTTGGTTGGGCATCGGGAGCCTTGGCAACAACATTCCTGACTGATTATGCACAACCTGCCGACGAAGAACAAATCTGGAGCATCTGGGGCGGAAATGCGCGCGTTAAACGATAATATATAATTTTATATTTACGATTTATGATTTACAATTGGCTGAAATTTTCCTTAGTTCAATCGTAAATCGTAAATCTAAAATCGTAAATCAACTATGATATATTTTGAAAAAGGTTCAATTGATTCTGAATTTACTTCCGAAGACCTGAAAAAAGGACTTTTCGAAGCATTGGAAAAAATTGGAAAAAAACACAAAGTGCTTGCAATTCCGCCGGATTATACCCGGCTACCAAGTCGTGCCGGTGAACTGACGGAATATGCGTGGCAGTATTATGATGAGGCATTGACTGATGTGCTACCGGCTTTAGGAACACATTCACCTATGACGCCACATCAAATATCGCACATGTTTGGTACTTTGCCGGCTTCACTTATTCGCGAACACGACTGGCGAAATGACGTGGTGACAGTGGGTCAGGTACCTGCCGAATTTGTAAAGGAAGTTTCGGGTGGTGCTGTTGAATTTCCTTGGCCGGCTCAGGTAAATAAACTACTTTTGGAGGGTAATTTTGACTTAATTCTTTCAATCGGACAGGTTGTACCTCACGAAGTGGTGGGAATGGCCAACTACAATAAGAATATTTTTGTAGGAACCGGTGGTGTGGAAGGCATCAATAAAAGCCATTTTGTGGGTGCTGCTTACGGCATGGAACGCATGATGGGACATGCCGATACGCCTGTTCGCCGAATTTTCAATTATGCTTCGGAACATTTCACCAGTAATTTGCCGATTGTGTATGTGCAAACGGTGGTTGGGCTTGATAAAAAAGATGGAAAAATTAAATGCCGTGGTATGTTTATCGGCGACGATTATTCGGTATTCGATAAAGCAGCTAAACTAGCTCTTCAGGTGAACTTTGACCTGTTGGACCGGCCATTGAAAAAAGTGGTGGTATATCTTGATCCGACTGAATTCAAAAGTACCTGGCTTGGCAATAAATCCATTTACCGTACCCGTATGGCTATTGAAGATAATGGTGAGTTGATTGTAATTGCTCCGGCGTTGAAAGAGTTTGGCGAAGACAAGGAAATCGACCGTCTGATTCGCAAATACGGTTATCAGGGAACACCGCATACGCTGAAAGCTTGTGATGAAAATGAAGAGCTGCGAAATAATCTGAGTGCTGCTGCACACTTGATTCACGGTTCGTCAGAAGGTCGTTTTAGTATAACGTATTGTCCGGGTAAAAAGGCTGAAAACCTTACTCAGGCAGAGATTGAAGGCGTTGGTTTTAAATGGGCCGATATTGATGAAGTAACTGCCAAATACGATCCGGCCAAGCTGAAAGATGGTTTCAATATTATGCCTGGTGGAGAGGAGATTTTCTATATTTCCAATCCGGCATTGGGGTTGTGGGCGTTTAAAGAAAGATTCAGATATTAAATAGGGACCCCCTAACCCCCTAAAGGGGGATTCTTTAGCTCCCCCTTTAGGGGGTTGGGGGGCAGATATGTTGTTTATGAAAATATTAATCGACGATAAAATTCCATACATTCAGGGTGCATTCGAAAGCGTAGCTGAGGTGGTTTATTTGCCGGGGGCAAAAACGACACCGGAAATAACCAAAGATGCGGATGCTATTGTTACCCGTACCCGTACCATTTGCAACGAGAAATTGCTGGCCGGTTCTTCGGTAAAATTTATTGCCACTGCTACCATTGGTTTCGATCACATTGATACTGATTATTGCGATAAGGCAGGTATTCGGTGGACTAATGCACCGGGCTGCAATTCCAAATCGGTTGAGCAATACATTGCTTCTACGATCATGGTACTGGCTGAAGAAAACGGCTGGAATCTGAGCGAAAAATGTATTGGTGTAGTGGGAGTGGGCAACGTGGGAAGCAAGGTGGCTCGTATTTGCGAACTTTTTGGCATGAAGGTATTGCTGAATGACCCACCTCGTGAGCGTGCCGAAGGTTCAGAAAAATTTGTTAGTCTGAAAACCATTAAAGAACAGGCAGACATCATTACGCTACATGTTCCACTGGAGATAAAAGGCGAGGATGCTACTTTTCATTTAGGTAATGAATCATTTTTTAGCTCGTTAGGAAAGAAACCGGTTCTTATAAACTCTTGCCGCGGCGAAGTGGTTGAAACAAATGCAGTAAAAGTAGCTTTAAAATCAGGGCAGATATCCTCATTTGTATGCGATTGCTGGGAAAACGAACCGGATATTGACCTGGAATTGCTCGCATTGACTGAGATTGCAACACCGCATATTGCCGGTTATTCCAAGGACGGAAAAGCCACCGGAACATTGATGAGCGTACAGGCAATAAGCGATTTCTTTGGCCTTGGACTGAACAATTGGCGTCCTTCGGGGGTTGAATTACCATCGAATCCTGTTATTGAAATTGATGGAGCAGGATTAACCGAACAACAAATCATTGCTAAAGCCATCCTTCATACCTACGACATTCGCAATGATGACAAAGCCTTTAGAAATAATACTGAATTATTTGAGCAAATGCGTGGCGATTATCCGGTAAGAAGAGAGTTTCCAGCATTCACTATTATTGCAAAGAATATAAACGAAGCAATTGTAGATAAATTGAAACAAATGGGGTTCACAGCCCCCTAAATCCCCAAGGGGGGACTTGATTGATTCTCTGAAATTATAATAAAAATATACAAACATTGCTTTTCTAAGTTCCCTTGTGGAATATTTAGTGAGTAAAATACTAACAATTAACAAACTCTGAAAGTCCCCCTTGGGGGGATTTAGGGGGCTAATCATTATGAAACAAAAAGCAGACATTGGATTAATCGGGTTGGCTGTAATGGGCGAAAACCTGGTTCTGAACATGGAAAGTAAGGGATTCACCGTAGGTGTTTTCAACCGTTCGGTAGAGAAAGTTGATAAATTCATTGCCGGACGTGGTGCAGGTAAAAACTTTATCGGTGCGCATTCTGTCAAAGAACTGTGCGACTCGCTCGAAAAACCACGCAAAGTAATGATGCTTGTAAAAGCAGGCCAGGCTGTCGACGATTTTATCGAACAACTGATTCCGCATTTGGAAGAAGGCGATATCATTATTGATGGTGGTAATACCCATTTTCCTGACACGATCCGCCGTACGAAATATGTTGAAAGCAAAGGACTTCTTTACATAGGAACCGGTGTGTCGGGTGGAGAAGAAGGTGCATTGCTCGGCCCATCCATGATGCCGGGTGGTTCGCCAGCTGCATGGCCTGCTGTGAAAGAAATTTTCCAGGCTGTATCTGCTAAAGTAGAAGATGGTACTCCATGCTGCGATTGGGTAGGTGAAGGTGGTGCAGGCCATTTTGTGAAAATGGTGCACAATGGTATTGAATACGGCGATATGCAAATTATCAACGAAGCTTATCAGGTAATGAAAGACATGCTGGGTATGAGCGCTGACGAAATGCACGAAGTTTTCAAAGTTTGGAATGAGGGCGATCTGGATTCATATCTGATTGAAATTACCCGCGACATTTTAGCTGTAAAAGATGAAGATGGCAGCCCGTTGGTAGAAAAAATCCTCGACACAGCCGGTCAGAAAGGAACCGGTAAATGGACAGGCGTATCGGCTCTTGATCTGGGTGTGCCATTGACTTTGATTGGAGAATCGGTGTTCTCACGTTGCTTGTCGGCTCAGAAAGACATTCGTGTAAAAGCCTCGAAGGTGATCAGCGGGCCAGGCATTACTTTCAGCGGTGATAAAAAACAAATGATCGACGATTTGAAAGACGCTTTGTTTGGCGCTAAAATCATTTCGTATGCACAAGGTTATAACCTGATGATGGAAGCGGCTAAAGAATACAACTGGAACCTGAACCTGGGTGGCATTGCCCTTATGTGGCGTGGTGGTTGCATTATTCGCTCGGTATTCTTGGGCGATATCAAAAAAGCGTTTGACATTAATCCTGCGCTGGAAAATCTGCTGCTCGATCCATATTTCAAAGGTGTTGTAGAGAAAGCTCAGGCCGGTTGGCGTCGGGTGTGTGCAGCTGCATTGACCAATGGTATCCCGGCACCTGCATTGACTTCGGCACTTTGCTATTTTGATGGTTTCCGCAGCGAACGTCTGCCTGCAAACCTGCTTCAGGCACAGCGCGACTACTTTGGAGCGCACACTTACGAGCGCGTTGACAAACCACGTGGAGAATTTTTCCATACCAACTGGACCGGTCGTGGTGGCGATACTGCTTCTACAACGTATGTGGTATAACTTATTTAACGTGAGTTCGATATAAAAATTAAAGCTAATTGATTGAATCCATTCGGATTCATATATTTATAGAGAATATTTGAGCCCGAATAATACGACTCCATACGGAGTCGAATATAAAGATCTGTAATTATTTCTACAAACATGAGATTCCTACGGAATCAGGCAAACCGCCATTGATAAATATTGCGGAATATCAGTCTATTATTCATTTGCTTATATCGAACTCACGTTATTTAGATATTTTTACTCAAAAGCCCCTTATTCAATTGAACAAGGGGCTTTTTAATTTTGAAATGAACGTTTTACAGTCGCACCATAAACGATCTGTGAGTCTTTAGCCGTCTATAAATGCACTTTGCAATTTCAATTCTCCAATGTAGTAATATCTATTTGGGGTTTTGGAAAATTCATTTTGGCAATTTCATTTTTAAGTGCGTCTATTTCACCTTGAGTCACCTGATATGAACTTCGGGAATAATCCACAATGTTTATTTCGCCAACATAAAAGAAGCCCCAGCGTTGAAAGAAATCTGTCAGGTCGGTTTTTGAAACAACACAAGCCAACCTACAAAATTCGAGCATATTCAGATAGCTCTTATTGGGATTGTTTTCTCCTAAAGGCGCTTGTTTACGCATAGCAATCATTAAATCAGGATAGAAATCCTCGTAGCCCTGTTCTTTAAAATACAGGTATAGTTGCCAAAATGGAACCAGACGTTCAAAAACATTGGTACTCTTTCCGTCTTCGCCATAAATGTTAGCATTAGCGACCTGTTTTCCAGGAAAAGCCAGATAAGAAATGCCCTTATCCAGAATGTTTCTTTTGGCATCGGCATACCTGTTTTCTTCCACTAACCGGCTTTTATTTCCAAGCTTGGTGCTTATATACATAGTCAATATGTTGTTACTTACTTCCATCATTCCACCCCAGGTCATTTGCGGTATCATTTGAAATACATGACCCATCTCATGACCAATTCCCCAGCATTCCGTTGTTGTTATTTTTTGTGGATCAGCTACTTTTTCCATGGCCCAGTCTACGAAAGCCATGCCGTCCTGATCGCGAAACATAAAGTATTGATAATTTACACGGCCAAGTATGTGGTTTGTAGGCAAGAAACCTTGTTTTTCCCAGCCCATCAACCGTTTTTCCATGCCTACAATACTGTCGTAGTTGCTCACCAATTCCACACCTTTGCTCCAGGTGTAACGTTTCAGCTTTTCCACCGGGAAAGCCAGTTGCACATGTCTGCCTCTGATATCCATAACAGGACCAACAGCATTCGTTAGCAGCCGGTTAAAATCCTCATTAGTGTCTCCACGGGTGATATCAAAATAGCCGTTTTCTTTGCCGGTCAGAAAATGAACAGTAACAGGTTGATAGTCTGCAGGATTTATATTGGTAAAGTATTGGATATATGCATTTCCACCTTTAGTGACATTAATAAGATTCAATCCTGGTTTTAAATTGAATTCTTCCTTCTGCAGCCCCCAACCTTCAGGATCTCTATCGGGTTGGATACCGGAAGGTGTTTTGCGGGTCCAGTCCGGAATCAAAAGTTTAATGCTGTTGCCTTGCGTATCACCCACAAAAATCAAATTGTCACCTTTTTCCAACACAATTCCGGTTATTCCTTCGTATTTACTGAATCCATCACTCATATGCATTTGGCTGGCAATTACATTCGGATTCAGGTAAGGCTGGCAATCGACTTTTAAAGCACCCGGCTGATACGAATGATTATAGAGTGATGTGGCCAGTTTTTTTAGTGCAGGAACTTTCATTTTACTGATAGTTTTTTCAGTCACTTCTGGCTTCAGTGATAATGTTCCATTCACAAATAATTTCGTATCGTTGATAACATCTGATTCCCGGATAGCATCATCAGGCAAGGTAAGGCATTCCAGCTCGCCAATGCTTACCATATACCGATTTGTATTCATTTCTCCATACGAATCGGTAATGAGTAGTTTTATTTTCTGAGGATTCCATATAGGCTTTTCAAGCTCAATCTGAACAGGTATATTGTTCTGTTCAGCATGAATGGTTTTAATTTTCCGGTATTTCCCTTTTGCCATTACCCACAACTCGGCTGTTTTAATCACTCCATTCAGTCCTATGGCCCTGGGCGAAAGAATAATTTTATCCAGTCTTTTGCCTTTTCCCTGCATGTCGGCCTCAATGCTTATATTTTGTCGTGGGATGCCGCCCCATAAGGTGTGAAACAGGTTGTACTCACCCGTTTTTTTATTGTCCGCAATTTTTTCAACGCCGGATCCGGGTTGTGCAATATTGGCCGGTGTCAATACAATATTATACAATGGAATTTGAGTTTTCTTATACAATTGACTAAAGCACTCCGCAAATGCCGGATTATCTTTGAATTTGGGGAGAATCATTTCAGCATAATTGAAATATTCATCTTTTCCAAATTGCATCGCTTTCTTTAAGTATTTCAGTGTGGAGTCGGCATTATTCTTTAATGCAAACAAACCTGCAAAATTATAATAAAGATGGACATCCAGCTTTATTTCATTTTTTGTTGGTTGATCCAGCTTATCATATTGTCCTTTGAGAGCATAAAGTATTTTGAGGGCATCATCGTATTCTTTTGCCGTGAAATGTTTATTCAATTCAACACCACTACTTTGCATAAATTTAAAGAATGTAGCTTTTGCGGCTTCATTCTGTGATTGTGAAAACTGAATGCATAACTGCAATACCAGAATAAGAAATAATTTTGTTTTCATGTGTTTTGGAGTATCGAAATTAATTTAAATATGTTTGACGAAATTCAATCGGACACAGGATTGATACTATTTTATACTCATCCTTTTGTGAATAAATACTTTGTCTTCAAATAGATTCTGAAAGATTCGAGTGAATACTTCTTGTCTAAATTCAGAATCGAATTCTTTTGAAAACTATTCGTAGTGAGAATATTTATCTTTTAATTCCATTATTGTCATATTAATATCCTCTTAATTCGGAAATATTTCTCCCAAAAGTGAATAAGAAGATCTCAATTTGGTCTGGTTCAACATTCATTGATTTCGACAATTCATTAATCGTTTGCAAATATCTACTGAATTGTTTTCTTGTTTTGTCATATTTGATTCCTTTCAGTTCATCTAATTCTTCAAAACGACCTGAATTAATGGTGTCAATTATTCTTTGGTCTAAAATGACGACTTTATTCCCATCTATTTCTGTGTTGAGAAAATATGCAAATTTTGTAATTGTCGAAGCTCCTAAACTATGGATAGTTTGCATTTCGTCCAACATTTTCTCAACAGATATTTTGTTTTCTTTAAATTCTCCAATTATTTGAATTAGTTTGTCAAGACTGCCATTATTAAGTAAATTGTCAATGTTTTTTCCTCTTCCTTTTGTTGGATAACCCCACATTAAGGTTTTAAATACAAATTCCTTAATTTCCATTTCTGAATTAAATAAGTCAAATCTATTCAGCGTAATTGTCTTTTTTCTGTCAAATAATTTCTCGAGATATTCTCTATGAAGGTCAACTTGCCAAACATCTTTCTTAATGTCAAAAGACTGGTTTTTATATGGAAATTCTCTAATAAAATCCTGAAATTCTACTATTTTCATATCTTTCTTTGTTTTTTTAAGCCGCCTAACAAAAAAATATAGGCTATAAAATTGCACATATTTCCTGTTTAGGTGTTTATTCATTTTTATTTTCCAAAAGTAGATATTCTTTTTTAATTAAAAATGAAAACTGCTGTAAAACATTAAGCTAAATTCAGTGGAGGGAGAGAAAGAGGCATTTTCGTGGTATGAGGTAAAAATACTTTTTCAATGCTGTTGATAACTTTTTTAATTTTTATCCGCTTAACTATTGCTTGTTTTAAAATTAACTCCATATATTTGTATAAAAAATATGGCCAGCGATTGATTTTCAGTGTATAAATACGCTGAAAACCCCATTGGATAATGGAAGCGATACTTATTTTCTGTTCACTATACACTACGTTCACTATCTCAATTTTGGTTTGCCAATGGGCAAACAACAGTTTTTTGTTTTTGAAAATGCCGTCCGAAGTCTCGGAAAGTAGAGTTGACCCCTCGACGAAGCTTTCCGAGACTTCGGAAAGTGTTTCTGACCCCTCGGAAGTACATTCCGAAAGTTCGGAAAGCTAATCTGAGTACTCAGTTATAGATTCCGAAAGTTCGGAAAGTAGTTTTGACCCCTAAGCGGGACTTTCCGAAGGTTCGGACGGCATTTAGGTTTACTATTTCCAATTATCTATTAACAATTTTCTAATTATTATGTTTAATTTGTAAAACAAATGGCGTATGGAAATACAAAAATTTGATTCACACAGACAACGTAATGCAGCGCATTACCAGTTTCAAACCGACTTCAACAGTACTATTATCAAGTACACACCCCAGGCACTTGGTATTGTTGATGATTATGCAGCGTACACTCCTTTGTTGGAAGACGAAGGGGTGGCATTGGTGGCTATCACTAAAAGTGCGACCACCGAAGAGATAGATATTGCTGACAAGAACCGCGATTTTACATTTCGTGGCCTTGCGGATAAAGTGACGAACAGCCTGAACCACTTCAACCCCGAAGTGCGCGAAGCTGCCAGACGAGTGAAAGTGATTTTCGATGGATATGGAAATCTGGCACCTAAACCTGATGATGAAGAATCTGGTTTTATCAAGAGTTTGATTGCCGATTTGAGAACGAAAGTTCCGGCAGAAATTGCAACCTTAGCTATTGTGGATTGGATAGATGAAGTGGAACGACTAAACAATGTGTTTGTGGCCCTGGAAGCTACCCGCAACTTGGAAGAAGCCACCCGCACGGAATTACGCATGAAACAAGTGCGTGTGCAAGTGGACGCGGCTTACAAGAAAATAGTGAAACGTATCAATGCACTTATAATAGTGAACGGTGAGGCTCCTTATGCCGAATTTGTAAAGGAACTTAACGCCCGCATCAGTCGTGCTCAGGACTCGATGGCTCTTAGCAGAGCCCAAACTGCTAAAACTCCGGCTGCCGAACCAGTCAATGCATAATATCTAAAAACGATCATCCCCTCTGTGGCTTATGGGGTAAGCTGCGGAGGGGATGATTATGAATGCAGGTTCGTATAACAGTCTACCCCTTCGGGGCAGGATATCGGCTTTGATAATATTAGAAAGTATTTTCAACCTCAGGGTTGGGCATTGTTTTTTACTGATTTAATCAGGGTTATTTTTATCTGATTTATAGATAATTATCTTATGATATGTAAACTTTTTTTTGATAATGAATGTTTATTATTGAGTGGCATTTAAATAGAGCCAGCTACTATAAAAACAGGGAAAACCGAAAATCAGGAACCATTATTCCCCATTTTTCACGAAAAGCATTGGATATGAAAGGGACTGGAAGTTATTCTTTTCTATAAATACCTCTTCTGGAGTTCTTTTTTAGCGTCTCAATTATTTTAAAAGCCAGGGCATGAAAAAACCACAGATTGCCAATATAAAGCCGCTGTTTGGCAAAAATAAGTTCTCATTTATTGCCGAAAATAAAAAGATGATTATTCAGTTTATTTTTACCATCTTTTTTATTGCCGTGGCCATTTGGTTTGTCAAACATGAAGGAGTTGAACTCGGAAAAGTAAAAAACACCCTGGTTGCAGCACGGGGCCTATGGGTATTGACAGGTGTTCTGTTAACCGTAGCTTATCTCTGGTTGCAAGGTTTAATGTATTCCTGCGCCTTTAGGGCCACTGAAAGCAGAGTGTCGGTCGTGGATGCCACCATCCTTTTTATAAAACGAAATTTCATAAGCGTTTTCGTTCCCGCCGGCGGGGTTACTTCCTACATGTTTTTTACCGATTCGTTGGTTAGTAAGGGCATCAGCAAATCGAAAATCATTTTTGCCTCTTCTGTTTATGGTTTCGTGGGGACATTATCGTTGGTAATGGTGGCAATTCCGGTCTTCATCTATTCAATTTTTGAAGGCACTATCAGTTCCGGCGAATGGTATGCATTAGGAGTGGTGCTCATTTTAATTGTTGCTTTATTCTTATTCTATCATTCGATAGTCAGGAAAACCATCGTCTACAAGTTGCTTACAAAATATTTCCCGCAGGCAGAAGTGTTCCTGAACGATATCCAGTATAACAAAATCGACCTGAAGAATCTATTGCTTAGCTTTATGGTATCCCTGTTAATCGACATCTGCGGGGTAGCTTTCTTATATGTTGCCATGTTGGCGCTGGGTTATCCTCCATCGCTCTATGCCGCATTAATGGGATATCTCGTTTCTGTGATTTTCATGATTGCCTCGCCATTCTTAAGGGGACTCGGAGCCATTGAGGTTTCGATGACCTTTATTCTGATTCGTCTGGGTTACGGGAACATAGAGGCTATAGCCCTGACTTTTTTATATCGTTTTTTTGAATTCTGGTTGCCGTTGTTTATCGGGGTGCTCACATTCCTGTCGAAAATGAGCAAATTGCTGATGCGGGTTTTACCTGCATTTTTCCTGATGGCTCTGGGAATTATCAATATCATTTCGGTGATAACGCCTGCTATTCCTGAACGATTGGAACGATTGGCTGATTTTCTGCCCATTGAGCTCATCCATGCTTCCAATTATCTGGTACTGGCTGTGGGCTTCTTTTTGTTAGTTACGGCCACCTTTATGCTGAAAGGCTTACGGTCGGCCTGGCTGTTTGCAATTGCTCTGACTGTTTTGTCGTTTGTAGGGCACATCACCAAAGCCATAGATTACGAAGAGGCCAGTGCTGCTTTGTTTGTGCTCATCGTTTTAATCGTTACCCATAAGGAATATTACATCAAGAACAATCCAAAATTACGATATGTAGGATTGCAGACTTCTCTTTTACTCACTTTTGCAACACTTTTGTATGGAGTCGCGGGTTTTTATTTTCTGGATAAAAAGCATTTTGATATTGATTTTAGTTTCCTGCAATCACTGCGGTTTGCCTTGCAGAATTTTTTTCTGATACAAAGTTCGGAATTGGTGCCGGCCGATCAATTTGCAAGGGATTTTCTTTATTCAATCAATGTCAGCGGTTTTTTCTCAATTGTTTTTTTGATATACACCTTGGTGCGATCGTATGTTCCCGGAAAGAATGTTACGGATGAAGAACTCGCTTTAGCCAGGGAATTGCTGAAATCATGCGGAAATTCATCACTCGATTATTTCAAGGTTTATGGCGACAAGTTGATTTTCTTTTCGGAAAGCAAAAAATCATTTCTGTCTTATGGATTGTCGGGAAATTATGCCGTAGTACTCGAAGATCCGGTTGCTGTGAATAACGATGAAAAAAGGAAATGTATTGTTGAATTTGACAAGTATTGTAGCGAAACGGGACTCATGAGTCTTTTCTTTCGCGTTCCGGAAGAAACGCTCGGTCTTTATCGTGAACTCAGGAAGAAGGAATTATTTCTCGGGCAAGAAAGTGTGGTGGATGTTTCCACATTCAGCCTGGAAGGAAGAAGCAAAAAAACATTACGAAATGCCGTATCCAAAGTTACTGAAATGGGGTACAAAGTAACCATTCATGTTCCTCCCGTGAAAGACGGGGTGCTTCAAAAAATTAAACTTGTCAGCGATGAATGGCTGAAAGAAAGCAACCGGACTGAACTGAAATTTTCTCAAGGTATGTTTGTTTGGGAAGAGCTAAAGCAACAAACGATTTTGACAGTGGAATCGAAGGAAGAAAAAGTTGTTGCCTTCCTGAATATTATCCCGGATTATGCAAAAGCGGAAGGAACTTATGATTTGATGAGAAAGACTAAGGATGCGCCCAACGGAGTAATGGATTTTATTTTAATAGAATTGTTCAACTACCTGAAATCTGAGGGATTCCAATATGTAAATCTTGGATTCGCTCCTTTTAGCGGTATCACCGATCCGCATAAGTTTACCGAAAAGTCGATGAAATTTGCTTATGAAAAAATTAAGGTCTTAGCACACCATAAAGGCCTGCGCGAGTACAAAGAAAAGTTCGAACCTGTGTGGTATAACAAATATCTGATTTATCAGAATGACTATGATTTGTTGAAAGCGCCGGCTGTTTTGTCTAAAGTAATTAAAGTGTAAAAGCATATGGAAAAGAAAATTTATATATTATTGACCGGACTGTTGATTTTTGAGTTAAGCGCACGTGCCACCAATGTTGATACTTTATCAGTTGAAGGTTTTGGAAAAGTCAATATCTACATTCCGGGGAATGTGCCAGGTGCAATTGTACTTCTGGTTTCGGGTACTGAAGGCTGGAACAAAGAAATGAGTGGGATAGCGCAGAATATTAAAGCGCAAGGTGCTTTGGTAGCAGGGATAAATTTAAAGTATTATTTAAAACAACTGAATACTTCTAAAGCAAAGTGTATGTATCCCGCCGGCGACTTCGAATCACTGAGCATGGATATTCAAAAAAAATATAAATTCAAACAATATCTTCCACCCATATTGGTAGGTTGTTCATCAGGAGCCACTTTTGTTTATGGCGTGTTGGCACAATCACCTCCCGAAACGTTTAAAGGGGCTATAAGTTTCGGCTTTAGTCCCGAAATAACCACCGGCAATCCACTTTGTGAAGGGAATGGCCTGAAGTCCGTTCCGACAAAGAATAAGGGAAATTATTACCTGCAACCTTGCAGCACCCTGAAAGACCCGTTCGTAGTGCTTCAGGGGCCGTTGGATAAGGTCCGGACTAATGCCGCTCTACAACAATACATGACAGGTTTAACCAGCGGAGAATTGATTTTATTGCCCGATGTTGGAACTAATTTTACGGACTCTAAAGCCTGGCTGCCCCGGTTTTGTCTTGCCTACAATAAAATCCTGAATAAATCTGTTTCGCTTGACAAACAACCAATACAAAAAACAGAAACATTGGATGCGAAGCCGCTTTCTGTGAAGAACGATTTGCCACTGACCATTATTCCACCTAAATCAAACAAAAAAATGCCGCTGCTGTTCTTCATTTCCGGAGATGGGGGTTGGAAAAAGTTTGAGCAAAGGGTTGGAGAAATTGTTTCGGAAAAAGGAATGCCAGTTATCGGGCTCGATGCTCTTAAATACTTTTGGAACGAAAGACAACCCAAAGAGGCCGCGGATGAGATCTCAGCCGTGATTTCCTATTATATGAAACAGTGGGACCGTAGTTCGTTCATTCTTGTGGGATATTCATTCGGAGCCGGAGTTGTAACTTTTATAGCCAATAATTTCCCAGACCAGCTCAAAGGAAAAATCAAAGGTGTATATTGCTTTTCGCCTGACAAAACGAGTGATTTTGAAATTCATATCTCCGACATGTTGTCTATGAATACAAAGGAAAAATACAATGTGCTAAATGAATTAAAAATAATTATCCCTTTTAATCCTGTTTGTATCTTCGGAAGTAAGGAGGATGCTAAATTAAAAAAGCAATTCATTATAAAAGGAATAAGAATTGAAAGTCTGCCCGGAGAACATCACTACAATAACGACTATAATGCTATAGCAGGAATTATGCTTAAGGATTTTTTATAGGTTACTGCTTGTTTTTCTTTCTCGAACTTGTCGTGTTTGGAACTGAATGATCCTATTATTGAAGCTGCAGCCGTAAAATACCACGTGTTAATTGCAAATCCATCGAACGCATTAGGGTCAACACTGGTGCCGGGCTTTTCTAAAATTATTTTCCTAAAACCTACTGTGTTTTGCAAACAAGAACTGTTTGCGGTTTGTTAGAAGTTCATTGAGTAATAAGATTTTATTCTGAAATAATAGAGAAGTTTTTCGAAAAAATATCATATAACTGTTTAATACCTGATTATTATGAACAAGAAAATTGAAGAATTATTGAATGCGCAAATTGTAAAGGAAGGCTATTCCTCCAATTTGTATTTGGCCATGGCGTCCTGGGCCGAAGCGGAAGGATATGCCGGAATTTCGGAATGGCTTTATGCACAAGCTGAAGAAGAACATATACACATGTTGAAGTTGTTGCATTACATTAATGATCGGGATGGACGGGCCATTATTCCTGAATTTGAAAAGCCGCCTGTAAGTTTTGAAAGTGTTCCAAAGTTATTTAAAGAAGTGTTGGCACACGAAAGGCTTATTACAGCATCCATCAATAAAATTGTGGAACAAACGCTCGAAGAAAAAGATTTTACCACCGACCAATGGATACAATGGTATGTGAATGAGCAGATTGAAGAAGAAAAACTGGTGCATCAAATTCTCGACAAACTGAAAATACTCGGCGATGGCAACCTGTATTTGTTTGACAGGGATATAATGAGTTTGCGCGTACCTAAATCGGGAAATACTGCAACATAATACAGAAATCTATGACAAGAATAAATCCGGATCGGGTTGTGCTGTTTTAGCATTAACCCGGGCCGGATTTGTTTTTAGGTGTGTTGGAACGGATTATGAATCAATAGCCACCACCTCATATTTTAGTTTGTATAAGGCTACATAGTGTCTGTCCGGGGTTTTGCATGACTAAACTTTGGGGCAGGCAAAACGTTCTATAAAAAAACAACTAAATTAAAAATAACTTTTTCATGAATGCCGGAAGCGGCTAATTTAACATTGAGAATTATGTATATCGAAATCAAACAAATTCACTCGCTATTTGCTTACTTGCCATTACTGTTTCTTACAGTTGCCATCGTTTTCAATGCTTACTCGTGGTTTAGCAAGAAACCATTTACAAAGTCAAATAAACTCGTTGCCTTGCTGGGTATGATATCAGTCCACACCCAGTTCTTGATCGGCCTGATCTTGTATTTTATATCGCCACTCGGGTTAAGCAATTTTTCGGGGAATGCAATGAAAGATTCGCCATCCCGTTTATATGTATTGGAACATCCGTTGGTCATGATCCTTGCTTTAACCCTAATTACAATCGGTTATTCTCAGGCAAACTGGGTATTGAATGATATATCGAAATATAAAAAGATTGTAATATTCTATTTAATCGGATTAATTTTTATTCTGACAAGAATTCCGTGGAGCACCTGGTTTTGAAGTATTTTCTATGAATATAAACGAAAGTTTTTAAGCCGGGAGAATGAATATTTTAAAGTGTTTTTTCATATTGGCATCACTACAGTTGTCTGTTTGTGGGGTAGCTCAACCTAAATTGAAGCTGGACCGCAGGGATGTAGCTATCGGGGAAACGCTGAACTACAAAGCCTACTGGGGCTTTTTTAATATCGGTAGCGCCACCACCCGAATTGACAGGACTTTATATAAAATAGGTTCGCATATCTGTTATAAAATTGATATTGCAGGTCAAACCAACGGACTGGCTGATTTATTTTATGTTCGCGACAAATGGACGGCTTATATCGATACCGCTGCTATAACCACCCATCAGTCTTACAGAAGCATCCGCGAAGGCAGATATGAATTGGACGAGCAGGTTTTTTTCGATCATATCAACAAAAAAGCTGAAGTCAGAATTTATGATAAGGCTGCAAAATTGTTTGTACAAAAACAAGTATATGATACGCCGGAGAATATCCGGGATGTCATTGCCGGTTTCATGGTTTTCCGATTGGTCGATTTATCGAAATATAAAAAAGGACAGGTGTTTACGATTAACGGCTTTTACGAAGATGAGGGGTATAAAATAGATGTTGTTTTCAGGGGCGAAGAATATGTAAAGAACGGTAATTCTAAAACGCTCTGTTACAAACTGGAACCCATTGTACCAAAAAATAAGGTCTTCGATGGAAAAGATGCTGTAGTGGTGTGGTTGTCGGCCGATAAGTCTAAAAGAATAATCCGCATCCACGCCCGGTTGTATGTTGGAAAAATACAGATTGAATTGCAGAACTAATTGCCGAAATTCAATCTGCTAAATTCTAATTTTTCAGCATTTTACGCTCAGTTGTACCTTTTTCTGTAACCAACCTGAGGATGTAAATTCCTTTTGGAAGAAGATTGACAGAAACCGATTCATTATCCGTAATTTCTTTTTGGAGCAACAATCTTCCATTCAGATCGGTAATAAAAACCATTCCTTTGCCAGTAAAGCCAGTCAAACTGAACGCAGCTCTCACCGGATTCGGGCTAATCTGACAATTGCTTAAGCTTAAGTCATTATTGCTGGTTGTAATACCTGTACCGATAGTGAAATTGAGCGTAGCCGAAGCCGAAGGAATAAATTCAACCCAGCCATTAGAATAGGAGTAGAGTCGGAAAAAGTAACTTCCTGGATCCAGGCTTAAAGAACCATTGAAGTTGACTGACTGGCTTTCGTTGGTGTCGATATATATTTTTCTGGGATCCAGATAACCGATTGAGTTGCTACTACCCGCAGGAAAAATAAATGCGATTAAATCAGCATCATAATATCCTCCGCTGTTGGCAATGTTGGCATTAAGAGTAATGCTCTGGTTTGGTGCAATAAGGGTTGAACCCGACGATAAAGTAATCGGACTGGTCAGGCTCAATGAAGCTGCATCCGGTTCATTATAAACAGTCACAGGGATTTCGTTATTTGTTTTGGGTGTAATTTCTTTAAAGGCTGTGGTTGAAAATGCATTTGTACTGTCGCAAACAGCCATGGCATAATATGAGCCCGGAGCGCACGTCACAGTTCCGCTAAAGGTAAAGGTTTTCGTTTCACCGGCAGGCACACACACTACTCCGTTGTCTATGTATTGATAAACAGCCGGATTTGTTGAAGAATAAATCTTTACACCCATGTTGGAATAATATTCAGTACCCGTATTTTGCACTGTTACAGTGAAATTAGCGGTTTTGTTGCAGTATGCTTTCCCCGATAGCGCAACTTTTTGACTCAATGTCAGTACCGGAGCTATTGTGGGTTTGCTAATAGTGGCTGTAGTGCCACTCACCACCACGTTTAAATAATTGTTTAGCACATTACTGCCTTTCATAATGGTCCACGAAGTGGTTGTGGAGGGCCTGAATATACAATATATTTTGTAGGTGCCCGAAGCCAACCCCGACAATGACAATCCAGATAAAGTGAAATTAGGTGTTCCGTAGTTAGATTGTAAGCTCACATTACTCGGGTAGGTCGATAATGTTTTTTGGAATACACCATCTTTGTACAAGCCTATTCCAAATTTCCCGGTAAAGTCATTTGCTCCGTAATTCAGAATACCGAAATTTACGCCAAACGACTGGGAAGCAATGTTTGATATGGTGGATTTGGTCGAAGTCAGCCCAAGAGAATACATGTTTATCTGATATGATGGGTTTGTAATTCCATCTGGTTTCTGAATTCCGGTTATTATCTGTTGTCCCTGACTGAAACCACCAGTATAACTGGTACTTTCCGATGGTGGTGGGTTTAATACACTGAGCTCAAAATACCCGTTATAATATCCGCTCCATCCCCAATTGATATGGAAAAGATCATTGCTGTCATATCCATCGCAGACAAAAGCGTGCCCATACGTTCCGGTATTTCCACCATACAATACGAGTCTGGATGCATTCAGTTCAGCTTTAATCATGTTTTTCCATTCGGTAGAGGTATAGAAGTCCCTGATATATATGTTTAAGTCGGTATCGTACCCAAAATAATTTTTTAATGCAATAGCTGCATCGCCAACAGTAGCCGAACTACCCGATGGACTGTAGTTCATCGACACAGAAACACCGCAATGGTACATGAGTTTAGCAACAGCTGAGTCTTGCTTCAAAGTTGTTGAAACAGAACCATAATTGTCCGACATGCTGGCCCAATCATAAGTTGTGTTTCCAAAATTTGCCGTAAGTGTTCCGTTTGTTCCATCCGTGTAGCTATACGAACCTGTACCCGTTGTCGGCCACTGGTTGTGTTTCATTATTTGAGCCATGGATGTAGCCACACAGCCGGTAAGCGAACGTTCATTATCTGCCGAACTGAAAGGACAAAACAGATTATAGGGTGCTGTTTGATCCCATTTGGTGTTGGCAAGCAGAGGTTGAACCAGAACTGTACCCGAATTGGATAACGTGCTGTTTTCAACTGAAGTAGTGCTTATGGCTGTTTGTTGGGCATATTTTATTTCCGTTTTATAAAAATCCAGCCAGTATTGCAAATTGGCGGGTATATTGGATGTCGGAAATGATGTTTCATCAGAATAAGCCAGAATTGACTTGGTGGCATCATCTCCCGAAACAATTACAAATCCCTGATTATTTCCAATATTATATACGTAAAAATAGCCTGTACTATCAGTAGTTTGTGCTTTTACTTTCGAATACTTGGATTTGTCGCGGGCAATGTAATCCAGTTTGAAAGCAGGAGTAACAACCGATTTGATTTTAGTTACCACACCGGGTGATTTATGATTCTGATAAAATTTTTGTGCAATTACAAGTGATTGCTCGTGGCTGATTTGCTTTCCGAAACAAATTGCAATTTGAAATAACAAGAGACTGGTTAATATATAGCGCGGAAAATGAATGGTGCGATTAATTTTTGCGCTCAGAACAAGCTGTGGTGTAGAATCGTTTTTTGTCTTCTTCATAAATTATTTTTCAGATAAACGAAAATATACAAAATGGGTGAGTTGCCGCATTGAATTAAATTAAAAGTGATTTTTTATAAGTATAAAGTCTATTTTATAAAAAAAGGTTTACCCTAAAGAGCAAACCTTTTCTTATACCGAATTTCAATATTTATAAATCAGCCAGTTCTTTTTCTGCATTGGCTTTATCAATCACCTTTACATCATACAGAATTTCCATTTTGTAAGGTTTGTCCAGAATGGCATTATACATATTCTTTACACCATCATAACCCATGGAATGAAAATCCTGTTTCATGGTTGCGCAGTTCGGATTTTCCATGATGTATTTCAGCAATGGTTTGGATACATCGAAAAACACAGAAATTCCCCCTCTTTTCATAAATGAGAGTAAAGCTGGCACGCTATCCACACCACCGCCCAGTACCGGCACGCCCCAAACCATTTGAACACCATTTATTTTTTTGTTATGATTCAATTCATAAGTCAATAATTCTTTGCCATAATCGGGTATTTCCAAAGAAGTCAGAACTTTATCAATTTTATCATCACCCATTACCGAGCGAAATCCGGATATTCTTTCCGACATGTTCAGGGCACTCATACCTCCGCTAAGAATCACTATCTGATCCGGTTGCTTATTTGCTTTTTTGTACAAGCCAAGCATTGTTTCGGCGCATATCTTACCGGCCTTTTTATTGTCTGTTCCAATGTAGAAAATACGATCGCTTTTGGGACTATCGGAGTCAAAAGTGCCTACCTTAATTCCTGCTTTTATTGCTTTATTGATAGATTCTGTAAGCATTTCTGCATCATTGCAGCTAATAAGGATTCCGTCTACTTTGTAATGAATCAGATTTTCAATTAATTCTTTTTGTTTTTTTCCATCTATGGAAGTTGGAGCTTCCCAGGTTACGACAATCCCCAACTCATTGGCAGCCTCCATTGCACTTTCCTTTACCTGATCAAATACTGCATTGTCGAGTTTTGGAATAATTGCAATAACAATTTCTTTTTCTTTCTGCTCTTTATGTTTGCACGAAATAAAAGCAACCGATAAAAGGCATAGCATTGTAAGTAAAACCCAATCTTTTTTCATAATATACGTGTTTAAAGTTTATTAGTAGAAAGTGACTTGTGTTGAATTATTTCTTACCGTGGTTTAAATGGTATAATTCTAAGATGTATTCCAGCTTTATTCTTAAACAATCCTGTATAATATTTTGTTTTTGAGTATTTCATTTTATTTATACAGGTGTAAATAAACTTAAAAAGCAAAAAGCTCTGCATGTATTTCAGTTTATTTCCTGATAAAAAAAAGGCTGAATTTCAAAAGAAATTCAGCCTTTTTCAGTACATATCTGAAACTTTATAGTAATTCTTTCAATGTTTTTACAAACTCATTAATCTCAGCTTCGGTTGTGTCGAAAGAGCACATCCAACGCTGTTCGTGTGTTTGAGCATCCCATTCGTAAAAAGGATATTGTGCACGCAATGGTTCGATTATATTTTGGGGAATAATGGCAAAAACTGCATTGGCATCTACGCTTTGAGTGATGGTAACCCCGGGCAATCCGTCCACTTTGTTAGCCAATAGTTTAGCCATTTTGTTGGCGTGTACAGCCATTCTAAACCATAGGTCATTGGTTAGCAAAGCTGTGAATTGTGTGGCAATGAACCGGTTTTTGGAAAAAAGCTGAGCACTTTGTTTGTGGAAATAGGGTGCATTTGTCTTCAGTTCATCGTTGAAAATCAATACTGCCTCGCCTATCATTAGACCGTTTTTAGTCCCGCCAAAACTCATGATGTCTACACCGCAGTCAACCGTAGCTTCTTTTAAGCTTACACCAAGTGCTGCTACCGCGTTCGATATACGGGCACCATCCAAATGTACATACATTCCGTTGGCGTGTGCAAATTCGCACAACGTCTTAAGTTCATCAAGTGAATAAACAGTTCCTAATTCGGTACTCTGACTGATAGAAATAACCTTGGGTTGCGTGTTATGAACGTTTCCAATTCGTCCAAGCAATGGTTCAATCATTTCCGGAGTTAGTTTTCCATTAGTTGTTTTAAGGGAGAGGAGAGAGCAACCTATACTTTGGGTCGGTGCCCCGCATTCATCAGCCAGAATATGAGCGTGTTCGGAGCATATAACTGCCTGAAAAGGAAGTGTGCAACATTTCAGGCAGGTAACATTTGCTCCCGTTCCATTGAACGTATAAAGAACGGTTACTTTACCGAAAATATCTTCAAAAAGCTGATTAGCTTCCCGCGTGAATTGATCATCTCCGTACGAAATTTGGTGTTGGCTGTTTGCGCGTAGAATCGCATCAAGGATTTCAGGATGTATTCCCGAATAATTGTCACTGGCAAAGGACTTCATTTTTTTCTGAGTAAGATATGGAATAAGAAATATATGGCAGTAAACAAGAAAAGAGCAAAGGATTTTTTGTCTTTGCTCTTTGTTTTAAGCCTTTCGTTTATTTAAAATTTGAATTTGTCGAAGAAGCTTCTTGACTTGGCTTCTTCCACAACAGCAGTTTCTTCTAATTCTTCAGCCCGGGGAGTAGCTTCGCCCTGCTCACGTTTGATAAATCCTACCACATCTTCAAGCCCTTCAATGAATTTATCGAAATCTTCCTTGTATAGAAAAATTTTATGTTTTTCGTAAGTAACCTGTGCATCTTCATCGTAGCCAACAACTTTCTTTTTACTTTCCGTAATTGCCAAAAATAAATCTTCATTCCGGCTCTTTTTTACATCTAAATAATAAATGCGTTTCCCAGCCTTAATTGCCTTAGAATAAATGATTTCGTTGTCTTTCTTCTCTATTTCAAATTTCTTTTTCTCTACTTCCATAACGCTACTTATTTTTCAAATAATCATTAATTTCGATTTCTAACTACCAAAGAGTCCCCAAATTTCTGCATTTTTTTTGAATATATCAAACAAAATCGGCATTTTTATTGAGGAACTTAAAAATTTTTTTTCAAGAGGTTTTTAAATGAAAATGAAATTGTAATTCAATATTTGAATTTACGGGAGTAAAACTGAGTATATGCTCTGCTTAATGCTTTAAAATACAGATATATGAATCAGTTTCATTATATTTAAATTCTATTTTGGTCGGGAATTATCATTAAAACAAAAAATATTCCTATTTTTGTGTCTTAATGGCAACATAAAAAAATGATGTTATCAGAAAAGATAAACTTTGCTTTTGGTTGAAAAGGTTAATCATAATAAATATAATTCAAAATGGAATCTACAGTAAAACTTCACTCGCTCAAAGTTGTTGAGCTAAAATCTTACATTTTTGCATTGTTGTTTGTTGCAGGAAACATCATTCTTCCTCAGTTGTGTCACGTTGTGACTATGGGTGGTATGATATTGTTACCTATTTATTTCTTTACGCTTGTTGCTGCATACAAATACGGTTTTGTTACCGGACTGCTTACAGCCGTGGCATCTCCAATTATCAATCATGCTCTTTTCGGAATGCCGGCTGCAGAGATGTTGCCTATAATCCTTATTAAATCTGCATTGCTCGCAACAGCTGCTGCTTACGTGGCTCAGCGTACCAAAGAAATAAAACTTCAGAATTTGTTACTGGTTATTCTTTTCTATCAGGGAATAGGAATGGTAGCCGAATTTGCTCTTACTGGTAGTTGGATAGCAGCCCTGCAGGATATCAAAGTAGGTTTCCCGGGTATGTTGCTTCAGCTTATCGGTGGATTTTTCTGCCTGAAAGCAATTTCTAAATGGTAATATTGTAAAGATATTCCGATTGCTGCATGTTTTTTGTTTTCTGATATGATAACTATAATTTCGTTGTGGCATGAAAGAGTCAGTCAGATATATTGCAGGATATCTTCTGGGGTTTAGTATCTTTATATTACTTATTCCATGGGGTTTATATGAGTTGTCGAATTTCGATTACTTAGTGTTTGATGGTGTGCTGATTGATTCTGATATAACTCGGTATTCAGTAGGTTTTGTACTTTTTATTGCAGGAGCAATTTTTGCCGTTTGGTCAAACATTTATTTGTTTTACGTTGGTAAAGGAGGTCCTGTGGATGCATTCGGGGTTTCGATAAGTCCGCAAACTAAAAAACTCGTAACCACAGGCCCTTATAAATATAGTAGAAATCCAATGGTATTTGGTGCCATATCGATTTACTTTTCGCTGGCAATACTTTTTAATTCAATTGCCTGCGTGATTTGTTTGTTGGGTTTCGCCTTATTGATTGTTATTTTTTTGAAATTATCTGAAGAAAAAAGATTACTGAAAGACTTTGGAAATGAATATCTGGAATACAAAAAGAAAGTTCCAATGATATTCCCCATAAAACGATTGAAAAGGTAATTTCGGTTTCTTGTAATCAGATATAAATATGTTTCGCTACGGGCGAATTTAAGGAAATAGATTAATGGGAAAGTCTTTTGAAGAGGTTTTAGAGCGTGTGCGAACAATAGAGTTTGCCGAAGAGTTTGATATGGTAGTTGCCATTGCCAATGGCGGGATTATTCCGGCAGCTATGATTAACCAGCGTTTGGGCTGTGAATATAATTTGCTGAAGCTGAACCTGCGCGATGCCATGCAAAATAAACTTTATGATAAGCCCAAATTACTGGCCGAAATAGACTTCGATTTCAAAGGCAAACGGCTATTGCTGGTCGACGATAGAGTTAAAACCGGCACTACACTGGAGTTTGCCAAAGAGTTGCTCACCGATGCCGCTCTTGTAAAGACACTGGCTGTAAATGGCAAAGCTGATTATTGCCTGTACGATGAACTATGCTTCCGCTTCCCCTGGATTGTATAATTAATAATGTATAATTCCTAATTATTCGTGGACAAAGTAACCGAAAAAAGTGCTATCTTTGCACCGAAATAAAAAAGCGTTCACTGTATTTTATGATTAATCGAGCATTACTACGTATTAAGATTGTCCAGATCTTATATTCCTATTACAAAAGCGATGGCAAATCGTTTCCCGTCGCTGAAAAAGAACTGTTTCATAGTATTGAAAAAACCTACGACTTGTATTACCACCTCTTACAATTGTCGATAGAAATTACCCAGTATGCCGCAGAGCGCATTGAAACTAAACGAAACAAACTACGTCCTACCGAAGAAGATCTGAATCCCAACACCCGTTTTATTGAGAATAAATTTGTTGCACAACTTGCAGACAATATTCAGTTTAATGAATATCTGCAAGCACATAAATTATCGTGGATAAACGATTCTGAAATCATAAAGGTACTTTTTGATCAGGTTGTGGCCTCTGATTTCTACATAGAATACATGAACGCTCCTTCAGCTGATTATGCAGCCGACAAAGATATCTGGCGTAAAATTTTCAAAAAAATAATTCTGCAAAGTGAAGATTTGGATGATTCTATACAGGATCAGAATATCTACTGGACTGATGATATCGAAATGGTGGTGAGTTTCATTATCAAAACTATCAAACGCTTTGATGAGTCGAAAGGCGAAGAGCAACCGTTGCTTCCCATGTTTAAAGATGAGGAAGACTCGGAATTTGCAAGTAAACTCATGCGGATTGTTTTGACAAAGGGTCCTGAGTTCCGTGAAATGATTGATGCCAACACCAAAAACTGGGAACTGGACCGCATTGCATTTATGGATATTGTGATCATGGAAGTGGCTTTGGCCGAATTGCTTAATTTTCCAACTATTCCGGTAAATGTAACACTCAACGAATATATTGAAATTGCCAAAAACTATAGCACAGATAAGAGTGGGACCTTTATAAACGGGGTGCTTGACAATATCGTTGGACAATTAAAAAAGGAAAATAAGTTGATTAAAGTGGTGATGTTTAGCGATAATAAAAAATAAAAAACTATTTTTGTAAGTATAATAATTTAAATAATAAAAAGATATGAGTCTAATGAGCGTTTTATTACAAGCAGCTGCAGCACCGGGAGCCGGTGGAATGGGTGGCTACTCAAGCATTTTGATGATGGTGTTGATTTTTGTGGTATTTTATTTCTTTATGATTCGTCCACAAACAAAACGCCAAAAAGAAATTAAAAAACAACGTGAAGCAATGAAACCAGGTGACTCAGTAGTTACTTCAGGTGGTATTTATGGAAAAGTAAAGGACATTAAAGAAACTACAGTTATCGTAGAAATAGCTGAAAACGTTCGCATTAAGGTAGACAAAAACTCAGTTTTTGCAACTGCGCAAGATGCACAATCAGAAGTAAAATAATTCGGGTCTTATGGCTGATAAAGGCGGCAGAAAGATTTTCCGTTATTACATGCAAAAGCTTAAATCATTCTTTTTTTCAAAAGATATTTTAAGCTTTTTGCTTTTTCTTGCTCTTTCAGCTGCATTTTGGTATATTCATGCTCTCGGGAAAGAACGGGAGACAGTCATTACCGTTCCATTGCGTTATACAGGCATTCCCCTGGATGTAGCTATTACAAATTCTCCTCCCAAAGAAATTCAGCTAAACATCAAAGATCAGGGTTGGAATTTGCTCGATTATTTAAGAAATGAAATCACTCCATTGACCATAGATTTAGGTCGCAAATACTATCAAAAAGGTGAAATACTGATTACCTCCGACCAATTGATAGGAAAGATAAACAGATATAAGCATCTAATGCATACTACAACTTTGCTGGAAGTTCATCCGGATTCAATTTTGATTCAGTATCAAAAGTTGACTAAGAAAAACTTACCCATTAAATTGGTTGCGGATATAGAATTAGCCCATCAGTACATTTTGAGTGATAAGATAAGAATTCACCCGAACAGGATAACTGTTTTTGGCCCCAAACAGATGCTTGACACTATGAAATATGTCAGCACTGAATTACTCAAACTCAACAACCTGACTGATACAACACATTTGCGGTGTAAATTAAAACCTGTAAAGTTGCTTCGGTATTCAACTGCCGAATGTAAAGTCAGCGTTTTTGTAGAGCCATTTACCGAACGAAAAGTGCAACTGCCTGTTATTGCTATCAATTGTCCGCCCGGATTGTCAATCCGGACATTTCCTGCTTTTGTCAACGTGGTCTATACGGTTGGGTTGAGCCATTTTAATGTGTTGGACGAGAATGATATTCAGATAATTTTAGATTATAATGATCTGAAATCAAATAAACTAAGTAAACAAAAACTTACAATCAATAATAATTCAACTCATATTTCCAATATCCGCATTTCGCCAGAGGAAGTAGAGTTTATTCTTGAACAAAAATGATTCCTGTAGGTAAACAGGGATTTCGTGGTATGAAGAAAATACAAATGGTTGACTTACGCAGTCAGTACGAAAAGATTAAAGAAGAAGTGAATGCAGGCATTCAGGAAGTAATTGATACCACTACTTTTATTAAAGGTGGCAAGGTAAATGATTTTCAGCACGATCTGGAAAAATACCTGAATGTAAAACACGTTATCCCCGTTGGAAACGGAACAGATGCTTTGCAAATTGCATTAATGGCTTTAGGACTCAAACCGGGCGATGAAGTTATTACACCAACCTTTACTTTTATTGCTACAGCCGAAGTTGTTGCTCTGCTGGGATTGACTCCGGTGGTGGTAGATGTTGATTTCGATACATTCAATATCTCTCTTGACTCGGTAAAAAAAGCCATTACTCCTAAGACAAAAGCGATAGTTCCGGTACATCTTTTCGGCCAAAATGCCGATATGGAAGGTATATTGGCATTGGCTAAAGAACATTATCTCTACGTAATCGAAGATGCATGTCAATCAATAGGTTCCGTCTACACATTTGCCAATGGAAGGCAGTTACAATCAGGTTGCATGGGCGATATTGGCTGTACTTCTTTCTTTCCGTCTAAAAATTTAGGTTGTTTTGGTGATGGTGGGGCTATCTTTACCAACAACGATGAACTGGCCGCCAATATGCGTGCGATTGCCAATCATGGCATGGTGGTTCGTTATCATCACGATCTGGTTGGAGTTAATTCGCGATTGGACAGTATTCAGGCGGCAGTGCTGGAGGTCAAACTGAAGCATTTGGACGAATATGGTGCAAGCCGGATAGCAGCTGCAGATTATTACGATACTGCATTTGCCGTAACCGACAAACTGATCATTCCTGCGCGTTCAGCGGCTTCTACCCACGTTTTTCATCAATACACTCTTAAATTGAATAATGTAGACCGAGCAGGACTGATCAAACATTTGGCTGATAAAGGAATTCCGGCTATGATTTATTATCCTGTTCCATTGCATTTGCAAAAAGCTTATCAGGACCCGCGCTATAAAGCGGGTGATTTTCCGGTTGCAGAAAAACTTAGCGAATGCGTAATGTCGTTGCCCATGCACACCGAATTGACGGAAGAGCAATTAGAATACATTACCAAAAGCGTATTGGAATTTTTGGTTTAGCTAACAAAATAAGTCTGAAAATTTATCAGTCAACTAACAAACGAATCATGGGATATTTTGCACACGAAACAGCCGTAATCGATGCTGGATGTGAGATTGGCGAGGGAACAAAAATATGGCATTTTTCTCATATTATGTCGGGTTGTTTCATTGGAGAATGTTGTAATATCGGGCAAAATGTTGTAATTTCGCCATCCGTAAAACTCGGGCGAAACGTAAAGATACAGAATAATGTTTCGGTATATACGGGCGTAATTTGTGAAGATGATGTATTCCTAGGGCCATCGATGGTTTTTACCAATGTAATCAATCCCAGAAGCCATGTGAACCGGAAAAGTGAATATGCAGAAACGCTGGTTCGCAAAGGAGCAAGCATCGGTGCCAATGCTACGGTTGTTTGTGGAAACGAAATAGGGCAATATGCTTTGATAGGGGCGGGAGCTGTGATTACAAAACCTGTAAAACCCTTTGCACTGGTTGTTGGAAATCCAGCCCGGCAAATTGGTTGGGTGAGCGAAAACGGACACAAACTCCACTTTGATAAAGCAGGTAAAGCTGTTTGTCCGGAAACAGGGCAGGAATATCAATTGGAGGATGGAAAGGTATCTAGAATTTTCAATTAAATAATTTCCAATTTCCAATTAAATGCGATCAATTTTAATTCTATAATATGGAAAAAGAAAATATAATCTTAGACAAATCTTTTCAATTTGCTTTGGATATAATTGATTTTGCAGAATTGTTGAATGAAAGGAAAAAATTCTTATTAAGTAATCAATTATTTCGTTCGGGAACTTCAATTGGCGCAAATATCCGTGAAGCACAGCATGCTGAAAGCCCCGCCGACTTTATTCATAAGCTGAAAATATCAGCTAAAGAAGCGGAAGAAACAGAATACTGGTTGCAACTTTGCAAACATTCGAGCCATTATCCAACAAATAATAAATTGCTTTCTGATTTAAAAGAGATTCTGAAAATATTGACAAAAATAATATATACAACCAAGAACAAGTAATATTGGGAATTGGGAATTAAATAATTGAAAATTAATTTTTATGATTAAGTTCGCAGTAATTGGGCAAGGGCATATTGGCAAACGCCATGCAGAAATGATTCGAAGGAATCCTGATTCTGAATTAGTTGCCGTATGTGATGTGTTATCGAAAGAGCAATTGGGTTTAGAAAATATTTCTGAAGCATATTTTACAAGTATCGATGATTTATTGGCAGCCGGTTTGAATATTGATGTGGTAAATATCTGTACTCCAAACGGATTTCATGCAGAATATGCCATTAAGGCATTGCAGGCCAAGAAACATGTTGTTCTGGAAAAACCGATTGCCCTGACTAAAACTGATGCCGAACTTATTCTTTTCAAGTCGCTGGAAATGTCGCGCCACGTATTCTGTGTGATGCAAAACCGCTATTCACCGCCTTCGGTATGGTTGAAAGAACTGGTTGATAACAATACGTTGGGAGATATTTTCATGGTGAAACTCGATTGCTATTGGAATCGCGACGATCGGTACTACAAAAAAGGAAACTGGCACGGAGATGCGAAACTGGATGGTGGAACACTTTTCACGCAGTTTTCACACTTCATAGATATTATGTATTGGCTCTTTGGCGACGTTCAGAATATTCGTGGAAATTTTGCCGATTTCAATCACAAAAATCTGACTGATTTTGAAGATAGCGGTGTGGTTACTTTCGACTTTGTGAATGGTGGCATGGGCTGTCTGAACTATTCCACGGCCGTTTGGGATACCAACCTTGAAAGCAGCATTACCATAATTGGTTCACAAGGTACAGTGAAAGTTGCCGGACAATATATGAATGAGGTAACTTATTGCCATATAAAAGATTATGTAATGCCGGAGTTGGCACCTTCCAATCCGCCCAATGATTATGGTTTGTACAAAGGATCGGCTCAGAATCACCATTATGTGATTGAAAATGTGGTTGAAAAACTTAAAGACAAAGGAACTATCACAACCAACGTATTGGAAGGCCTTAAAGTGGTGGAAATTATTGAACGGATCTATACTGTGCGCGATGCGCAGTGGAAAAAATAACAATTTAAACGTATGTTACAACGTATTCAAACTATCTATTTGCTGCTTATTGCAATACTTTCGGGTATCACAGTTTATTCGCCGGTTGCCAATTTGGTAAACACCAAGGATAATTTAATTTATCTAATGGATTTTAAGGGTATCAGTTTAATTCAGCAAACCGGGAGTCAATTAGTTTCAACTACCTGGTTGTTGACGACTTTTGCGGCTGTTTTTGGGGTTATTGCACTTATTACCCTGTTTTCATACAAGAATCGGATTAAACAAATCCGCTTGTGCGTTATTAATATGTTGTTCATGCTCGGATATTATATTGTATTGGCAATCAATATCTGGTCGGCATGCAAGCAACTGAATGCCGAATGGCATTTGCAATTCGCAGCGGTACTTCCACTTGTTAGTTTAATTCTCAATTATTTGGCTATTGGAGCCATCGGGAAGGATGAAAAACTGGTAAAATCGCTTGACAGATTACGATAAATTGACATTTGAGTATATTTTGCAAACGCCTTGGTTTACGGACTAAGGCGTTTTTTGTTTCAATCGATTGTTGGATTTATTTGACATAAATGTAAAAAATTATAAAATAATTAATATATTTGTGGATATTAAAATTTGCAATTTCAGGCTGCTTGACTGATGAAGCTATGTTTTCAGAATTAAAATATGGCAAGCGATTAAAATACAATACCTTAGTTAATACAACATAATGATAAAACACGCGATATGGTATTACCACAAAATATACTAACCTATATAATTGAAAATATCAAAGAAGGTTTTGATCCTTTCTATCTTTACGATAGCCGACAAATAAAGGATAAATGCCAACTTTTTCAGCACATTTCCTACCAGAACAAAGCCATTCATTTTGCTTCCATGGCTAACATCAATCTTCGGTTTTTAGAGACTGTAAAAGAAGAGAAGATGAATATTTTTGTCAATTCGCCCTTGCATTTGGAAGCGGCTTATAAGGCTGGATTCAGGCGTAAAGAAATAATCTTTACGTCGTCGGCGTTGTCGGAAAAAATGATGAAACATATTAAAAGTTATGATGTTCAGGTGAATCTGGATTCTCCGAACCAACTGGCTTTGTGGTGGAAACTTTTCCCGGGCCAGGCGGTTGGGATACGCTGCAACATTGGCGATAACGTAAAGCCGTACTCCACACATGCCGGTGCATTTATAGGCAAAGAAAGCCGGTTGGGTTTTACCGTCGATGAGATTGCTCAGATACCGGACAAGTCATTGATTAAAGGAGTGCATTTATATGTAGGTACTGATATTTTTGATGTCAGTTATTTTATTGCTTGTTACAAAGAACTGATTCGTATTTCGGATGATTTTCCAAACCTGGAATACCTGAATTTCGGAGGCGGTTTCGGGATGGCTGAAAACGGGGAGAATAGGTTTGATATGGAAGAATATAACGTTCAGGTAACCAAACTTATGAATGAAGCTTCGGCCCGCAAAGGAAAAAGTATAAAACTGATATTGGAACCGGGCCGGATTATCGGTGGAAATGCAGGTTACTTTGTTTGCAGCATTACCGACACCAAAAACCGCCCCGACAGAAAACTGGTTGGGCTGAATGCTTCTACTGTTCAGTTTTCCAGGCCATTGCTTTATCCGGAAATAGCAAATCATCCGGTGGCTGTGATCCGAAACGGGGTCCAGCTATTTTCGGACGAAACCTACCCGACAACCATTTATGGCTGTTCCACCTATTCGCGGGATATTTTTTCCAATAAAGCCATTTTACCTGAGTTGCAAATTGGCGATGTCGTTGTCTTTGGCAATGCAGGTTCTTATTGCGCATCATCCTACATGCAGTTTCTTGGTTTCCCGAAACCTGAAGAGTATTTTATATGATAGCAGAACTACTTGAAGGAAAATCGGCGCATAAAGTATTCGCAAAAGTAGCAGCGGATGTTTATAGGGACAATCCGTATTTACGTGGAACGGATGCCAGTGTGGAAAGTCTAGTTTTGAGTTCCGGCAGTACTTTCAGTAAGCATGCAACGGTCAAATTGTTTGTAGTACGCGACGGTAACAATCTCGTTGCGCGCTTTGCCCTGATTCACGACCAATGGTTGCCCGATTATGTTCAGGTGGCATATTTTGAAGCGCAAAAGGGGCTTGGTGATATTTTTTCGATTATAAAAAAGGAAATTTACAAACATTTCACCCGCTGCCATAAAGTGGTGGTTGGATTAAACGGCCATTTGAATTATGGCGCCGGTATTCTGATGAACCGGTTTGATGAAACACCAGTATTCGGATTGCCTTATCAACCTGATTATTATGTCGGTTATTTCAAAGAACTGCATTGCCGCAAAATGGCAACCTTCAGGCTTACAGTAGAGGCTTATGCTGCCTGGGCAGCATCTTATAAACCACAAAAAGAACTGAAAGGACTCAATATCCGGTTTATGGATAAGCAGCAAATAAAGGCTGAAAGCGCTATTTATACCTCACTAAATAATCAGGCATTTACGAACCATCCGTATTGGGCAACACGCGATAAAGAAGAAGATCTGGAACTATTTTATCCATTCCGTTTTCTGCTGGATAATGAAAACCTGATATTTGCCGAAATAAACGGCAAGCCGGTTGGTTTTTTCCTGTGGTATCCGGATTTCAACCAACTTGTTTCCACGCAACGCGATCTGAATGTTTTTGATGTTTTGAAATACCGGCTTGGTAAAATGCCTGACACTATGCGCTTTACGGAAATTGGTATCATTCCTGAATATCAGCGCAGTCCGGTTGCATTGGCATTGATTAATAAATCGCTTCCGGCACTTCATGAAAAAGGATTTAAATACTGCGAAGGAGGCTTTATTTTTGAAGAAAACCAGGCTTCCATGGCATTGGTGAAACGGATGTTGCAACGTTGCTATGGGGTGGAGCCGGAGATTTATCGTCAGTATGCCACATTTGAAACGACCCTTTAATGATAGAATTCAAGCGCATAGAAATAACCAACGGACTTCCTCAAGTCTGGGACGAAATGGCCAAAAGCTATTTTCAAAAGAAGAAATTTTTAGCGCATGCTGAAAAGTACAATCCCTGCGAGCAACGGTATTATATGTGTTTGGAAGATGGAGAGGTTGTTGCAGCTGCAATTGTATATTCTCTGAGACTTGATATTCTTACTTTTTTAAAGGTCAAGAGTCCGCTGAAAATGAATATCATGGGCATTCCGTGTTCGGTGTCCAGCCCGGGTATTTTTGGGAAAAAAGCTTTCTTTGAAGCATTAAAAGCCTATATTTACCAACAGGAAAAAGGCTTTTTGCTGGTTTTGAACCTGACTGAAAAGCCCAAAGGTATTGCTTATGCTTCCGGACATACGTTGCCAACCATTGTCCTGTCAAACAGATACACAAACTGGAATGATTATATCGCCTCACTTCGTACAGGGTACCGGCGACGGCTTAAACAAATCAATAAAGAGAACCCGGATTTGAGGTTTGAGAAAAAAACATGTTCGGAATTTACAACAGAAATGTACAATCAATATCTGGAAGTGTACGGCAGGAGCAACGGAAAGCTTGAAAAACTTACCTTCGACTTTTTTAAAAATCTGCCTCCGGAATTTATTCTGACGGTTTGTTATGAAAAGAAGACTGTTATTGGTTGGAATCTGGCACTCAATCATGAAAATATATACTATTTCTTTTTGGGTGGAATAGATTACAGTCGTAACCGGATTCACAATACCTATTTAAGGCTATTGTCGGGGCTAATTCATGATGGAATTGATCAAAAGGCTGATTTTTTAGAGCTGGGACAAACGGCCGAAATTGCCAAAATGCGAATGGGCGGTAAACCGGAAACGCTTTATATGGAAGCGCATCACAGCAACGGATTGATAAATGGATTCTTGAAAATAGGCAAACCCCTGCTGGAATACAAATGGAAACCTGAAAATACAAATGCACTAAAGGAGGAATTGCGATGAAGCTATTAATGATTCGGCCGAAACCAACTTCGGAAACAATTGGGTTGCAGCACATGATGATTGTGGAACCGCTGGAACTTGAAGTTTTGTGTGCCCTGAAGCGGGAATCCGATTCGGCGGTAATTGTGGATATGATCCTCGAAAAAAGATCATTTGAATCGTTTATTATTGAACATAACCCTGACGTATTGTGCATTACCGGATATATTACTAATGTTTCCACTATTATTTCGTATTGCCGGACAGTCAAAAAAATGAATCGAAACATTGTGACTGTTGTGGGAGGCGTGCATTGTGAAGTGTGCCCTGAAGATTTTGAAGACGAAGCCATTGATTATCGTGTAGTGCGGAATGCGGCTATTGTTTTTACTGATTTGTTGAATCATATTGATATAAAAACGGTTCTTCCTGCCGGAGTTTTCCGCCAGGGGGATTCATTGGAAAACACCGCGCTTCCGGCTTTTGATTTTCGCGTACCGTTTCCCGACAGAAAGTTGGTTGAGCGATATAAGCACAAGTATTTCTATATTTTCCACGAAAAAGTTGCGTTGATAAAAACCTCATTTGGCTGCCCTTATCAGTGTTCTTTTTGTTTTTGTCGGATTATAACCAATAAACTTTATTATCAACGACCATTGGCCGAAGTAATTGAAGAACTGGGACAAATTGAGGAATCGGAAATTTACATTGTGGACGATGATTTTCTGGTAGATAAAAAATGGTTACAGGAATTTATTTCGGAAATCAGAAACCGGAATATAAAAAAGCATTACCTCGTGTATGGCCGAGCCGATTTTATTGCCCAAAACCCGGAAATCATGCACGAACTGGCCGATATTGGTCTGCGAACAGTGATTGTTGGTTTTGAAAGTTTTTCGGACAAAGAGCTGGACAAATACAATAAAAAAACGTCGGTGGCTATGTACCGCGAAACGATGGCTGTGCTGAATCGCGAAAAAATAGATGTTTTTGCCACCATTATCATTCCGCCGGAGTGGAACAGGAGTGATTTCCAGAATATGGTGAAGGTTATCAAAGAGCTGGGCATTCATTTTGTAAACCTGCAACCGCTGACACCGCTTCCGAAAACGGGTGTAAGTTATCCGGAAAACCGTATCCTGATTGACAGTTCGGATTATGAAAAATGGGATTTGGCGCACATTTCGGTGCAACCGGAGAAACTGACGGTTCCTGAATTTTACAAGGAAATACTCAAAGCTTACAACGTTGTTATTTTCAATCCGAAGGTGTTGTGGAAATACATCAAAACCTATCGGCTGCCTATGCTTATCAAAATGTTGGTGGGTAGTTGGCGGGTGTCCGGACAATATAAAAGTAAAATTAAAGAAGCCGAAAAACATGCCTAAAATACTATTTATACAACCCACGCAGTATGCCGAGAGTGGCAAGTTATGCAAACAGAGCAAGATTAATCTTCCCGGACTGGCCTTTCCTTTGTTGGCAGCTTATACGCCCAAACACTGGGATGTGGAATTACTGATAGAAGTGGTCGATGAAATTGATTTTGAATCGAATGCCGATATTGTGGGCATTGGCACTATGGGACATGCCACTTTCCGGGGACTGGAAATTGCCGCTGAATTTAAAAAGCGTGGCAAAACTGTGATTATGGGTGGTTACATGGCCTCCATTGCTTACAAGGAAGCAATGAAATATGTGAACTCAGTAATTATTGGCGATGCAGAAATTTCGTATCCGAAAATGCTGAAAGATTTTGAAGATACCGGCAAAGTAGAGCCGTTGTATAACTGTCCGATTAATGAACTGAAAAATCTTCCAATTCCGCGATACGACCTGCTGACGAAAAAAAGAATAGGAGCAATGTTACCCGTTCAGGCAGGACGTGGATGCACGTTTACCTGTTCGTTTTGTTCCATTGCCTGCCTGTACGAAGGCCAGTATCTTTTCCGTCCGGTTGACGAGGTGATACGCGATATAAAAGAGGTAAAACGACTTGGATTTAAGCGGTTTTACCTGATTGACGATAATATTGTTTCGAACCCCAAATACCTGCGGGAACTTTGTGAGAAAATAACGCCGTTGAAAATGAAATGGGCCAGCCAATGCGCCATTCATTTGGCCAAAAATCCGGAGTTATTGAAAATTGTGCGCGATTCCGGTTGCGATTTGATGAGTTTTGGCGTGGAAAGCATTCAGCAGGATGCTATCAATAGCCTGGACAAGCCCTGGCTGAAAGCGAACGAACATGAATCGAATATAAGAACCCTGTCTGCATCAGGCATCGTGGTAAGCACCGAAATGATTGTCGGAACGGATTTCGATACCGAGCAATCCATTCGCGACACTTACGATTTCATTTATCAGAACCGTGTTCCCATTCCGCGGTTTTATATCCTGACACCCATTCCCGGCACCGAACTCCACACCGAACTTGTAAACGAAGGCCGTATGCTCACCGACGACCTTCGAAAATTTGATGGAACACGCTGTGTGCATATTCCTAAAATGATTGAGCCCGAAAAACTAACCGAAATGTACTGGTGGCTGAACAACCGCGTGTTTTCATTGAAAAGCATTATACACCGGGTTTTTTTCAACAAGCAATTGCTGAAGAATCCGGAAATGCTGTTCTTCTCGCTTGGGGTGAATTTGCATTACCGGCATTACGTGAAAAGAAAAATCACGCCAAATATCTTCTAATAATTTTTAAATCAATGTTACTCCATCTTTTTCGCAGGCAAATCATTCATTATCTTTGCTGAACAATTTCAGGTTATATCTGTTTTTACAAAACTGTAAAGGTTTTATAGAAATCGCTAAAATTAATGGATTAATTTTTAAATTGTATAACCAATGAACCTGAAATTTGCATTTATTCTGATCAGTTTGCTTTCCTTGTTTGGTCAGGCAAGTTGTCAGCAAAACAATACTAAAAAGAATATGAACTACAATAAACTGACTCCGCAGGAAGAAACTGTAATTCTTCATAAAGCCACCGAAAGGCCTTTTACCGGCGAATATGTTGATAACAAAGCACAGGGAACGTATGTGTGCCGGCAATGTAACGCACCGTTGTACCGCTCCGACGACAAGTTCGACTCGCATTGTGGCTGGCCAAGTTTCGACGATGAAATTCCGGGAGCCGTGAAACGCATTCCCGATGCCGATGGGCGGCGCACCGAAATTGTTTGTGCTAACTGTGGAGGACATTTGGGGCATGTTTTTCTTGGCGAAGGTTTTACTCAGAAAAATACGCGGCATTGTGTGAACTCAATTTCAATGAAATTTATTCCTACTAAAAATAAAAATATGGAGAAAGCTTTTTTTGCTTCAGGATGTTTCTGGGGCACCGAATATCACTTTATGAAAGCCAAAGGAGTGATAGAAACCACAGTGGGTTATATGGGCGGACATACCCAAAACCCGACTTACAAAGAAGTTTGTACGGGCGAAACCGGACATGTTGAAACCACCGAAGTTGTTTTTGACACCACGCAGACTTCGTACGAAGATATGTTGAAACTTTACTTTGAAACCCACGATTTTACGCAGGTAGGAGGGCAGGGGCCTGATATTGGCGACCAGTACCGATCGGTGATTTTCTACACTTCGGAGGAGCAAAAGAAGTTGGCCGAAAAGTATATCGGTATTCTTACTGCCAAAGGGTATAAAGTAGCCACCATTCTCGAAAAAGCACCTGTGTTCTGGCCGGCAGAAGACTACCACCAGGAGTATTACGATAAGAAACACGGTACTCCTTATTGCCATATTTACCGGAAGATATTCTGATAAAATCTATATTCCAAAACAGAAACGTCTTACATGAACCATGTAAGACGTTTCTGTTTTTAGGGATTATTGATAACTCCGGCAAGCGTTAGTCACACTTTCACCGGCAAATCACCTGTTATCATTCATGTCATTTCTCATTTCCCTAACCCAATTGCCATTTTATAGGCCAATGCAGCATCGGGGAGAGGACTCAGGGTATCGGATAAAATATTATACGTTCCCTTTTCCAATAATTCGTCGGCCACCTTTTTAATCAGGGCCAAAGTAGCTTTCATCAAACCGGAACCCAGGCTTAAACGGGCAACTCCCAACTCCTGCAATTCGCGCACGGAGGGTGGTAATACCCCCGCACCAATTCCGGGGTTTGCAAGAATATTGATCGGTGCATTAATTTCCTTTACCAGCGTAGAAATCATTTCCTTTTCCCATACCGGTTGAACAAATATGCAGTCGGCACCGGCTTCCCGGTATTTGTTGCCACGCCGTATCGACTCTGCTAATTTTTCCTGGGTCGTGCCTGCCGAAGTGTAAAATGAATCAGTCCTCGCATTTATAACTAAATGGAAGCCCAGTGAATTGGATAATGCCCGAATGGCCGATATCCGCTCACAAAATTCCAACTCGTCGATCAACGCCGGACTCATGTCAATACTGTCTTCGATGTTTATCCCGACAATTCCGGTAGCTATGAACTTTTTGACCGACTCCAGAATTTCATCCAAATTATTTCCATATCCGGCTTCTATATCCACAGTTACCGGCACCTGCACAGCATTTACAATTCCCGTTATCACCTGAAGCATTTCCGACAATTGTATTATCTGGCAGTCGGGATAACCCAATGAGGCGGCTATTCCCATACTTGTTGTTGCAATTGCCTTATATCCACATGCTTCTATTAATTTTGAACTTCCATTGTCCCATGAGTTTAACAGCACCAGCATTTCTTTGTCGTGATGAAATTTCAGGAACATTTCTGCTTTTTCTTTTTGACTGGTTGAGACCATAATCTGATAGGTTTATTATTGTTTTGATGTAAGTCTATCAGAACTTCAATATTAAATTCTGATAGGCTTCTTCGTTGTAAATCAACTTGACTGCAAGCGATTTATTTATCAACGATAAAACAAATAATGAATCCTAAAGTTCCAAAAAGCATGGATCGGGAATATTATGCAATGTGCAATTTGATATCTTTTATGTCTTTATTGAAAGTATCTATAAAGTGTAATTATTCAGATGCATATAAGCAGTATAATGCCTATTGAAATTTTGCCTTCTCCCGCACAATAAAATCAATAAGCTTTGTGGGCTTTTTGCCGGTCAGTTTTTCGTAATTATCAGAGATAACTGGCTCTTTTTGCAAACGTGGCAGGAAATGCAACATAATCATAACCACAATCATCCCTTTTACCATCCCTTCTTTTTTCTTTATCCGGTAAAACTCAAATGGGCTTACACTTGAAAAACTGATAGGATTCTCAACTGCTGTATTTACTAAACCGGCAACCGTGAAAAAGTTGATATTTTCGCTTCCGGTCAGTTCCATAGCCCGATTCCTGTAATCCGAAAAATTAGTCAGCAAAATGGCTGAAATTTCACCAATATTTTCGATATCTATCCAGTTGAATTTTGCTTTTCCCGATGGTAAAATAATTTGCCTTCGCGTTTTTATGTCGTTGAGCAAGGTGGTAGTAAGGTTTTGCATGAAATAACTTGGCCTCAGAAATATATAATCCAACTCATATTCCTGTATCAGCCTTTCAATTTGGTTGTGCGGTATCACCTTGCTTTTTTCAGCTCCCTGCACCGACAGAAATACAACTTCTTTCACCCCGTGTTCTTTGATTTTTTGAACCAATGGCCGGAAGTATTTTTCAATATCAGAAATATGAGGAGGACGGAGCAAAAATACGGTATCTATATCTTTTAGGGCATTATCGAATGTTCCCGGTTGCTCGAAATCAAAACCGACAAAATTAATGTTGGAAAAATCCTTCAACTGTTCTTTTGCCCGTTCGATGTTCCGTACACCGGCAATTATTTTATCCGTAGATCCGCTTCTTTCTAAAAACCGGATTACTTCAACTCCCACATTTCCCGTTGCTCCTGTTATTAATATCTGTTTCATGCGTTTATTCCCTGTGACTTCATTTTGTGGTTTTGCTGGCAAGTTGTTTTCCTAATTTCTCAAATTCGATGTCGTTTGGCTCCCATAACTCAATTTTATTCCCTTCCATGTCGAGAATATGAACAAATTTACCATAGTTATACGTTTCAATTGTGTCCACAACGGTTACACCTTCCTTTTTCAACCCGGTAACAAGCGTTTCTATATTTTCAACCCTGTAGTTGATCATAAAGTCTTTTGTCGAAGGTTCAAAGTATTTTGTTTTTTCGGCAAACGGACTCCATTGGGTAAATCCTTTTTTAGTAGAATCGCCTCCCTGGTACCATTCAAATACCGTCCCATACTGGTTTGTCTGCAACCCGAGATGTGTTTTATACCATTCTCTCATTTTACGGGGGTCTTTGCATTTAAAAAATATACCTCCGATACCTGTTACCTTTTTCGTTTCCTGCCGGGCGTCAGGTTGTTTTGTTGTGATTGCCTTAAAGGCATACCCGCAAGCAAATGATGTTGCAAGAGCCAAAATTATCAAAATCGATTTTTTCATATCTTTCTATTTCTCTTTTTGGTTCAGAAACTTTTCGATCATCGGAACAACCAGGTCACTTTCTTTGAAGTCCGGTTTTATAGTGGTTATTTCGCCGATATAATCTCCGTGTCCGCCCGGGATAATTGCCAATTCGGAATTGGTTATTTGCCGGTGCAATTCCAGCGCATGTTCGGGCGTAATAATGTCTTTGTCGCCGATAATGATCAGTGTTGGCGCCTGAATGGATTCAATTTGCTCATCGGGAATATCTTTAAAGTTTAATCCTCTTTTAGCATCTTTGTCGTGCATGGTTCGCAAACCGTTCGGGTTGGCAGCTACTTTTAGGTATCCCGCTTTCAGTTGCTCAGGCATGTTATCCAGCGAGGCGTATTCCATAAATCTCCAAAACCACTCCGGAACTCCGTTGCGTTTGGCAAGTGCCGAAGCCAGAACAATTTTACGGACTGTTTTCGGATGCCTAATGGCGATTTGCAGCGTAGTTGTTCCCCCGTTACTGAAGCCCAGAAAGTCTGCTTTGCCTATATGCAGCTTTTCGAGAAGAGCGACAACGTCATCGGCATCCTGTTCAAACGAAAGATCGGCATCTCTGTCGCTTGTTCGTCCGTGAGCCTGCAGTTCCAGAGCAATCACTCTTCTGGTCGCAGCAAACAAGGGAATCACTTTTTCAAAACTTGTCTGTATCGTAGAACCGCCTCCGTGTATCAACACAAGTGGCTCGCCTTGTCCGTAAATTTCGTAATACATGTTCAATCCGTTCACTTCGGCATATCCGGAGCTGAAGTTCAGGTGCCCCTTTGGTTTCGTTTCCATTTGTTTCGGTGTGTTGTTTGCAGCGTGGCACAAAGTCAAAGCCACCAGTGCCAGTGCTAAGGTTAGTCTTCTTTTCATATTTATTGGTCTTTTAAACCATATAAACACATCACCTTTAGGATAGTTCGACGAGACGAATCACCAGTTGCTGAGGATAAATTCCTCTATGCAGCTCTGGCCCGGCTGTTTGTTGGTTGCATTTTTCGGGAACTGTTTTTCAAGAAATTCTTTCGAATAGGTAACCAGGGTTCTGCCGGCTGCATCTTTCACTACCAGATTACCAAAGATATCAGTTTCGTAGGTTTCAATAACCTGCCTGTCGGAATTTTTTACCACCCAATGTCCAAATATATCTTTTTCCACTGATTTGATTACACGCCCGCTTTGGTCCTTTATCTCCCAATTCCCAAAAATATCTTTTCCGATTGTTCGTTCGCTTTGTCCGTTGGCATTCTTCACTACCGTATTCCCGAAAATATCCTTCTCATACGATCGTATAGTCCGTCCCGTTCCATCCTTAACCACTGTATTGCCAAAAATATCTTTTTCTATGGATTTTACTCTACGACCATCTCCATCCTTTATTATTGTGTTACCAAAAATGTCTTTTTCTATGGATTTTACTCTATGACCATCTCCATCCTTTATTACCGTGTTGCCAAAAATGTCTTTTTCAATGGTTTTTATTGTATTGCCGTCTCTATCCTTTATCACGGTATTACCAAAAATATCTTTTGTTATCACTTCCAGTTTGTTGCCATACTGGTCGTTGATAATAGTATCTCCCACGGCATCCACCGAATAGCTCCTGGATTCGTTCGTCTGGCTAAAACCCGACACAATTACCAATTGAAATAAAAGTAAAACAAGGTTCTTTTTCATATGTAATGATTGTTTTTAAGGTTATATAACTTGTTGGTTAGTTTAGTGGTAGCATGATTTGAAATCATACTATCACAAATAGATTAACTTTGAGACTAACGGAATGAATAAGATCTGCTTTTATATTATTTACAAATATAATTATTTTTCTAACAAAAAAAGACACAATTTTTCTTGTATCTTTTTTCATTTATTCGTTATAAACATTTAATCCTTAATCTCCCGTTGCAAAAGAGGGGGATGAGCAGATGTTTTATACTATTGCTTCTTTGAAGCTGACCAGTTTGTGTTTCTCTTCATCCCAGAGCTTATACTTCGTGCTTTGAAAGCTCGAAAAAAAAGTAAGGTATTCTTTTTGGAAAATCTTATTTTCAAGCAAGCATTTCTCTAAGTTATAATTGGGTATCTTATAGCTTAAGTGGTGAATATGATGAAACCCGATATTACCGGAAAACCATTGCAGAATTTTCGGATATTTCAAATAGGAGGCTCCATTCATGGCAATGGTTCTATAATCCCATTTGTCGGTATGTTCCCACACCACGTCTTTATATTGATGCTGGAGATAAAAAAGCCATACTCCAAAAATTGACGAAAAAAACAATACCGGAATCTGGATAAGTATAAAGGTTTTAAAACCTATTAAAAGAGAAACAAAGGTTATGATAATTATTAAGGCAAGGGTTGTCAAATGAACATACGCATTTATTCGCTTAGTAAGTTTTTTATTCGGGAAGCGATTGACAATTATAAACAAAAACAATGGAACAATTAACATCATAACAACCGGATTTCGGTATATGCGATAAAAAAGTTGCTTCTTTTTCGAACTGTTTTTAAATTCTTCAACAGTATAGACCATAACATCTCCCATACCACGTTTATCCAGATTTCCCACTGTTCGATGGTGTACCAGATGTTCATAATGCCATTTATGGTAGGGTGTAAAAGCAAATCCCCCGGCAATTATGCCAACAATATTGTTCAGCTTTTTCGATTTGAAAAACGATTTATGCCCACAGTCGTGAAAGATAATGAAAATTCTCACCAGAAACCCTGCTGCAAGAATTGATAAAGCCAATGTTAACCAGTACGAGTATTTTAAAGAATAAACCATAAGTCCCCATAATAGCAGGTACGGGACAAAAGAATTGATTACCTGCCACCAACTTTTAACTGAATTGGGTTGAGCATATGGTCTGATAATTGAAGTCCAATTCGACCATTCATCATTTACATTTTCCATTTCTTTATTGATTTTGAGGTGAAAACAAAATTAATATCGTAATATCAAAATTAAATGAGAAGTTATATTAAAAAAAGTACTGCACCATTGCACCTAAAATCCGCATGCATCTACTTAGCTTATCTGTAAAACGTTATTAATAACGATAATGTTGATAACGTAAATGTCTTATTTTAGTGTAGACAAAACATGCAGGTGAAAAACAGTAAAAAGTCCTAAAATTTCTTCAACTGAGGGTGTGAATTAAGTGTTATAGGTATCTTATTTTAATGTTTCTGAACCAAACGTCATTTCCATGATCCTGTAATCCTATGTATCCTTCCTGATTGGCGCCACCGGCATTCAGGAAGTTTTCCCAATTTTTGAACTTGCTGTCGGCAACCATTTTTTTCCAATCATCAGTCCACAGGCGATACTCTACAACCTTTTTTCCGTTTTGCGAGTGAATCACAGTTCCTTTGTATACTTTAATCGAGGCAGTATTCCATTCCCCATAGGGTTTTGAATTTTGTGGCACAGCCGGAACCAGATCGTAGAGCGATGCCGACTGGCGGTTGCCATTTTTACCTAAACGGGCATCGGGGTGATTCGCATTGTCCAAAACCTGATACTCGGGCGAAGACTCATAAATAGGTTTACCGGGGAATTCCTGCGCCAGATAGAAAACGCCGCTGTTGGCTCCTTTTGATACTTTCCATTCAAACGTCAACTCAAAGTTTTTAAATTTCTTGTCGAAAATAATATCCCCACCGTCCTTTTTGCCGTTTTCTCCCTGGCCTGAGCCATTAATTTTTATGGCTCCGTTATCAATTGTCCAGGCCGCAGGCATATCGGCTCGTCCGTAGCCCCGCCAACCGGTAAACGTTTTACCATCGAACAACGTGATCCAGCCGGCTTTTTCTTTTTTCATTTTTTCTTTTTTTGCAGCATTCGCTGTTGGAGTCGAAGCCATTACGGCCAGCATTACAGTGATTAAATAAATAGTTTTCTTCATTTTGTTGATTGTTTATAATGATTATCTGCATAACGACCGAAGCATATACACTGTCAGAATCATAATTTACAGAATTTTAAAATTTTCAGAATCAGCGGTCAGCGCCTTTATATTCTAAGTTAACGAAAATTTGGATTAAAGATGAGTTTATATTGTAAACTTGTAGCACCGAAGTTTATCAATAGTCCTTTTTCGAATTTATAAGCCACTACATAGTTTTTTGCTTGCGCCAGATGTACATCCTCTAAATTTATCAATGCTTTTAGTTCAACAATTACTTTATTCTCAACAACAAAATCTGCTCTACGCGTTCCAACATTAACTCCATTGTAAAAAATTGCCTGTTCTATTTCCCGGCCAAAGCTTAATCCGGCACGTTGAAGTTCAATAGCCAAGCAACGTTGATATATCACTTCTTGGAAGCCATTCCCAAGCGTGTTATGCACTTTCATAGCACAGCCAATAATATCAAATGTCAACTTGTCTTTTTCCATAAACAATCAAGTTACTTTTTATTATTCTGTAAATTCTCTAATTCTTTAGATTCTGATTCTGACAACTTCCCTGCGACAAAGTGAATTGAAAATCAGCGTAGCTAATGCGGGAGCAAAACCGCCGGAATGCACGTCAGCAAGCCTGTGAACATAAGCGTGTGTTATGGACAGTTATTTTTCTCTCCAGTCTTTTATTCGCTGGTGCCGTACAACCAACGAACAGACACTGGCAAAGTAAATTGGCTTCTTACTACTCTCCCATTTACAATGCCTGGAATCCATTTGTGCATAGTTTTGACTGTTTCAAGGACATATTTGTCAAGAGCATCGCCCATTCCTCCAGTCAAACTAATATGACTTATTGAACTGTCTTTTTCGACTATAAACGAAACTATAATACTTCCATGATAACCATTGTCTTCTAATAATTTAGGTATTTTGAAATTAGTCATAAAATATTTCTTGCAAGCATCAGGTGTGCTCAAACAATTTTCATATTTAAACTCTGGTTGAATGTCTTGAATTAAATATATTGTTGTGTCTTGGTCTTGCCCGAAACAATGTAAACTGCTGAAACAAACAATCAATGTAGTCAAAATAACAGTTAGACTTTTAAATTCCATGTTTATTGAATGTAACATAGTTATCAAATTTATTTTTTTATATTTGGCCATAACACGTAAATACACCCACTAAGCATATATCCCATTTCTATTTTGTATTCAACAGTATATATCTGCTAATATGGAATATACACAATAGCTTGTCTCTTTTCGTCCCCAAAGGTAAAAAACATAATTAACAATGCGTTTATTTTCGATAATTATTTTCAACAAAATCAAAAAAAACTTCAGTTGCCCGATATTCGATAGCAGCCCTTTGGAATGTTAGAGAATAAAGAATTTTTGAGGCTCGCATTTTATGCATAGCCTCAAAAATAAAATAAATAAGACTTGCATTTTATGCAAAGCTTCGAAAAACAAAAAAATAAGACTAAAACTTTTGAATTGTTAGCAAAAAACTGTTTTTCAAGGCTAAAACTTTTGGAATATTAGCAAAAAACTGTTTTTCGAGGCTAAAACTTTTGGAATGTTAGCAAAAAACTGTTTTTCGAGACTAAAACTTTTGAATTGTTAGCAAAAAACAAAAAAACATGACTAAAAAATTTAATTTGTTAGCGAAAAACATAAAAGCAGACAATCCATTTTATTGAATTGTCTGCTTCATTGTGTTCC
>CAYSTC010000019.1:37259-80735 GCA_964433885.1 uncultured Paludibacter sp. | reverse complement strand
GTGGCTTCAGGGAGCATTTTTGAAACAGTTTTCACTGCAAAAACCGGCAAAACCGAGTAATTCTAACAAAAACAACCACAAAATTAACAATAATCTTATTCACAAACGTAAAAACAGGAAGGAAAACTGAAGAAAAAAGAGAATTTAAGCTCATAAATATGGTATATATAGCACGATCAACCTATAAAAATAGAATAATAAAGACTTTATTATAAAGAAAAATACTAATTGCTTGATCTCATACTTATATATACATTGATTAATAAAAAAGGACTACTGTCAGTAAAATTCAGCAACATTTCGAACTCAAGAAATTATAAATAAGACACTTAACACTCATTAAATCATATTTTAATATTTCTCCAAATGTAATTTAAATTTAATGAGTACTTTTGGCAGTTCGTTTTTTTTGTAACACGAATGAAATCAGAAGTAATAACTTTGTATTTCCATTCATAGTTACGCAAACAGTGCTTCATACCAATATATAATAAAACAAACGTTATGAATATACCTTCAAAACTAAAACCTATATTATACGGAATAGGCGTATTTCTCGTTTTTACTACCCTTATGGTTATATTAAAGTTGGTAACTCACCATACGCCTTCTGATGCGGAGTATTTTGGGTTATTTACAAATCAGGATTTGTTTTTAGGACTTGTTGTAGCTGTAGTATTGACCTTTTCGCATGAGCGAAAAAAGAAACTGAAATAAGAACTGATCGATGTCGGACATTATTAATTATATAATTCGTTTTCTTTTGGGTGAAGATTTACCCGCAAAAACAGTGGCACAAGTTGGCTATACTGCTGACCCAAAGGAATTCCACAAGTATAAACTCGTTATACTTCCGTCACCCTTTTTCACAGATGAAATTTACGGAACAGCAGCATCGCTACCAACCATCCCTCTACAGATATGGGAAGAAGCCCCTATTCTTTTCGGAAATCCGGCAGTTGAACTGGTGGATAATACCCTTATATTGCATGCCGACCTTATAGCAAGTACTTATTTTCTGATAAGTCGTTATGAAGAAATGGTACAACCAGATAAAAGAGATGTGCATGGAAGATTTCCGGGGAAAAAGTCTGTGCCATACCGGGCAGGATTTATCGACTCGCCTTTGGTAGATGAATATGGTAAATTATTACGGGCAAAACTCAGGGAAACTGGATGTGAAATTCCGGAACCATTACAGCAAATTCGTAAAATTTATCTGACACACGATGTGGATCAGCTATCGCATTACCGCAGTCTGAGAGGATTTGTAGGCGGATTTTTACGGGGCATTAAGCGCCCGAAAGAAGGAAATAAAGCGATAAAAAGCTATTTTGGCGGATTGAAAAACGACCCCTGGTACACTTTACCCTGGCTATTCAAACTTGATAACTCAGTGAAACAGGTTTTGGGTGCTGAGCGTTGCCAGCCAATTGCTTTTATTAAAGTGGGTGGTGGTAATAGAAAAGAAGACAAACCTTATGTTACACGCCATATTCAGGATTTTCAGACATTAATCACACTGTGTAAAAAGAAAAACATTACTTTAGGCCTGCATACCAGTTATGAAGCAGGAATAAATCTGAGCAGAATTTCTGATGAAAAGAAGCATTTGGAACGTGTTTCGAAGAGAAAAATAGTCTATAACCGGAATCATTACCTGAACACAAGGGAGCCCGAAGATATGCAGGAGCTTATTAATGCCGGAATAACGGATGACTTTACACTGGGGTATGCCGATGTTGCAGGTTTCAGATTAGGAACCTGCCGGGCAGTAAAGTGGATTAATCCCAGAACCAAAGAACTTACTTCATTGACTTTGCACCCTCTTACCATCATGGATGGTAGTTTGAGTGACAAGCGATACATGTATCTAAATGCCCATGAAGCTTATGAATATTGTATCCGCCTTATAAATATGGTCGAAAGTTGGAATGGCGAACTGGTTTTGCTCTGGCACAACACTTCTGTGGAAGACAACGCCCACTCTTATCACCGAAAATTGTATCAGGAAATAATTAAATACCTGCGATCAAAAAAAACAGTAGACATACACTAAGAAATAGTTCGATATGCAAAAAACAGCTATTGTTTGCGTAACAAATGATTTGACAACCGACCAACGAGTTCACAAAACATGTATGACTCTTCAAAAATGTGGTTATTGGGTAATAGAATACGGGAGGTTGTTACCTGATAGCTTACCTTTAGAACGTTCGTATTTTACACTACGTAAAAAATTATGGTTTCGGAGAGGCCCGCAGTTTTATGCAGAATACAACATCCGGTTGTTCCTGTATTTAATGACTGCCAATGTCGATTTGATTTTTGCAAATGACATGGACACACTTCCTGCTGCGTACTTTGCGGCTAAACTCCGAAAAAAAAGACTGATATTCGACACGCATGAATTGTTTTCAGAAGTTCCTGAACTAGTGGAACGTCCATTGGTTAAACTGTTCTGGAAAAAAACAGAGGACTACATATTGCCTAAACTTACGAATACACTTACGGTATGCCAGTCTATTGCCATGCACTATAACCATGTATACAAAACTGACATGAAAGTGGTACGGAATGCTCCAAACTACAATCCACAACCCGATACTAAGAAAATCTTATTTCCCGGGAAAAAAATAATTATATACCAGGGAGCTTTAAACGTTGGCCGGGGATTAGAATGGATGCTGGATGCCATGCCTTTAGTCGACAATGCCGTATTGGTAATAATTGGAGACGGTGACATCAAACAAAAATTAGAATCACAAGCTAAAGCATCAAAAATAGAAGACAGAACGCTGTTTGTGGGCAAGATTAACGCTGAAAAACTACATGAATACACTTCTTGTGCCGATATTGGTCTTTGCCTGCTCGAGAACAAGGGACTAAACTATTTTTATGCCCTGCCCAACCGTATATTTGATTATATTCATGCGGGAGTACCTGTTTTAGCAACCCGTTTCCCTGAAATTGCTGCCATAGTGGAAACCTATAACACCGGAACGCTCGTTGATCATTACAAACCCGAATATCTGGCTGAAATAATTAATAACATGCTGGCAAATCCAATGAACACAGATCATTTTGAAACCGTAGCAAAAGAACTTTGCTGGGAAAATGAAGAAAAAGTTTTAATGGAACTAATAAATAAAAACTAACCCATGCTCTCCATCCTTATCCCTGCATATAATCATGATATTAGTCGCCTGGCAACGGAGTTACACCAACAGGCAACTGATCAGTATGTGGATTATGAAATCATCGTACTGGAAGATGGTTCGGATAAGTTTATTGAGGAGAATAAGTTAATTAAAACACTTGCCCATTGCAAACACATTATATTAAAGGAAAATATCGGTCGGTCGGCAGCCCGCAACAGGTTGGCTGATGAAGCAAAGTACGATCATCTTTTGTTTATGGACTGCGATGCAGAAGTGTGCTCAACACATTTCATTGAGAAATACCTTACCTTTTGCAAAGAAGAATGTGTGGTAATAGGCGGAACGGCCTATGATCCTGTCGAAACAAATCCCGATTACAACCTGCGCCTGAAGTACGGACGGAAACGCGAAGCGCGTACAGCCTTGGAGCGTGGCAAGAACAATTTCGCTACATTCAACTTTCTGATTTCCAAATCCATTTTCAACAAGGTACGTTTTGATGAGAGTATTCGCGGCTACGGACACGAGGATATGCTTTTTGGACATCAGTTGCATCAACTGGGTTATGAATTTATTCAAATTGAGAATCCGCTTATCCACAAAGGACTGGATGACAACCGAACCTTCCTCCGCAAAACAGAAGAGGGAACCCACAACTTGTTTTTGCTTTACCAAACCGGGCGATATCCGTACCTGGCAGAAGAATCAAAACTGCTGAATACTTATATAAAAATTAAAAAGTACGGACTTGTGCGTTTATTTGCGCTAAAATTTGATGTAACAAAACACTTGTTTCGTTGGTTGCTTTGCCGGCAATCGCCTTCACTTCTGCTCTACGATTTCTACAAAATACTTTATTTGTGCAAAACCTCGCTGACAAAATGACAAGTTGTCAGTTCTCAGAAAACTTTTCAGAATATAAACCGTTACTTCTGTCAAAACCGACAGAAAGTTGTTTTGGCACACATTTAGCTAAAAGCGCTCCGGCTGTCGACCTGACAAGCCCGTTCGAGACAATCATTATTCCGGAATTTAACACGCTTCGAACATATTAAAAGCACAAACATTCAAATAACAATATATTAAAATTTTAAAAATACAACGTAAATTATGAACATTAAACCATTAGCAGACCGCGTGTTGGTAAAACCGGCACCGGCAGAAGAAAAAACGATTAGTGGAATCATTATTCCGGATTCAGCAAAAGAAAAACCGTTGAAAGGCGAAGTACTGGCCGTAGGTAACGGAACAAAAGATGAAGAAATGGTAGTAGCTGTTGGCAACACCGTATTGTATGGTAAATATGCCGGAACAGAACTGGAATGGGAAGGCGAAAAATACCTGATCATGCGTCAGTCGGATATTTTGGCAATTATTTAAAAACACTGCCCCCTAACCCCCTAAAGGGGGAATTGGAGAGCAAACTTACAAAATAAAAAACAATTTTTTAATCTAAAAAAACGCTTACCCTCGGCGAATTCCCCCTTTAGGGGGTTAGGGGGCAAACTTATGAGCAAAGAAATTTTATTCAATATTGAAGCGCGCGACCAACTGAAAAAAGGAGTTGACGTGTTGGCAAATGCCGTAAAAGTAACGCTTGGCCCTAAAGGTCGCAATGTAATTATCGAGAAAAAATTCGGTGCTCCACATATCACCAAAGATGGTGTTTCGGTAGCCAAAGAAATTGAAATTGAAGATGCATTCCAAAACCTGGGAGCACAACTGGTAAAAGAAGTAGCTTCGAAAACCAGCGACGATGCCGGTGACGGAACAACTACCGCAACTGTATTGGCACAGTCAATTGTTGGCGTGGGTATGAAAAATGTAGCAGCCGGTGCAAATCCAATGGATTTGAAACGCGGTATCGACAAAGCGGTGGCTGAAGTTGTAAAAAGTATTGCTGCACAAGCTAAAACCGTGGGCGATGACTACGACAAAATCGAACAGGTGGCTTCTATTTCGGCTAACAACGATGCGGTAATCGGTAAACTGATTGCCGATGCTATGCGCAAAGTATCGAAAGACGGTGTAATCACTATCGAAGAAGCTAAAGGTACCGATACTACTATTGAAGTGGTGGAAGGTATGCAGTTCGACCGCGGTTATATCTCGGCTTATTTCGTTACCAATACTGAAAAAATGGAAGTGGAAATGGAAAAACCATATATCCTTATCCACGACAAAAAAATATCGAACCTCAAAGAATTGCTTCCGGTATTGGAACCAGCTGTTCAATCGGGCCGTCCGTTATTGATTATTGCCGAAGATGTGGATAGCGAAGCATTGACTACATTGGTAGTAAACCGCCTGCGTGCAAACCTGAAAATTTGTGCCGTGAAAGCTCCCGGCTTTGGCGACCGTCGCAAGGAAATGCTGGAAGACATTGCAATCCTGACTGGTGGCGTGGTTATTTCGGAAGAAAAAGGTATCAAACTGGAACAAGCTACCCTTGAAATGTTGGGTACTGCCGAAAAAGTAACTGTAAACAAAGACAACACGGTGATTGTAAACGGTGCCGGTGCAAAAGATTCTATTCACACCCGCGTAAATCAAATCAAAGCTCAGATAGCTTCTACAACTTCGGACTATGACCGCGAAAAACTACAGGAACGTCTGGCTAAACTGGCCGGTGGTGTTGCTGTACTTTACGTAGGTGCTGCTTCGGAAGTAGAAATGAAAGAGAAAAAAGACCGCGTTGACGATGCATTGAGCGCTACCCGTGCTGCTATCGAAGAAGGTATCGTTCCCGGTGGTGGTGTGGCTTATATCCGTGCTATCGATTCGTTGAGCGAACTGAAAGCCGACAACGATGACGAAGAAACAGGTATCGAAATCATCAAACGTGCCATTGAAGAACCGCTTCGCCAGATTGTGGCCAATGCAGGTAAAGAAGGTGCAGTGATTGTACAGAAAGTACGCGAAGGCAAAGCCGACTATGGTTACAATGCCCGTACCGACAAATACGAACACTTCTTCAAAGCCGGTGTGGTTGACCCTGCAAAGGTTACCCGCGTGGCATTGGAAAATGCGGCTTCTATTGCCGGCATGTTCCTGACTACCGAATGCGTTATCACCGAAATGAAAGAAGAAAACCCTGCTGCTCCACAAATGCCTATGGGCGGCGGAATGGGCGGCATGATGTAAAATCAATTGACAGTTGATAGTTGACAATTGACAATGAATCATTAATTGTCAACTAACATTGTCAACTGTCAATTAACAAAGAACTATCTTCCCGCCGGCGAAATCCGATGGACTTCTATATATAAAAGGAAACCCCTTTCAGCTTTTGGGCCGCAAGGGGTTTTTGATTTGCTTTATCCTCTAACTGCTAACAAGGATTTCATCCGTTGTCAGAGTTCCAAACTACAACCCTGTCAGTAGTCGAAGCCTCTGACAGCGGTTAAGATTTGTCATTGCAATTGTCAAATCCTTGAGTGCAATATTACTCCACAACAATTTTTCCGGTAATGTTTTTTCCAGCGTTGATAACTTTATAAATATAAAGGCCCTTCTCCAGCTTATCTACCGCAACTGAAGTACCTATTGATTTATTCAAAACCATTTTCCCTGAAAGGCTATACAATTGTAATTTATTCGAATTACCTAACCCGGCATTTTGTAACGTAATTGTTTTTTGTCCGGCATTATACCTTACAATCTCATTAGTTGCTTTGGCAGTTTTATCAATTCCTGTCGAAAGATCTTTTGGGGAATAATACAAATTATATGTTCCACGTAATGACTCATTGCTTCCGTTTACATCATAAAGATCGATTTGTTTCAATTGTGATTTAAACGGATAGGGAAAGTTCGAAAAGATATCTCCACAATAAGTATCGCTCATCAGTAATGATTCATTATAAGCTGAGAGATATTTAGATACATCAACAGATCCATCATACAAAAAATTTGTCTCAATGTATGACATACAATTATGGTTATCATTGTAAACATAATCAGATTTACCGTCCAGAATCCATTCGCCATTTGAATAATCGAAAGTTTCAACATTTGTGATATCATTGTTTGTATCATAAGAATATTTCACCCTCGCATATTTCACAAAAGAATTCTCATTAAAATAATCCTTATGAAAGGCCACCTCAGCTGTATCCCTATTCATCGAATCATAATAATATCTAATCATTTGATATGGTTCTATAGAGTTAGAGGAAAACCTATTAATCATAGAAAGCAAATTATTTGCATATACATACTCTTCCCGGGATGAGCTTATTTCAAAATCTATGGTATCGGTTTTTTCCTTTACAACTTGAATCCTGTTATATTGATCATAAATAGTTTTTTTTCGTCTATTAAAATACATTATTCCATTATCCATATAATAAAGATCTATTATTGTATAATTGTCACCGTATCTGTATACATACTTGTTTTCAAGCAAATAACTGTTTGTCAAATCGTCAAATCCTAAATCAGCACGTAATATCATCCGCCCTAAATTATCATATTCACATTCAATTTTAGCATGAGGAACATTAGTAGAATTTTCCGCAGGAATGAGAATCAAACTATCCAACTGATACTTCACCGGGGCGGTTTGTCTTACTTTCATTAAAGAAGTTGGTTTCGACTGTAACTGCCCCACGGGCATGTGTACCGACAATTTCGGGTTGAAGAAGACTCCATCCAGTATTGACCGAACACGCTCTTTGTTATTACTCATCTGACTTTGTGCATTCAAACTACTGCAAATAAACACTAAGGAAATAATACCTAAAAAAACTTTCTTTGTTGATTTCATTTTCATCTTTTGTTGGCCTCACAGGCTATATTAATTAACATTATCGAAAGAAAAAACTGCAAAGTTTCAAAAACCAATCGCGGTACAAATTTAATAAGTTAATCTAAATAATTAACCTTAGTTGTTAGAATATTTTAAAATATTTTTCGATAAAAGATATAAAATGGTTAATTCTAATAGGTTAACACACAAAAAAAATAGGGACAAATCGAAATCTGTCCCTATCAAACATAAATATAAAACCTCTTACCACACTCCCACCTCATCCAAAAACAACCTGCTGTCTGTGTTACCCAGATTGGAACAGCCGCCGGCATTGTACAAAACCAGTTTTACGTAGCGGGCTGCCATGCGTTGAAAGTTTAGTTCGGGGCGCGAAATTTTCCAGTTGCCGGTGGTTCGTGGTTCAAAGGTTTGCGAGGCTACCTGGGTGTAATTGTTACCATCGGCCGAAGTAAATACTTTGATTTCGGGTGGATACATGCCGCAAAAGGCCGGAGCATTGAGTAACCCCACTGACAAACGGCTTATTTCAGTTGATTCCTTCAGATCGAAAACAAATTCGGCATCTTTGCTTCCTCCCACGGCTATCCATTGGCTAATGGATTTTGTATTGCCTGTCAGTCCGTCGGTCAGCGAATACACATTATCGCCCCGGTACCATGTATTTATGGGGTTCTGTACATAGCTCTGCCCGGTGACTTTACTCACTATAAATGATTTTGAGAGTTCTCTGCCCGTAACCTTTCCTTTCTCCACCGCCACCGCTTTTACGGTTGCCGATTCGCTTAGTTTAAGAGGCTCTGTATATAGTTTCGATTTGGAGGTGGCTGTTGTGCCGTCCAACGTATATCGTATTTCGGCATTCGGATTATCCGCATCCAATGTCACAACCACCTGCCCTTCGGGTGTAGCCGAAGCCTGAAACTGAACTTCGAAAAACGCCCGCGCCGGCTGGATACCCATTATCTGAAGCCGTTTAAATTCTTTGGCCATATTACCGCGAAAAAGATTCCAGTTACGATTCGTTTTTTCACTCCAAAGCACTTCGGCCATAGCCGAAACACGCGGATAAGCCATATATTCCACCCGCTTGGTATCCGGCATATATTCTGTCCACAGATTAGCCTGTGCACCAAGTACGTGCTTTGCCTCTTCGGACGTAAGTTCTGCGGGAACAGGCTCATAGAAATAAACTTTTTTCAAAGGAATAAAACCACCGATAGTAGTTGGTTCGGTGGCCGGGTCGGACTGATATTGGTCGAAATAGCAAAACGAAGTGGGAGTCATAATCACGTCGTGACCCGACTGTGCCGCAGCTATTCCTCCCTTCACACCCCGCCATGACATCACTGTGGCATTGGGCGCCAACCCACCGTCCAGAATTTCGTCCCAACCGATAATCTGCCGTCCGTGTCCGTTCAGGAATTTTTCAATCCGGTGGATAAAATAGCTCTGCAATTCATTTTCATCTTTCAGATTCAGGGCTTTGATGCGTGCCTGACAGTCGGGGCAGGTTTTCCAACGGGTTTTCGGACATTCATCGCCACCAATATGGATATATTTCCCCGGAAAAATGTCCATAATTTCGGTCAACACATCTTCCAGAAATGCAAAAGTGGAATCGCGCGGGCAAAAAACATCATCGAAAATTCCCCAACGTGGTTCTACCTTCAGCGCCGAGCGGTTGCACGACAACCAGGGATATGCCGCAATGGCCGCCACAGCATGTCCGGGCATTTCTATCTCCGGAATCACTGTGATAAACCGTTCTTTGGCATAAGCCACTATTTCGCGGGCTTCGGCCTGGGTATAAAATCCGCCGTAAGGTTTATTGTCGAACTTTTGCGGGTAATTTTCGAAATAATATCCCTCCATTGTTTCAGCACGGCGCGAACCGACTTCGGTCAGCAATGGATATTTTTTGATTTCGATGCGCCAACCCTGATCATCGGTCAGATGCCAGTGAAAAGTATTGAATTTATGAATAGCCATGGCATCGATAAATTTGCGAATAAACTCAAGCGGAAAATAGTGCCGGCATACATCCAAATGCAATCCCCGGTAACCAAACCGCGGCGCATCCTCAATTTGTGCTGCCTGCACCGACCATTCTTTTACCCGAGCTTTGGTTTTGCCATAAATGTCAGGTGGCAAAAGTTGGTATATTGTTTGTAAGGCGTAGAACGCTCCGTGAGCAGCGGTGACTTTTATACGGATTGTTTTGGCTGAAATATCAAGCGAATAAGCTTCTGCATTACCGCTTTGGCTCTCGTCTGTCTGAAAAATCACTGCATTGGCAGTATCGGTTGGCGCACTGTCTTTAACCACCAATCTGAAACCAGACACCAATGCCATTTGGTCAGAAAACTGCCGGGCAAGCTTTAGGATTTCGGCATCCGGGCTGGCGCAAAATATCACGGTTCGTTTATTAAACGTAAATTTACCCGTTTGGGGTGTCAGGTGCTGTGGATAGGGAATAATATTGTACTTCTGCCCATAAACATTGCTCTGCGCAAAACATGAAACGATAAATGCGCTTATGAGCAAAACGGAACGAAAGAAAAATGAATATTTAATCATAATGAATCCATATTTTTAATTTTAACCCGACAAATATACAACATATTGCGGCAGAAATTCTGAACCGAAATATAAACCCGGACTTTTTTTTCTTTATTTTTGGAAATTATCAGGATAAACACCGCTGGCACAATAACCAAACAAATCATTAATTATCAACACAATAAAACAACAAAAATCGTCAAACAGGAAAAAAAGTAACCAGCAAAGACGAATGAAAAAAAATAAATAGCTATTTTAGTGCTCTTAAACTAACATAAACATCCATGCTAATAATTGGTATTGCAGGTGGAACCGGCTCCGGAAAAACTACCGTTGTTCGCAAAATTATGGAACGATTGCCCGAGGGCGAAGTAGTAATTCTTCCACAGGACTCCTATTATCGGGATAGCAGCCATTTGCCACTCGAAGAGAGGCTCGAAATCAATTTTGATCATCCTGATTCCATTGAATTTGAATTGTTGGTTAAACATTTGAAAGAGCTGAAAAAAGGTAAAATCATCGATCAGCCGGTTTATTCATACCTCACCTGCACGCGGGCCCAGGAAACTATTCCGGTTAAACCCTGCCATGTAGTCATAGTGGAAGGAATTTTAGTGCTTACCAATCCCGAATTGCGTAAAATGATCGACCTGAAAGTATTTGTGGATGCCGATGCCGACGACAGGCTTATCCGCGTGATAAACCGCGATATTGTAGAACGTGGCCGCTCGGTAAATAAAGTGATGGAACGATACGAATGTACCGTAAAACCAATGCATTTGCAGTTTATTGAGCCAACCAAACGCTTTGCCGATCTGATTGTGCCACAAGGTGGAAACAACCATATTGCCATTGATATCCTGACAAAATATATAGAAAACAAACTAACGTCTTTGACTATCCAACAATAAAAAACAACCGGCATAATTGTGCTTCGGCTCCATTATACACATCTCCCGATACAACTAACATAAAATTTTATGCAGCGAAACGAACTCCAAAAAATCATGTTCCTTGACATCGAAACGGTTCCGCAGACATCCGATTTTTCGGAACTGCCGGCTGAGTTGGCCCATCTGTGGGAAGACAAATTTAACCTGATTCAGAAACGCATGCCCGAAAAATACAACGACGAAACATCTGCCGCCGAAGCGTTCAGCAACAGTGCCGGTATTTATTCGGAGTTTGGCAGGATTGTTTGCATTTCAGTCGGGTTTATTCATTTCAATGGCAATCACATGCATTTTCGCACCAAGTCGTTTTGCGGTGACGATGAAAAACTATTGCTTACTGATTTTATCCAATTAATAGAGAAGTTTTGTATCAGCAAAGAACACACACTTTGCGGCCATAATATCAAGGAGTTCGACATTCCGTACATTTGCCGGCGCATGCTGATTAATGGATTAAAGCTGCCTCCTATCTTTCAGATTGCAGGGAAAAAGCCCTGGGAAATTTCGTTTATCGACACGCTGGAGCTTTGGAAATTTGGCGATTACAAAAACTACACAGCGCTGAAATTATTGACGGCTGTGTTTGGCATCCCAACTCCCAAAGATGATATTGACGGCAGCGAGGTAGCACAAGTGTATTACAAAGAAAAAAACATCAACCGCATAGCGCTTTATTGCCAAAAAGATGTGGTGGCCACGGCTCAGGTTTTTCTCCGCCTGAACGGGCTGGAATTGATCAAACCTGACAATATTGAACACATAAATAGTTTATAGTTCATAGTTTATAGAATTGCAGTTCTGGTGTTGAAATCAGAACTAACCGCAATAAAAAAACTGGTTTAAAATCCTGACAGCGGTCGAAGACCCTGTCAGCGGTTTGAATAAAATATGGTTACTTAAGAATTCGATCATGCGAAACAGATATAAATATACTCTCATACTACTTCCATTTTTGTTGCTGGCCAGCTCGTGCCGGCACAAAAAAGTGGAGAGTACGCCTGTTTCCACGCCTATCGATTTAAAAGATATTGTTTCATCAGATACGCTGCGTGTGGCTACTATGTATAGTTCCACCTCTTATTTCTTTTTCAGGGATGAGTTGATGGGTTTCGACTACGAAATGGTTGGAAATCTGGCTAAACATCTGCATTTGAACCTAAAAATAAACATTGCCAAATCCGAGAAAGAAATGTATCAGTGGCTCAGGGAACGTAAAGTAGACCTTGTCAGCTATAATACTATTGAAACGAAAGAACTGAAAAATCAGTTCAGTTTTGTGCTTCCACAGCCCTATTCGTATCAGGTTTTAGTTCAAACCATGGGAGCAAATGCTATTTCCGATGTCACCGAACTGAGTGGCGAAAGCGTTTACGTACGGGAAAACAGCATTTTTCATCAACGACTTAAAGCTCTTAACGACGAAATCGGAGGTTCCATAAACATTGTAATAGCTCCGGATTCACTGTCGGACGACGATTTGATTGACATGGTAGCTGAAAACAAAATAAAATTCACGCTTGCATTTCACAATGTGGCCACACTTCACAAATCATATTACCGAAACCTGGACTGCCGCATGCCCGTTAGTTTCGATCAGCGAAACGGCTGGCTTGTACGTAACGAAAGCCGCAATTTAAAAAATGCTATAGAAAATTGGGGAAAACAAGAGGAAACAACCCAACTTCAATGGGATCTTTACAGAAAATACTGGGAGAAAAGTCCGTATATAGCACTACGCCGCATTACCATTCCCAAAGGCGCCATTTCGCCATTCGATCATTTATTCCGGAAATACGCTCCCAATATCGGTTGGGACTGGCGGTTGCTGGCTTCGGTGGCTTTTCACGAGTCCCGGTTCGATTCGCAGGAAATATCCTGGGCAGGCGCTGCCGGCTTAATGCAACTAATGCCGCGCACAGCAGCCAATTTCGGGTTAAACAGACGTACAATTCTTGATCCGGAAATGAATATTGAGGCCGGCGTGCAGTATATTAAAAGTTTAAACCTGTCTTTCCGTCAGATCCAAAACAAGGAAGAACGGATTAAATTTATCCTTGCCGCCTACAATTCTGGCCCGGCCCATATACTTGATGCCATGGCCCTGGCCCAAAAATATGGTAAAAATCCACACATTTGGTTCAATCATGTTGAATACTTCTTACTCAAAAAAAACGAACCGGAATTTTACAACGACCCGGTAGTGAAATACGGACGTTTTGGAGGTAAAGAAACCGTTCGGTATGTAAAAAACACACTGGACACTTATACAAAATACAGTAAAAAAAGATAATAAAACACTTACAAACTTTCCATCGTAAATTAAATTATGCCAAACAGCGAAATAATTCTTATCAAAATATCCGGCGAAGACAAACCGGGAGTCACCGCCGCCATTACTGAAATTCTGGGAAATTACAATGCCACCATACTCGATATCGGGCAAGCTGATATCCACCACACACTTTCACTGGGAATTCTTTTCAAAGTTACCAACCAATCCGATTCAGGCAATATCCTGAAAGAAGTTCTTTTCAAATGCTCCGAGCTCAATGTAAACGTACGATTTACGCCGGTAACACCCGAAAGATACACCAACTGGGTTGGTCGTCAGGGCAAAAGCCGCTACATTGTCACCATCCTGGGGAAAGTAATCACTGCACGCCAACTCGCCATGGTAGCTAAAGCCATTTCGGACGATAACCTCAATATCGATTCTATTGTTCGCCTCACCGGCCGGCCTTCATTGGCAATAAATGATGACAATGACACCCGCTCCTGCGTGGAATTCTCGGTACGCGGCGAACTAACCGACAAAAATATCCTGTCATCCAAATTCATGCAATATTCAGCCGAACTGGGCATTGACATTTCGTTTCAGAAGGACGATATGTTCCGCCGCAATCGCCGCCTGATTTGCTTTGATATGGACTCAACGCTTATCAAAACTGAAGTTATTGACGAACTGGCCGACCGTGCCGGCGTGGGCGAACAGGTACGCGCCATTACCGAATCGGCCATGCGCGGCGAAATTGATTTCAGCGAAAGCTTCAAACAGCGTGTTGCATTGCTCAAAGGTCTGGATGAAAGCGTTATGAAAGATATAGCCGACAATCTGCCCATCATGGAAGGTGCCGACCGTTTGATTTCCATTTTGAAAAAAATTGGCTTTAAAGTAGCTATACTTTCCGGAGGATTTACCTATTTTGGAAATGCGCTCAAAAAACGTTTTGATGTTGATTACGTGTATGCCAACGAACTGGAAATAGTAGATGGGAAACTTACCGGAAATCATGTGGGCGACATTGTGGACGGAAAACGCAAGGCCGAGTTATTAAAACTGATTGCCCAGGTGGAAAAAATTGAACTCGAACAGGTAATTGCCGTGGGAGATGGTGCTAACGACCTGCCCATGCTAAACCTGGCCGGCCTTGGAATTGCGTTCCACGCTAAACCCAAAGTAAAGGAAGAAGCACAACAATCCATTTCGACCATTGGACTCGATGGAGTTTTGTATTTCCTTGGATTCAGGGACATACATATAGATAACTAAAACGGAGGCAAGAGCTAAACAGCAAAAATATGAAAAAAGCTATCGTTATCGGCGGAACCGGAATGGTGGGGACACAACTCATCAACCAATTAATTGAGGACAAGAGCTATTCTGAAATTATTTCGTTGGTGCGTCGTCCAAGTGGTATTATTCATCCTAAATTGAATGAACAAATTATCGATTTCGACCAACCAGAAAACTGGAAAACGTTGATAACAGGCAATGTCCTGTTTTCAACCCTTGGAACTACTATTGCACAAGCCAAAACAAAAGCTGCTCAATACAAAGTTGATTTCACCTACCAGTATGATGTTGCTACAATTGCTGCTGCCAACGGAGTTCCTTCATACGTACTGATTTCGTCAGCCGGTGCAACTTCTAAATCGAAAGTCTTTTACACAAACATGAAAGGGCAGTTGGAAGATGCAGTAAAATTATTGCCATTCAAAGTAATAAGCATTATCCGCCCGGGACAACTGGCTGGTGAACGTACCGAAAGACGATCCGCCGAAAAAATTGCATTGCAGTTAATGTATGGGTTGAATAAAATCGGATTATTCATGCGATATAAACCCATAAAAGGCTGGCAGGTAGCGCAAGCCATGATCTGTGCTGCCGAAAAACAACAATCTGGCTTCTACACCTTGAATGAAGTTTTTGATTTAGCCCGATAACTTTAAACTCCTCAAAACTTAAGCCTCACATTTTCGTTTGAATTTGTGAGGCTTATTATTTTATGTTAACAGAGAAGTATATAATCTTAACGAACAATAAAAATACAGACAAACACAACAAAGTTAAAGTATTTCCGTTAAGTTTGTATAAATTTCTAAACACATTATACACTTCATGAAAAAAACATTATCAATCTGTACAATTTTGCTTTTCTGCATTGGATTTATCAAAGCCCAGAATTACACAATCAGCGGCTACATCACCAATGATAAAAGCGGAGAAACCTTTATCAGTGCCTCGGTTTATGACTCAAACTCAAAAAAAGGAACCGTGAGCAACAATTATGGATTTTATTCGCTCACCATTCCCAAAGGTAAAGTAGCGTTGCTTTATTCGTATGTAGGGCATGCTCCTCAGGAACTAAATTTCGATCTGAACAAAGATACAGTTATTAATATCCGGTTAAAAGAATCGATAGAACTGAAAGAAGTGACTGTAACTGCCAACCGAAAAGAATTGGGTGTGCAAGGCTCTCAGATGAGCGCCATCGAAGTACCGGTCACCCAATTAAAATCAGTGCCTACCTTATTCGGGGAAACTGATATTTTAAAGGCTCTTCAGTTATTACCCGGTGTAAAGGCCGGAGTTGAAGGCTCTGCCGGATTTTATGTCCGTGGAGGTGGTCCGGATGAAAATCTTTTTTTACTCGATGGAATTCCAATTTACAACGTGAACCACATGGGTGGATTCTTTTCGGTGTTCAATGCCGATGCCATCAAAAGCGTAACACTTTATAAAGGAAGTTTTCCGGCTCGTTTTGGAGGCCGGCTCTCGTCGGTACTTGATATACAGATGAATGATGGAAATACTCAAAGGCTACATGGAAATATAACTGTAGGATTAATTTCATCGAAAGCAAATCTTGAAGGCCCGCTGTTTGATAAGAATACCACATTCAGCTTGTCAGCCCGACGGACCTATTTTGACATCCTGGCACAACCGATTATCAGGTACGCAGCGACACAGAGTGGTAGTAGTGGTAATACTTCTGCGGGATATTACTTCTACGATGTGAACGCCAAAATCACGCACCGGTTCTCAGATAAAGACCGGCTTTTTCTGAGCACATTTATGGGAGACGACGTAATTTACAGCAGTATCCCAAATGATTCTTACAATTACACCAACGGATCATACTCAAGCAAATTAAAGTTAGGCTGGCAATGGGGAAATTTAGTAACGGCACTACGCTGGAATCACGTAATCAACAATAAGTTGTTTATGAACACGACCGCAGCATATACCCGTTATCGCTTCAATATGGATATTGGAACAACAGAAACTCAAAAAACAATTGCCCCACCAAGTACGAGTACTCAAACTATAGATCTGGGCTATCGCTCCGGCATTGGGGATTATTCTGCGAAAGTGGATTTCGACTATGCACCAAACCCGAACCACGATATTAAGTTCGGTGCCAATTATACATATCACACTTTCCGTCCGGGGGTGGCAGTCGCTCAGTCCAAATTAAAAAATGACACATCCACGCAGCAAATGGATACAATTATCGGGGATAAAAATATCTTTTCGCACGAGACAGCTTTGTATTTTGAAGATAATATCACCATCAATCATTTTATAAAAGCTAATGCCGGACTGCATTACTCTGCATTCATTGTTCAGGGACAGTTCTACAACTACCTCCAACCACGGCTGGGCATACGATTGCTGGTAAACGACAAACTTTCGTTCAAAGCCGGTTATGCTGCCATGAGCCAAAACATTCATTTGTTGTCCAATAACAATATCAGCTTGCCAACGGATTTATGGGTGCCTGTAACCAAGCGGATCCGACCAATGAACTCACACCAATACTCGGCAGGTGTATTTTACAATCTCCTTAACTTAGTAGATCTGTCGGTAGAAGGCTATTATAAATCGATGAACAACCTGGTTGAATACAAGGATGGAGCTTCATTCATCGGATCCAGTACCGGTTGGGAAGATAAAGTATATATGGGGCGTGGCTGGGCATACGGAGTTGAATTCCTGGCTCAGAAAAGTGTCGGAAAAACGACCGGTTGGATTGGATACACCTGGGCCAAATCCGAACGGCTGTTCAACAGACCGGGCCAAATTATAAACAATGGCGAAGTTTTCCCCACGAAATATGATATCAGGAACTTTGTGAGCATTGTTGTTTCGCACAAGTTCAGCAAACGCATTGATGTATCCGCAAACTGGGTTTATGGCACCGGTATATCCGGCACACTTGCACTGCAGAATTATTATCCTGCTCCACTGCCAGGCGAATTGTACAATTACGATAATTCGCTGCCATACATCAACAAACGAAACAATTTCAGATATCCGGACTATCAAAGGTTGGATGTAGGAATTAATTTCCACAAGCAACTGAAGCACGGAATCCGAACCTGGAACTTCAGCATATACAATGTATATAACCAAATGAATCCGTTCCTGATTTATCCGTCAACAAAATATGAATATGTATATACAAGCAATTCAACCATGCTCCAACCAACCAAAAAAGTGTTGAATAAAATCACCATTTTTCCGATTATCCCGTCTGTAAGCTATTCGTATAAATTCTAATTTTAAACCTGAAAAACAAAATGAAAACAAATTATATATCATTCATTATATTATTGGCATCAACCATTGTGCTTCACTCCTGCGAAAATGAAATTAATTTTTCCGGAGAAGTTACAAAACCGTTGTTAGTCATTAACAGTTTCATCACACCCGACTCTGTAATAAAAGTGCATGTATCAAAAAGTAAATTCTTTTTAGAGGACAATACAACTTTCGAAACCCTGGACAATGCAAATGTAAATGTATGGGTAAACGGAACAAAAGTCGAAAAACTTACAAGCACCGGCAACGGATATTACATTGCAAGTTTTAAACCTAAGATTGGCGACATTGTCAAAATAACCGCAGCAAACACAGAGTTTAACGAAGTTTCAACATCAACTGAAATTGTACAGCCAAATCCGATTATTAGTGTCGATACCTTAAATCATCAATTTGAAGAACTTCCAACGATAAACTATAGTTCTTATGATGGGAACCCGCCAACTATGGATACAATCGGATTCGTAAAAATTGAAAGTTTCGGAGCTAAAGTCAAATTTAAGGATACTTCAACAGCGCCTGATTATTACAGACTGGTAACAAAAGTCATAAATTACTACGATGATGGCCAAATATCAGTCACGGATGGAATGATAAACTTCAACGACATCGTTTTTGGAGGGAATAACAATTCAAATCCACTTGAGATAAGTTCCTATAATTATTATCATGAATTTTCAGACGAATTATTCAATGGCAAGGAATATAATTTGAACTTTATATTTAACCGTTCCACATATACTCCCAAACAAGAACTGCCAAACAACTATCATGACGTAAATGTAAAATCTCCTGTGCGACAAGAACTGCTCATAGAACTTCAAAGCATTTCCAAGTCATATTTCCTCTACCTTAGAAGTAGATCGGCCAATATGTCGGCTGTGGAATTTTTCTCAGAACCGGTACAGATTCACAGTAATGTAAATGGAGGAATCGGTATTCTGGGAAGTTACTCCAGTTCATTTTATAAAATAAATTTGAAGTAAACTGACAATCATTCGGATTAAAGGTCTGATATTTCAATTTGAAAGCCAGGTTGAAATATCGGACCTTTTTATGTAAGTAATTTACAAAATCCGGATATATTAGCTCGGTAATCAAAGATTAATACATTACAGAGTAATAATTTTTCAGATTAAATAATACCTGTATATAAGACAATTAGACAATTATTGAATTTATTTCGAGAAAATATTCATTATTCCATTTCAATTTGAAATTAATCTTGTACTTTTACTCCGTTTTCAGACAACAATTGTATAAAATTTATTGTTTAAGAAGAAAAGAAACTGATTATTTCATTTTAAAATAGCAAGATTATGAAAATCGGAATTCCAAAAGAAATTAAAAACAATGAAAGCCGTGTGGCTTTAACTCCCGGAGGTGCAAAAACGCTTGTAATGAACGGCCACACGGTGTATGTAGAAACACACGCCGGTGAAAATAGCGGATTCAGCAACGAACAATATCAGAAAGCCGGAGCACAGATACTACCTTCTGCAGAAGCTGTTTTTTCCACTGCAGAAATGATAATGAAAGTAAAAGAACCTATCAAAAGTGAATACAAGCTTATACGGCCCAATCAATTGATTTTTACCTATTTTCATTTTGCATCCGAAAAAGAACTAACTCTGGCTATGATGGAAAGCGGAGCCGTATGTCTCGCTTACGAAACTGTTGAAAAAACTGACCACACTTTGCCATTGCTGATCCCCATGTCGGAAGTAGCAGGCCGTATGTCTATTCAGGAAGGTGCAAAATACCTGGAAAAACCAAAAGGCGGCAAAGGAATTTTGTTGGGAGGCGTGCCGGGAGTGAAACCGGCCAATGTACTGGTATTGGGCGGTGGCGTAGTCGGAACTCAGGCGGCATTGATGGCTGCCGGACTGGGGGCCCACGTAACCATAGCTGATATTTCGTTACCACGATTGCGTTACCTGAGCGAAATTATGCCTGCCAATGTAGATACATTGATGTCCAGCACGTCAAATATAGAAGATATGCTACCACATACTGACCTTGTGATTGGAGCCGTATTAATTCCCGGAGCAAAAGCGCCACACCTCATAACCCGTGAAATGCTGAAACTTATGCAACCTGGCTCTGTGCTGGTGGACGTTGCCATTGACCAGGGCGGTTGTTTCGAGACCTCCCACCCCACCACGCATGCCGATCCGGTTTACGAAGTGGATGGCATTTTGCATTATTGCGTAGCCAATATCCCGGGAGCCGTTCCGTTCACGTCAACGCTCGCGCTGACTAACGCCACCCTTCCTTATGCTCTTTTGCTTGCCAACATGGGCTGGGAACAGGCTTGTGACAAGTACGAAGACCTTAAAAAAGGACTAAACATAGTCAATGGTAAAGTTGTATGCAAAGCCGTGGCTGAAACATTTGGTTTATAAATCTGTTTTCATTTCTTATAATTTTGCGTTAAACTCACCGGAAGTATTTTCGGTGAGTTTTTTTTAAAATTTATAGCAATTGGGAATATAGCTACACAATCAACATATAATCAAATTATTGTTTCAATTGATTTTTCCATGTATCTTTGCAAAACGTAATGATTTCAAATTTCATCAGAAAATCATTCAATATAAACAGCAATAAAACAGAGTCAATAAAATGACAGAAAATACAATTCAATCAAAAGAGTTCACAGAAAAAAATCCTACTGACAAGGTAATTTCAAAAATAAAAGACCTCATAATCTCCGGAGTTTTAAAGCCCGGCGACAGGCTTCCTGCAGAGCGTAAAATGGCAGCGGATTTTGGAGTGGGCCGTACCCAAATACGTGAAGCTCTCCATAAACTGGAATTTTATGGCATTATAAAGACACTGCCTCAAAGCGGCTCTTTAATTAACGGATTAGACATCAACACACTGGATGGATTAATTTCTGATGTTTTAAGTCTTCAGAGTTACGATTTCTTTTCGTTGGTGGAAACGCGCGTGGTGCTTGAAGTAAATGCCATTCGCCTGTGTGCGGAACGCAGAAACGAACAGGACATTAAAATGCTGGAAAAAGCTTATGAAAATTTTGTCACATATTTTGACACCCCGGAAAGGGTAAGCCATGATTTTGCTTTTCACAGGGCAATTGCAGAAGCTTGCCATAACCCGGTTTTTAAAGCCATGTTGAATATAATTATTCCTGACATTCTCACTATTTATCTGAGAGACAGGATTTGCGTTCCAAACTCACAGGTAATTGAGGAGCACTGGAAAATGGTGGAGCTAATAAAAAACCAGGAAGGAGAAAAAGCTGCCGAACTAATGCAACAGCACTTGCAGGGCGTTATGGATTTTGCCAAATCCAAATTAAGAGATAGCAAATAAATTATATAAAAAACGACTCGATAAAATCAAAAGCGCTTACCGAAAATTGTTCGGAAAGCGCTTTTTTGATTAACAGAAATGTATCGATTTCGAATTACATTCCATCTTCGATATTCCACACGAAAGCACGAATACCCATTCGCTCTGAAGTTCCATCCAGTTCACGCAATTGCTCAAGGATAGGCTTTACTTTTTCATCCTCAACTACGGTTAATATGGCCGTATTCAACGACGGCCATGCATGGGTTCCGTAATGAGGTTCTCCGGTTTTGGTACCGCGGCCAATAACTGATTCCCAGCCTGTAAATCCACGTACGTGGTTGAGTGTCAGAATTTGCTGAATTTGCTCATAATAAGCCTGATCGAATGATATAAATATTGATTTCATTTTATTTCAAATTTTAATATTAATACAGGTACTCGAACTAATTACCGGCCCAACTCCTTTAACAAAGCCTGTTTTTTATTCTTTCGATGTTTACTTCTCACACCACCGGCAGCAAAAAGAGTGTAAATAACTGGAACAACAACTAAGGTCAGCATAGTAGAAACAGTCAAACCTCCAATTACGGTAACGGCCATTGGTTTCCACATTTCAGACCCCTGCCCGGTACTTACAGCCAACGGCAACATACCCAGAATAGCAGTCAAACTGGTCATCAACACCGGACGCAAACGCGATTTACCACCGGTAACAACCGCACGAATAATACCGTATCCACGAACACGGTTCAGGTTGATATAATCTACCATTACGATACCGTTCTTCACAACAATACCCACGAGCATAATTACACCCACGAATGTCATTACGTTGAATGTTGTACCCGAAAGCCACAAGGCCAATACCACCCCGGACACCCCAAACGGAACCGAGAACATAATAATGAATGGATAAGTAACTGATTCAAACTGCGATGCCATTACCACGAACACCAACATAATGATAATGAGGAAGAGTTTACCCAAATCGCCAAACGATTCCTGTTGGTCTTTAAACGAACCTGCAATGGTCGTTGACACATCCGAAGGAATATCAATCTTTTTAAGCACTGCATTAATATCGTTTACCGCTTTATCCAGTGTTGTTCCTGAAACTGTAGACGAAACCGTAATAATACGCTGACGATTCTTACGCTCAATAGTAGGAGGCGTATAACGCTCTACCACCTTACCTAAATCTTTCAACCGGATTGCCTGACCCTGATTATTGTAAATCATAATATTTTCAATAGCTTCGATTGACTGTCGGTATTGTGGAGCATAACCCACTACGATAGAGTATTCTTCGCCATCTTCACGATAAAGTGATGCCGTTACACCATTAATCCTGTTTCGCAGATAATTGGAAGCCGTGCTTACATTCAATCCGTTTAGTGCCAGTTTTTCACGGTCAAAATCCACCTGATATTCGGGAGTATACTCCTCGCGGCTTACTGTCGTATTTACCAATCCGTGAATTTTAGACAAACCTTTTGACACGGCTGAAGCAACTTTATCGGTCTGTTCAAAGTCATAACCATAAATTTCCACATCTATAGTAGACTGTCCGCCCATCATATTCATACCCCCTTCAGTAACAGTCGACTTACGAATTTCAGGAATTTGTTTTATATCGTTACGAATACTATCTGCAATAGAAAACGATGATCGCTTGCGATCTTTCAGCTTAACCAATCTCATTGAGAATGTACCAACATTGCTTGAGTTCTTAGCAAACAACGATCCAAATACATTTTTGCTGCTGGCTTGTCCTACGCTAAAGTTAACCATATCCATTTCAGGGTATTTCTTTTTCCATTCCGAATAAAGTTTCTGACAAACATCCTTTGTAATTTCCATACGGGTTCCCACCGGCAATTCTATTGTCGCGGAAATAATACCGCTATCTTGTGCCGGGAAGTTTTCTGTACCCACCCATCCAACAACTAGTGGCACAACACTGGCAAAGAAAAATAACGTTGCAAAAATTAAAATTCTGATTTTGTGACGAACTGCCCAGTTAACCAACTGCGCATATTTTTCATCCAATTTATCCAAAAAGCGTTCAATTGGTCCGTAAACCATATTGAATCCTTTGCTTCGCTTTGGATCGAGGCGCAACAATTGAGCTGAGAGCATTGGAGTCAGCGTCAAGGCACAAATCATAGAAACGGTAATAATAATAGTAACCATCCAACCAAGTTGTGCGAACATAACCCCCGCCATTCCTGATACCATGGTCAATGGAAGGAACACTGCAATGATAGTCAACGTAGAAGCAATAATTGAGAGCCCAACCTCGTTTGTACCATTAACAGCAGCTGTTTTTGGACGACTGCCCCGTTCGATATGCGTTGTAATATTTTCCAATACCACGATGGCATCGTCTACCACTAAACCGATAGCCAAAGAAAGCGAACTCAACGAAATAATATTCAGTGTACCACCTGTAAGAGCCAGATAAATAAATGCGGCAATCAGCGAAATTGGAATTGTCAGAATGATAATCACCGTTGCTCGCCAACGACCCAGGAAGAACAGAACCACGATCATCACAAACAGAAGTGCAAAGATCACAGTTTCAGCCAAACTATCAATCGTCCGGATAATATTGTCCGAAGTATCATTAATAACACTAAGTTTTATATCCGAAGGAAGATTCTTTTGAATTTCTGGCAACATCTTTTTTACTTCTTTAGCAATCTGAACCGTATTGGCACCCGATTGTTTCTGTACAATAATAGCTGCTCCCTGTACTCCATTTGTAAAGCTTTCCTGCATGCGCTCCTCGTGTTGGTCGCTTATTACAGCCACATCGGACAATTTCACCGTTTTTCCATTGAAATTACCCACTACAATATTATTCAACTCAGAAGGATCTTTAAATTCTCCTTCAACGCGCAATGCATAAGTATCGCTACCCACGTCCATAGACCCCGCAGGAGTATTCACATTTTCCATACGGATATATTGCGCCAGAGCTTCAACAGTGAGGTGGTAAGCTTCCAGTTTGATCGGATCAACATAAACCTGAATTTCACGTTGAGGAGCACCATTAATAGACACAGAACCGACACCATTAATACGTGCCAGCGGATTAGCCACTTTAGTATCCAGAATCTTGTATAAAGCCGGTAAACTCTGATTGGCTGTGGCCGAAAGCATAATTACCGGAATCATGTCCGTGCTCAACTTAAATATAATAGGATTCCCTGCACCGGCAGGCATGTAGGATTTCACCAAATCCAACTTATTCCGGATATCATTAGTAACAACGTTCAAATCCAATCCATAATCAAACTCCATGGTAATAATCGAACGATTTTCCTTGGATGTAGATTTGATATTTTTCAGGTTCGAAACTGTATTCAAAGAGCTTTCCAGCGGGCGCGTTACATTTGTTTCCACATCCGAAGCACTGGCTCCATCGTAGGTCGTCATAACCAGAATGGTGTTGGTTTCAATTTTTGGCAACAAATCAATCGGCAATCTATCGTAAGAGAAAAGTCCCAGAATAACAACCGCGATAAAAATAATCGAAGTCATTACCGGCCTTTTTACCGAACTTTCGTATAAACTCATATTCTTTATTTTTTAGAAAGCAAGTAACAAGTGATATGAGGAGAAAAATCCTTTTATCAAAAGTTACCAGCTATTTACTATTTACTAAAAATTATTTGATAACATTTACAGTTGCACCATCAACCAACTTAGCCTGACCTGCAACAACAATTTGTTCGCCTGCGGCTACTCCTGACAAAATAACATAATCAGATTCCACCCTGCGACCGACTTCTACCTGTTTGTATTGAACTTTGCCATCGTTGTAAACATAAACATATTTCGCCCCTGAGCCGGCTTGTTTTACTATTGATTTGTCCGGAACCACTACACTCTTCGCTTTACCGAATTCGAGAATTACGTGAGCAAACATGCCAGGACGAACTTTATTATTGCTGTTATTGATTTTCACCTCTACCGCAAAAGTACGTGTCCGCTCATCAATAGTAGGATAGATCAGATTAACTTTACCCTGAAAAGTTTGACCTTCAAAAACATCGAACTTTATATTAACAGGCATACCTGTTTTTACCTGCGAATAGTAAGATTCTGAAACATTTATTAAAAGCTTCACCGGATTGATATTCATAACTGTAAGCACAGGCATCTGGCCGCTATACATATCTCCGTTATCATAATTGCGTGCAGTAATCACACCACTGATAGGACTCAACAAAAAAGTATTTTCTGTCAGATTTTTCAAATTTGTCTGCGCCACATCCAATTGTAGTTTTGCATTATCCAAATCCTGTTGAGATGCACCACCAACATTGAAAAGTTCCTGAGTTCTTTTATAGATACGTTTTACATTTTCAATCTGAGTTTCCAGATTCGACAAATTGGCAACATCCATTTGTACCAGTTTTTGGCCTTTAGAAACATGCTGCCCTACTTCCACCAGAATATTCCGGATTCTACCGGGAGCCGATGGAGCAATACTGTTTTTAGCATCCGGCTGCACCGAAGCTGTCAGTTCATAAGTTTGTTCTACCTCACGTTCGGTTACTGCTTGTATACGAACATTCGGAGTCTCCGCCACTACTGTCGTTTCGGCTTTCTTTTCTTTATTGCACGAAGTCAAACCGAGAACCAGTGCCAGAAGAAACATTCCAACTAATTTAATCTTATTCATATCGATATTTTTAATTTTTATATTTGCTACATTAATTATAAACTACTAACTATAAACTATTTCGAATCTTTCCCCAACAGTTTTTCCAAATCTGATTTAGCCGACAAATAATCGAAAATAGATTGGTTATACATTAACCCAGCCTGAATATATGCCAGTTCTGCGTTCGAAAGATCCAAATATGTGCTGGCTCCAACTTCATATAACTTTTTTGAAATAGCAACAGCTTTTTCGGCCTGGCGCAATCCCTCTTTGTTGGATTCAATTTTCTCCATAGCCTTTTTAATGTTATCAAGATAAGAAATAGCTTGCATTTCCAGACTTCTGCGCAGATTATCGCGCTGATCTTTCAATTGATCTTTCTGGATTTTCAATTGCTTTTCTTTGTACACCCTTGCTCCTCCCTGAAAAATCGGGATACTCAGTTGCACAGCAGCAGTCGAAGTCGGGAACCATCTTAAATCAACAGCATCATTAGCCATTGACATGTAAGCGTAGTTAAAACTTGCAGCCAGAGTTGGCCACCAGCCGGCTTTTTGAATTTTCAAAGCATGATCCAGTTGCTTTGCCTTTAAATCGAACTGATTTAAATCTGTATTGGTTTTCAGGCTTGTTGTGTCAATGGATAAAACGTCGCCATACATATTTTTTTCAAAATCAGAAAGATTTCCTTCAATCTTCAATCCAGTGAACATATCCATTCCCATGAGCATTTTCAGCTGCAATTTACTCATATTTACAGCACTTTCTGCCGAAACCAAATTAGTACTTGCATTTTTCACCTGAACATCAGCACGAATCCATTCAAATTCTGATACAGTTCCCTGTTTGAATTTATTCTGGATAATACGAGCATTTTCTACGGTATTCTGATAACTCCGTTTGAACACATTATACTGATCCTGAGTCAATAAAATGGTATAATAGGCTTTTGTCACCTGATTAATCAGTGATAATTTGGAAGAACGGGCCGTTTCCAACGCCAGTTTTGCATCCGTTTCAGTCATTTCCAACGAAGCCCATAGTGTAGGCGAAATAATGGGCATCGACGCGGTTAAACCTGCATTAAAGGTATTGTCTTGTCCCATTTCGAAACCATCAGGATTCGACGGCATTCCCGGAATAGAGAAAAAAACACGTTGTTTTTTCAAAGCACGTTGATACGACCCTGCTGCAGATATATTTGGAAACAAAGCTGCAAATTTTTCTTTCTTCGAGTAATCTACCCGGTCTATTTCCTTATTTGCCACCTTTATGGTCGGACTTTCGCTCATAGCTATTTCAAGTGCTTTCGACAAAGAAACGGTCAACGTATCCTGTGCCTTTAGCATAGCCGTAGGCAGCATGCAAACCAAAGCAACTGCCCATACAAATTTTCTACTAAACTGTTTCACAATTCTTAAATTATTTAGAAATTAATACTTTTATCATTTTTATGCAAAACTACAACCAATTAACAGCTTCTGAAAAATAAAATCGTTGAATTACCATTTTTCCCCGATGAATTACGAGATTTGCGAGTTAAAATCCCGACAAAATCATTTTTTATTCCGATAAAACTGTTGATATAGTTTCTCCTATTCTGTTTTATTATAATTTTCCTCCACGTATTTCAATCCTTTTTCGTTGGCAATAAGGTGGATCATCAAGTCAATAAAAAAATCGAGCAACCGCTTTTTTGAATATTTCTTCGGATCCTGACTCATCAAATCGAATGTTTTTTTCACCTGAAGTGCGTGGAAAAATGCGATTAACTCCACATCTAAGTCCTGTCTGAAGTAGCCTTCCTCAATCCCCTGCAATAAAAATTTTTGAAAACCGGCTCTCATTTCCTGCCGCGAAATTTGTTCATATTTCTCATTTACCTTCGGATAGTATTTCTCCAGATCGTAACACATAGCAATAGATTCATGCCCGATACTTTTCTTAATTTCTTTAATGCTGAGTATCAACGAATCAATCGCATTTTTATTCTTAAACAGTTTTGCAAACTTTTCGTGCTGTATGCTTCGTTGATAAATCAAAACGGCTTCAACCAAATCTTCTTTTTGAGAAAAATAGCTATAAAAAGTTTTTTTTGAAATTCGTAATTCAGTACACACATTGTCAATTGAAACACTTCGTATCCCGAACTGCTCAAACAAACGACTGGCTGTACTTACAATTAATTCCTGCTGGGTTTCCATATTCATCCTGATAAAAAATCGTTGCAAAATTATACAAAATACATAAAACACCAACACAAAAATCAGATTATTTTTATTTTAAAATTTTAAATAAAAACACAAATAACTATATATAAATATATTATATCAAACAAAAAGGAAACTATGAGCGTTTCAAAGTTTCCAAGTTTCCGAATATCAAACAAAAACCGAACTTAAATTGTTTATTTCAACAATAAAGAATTAAGTTTTTCAGGAATAATTTCGTATTTTTATAGAGTTTTTCAAAAAAAATCAATAAAACAAATCACAATTTACATGAATACAATAAAAGAGTATATTTCACTACACAAAGACCGCTTTTTCGAAGAATTATTCAGCCTGATCCGCATTCCGAGCGTCAGTTCGCACATGCATCGCCAACCAGAAATTCATCTGTGTGCCGAAAAATGGAGCCAAATCCTTCTAAAATCAGGAGTCGACAGGGTAGAAATAATACCTACAGAGGGCAATCCGGTTGTTTTCGCATCAAAATTTACTGACCCATCCAAACCTACCGTTATGGTATACGGACACTACGATGTGATGCCCGCCGAGCCTCTTGAACTCTGGATTTCAGACCCGTTTGATGCAGAAATCAGAGATGGGAAAATATTCGCACGCGGTGCTGACGACGATAAAGGCCAATCGTTTATGCACGCTAAGGCTTTTGAATACCTTGTAAAAACTAATCAGCTAAAATGTAATGTAAAATTTCTACTCGAAGGCGAAGAAGAAATCGGATCGCCCAGCCTGGAAAAATTCTGTATCGAGAACAAGGAATTGCTCAAATGCGACACCATTTTGGTTTCTGATACTAGCATGCTATCAGCTGAAACACCCAGTATTACAACCGGGCTGCGCGGACTGGCATATTGGGAAATAGAAGCTACCTCTGCCTCCCGAGACCTACACTCGGGTATTTTTGGAGGCGCTGTGGCCAACCCCATCATGGAATTAAGCAAAATACTATCGCAACTCTCAGATTCAAATGGTAAAATTACCATTCCGCACTTTTACGATGACGTGGAAGAAGTTTCGGATTACGAGCGGGAATTGATATCGAAAATTCCATTCGACGAAGCAGAATATAAAAAGAATCTTAACATCAAAACTGTTTCGGGAGAAAAAGGCTACAGCACCATCGAGCGCACCGGAATACGTCCAGCACTTGACATTTGCGGAATCTGGGGAGGCTATACAGGCGAAGGCGCCAAAACCGTACTGCCATCTAAAGCTTATGCAAAACTTTCCACGCGGCTGGTTCCGCACCAACGCCAGGAAAAAATTGCAAAACTTGTTTCTGATTACCTGTTACAAATAGCCCCCGAAAATATTGATATAAAAGTAACCTATCTGCATGGAGCCAACAGCTACGTATGCCCTATAGACTCAGACATGTATAAAGCAGCCGAAAAAGCTTACACTAAAACATTCGGAAAGAAACCCCTGCCTGTACGCCGTGGAGGAAGCATTGGAGTCGTTCCTGTTTTTGAGGAAGTGCTCAACGTAAAACCAATTTTGATTGGATTCGGGCTTGAATCGGATGCCATCCATTCTCCAAACGAAAATTTTCCGGTGGAATTGTTTTTCAAAGGAATTGAAACAATTGTTGAATTTTACAACGAAATCTCAAACTTAAAACAGACTTAAAACTACAATCTCTCACACTGACACAAAAATCTATATATCAAGTATTTGAAATTGGGCAAAGTTCATTTTTAGTTTTTTACGAAAAATTCATGGTTAATTATTTTGCTATATAAAAAGAAAACCGTACGTTTATTGCACTTTTACTAATCACAATTTTACTAACAATTCTAATACTTAATGTCATGACGAAAACTATAACATTCAACGAGCTACGTAGAGTAAAGGATGCGCTTCCAAGCGGTAGTATGACCAAGATCGCGACAGAGCTTGGTCTGGAAAAAGAAACTGTGCGCAATTATTTTGGTGGGCACGACTATAAAGATGGTAAAAGTTGTGGAGTACATATCGAACCCGGTCCTGATGGCGGTTTGGTTATGCTCGATGATACTAAAATTTTAGAAATGGCCCTCAGTATTTTGGATGCCCAAAAGGCTTAACATTTACATAAGTTATTCTGAAAGCAGTGACATTTTATTTCACTGCTTTCTTTTTTTAGAAGCACGCAAACAAATAAATTGCAAAAAAAACAACAAATATCAATATGGAAAAATCTTCAGACTGCTTGTATTGTCAACGCAACGAATTGCAAAAAAGTTTAATGATCGAAATCTGCGATTTGAGCGCATCAACCCTCTTTCTTTTCAAAGAACAAAGCCATCCGGGCAGATGTATAGTGGCTTACAAAGATCACGTAAAAGAATTGTTCGAACTTACCGAACCGGATCGCAATGCATTTATGGCCGATGTTTGCAAAGTGGCTGAAGCAATACAAAAAGCATTCGTCTCAGCCAAAATAAATTACGGAGCTTATTCCGACAAGCTACCACATCTTCATTTCCACATTGTTCCAAAATACGACGGAGAATTTGAATTTGGTGGAATTTTTGAAATGAACCCTCAAAAAGTATATCTTAACGAAGAAGAGTACGCTCAAACAATTGAAAGAATTAAAGCCAAATTATAAAATAAAACGACAAATTTCAACTGAAAGCACTTTGCCTCAATGACATTACCGGAAGCATTTATAAAACGTACGCAAAATTTACCGAATACCGACTTCGATGCACTTGTAAAGGCGCTCGACAGTGCACCACCGACAAGTGTACGGGTAAACAATAAAATGGAGTACCAACCATCGGATGAAAAAGTTCCATGGTGCGACACGGGTTATTACCTTTCTGAACGGCCGCTTTTCACAGCCGATCCGCTTTTTCATGCAGGTGTTTACTACGTACAGGAAGCCAGCTCTATGTTTCTTGAACAGGCTATCAAGCAACATTTCCCAGGTGCAGAAACGGTTTTGGATTTGTGTGCCGCACCAGGAGGAAAATCAACCCTTTTATCGCAAACGCTGCCGGAAAGCAGCATATTGGTCAGCAATGAAATTATTCGCTCGCGCGCTTATATCCTGGCCGAAAATTTGATAAAATGGGGCAACCCCAACGTAGTGGTCACCAACAACGAACCAAAAAATTTTGCAGCCCTTCCGGGATTTTTCGATGCCATAATAGTGGACGCACCCTGCTCGGGCGAAGGTATGTTCCGTAAAGACCCCGGAGCAATTCAGGAATGGTCGGAATACAACGTCCGTTTATGCGCAGAGCGCCAACGCGAGATTCTTACTTCCGTTTGGAACTCACTCAAAACCAACGGAATTCTGGTATACAGCACTTGCACATACAACCGCGAAGAAAATGAGGAAAACGTTAAGTGGATTTGCAAAGAACTTGGGGCAGAACTATTAACTGTAGACCTCAATGGCAATGCAGATATTACAGTTAGTGAGGCTGGATACCGGTTTTACCCGCATAAAACCAAAGGGGAAGGATTCTTTTTATCTGTGCTCAGAAAAAACTCACCCGTTACGGGCACAATAAAAAATAAAAAAGAGGATAAAAAAGGCATAAAATTTGTAACAAAAAACGACATTAAAACGTTAACACTACAAGAACCGGATCGTTGGACAATAACAGTTGAAAACAATCTGGTAAAAGCTTATGACAAAAACCGGTTAGCTGATTTTTTGCTTTTAAATAAACAATTAAAATGCATGCACTCCGGTTTGTTGCTGGGCGAAATAAAAGGATCAGACTTTATTCCGGGCGCAAGTATGGCGCTATCCAAGAAGTTGGATAAAAATTTTATTGAAACTGTAGAAGTGGACTATGAAACTGCCATTTTATTTTTAAAAAAAGAAGCTATTTTTCTTCCGGATTCAAAAAAGGGCTACCTGCTTATTAGCTATAAAGGACAAGGACTTGGGTGGATAAAAAATATGGGAAACAGATGCAACAATCTGTATCCTCAGGAATGGAGAATAAGAATGAAACTATAATTTTCGTTGGCAACTAAGTATGAAACTTCTATTTTTAGGAACCGGCACATCGACTGGAGTACCCCAAATTGGGTGCAACTGCAAAGTATGCCGTTCTACCGAAATTAAAGATAAACGTTTGCGTGCCAGCGTTCTGATTTCTGAGGGTGATACGCATGTTTTAATCGATTGCGGTCCGGATTTGAGACAACAACTTATCCGGCATCAGATTTATCAACTATCGGGCATACTGCTTACGCATGAACATTACGATCATGTTGGTGGTTTGGATGATGTTAGGCCGCTTGGAGAAGCACGAGTATATGCCGAAAAAAAAGTATTGGGTGTAATAAAACGAAACATGCCTTACTGCTTTGTTGAGGACAAGTACCCAGGAGTTCCGTTAATCAAACTAAATGAAATTAACGAAGAACCTTTAAAAATAGGCGAATTAAACATACAACCTATCAGGGTTATGCATGCCCGATTGCCCATTTTGGGATACAGGTTTGGAAAAATTGCATATCTGACTGACGTAAAAACGATAGAAGATAAGTCTATCAAACAGTTGAAAGGACTCGAAATTTTGGTTATTAATGCATTAAGACCGCAAAAACATATTTCGCATTTATCGCTGGACGAAGCTATTGAGGTGGCTGGGAAAATAGGAGCCCGTGAAACCTATTTCACACACATGAGTCACGACATGGGATTGCACGAGGAAGTGGATTTACAACTACCAAAACACATCCATTTATCCTACGATGGATTAGAATTAAATTTATAAAACGGTCTGAATTACCGTCACAAATAATCGGAAACACGCATTAAACATTATACGCGTATCAGTTCATAAAAAACACAATTATTACCGTATGAAAACACAAAAACTAAAATTCATCATTCTGGCTTTTGGCACTGTTTTTCTTACTTCCTGCACTGAATTATTATATACGTCGCTTGACGTGCTACGCCCCGCAAAAGTCACCTTTGCCTCAAATGCCAACAATCTTCTTCTTATAAACAACACCGCCCCTCAACCAGATAATTTAGGCCACAGAACCGAGCTTTTAAATCAAAAAACCAAAAACGTATCGATCAACACAGACAGCATTCCGCTATTTTGCCTGGGCGCTTTGAATGAAGATTTGGAAACCAATGGGTTCTTCTCATCTGTAAAACTGATTCCAAATTCGGTAAACCCAAGCACTAATTTCTCCATCGTTAATCCGCTGGACAACTCAACAGTAAAAAAACTATGCGATGAAAATGACGCGGATGCAATCTTGTCGTTGGACAAAATAAAAGTCAATGATGATATTTCGGAATACTATTTAAATGAAACAAGTTCGTTTTTGGCTGTTTTTGAAGTTCGGTACGAATCGTCGTGGAGCATCCATTATCCAAACTCACCGGAAACCACGTCGGTACAATTCAAAGATACAATCTACTGGGAAACGGAATCATATGTAAGAAAAAAATTGATGGACGGCCTACCAAAACGCATGGACGGGATTATTGATGGTGCATTGAATGTAGGGAAAAAATCAACCAGCCGATTCCTCCCTTACTGGGAAAAAGCAGATCGTTACTTTTTCAACTCTAAAAATAAATACATGACCCAGGGTATGAGCTTTGTTTATACCAAAGACTGGAAAAAAGCCATTGATAGCTGGGAGAAGATACTATCGACAAGCAAAAACCCAACTACCCGTGCACAAGCTGCCAACAATATCGCCATTGCTTACGAAATTAGCGGTGATATAGACAAAGCTATTAACTATGCAGTTCAGTCGTACAATTCCTTTGCTGAATCTTATTTTTCGGATTATAAAACAATCACGAGGATATATGAATATCTGGAAGAGCTGAACACCAGAAAGAAAGACATAGCAACTTTGAAAAAACAACTGGGAGAATAAGTTGCAAATTCACACCATAAGGCTGCATATTTTGCAGCCTTTTTTCATCGGACAACATCGATAATTTTCACAAAAAAAGCAAAATCACTTCCTCAAAAAATCACTACCTTTGCAGCTCCACAAAAGAACAATCATCAACACATAAAATTATGCTTAATCAAACCGATGAAATCTTGTTGCAAAGCCGCGGTATTTCAACCCAACAGATTGAAGAACAACTGAACGCTTTTGCTACAGGATTTCCTTATTTAGAAATTCGCAGTGCTGCTGAACCCGGAAAAGGCATCGTACGACTCACCGAAAATGAATCTTCCGAAATTCTGGCAGAATGGGAAAATTATTTGCAAACAGACGCCACAATTCTGAAATTTGTGCCTGCCTCAGGCGCTGCCAGCCGCATGTTCAAAGATCTTTTTGAATTTTTGGAAAGCGACAGAACTGAACCCGGGAATAAATTTGAAATTAAGTTTTTCGATGAAATCAGCAAATTTGCCTTTTACGAAGAACTGAATGCTGTTTGTATCAAAAACGAAGGAAAATCAATTGATGAACTGATCGCTGGCAAAGAGCACAAATCAGTTGTAGCCAATCTACTTTCGGATAAAGGTTTAAATTACGGAGCACTACCCAAAGGTTTGTTACGCTTTCACTCCTACCCTACCGAAAAACGCACTCCCATGCAGGAACATTTGGTAGAAGGCGCTTTGTATGCGGCAAATAAATCCAATCAGGTAAATATCCATTTTACCGTTTCGAAAGAACACCGCTCGTTATTCGAAAAACATTTGGCGGAATCACTTAACGGCTTTGAAGCTAAATTCGGCATCAAGTACAATGTCGGTTTCTCGGAGCAAAAACCATCCACCGACACCATTGCTGCTGATGAAAACAACCAACCTTTCAGAGACAAAGACGAGTTGGTTTTCCGTCCGGGAGGCCATGGCGCCCTGATTGCAAACCTCAACGACCTTGAAGGCGATGTAATTTTCATCAAAAATATCGACAATGTGGTACCCGACTCTTTGAAAGACAGCACAGTAACATATAAAAAATTGATTGCCGGCATTCTCGTCAAACTACAAAATCAGTCGTTCGCCTACCTGAAAGAACTGGGAAGCAGCTCTGTATCAGAAGACAAACTGGCTAAAATATCAGCATTTTGCGAAACACAGCTAAACAACCAACATCCAGATATTAAATCACTTTCAAAAGAAGAACTGAAAGAATACCTGGTTCGAAAGCTGAACCGTCCGATTCGGGTTTGTGGAATGGTGAAAAATGTGGGTGAACCTGGTGGTGGTCCATTCCTTACAGTAAACTCAGATGGAACAGTTTCTCCTCAGATTCTGGAAAGCTCTCAGATTAATCTGAACAATCCGGCCGATAAAGAAAAAATGCAGGGATCAACACATTTCAATCCGGTTGATTTGGTGTGTGGGGTAAAAAACTACAAAGGAGAAAAATTTGATCTGGTAAAATACGTTGATAAAAATACCGGTTTTATTTCGCTTAAGTCCAAAAACGGTAAAGAACTGAAAGCACTCGAACTACCGGGACTTTGGAATGGCGCTATGAGCGACTGGAACACTATTTTCGTTGAAGTGCCAATCGAAACATTCAACCCTGTAAAAACAGTCAACGATTTATTAAGAACAGAACACCAATAAATAATTTCAACAAAAAAGCTTCACTTTGTAAGTGAAGCTTTTTTGTTGAATAAAGTCTCTCGCCTAACGGACTACTGTAGCTTTCAGCACCAGGACATCTTCCAGCGGACGATCATTTTTCCCAACCTGCACCTGAGATATTTTATCAACCACATCCATCCCCTCCACCACTTCACCAAAAACGGTATAGGCACCATCCAAATGCGGTGCTCCACCAATCGTTTCATAATCATCACGCTGCTTTGCAGTAAATTTATATGAAGAGTCAGCATCAACTTTTTTGTGCACCTCTTCAATAATCGACTCACGCAGTTTGTCAAGGCCGGCCTGATCATTATCCCGACGAAATTTATCTGCTCTGTTTTGCTTTGTAGCTAAAATTTCCTGAAATAGTTTTTGTTCCAATCGTTGCTTGTTATTTTCCTCAAGGACATCCAATTCTTCACCGGAAAAAACTTTCCCCTGAACAATATAAAACTGACAGCCTGAAGATTCTTTTTTCGGATTTACCTGATCGGCTTTACGCGCTGCAGCAATGGCTCCACGTTTGTGATAGTACTTCGGATAAACAAATTCGGCTGGAATGGTATAAGCAACGCCTCCCGAACCCAGCGTGGCCTGGGGCTTAGCGTTCTTTGAATCCGGATCGCCGGTCTGAATCATAAAACCATTAATAACCCTGTGAAATAATAACCCATTATAAAACCCGGCATCCACAAGCTTTATCAGGTTATCTCTATGCTTGACTGTCTCTGGGTATAACTTCAAAGAAATTTTCCCATACGTTGTTTCCAAACAAACTATGGTAGCACTTTCTTTTTTCTCAGCACACGATTCTGTCAGAACCAGCACTGTAAGCAACATTAAAAATACTTTTCTCAACATAATAAATCTTCGATATTGTTTTAAACTAATTTCAACCGCAAAAATAATTAAAATTTTATCTACTTTGAGAATATCCTCTATTGAAGTGAAAGTACAATTGCAACAATAATAATTCCTATATTTGTATTGCAAAAACAATTGTCACTCCGGCACTGATTTTATGAAGGAGGTGACATCGAAACAACAAAAACCAGTCATGTCGAATATTTACGATTTTCCACTTTCTTATAATTTAGCCAGAAAATATATTACCACTACATTCAAGCTTTTTTACAGTGAATATATTGTTGTTGGCAGAGAAAACATTCCCGCTGATTGCCCCGTAATTTTTGCACCAAACCACACAAATGCTCTCATGGATGCGCTTGCAGTCGCGTCAGTGGTTCCCCACAAAACACCTGTCGTATTTCTCGCCCGATCCGATATTTTCAAAAACAAAACAGCTGCAAAAATTTTAAATTTCGCCAAAATAATGCCTGCTTTCAGAATGCGCGATGGAGTTGAAAACCTGGGAAGGAACTCCGAAATCTTTGATCGCTGCATTGAAGTGCTACATCATAACAAAGCCCTGTGCATTATGCCCGAAGGAAATCAGGAAGTAGAACGCAGACTTCGACCGCTGGTAAAGGGAATTTTCAGAATTGCATTTGCAGCTCAGCAAAAATACGGCAATCATCCGGCTGTGAAAATTATTCCTGTAGGCCTTGATTTTGGCAGTATTATTAAATCACAAAAACACATCATTATCAACATTGGCAAACCAATAGAAGTATCAGACTACATGTTAGCTTATGAGGCCAATCCCGCTACAACTACAAACGAAATTCGCGACAGATTAAAAAACGACCTGATTCAAAACTCACTACATCTTGACACGGATCAATACTACGAATGTTTCGAAGTTGCAACTGAGATTGGCACAACGCCATACCTTAACAAATTGCAATTACCAGACAAAACGATTTACAGGTTTGTTGCCCGTCAGAAAGTAGCCGAAAAGCTGGCTTTATTGGAAAAAAACGAGCCAAACATCATGCAGGAATTAAATGCGCTTTGCAAAGAATTTCAAAGGTTGCTGAATGAAACAAATTTGCGAAATCCAATTTTAGAACGAGCTCCATACAACAAACTTTCGCTAATTTCAGACGGTTTGCTTCTACTTGCTACAATTCCATTCTTTATTTATGGATTGATTTTAAATTTTCTGCCATTTTTCATCCCTGTTTATTTGAGAAAAAATGTTTTCAAGCCGGAGTTTAAAGGCTTTTTCGGTTCTATTCATTACACGTTGGGCGCCGTTACATTCCCGTTATTCTATGCACTGCAAACAATTCTGTTTCTTGGATTGACCAACTTACCTCCGTGGGTAGGTTTATTGTTTTTTCTGTCGCTGTATCCAATGGGCAAACGGGCTTTAAAATGGAATTCCAGCTTAAAAAAATTCAAAGCTAAAATTCGCTTCTGCAAACTATCCCGATCAAACAATCCTGACATTTTACAGGCTCAGGCATTGAGAAATAAAATCGTTGATTTATTGAAATAAAAAAGGAGAGCAAAACTCTCCTTTTTTATTATCTCAATATAGCTATTATCACAATATCGTTGTTATTTTTTTACTAATACCCAAGCGCCAGGGAAACGGTCAGAGATTTGTTTAATACGTGCATGTGCCTGGTTGTAATCGTTGTACGAGGCAATCAACACCCGATACATACCTTTCTCATTTAAAACTACAAGCGCTTTATTTCCTTCTGATTTCAACAAAGTTTGCAGTCCTTTAGCATTGCTTTGATTGGAAAAACTTCCCACAACAACGTGATATTTATAATTTAAAGCAGTAGATTCGCCTTCAACCAGACTGAAACTTTCATTACGGGTAACTTCAGGTTCATTTGTTACTGCTTCGGCAGGAGCTGTTTGTGGAGTAACATTTGTTTTAGCAGAAGTAGTGGCTTCAACGTTGGCACCTGCAGGAACTTCAGTAATTTTTTGTTTTGTCTTACAGGCAGTTGTGGCTGATATTACAAGAGCTAATGTAATAATCAATCGAATTGTTTTTCTCATATTCATTTTTTTATTTAAATTTGACTGCAAATTAACGGAAAAGGTGTAAAAACATCTATTTTGACTACAAAGATGATAAGAAAAATGCAGTAAACCAAATGTCTTTAATTTTTTCGTAAAAAAAGTACCCGAATCAGCAAACAAAATACGTACCAATGACGTTTAAAAGGAATAAATCAAAAGAAATAAATCGATTATTAACACATAAAACAACAAAATCATGAAATTTTCATTGCCCGAATTGCCTTATGCGCACAATGCATTAGAACCAGTTATTTCTGAAAAAACCATAAGTTTTCACTATGGCAAACATCATCTGACCTATGTAAATAACCTGAATGGACTGGTTGATGGGACAGAATTCGAAAATGCAGATTTGGATACAATCGTAAAAAAATCGGAAGGTCCGATATTCAACAACGCAGCTCAAATATGGAACCACAACTTCTATTTTCTTTCGTTGACTCCAAACAAAGGCACTGCTCCCGGCCAAAGCCTTGCAAGTGCAATTGATTCTGCATTCGGCTCTCTTGAGGCCTTTAAAGCAGAATTCAACAAGGCTGCTATAAGCGTGTTTGGATCAGGTTGGGCCTGGCTGGTTAAAGATGCTGATGGCAAACTATCTATTGCTAAAGAAAGTAACGCTGGAAATCCGATTACCCGCGGTTTAACTCCACTGCTCACATTTGATGTATGGGAACATGCCTATTATCTGGACTATCAAAACCGTCGCGCCGATTATGTAGCTGCATTGTGGGATTTGGTTGACTGGAATGTGGTTTCTGCCCGTTACTAATACACAAAACAAATAAAAAATTCCGGATTGAGAGAAAAACCTCAATCCGGAATTTTTTTTGCCCGAAAACGATTCGAAATGCTACCAAAAGCTAAAAGAAAGTTAAAAAACACAATGAAACATTCATTTTATTAAAAAATCAGAATGCTTAGTATTGTTGTGTCCTAAAAAAATTATCTTTGCAGTCTGATTTCTGAAAAACACATTCTTGAATCTGTAAAAATAAAGATATCCAATTATTTAATAGAAAAGCTGATGAAAAACCTATCACTCATTTTAAATGCTGTATTGACAATTGCTGTTATTATTCTTTTTTGGCTGGTTTTGGGAGCCAAATCGAGCCCTGCAACCCAACAATTCATTGCCGGAAAAGGAACTATTACAAAAGGAAAATTACCTATTGCCTATATAAATGTTGATTCGCTGCTGTTGCATTACCAATTTGCAAAAGATGCCAATGAATCACTGATTAAAAGACAGGAAGACTCACGCTTGACTATAAATGTACGGGCCCGCCAGCTACAAACAGAAATGGATGAGTTTAAACGCAAACTGGAAAACAATGCTTTTCTGAGTCGTGAACGCGCCGAACAAGAACAACTTCGACTGCAGAGAAAACAACAGGAATTGCAGGAACTGGATGGCAAATTAAGCCAACAATTACTTCAGGTTCAGCAAAAAATGAGCGAAGAACTTCGTGATACCATTAACAAATTTATGAAGGAGTATAACAAGGACAATAAATACGAAATCATTATCAGCAACACTTCTAACGACAATGTTTTGTATGCTGCTAAAGGTTACGATATCACCTCTGAAATCACTAAATTGCTCAACGAGCGTTGCGCATCAAAGAAATAACTTACCCGAAAGTAAATTTACAACATAACAAAAAATGGCAAACTCAGTATTGAGTTTGCCATTTTTTATATCTGCAAGGTTTTATTTACTACAAGGTTTTCTCACTTATCAGCTCCCCGAAACGAAAGGAACAACGACGAAAGCGCATAAATAAGAACCGCCACAACCCAGGAATTTGATCCCGTAAACATAAGGTATGCAGCCAAAGCCAACAACAATCCCGACAATAATCCATTTCGGGAAAGGCGTTTCTGGCGTATATCTGATTTGCGGTTATCTGCAAAATGCTTTAATTGAAGATAAATGAGAAAAGCAGCTCCAACCGAAAAAACATACGGAGCATATGTAATATCGAATAGTTTGATTATGCAACCCAGGATTGTAAGCGTGCTGCCTACAGTAAAAATCATTTTGGTAGTATTGGTCTGTATCATTCTTTAATTATAAAAATATCTTCGCTCTTTTTCTTCATATAATAATGCTCACGTGCAAATTTCTCCAGGTTTTCGTTACTGGACTGAAGTTCGTTCTTCTTTTGCTTCGTAACTTTAATTTCTTCCTGATAGAATTTTAGTTCTTCTTCCATCCGGTTTATTTTCTGATGGCTTTCCCAGCGATGAATCAGGCTGTGTTCATCAAAAAAAGTAACAAAAACGGCATAAGAAAGCAACACAATCAGATACTTGTTCAATAATATCTTCCGTAGTTTTCCTTTTTTTTTGAAAGCCGGCATAATATAAACACAGATTAGGATTACAAAAAAGTTGTTGGCAATAATTGTTCTGAAACACGTATTGAGGAGGCAAAGGTAAGCATTTTTCAGGAACCTTCTTTTTTTTCAGAAATCTTTTTTTTTGATGAACTGAACCATCATTTTTCAGTATATTTGCAAGCAAAAGCAGAATAAGATTTCAATTTATGGACAATTTCATAGTTTCAGCACGCAAATACCGCCCATCCACTTTTAATTCCGTTGTAGGCCAATCATCTTTGACCACAACGCTTAAGAATGCCATAAAAAGCAACCATTTGGCTCATGCGTACTTGTTTTGCGGACCTCGTGGCGTGGGAAAAACCACTTGCGCCCGAATCTTTGCTAAAACTATTAATTGCCAGAACCTGACTGCTGAACATGAAGCCTGTAATGAGTGTGAATCCTGCGTTTCGTTTAACGACCAGCGATCATACAACATTCATGAACTCGATGCTGCATCCAACAACGGTGTTGACGACATCCGCTCACTCACCGACCAGGTACGCATACCACCACAAATTGGTAAATACAGCGTATATATTATCGACGAGGTTCACATGCTTTCAACCGGAGCTTTCAACGCATTTTTGAAAACGCTGGAAGAACCACCCGCTCATGCTATTTTTATTCTGGCTACTACCGAAAAGCATAAAATTATCCCAACAATTCTTTCGCGTTGCCAGATATACGACTTCAACCGCATCACAGTAGCCGACACGGTAAAGCACCTGCAAATGGTGGCCGAAAAAGAAGGTGTAACTGTGGATCCGAACGGACTAAACGTGGTGGCTCAGAAAAGCGATGGTGGAATGCGCGACGCGTTGTCGATATTTGATCAGCTGGTAAGTTTTTGTGGCAACAACATAACGTATCAGGGCGTTATCGAAAACCTGAACGTACTTGATTACGAGTACTATTTCCGGCTGGTGGAGGCATTTCTGAAAGGCGAAGTAGCGAAATCATTATTGATATTCGACGAAGTGTTGAACAAGGGTTTTGATGCCCATCATTTTATTACCGGACTCAGCTCGCATCTGCGCGATGTGCTGGTGAGCAAGGATCCTCAAACCATTACCTTGCTTGAAGTAGGCGCAGACATAGGCGAACGGTACAAGACACAGGCACAAAGCTGCACGCCGGACTTTTTGTTTCAGGCGTTGAAAATAAGCAACGATTGCGATATCGACTACAGACAAAGTAAAAATAAACGTTTGCTCGTGGAGCTTGCTTTAATCCGTCTGTGCCAACTGACGGACGAAAAAAAAAAATCCAGTATAGCTGACGAAAAACCGGCGCCCATTCAGAGAATTCAGACCAATCAGGCTGCACCAGCTCCTGTTACCAATAATCCGGCACCAACAGTTCAGGTGGTTGCACAGCCTGCGGCGGCTCCAAATCCAACCATTACCATAAAGCCAAAAGCTGAGCCCACGACTGCTGCTAAGCCCGTGTTCAAAAGACCCGGAAGCATATCGATTACAGCACCTGCCGCCACATCCAACCAACCACAGGAAACTAACAATGGAACAGTTGCCGAGCCGGCAATCATGCTCAATAAGCCGTTCAGCAGCGACGAACTGATTCGTGCCTGGTATCAGTTTGCCGAAACAATACCCGAACAGGCCCGCATGGTTAGTTTTTTCATGAGCTCAACTCCTCAGATTACATCGCCTACCACATTCGAAATAACGGTGAGCAATATATTACAGGAAAAAGAATTGAAACGCCTGCAACCGGATATACAGAGCTATATTCACCAGCGTCTGCAAAATTCGAGCGTGAGGATGACAATCAAGATAGCAGAAGAATCGGCTGTGCAACGAGCTACTACTCCGGAAGAACGCTACCGATTGATGGCCGAGCAAAACCCCGCACTGGATATCCTGAAAAACGGTTTGCAGCTGGAGATAGATTGATTTTATAATGCATAATTCATTATTCATAATTCATAATGCATAATTCATAATGCATAATTCATAATGCATAATTCATAATGCATAATAAAATGG
>CAYSTC010000019.1:35631-37159 GCA_964433885.1 uncultured Paludibacter sp. | reverse complement strand
CATAATTCATAATGCATAATTCATAATGCATAATTCATAATGCATAATAAAATGGAGCATTGTGAAGAAGATTATGAATTGAAAATAACGAACATATAGAATAATTATGAATTATGCATTCTGAATTATAAATTACAAGTCCCATGTTCAGGAAAATTACACGCGTAGTATGGATTTTGTCGGTAGTAAGCCTGTTTACCGATGTAGCCAGCGAAATGCTTTATCCGGTAATGCCCATCTACCTGAAAAGCATCGGATTTTCTATTCTGATCATTGGTATTCTGGAAGGAGTAGCCGAAGCCACTGCCGGACTTAGCAAAGGTTATTTCGGAAAACTATCTGACGCTACCGGCAAACGATTGCCTTTCGTTCAGATCGGCTATATCCTGAGTGCGATATCGAAACCAATGACCGCCTTCTTCACGCATCCGGTATGGATTTTCTTCGTACGCACCACCGACCGATTTGCCAAGGGAATACGAACCGGCGCTCGCGATGCCATCCTGTCCGACGAGGCTACACCCGAAACCAAAGGCGCCGTTTTTGGATTTCACCGGGCCATGGATACCATAGGCGCGGCCATCGGACCGACTTTGGCATTGATTTATCTGTACTTCAATCCGAACGACTATATCACCCTTTTCTACATTGCCTTTATACCGGGCGTTATAGCCATTATCACAACAATGTTACTCAGGGAAAAGAAACCCGTTCATGCCGCCGCAAACGAAAAAGTGTCGTTTTTTTCATTCCTGAAATACTGGAAGCAAAGCCCTGCTGCTTACCGGAAACTGTTGGTTGGGCTACTGCTGTTTACCCTGTTCAACAGCTCTGATGTATTTTTACTTCTGAAAGCCAAAGACGCCGGACTAAACGACACACACGTAATCGGCATTTATATTTTCTACAACCTGATTTATGCTTTGTTTGCTTTTCCCGTTGGGTCATTGGCCGACAAAATAGGACTGAAACGGATGTTTCTGATTGGACTAACTTTATTTTCGGCAGTCTATCTGGGCTTCGCTGTCAATGCTAACCTCTATGTTTTTGTCGGATTATTTTTCATCTACGGACTATATGCTTCGGCCACCGAAGGCATTTCCAAAGCCTGGATAAGCAACATCACCGCCACAAAAGACACCGCCACAGCCATTGGAACTTTTTCGGCCCTGCAAAGCCTGTGCACCATGGTGGCAAGCTCGCTGGCCGGCATTATTTGGTACACACTTGGAGCCAAAACATTGTTTATCATGAGTGGCGGTATGGCCCTGGTGGTAATGTTGTATCTTTGGAAAATGAAAGAAAAATAGCTTTCAGACATTCCTCAAAAAAATTCAATCCTTTGCCCGGCTTGGGCAACCTCACATTTTTTCTGATTCGTGCTTGCCCGGCTTGGGCAAGTAAGAAATAAAACCAATTTGCCCTTGCCCGGCCTGGGCAAGCTCGCCTGAAAATGAATTTGCCTTTGCCCAAGTTGGGCAAGCCCCGTTTGAAATTATTTTGACCTTGCCCAAGCCGGGCAAGCATG
>CAYSTC010000019.1:8352-35531 GCA_964433885.1 uncultured Paludibacter sp. | reverse complement strand
TTGCCCAAGCCGGGCAAGCATGATTTTTTTTGAATGAATTCTATCCTTTTAATGTTCTGCATTGAAAAAAAAAGAAAATTGACCCTGCCCGTTTAAAAATGACAAGAGCTGCCTCCAACCGGAGTCAGCTCTTGTCTGTTTTTGTATTATTTTATTGTTATGGTAGAGACGCAAGGCCTTGCGTCTCTACTCTACACACAGTGGGTCAAAACACAAAAATTAGTCTACAATTTTCTTCATGGCAGTCATAGCAGCACGAAGCTGGGCTCCACAAATTTCGATTGAGTGATTGCGGATAGCTGCATTTACTTTTACCAATTCGAAATTATCAACGTGACCATCAATACCATCATTATAGTTTTTACCGATAATATTAGTATCCACTTTAGCCATAAAATCGGCCAACAGCGGTTTACAAGCATGGTCGAACAGGTAACAACCGTATTCGGCAGTATCAGAAATTACACGGTTCATTTCGAACAATTTCTTACGGGCAATGGTGTTAGCAATCAGCGGAGTTTCGTGCAACGACTCGTAGTAAGCCGATTCGTTTTTGATTCCCGAGCAAGTCATGCTTTCGTAAGCCAGTTCCACGCCAGCTTTTACAAAAGCAACCATCAAAGTAGCGTTATCGAAGTATTCCTGTTCGCTGATTTCAACGTCACCAGCAGGCGTTTTTTCGAAAGCAGTTTCGCCGGTAGCAGCACGCCAGCCGAGCAGATTTTTGTCGCCGGCAGCCCAGTCTTCCATCATGATACGTGAAAATTCACCTGAAAGGATATCATCCATGTGCTTGATAAACAATGGACGCATAATTTCTTTCAATTCTTCAGAGATATTGAAAGCGGCAACTTTAGCAGGGTTTGAAAGACGGTCCATCATGTTGGTAATACCACCGATTTTCAATGCTTCGGTAATTACTTCCCAACCGTATTGAACCAGTTTTGAAGCATAACCGGCATCGATTCCTTTTTCCACCATTTTGTTGAACGAAAGTATAGAACCTGTTTGCAACAAACCGCAAAGGATAGTTTGCTCGCCCATAAGGTCGGATTTTACTTCCGCTACGAATGAAGAGTGCAATACACCGGCTTTGTGGCCACCAGTACCTACACAATATGCTTTAGCAATTTCCAATCCGTCGCCGTTAGGGTCGTTTTCAGGGTGAACTGCAATCAAAGTAGGCACACCGAAACCACGCAGGTATTCGGCACGAACTTCCGATGCAGGCGATTTAGGAGCAATCATCACTACAGTGATGTCCTTGCGGATCTGCATTCCTTCTTCCACGATATTGAAACCGTGAGAGTATGACAACGTAGCGCCTTGTTTCATCAATGGCATTACAGCATTTACTACCGAAGTGTGTTGCTTGTCCGGAGCCAGGTTCGAAACCAAATCAGCCGTCGGAATCAGTTCTTCGAAAGTACCCACTTCGAAACCGTTTTCAGTAGCTTTTTTCCACGATTCGCGTTTTTGTTCGATGGCTTCTTTACGCAAAGCATAAGCCACGTTCAAACCACTGTCGCGCATGTTTTGTCCCTGAGCCAGACCCTGAGCACCACAACCGATAATCACGATTTTTTTGCCAACTAATTTTTTTACACCATCAGCGAATTCGCTGCTTTCCATGAAATCACATTTTCCCAACTCCTGAACTTTTACACGGTGAGGAATTGAATTGAAATAATTTGCCATTTTTCTTAGTTTTTAAAAAAGCCCTGTTCATCCCCAAAAGGAACTTTAAAGAGCATTATATAATCTATTTTTAATTTTTTGTTACATACCAGTTCCTTCGCACAGGCAAGAAATGGTAGGGATCTCAAAATACAAACCGCGCTCTGCAAGCCACTTTGTCTTCTTTCCTGATTTCAAACCGAAAATCACGCGGTTGTTGCTCCTGCCCGGTAATTTCAACGAAATCTCCGAAAAGCATTTCGTTCATATAATTTATTTCGAACCGGCTTACCGTATGTTTGCGATAACAATCCAGCGAAAAACAATCGCTCAACCACTGGATATAGCGGGTACTGTTGACGTGCCCGTTAATATCAATATCGCTGTATTTTACCGTAAATCCATCATAGTCTACACCATCGACTGCACCCAACCTAACCGGTTTTTCAATTAAACCAGGCTCACCATTGGCAAACCCATGAATACCTTCCAACGTGAGCAGGTCTTTGGCCCGGCGGGTCTTCATATCAAAAAACACCCACATGGAGCAGGCATTAGCTATGATTTCATCTTTTTCGTCGCGGATACAAAAATTACGTGTTGTGTTGGCCCGGCCTACTTCTTCCACCCAGGTCTCCACAGAGATTTTCTCATATTGCTCGGGGAAGCGCTTCATTTCCACAGCCAGCCTCGAAAGCACCCACGCACAGTCCATTTCATGTAACCGGCGAAGCCCGAACCCATTGTCATCGGCATTATATCCGGCCGTGGTCAAGAGTATATTGACAAATGCAGCCATAGTAACGCGATATTGAAAATCCACGTCCTGCGGCTGAATTTGAAACGGATATGCTTTTTTGTACGACATAGATTCCGGCGGTTTGACTACACAAGGTTGTTTTTCTCGTATGTTTTCTGGATGTTATCCAGCATATCGCTCAGCCTTTCTACTTTGGAGCGGGTGATAGCCACACGTCCCGAACGGATAAACTGCAATACGCCAACCGTTTCGCTGAGCTCTTCAAACATTTGCTGAGTTTCGGCGTAATGTCCGGCCTTTTGCAACACCACAAAATCACTGTTCATTTCCAGGATACGGATGTGGTATTTTCGAATCAGGTCTTCAACCGAACCCATTTCCAATAATTTATCGGTAGCTACTTTATACAAAGCAATTTCCTGAAATACCAGATCTTCATCGGTGTTGTAATATGCTTTCAGTATATCTACCCGTTTATCAATCTGTTTCACCACTTTCGACACTACATCTTCGGTGGTTTTAACCGTAATGGTAAATTTATGAATACCTTTCAGCGCCGAAGGAGACACGGAAAGAGTCTCGATATTAATGGCACGACGTGTGAAGATAATGGTTATCTGACCCAACAGACCTACCGTATTTTCCGAAAAAACGGTAATAGTATATAATTTAGTTTCCATGATAATCTTAATTTTCAATGATTCAATTCCCAATTTTCAATTAAAGAAGCTCTTTTATTGGAAATTGAAAATTAAGCAATTGGTAATTGAATTAATCTCCTAAAAGTATGTTAGTAACGCAGGCACCGGCAGGCACCATCGGGAACACCATGCCTTTTTTCTCCACATTTACAACCAACAAATAAGGCTTATCGTCTTTCAACATATCGGCAATGGCTCCGTCAAGATCCTCGCGTTTGCTTACTTCCACCCCATCAATGCGGTATGCTTTTGCAATGGCAATAAAATCAGGATTTACCATTTCGGTAAATGAATAACGTTCTTCGAAGAACATTTCCTGCCACTGACGCACCATTCCGAGGAAATGGTTGTTCAGAATGATCATCTTTACCCCGATTTGTTCCTGCATAATGGTTCCTAACTCCTGAATGGTCATTTGGAAACCACCATCGCCGCTGAACATACAAACGGTACGGTCGGGAGCGCCCATTTTAGCACCCATGGCAGCCGGAATACCAAATCCCATAGTTCCCAGCCCACCGGAAGTAACCATACTGCGTGTTTGGGAATATTTAAAATAACGGGCAGCCATCATTTGGTTTTGACCCACATCGGTCACCAACACAGCTTTATTATCGGTTGCTTCGGAAACCTTACGGATAACCTCACCCATAGTCAGTTCGCCTGACTCCGGATGTACTTCGCGCTGAATTACTTTCTCAAACTCAAGCTTTTCATATTCATCAAACGATGCAATCCACTCGGCATGTTTAGCCTCATTTAACTTAGCTGTTAATGCGGGTAATGTATCTTTTGCCGAGCCTAAAACCGGAGCATCAGGAATCACATTTTTACCGATTTCAGCTGCATCAATATCCAAATGTATGATTTTTGCCTGCTTGGCATAAGTTTTCAAATCGCCGGTTACTCGATCATCGAAACGCATACCGATAGCAATCAGCACATCACATTCGTTGGTTTTCATATTGGGCGCCACGTTGCCGTGCATTCCCAAAAATCCTTTATTCAATGGAAAATCATGGGACATAGCCGAAGCACCCAGCAAAGTCCAGGCAGCCGGGATATCAGCTTTTTCCAAAAATGCTTTCAGTTCTTCTTCGGCGTTTGCCAGAATTACTCCCTGTCCAACCAGTGCAAATGGCTTTTTAGCACCATTGATTAGCACGGCAGCCGCCTCAATCTGAGTTGGCTGTACCTCAGGCACCGGAATGTAACTGCGGATAAAACTGCAAGGTTTATATTCGAATTCCACTTCCTGAACCTGCGCATTCTTCGCAAAATCCAGTACTACAGGACCCGGGCGTCCACTACGCGCAATGTAGAATGCGCGCGCTACTGCCCAGGCAATATCTTCCGGACGGCGAATCTGGTACGACCATTTGGTAATAGGCTGTGTAATACCCACCACATCGATTTCCTGAAAAGCATCGGTTCCCAACAAAGGCGCAACCACCTGTCCGGTGATAACCACCATAGGCGTACTGTCGAGCATAGCGTCAGCAATACCGGTAATGGCATTCGTTGCTGCCGGTCCCGAGGTTACCAGGGCAACCCCTACTTTTCCCGAAACACGGGCGTAACCCTGAGCTGCATGCGTGGCACCCTGCTCATGGCGGGTAAGAATATGATTGAGATGTTTATCGTAATCGTAAAGTGCATCAAATACGGGCATAATTGCTCCGCCCGGATAGCCGAAGATAGTGTCTACTCCTTCTTCGATAAGCGCCTGCATAAATGCATGAGCACCGGTTATTTTAGTTTTTGTTTCCATATTATATAAACCCTTAAATCCCCCCATAAGAGGATTTAAAAAGTCAAACTACCAGATTGTTTTACTATTTATTATTTAAACCCACCAAAACCGTATAAGGAGTTAGGAGCTCAATCAATCATTCTCACAGCACCCTTATCGGCTGAACTTACCATACTTGCATAAGCCCTTAATGCTTTAGAGACGATTCTGTTTCTGTCTTTCGGTTTGAATGCGTCGGCACCACGGGCTTCTTCGGCCTGACGACGTTGCATTAAAACTTCATCGCTTAATTTCACATTGATCGTACGGTTCGGGATATCAATTTCGATAATATCGCCATCCTGTATCAATCCGATATTTCCACCCGAAGCTGCTTCCGGAGAAATATGTCCGATAGATAAACCGGAAGTTCCGCCAGAGAAACGGCCATCAGTAATCAGTGCACATGCTGCACCCAGATGTTTTGATTTTATATAAGATGTCGGATAAAGCATTTCCTGCATTCCGGGGCCACCTTTGGGGCCTTCGTGAGTAATTACCACCACATCGCCGGCAACCACTTTTCCACTCAGAATCCCGGTACAGGCACTGTCCTGCGAAGTAAACACCTTGGCAGGGCCGGTAAATTTCCATATACTTTCGTCAACTCCGGCGGTTTTGATAACACAACCATCCTGAGCAATATTTCCTTTCAAAATACCCAAACCACCATCTTTGGTATAAGCATGTTCCACGCTACGGATACAACCATTGACTCGGTCGCCATCCAACTCGGGATATTGTGTATGTTGCGAACCCATCACCAGATTAAACCGGTGTGCTGGTGCACTTTTATATTTTTCGATCGCTTCTGCACTAACACCGGGGCTCGTAATATCGTACTTTTCAATAGCTTCAGCCAATGTCATTCCGTCGACACGCAAAACCGATGTATCAAGCAAACCACCTTTGCTGAGCTCCGCCAGAATACCAAGGATTCCACCAGCACGGTTTACATCCTGAATATGGTATTTCTGTGAATTTGGCGCCACTTTGCACAAACATGGAGTAACGCGCGAGAGTTGATCCATATCGTCCATAGTCAGCTCCACTCCCGCTTCGTGGGCAATGGCGAGAATATGCAAAACGGTATTGGTAGAACCTCCCATGGCAATATCCAGACGCATGGCATTCAGAAATGCCGCACGCGTAGCAATAGAGCGTGGCAAGACAGAATCGTCTTTATCGAAATAATACTTGTAAGCATTATCAACAATCAGCTTGGCTGCATCCACAAAAAGTTGGGTGCGGTTAGCATGCGTAGCCACAATGGTCCCGTTACCCGGCAATGCCAGTCCGATAGCTTCATTCAGGCAGTTCATGGAGTTTGCCGTAAACATTCCCGAGCACGAACCGCAGGTAGGGCAAGCAGCATTTTCTACTTTTTTCACCTGCTCATCAGATACGCTTTCGTCTGCCGCTTGCACCATGGCATCAACGAGATCCAAATGTTTCCCGTCCAGTTCGCCGGCTTCCATCGGTCCGCCCGAAACAAAAACGGTGGGGATATTTAAACGCATGGAAGCCATAAGCATACCCGGCGTAATTTTATCGCAGTTGCTGATGCAAACCATGGCATCGGCTTTATGTGCATTTACCATATATTCAACGCTATCGGCAATTAAATCGCGCGATGGCAGAGAATATAACATACCATCGTGTCCCATGGCAATTCCATCGTCGATGGCTATAGTATTGAATTCGGCTGCAAAACAACCGAGTTTTTCTATTTCTGCTTTTACTTTTTGACCAATTTCATGCAAATGTACATGTCCGGGAACAAACTGAGTAAACGAATTTACGATTGCGATAATGGGTTTTCCCATTTGCTGGTCTGTCATCCCGTTGGCACGCCAAAGTGCGCGGGCTCCGGCCATTCTCCGGCCTCCGGTACTGGTTGCACTGCGTAATTCCTGTTTCATATAACTCCAAACCCCAAAAGGGGATTTTTATTAGTTAGTAATAGTCTATTGTCTTATCTTTCACCCAAAGCCATTAAAGCATTTGGGGTAGTCCATTAAAATAAAAAACCTTTCTCCGTTATGGTGAGAAAGGTTTTTTGTATGTTCACATACATTTTATACACGTACCCATCTCACTTCTGATTTTGGACCAAAAGAAGCACGACGAGAACAAGAACAGTATAAATGCGTTGAGAGTTCATTTTTTGTATTTTTATGGCTGCAAAGATAAGGCAAGAATTTGAAACAGCCAATAGTTCGGAAGAAATAAATGTTATTTTTGTTCAATTTGTAAGATATCCGGCTTATATTATGCGAAAAAATCAGATTTCATGATCCAATGAGCAATTTCATCGGAAATACGTTATATAAAAAACAAATTTCAGTGCAAAGATATACCGTTCAAAAAGAATAATGACCGTTTATTTGTATTATTTTTGCATGCATTTTTAAATTTACCATGGAAAAAAGAATCTATCAATATATCAACAACATAAACTCACCAACTGATTTAAAGCAAGTTAACCGAAGTGAACTTCAGGCTGTCTGCGACGAACTCCGCCAGTTTATTATAGATGAAGTATCTAAAAATCCGGGACATTTAGGATCCAGTTTGGGGGTTGTTGAGCTTACTGTGGCTCTTCATTATGTATTCAACACGCCTCACGACCGCATTGTCTGGGACGTCGGACATCAGGCGTACGGTCATAAAATTCTGACTGGCCGGCGCGATCAGTTCCATACCAACCGACAATTCAAAGGACTTTGCGGATTTCCGACACCCAAAGAAAGTGAATATGATGCTTTCGGGGTAGGGCATTCATCCACTTCCATTTCGGCGGCACTGGGTATGTCGGTGGCTTCGCTGCTCAAAGAAGAACCCAACCGTCAGGTAGTGGCGGTTATCGGCGATGGAGCCATGACCGGAGGTTTGGCTTTCGAAGGTTTGAATAATGTTTCAATGGACAAAAACAACCTGCTGATTGTGCTGAACGACAATCAAATGGCCATTGACCCGATACAGGGCGGTTTTACCCAATATCTTATCGACATCACTACATCGCGGACTTACAACAGGTTGCGCTACCGGGCTTATAACATACTCAAAAAACTGGGTGTTATAAATGAAAAAAAGAAAAACCGGATTATTAGTTTCAATAATACGGTAAAAGCCGCATTGACCAAACAACACAATATATTCGAAGGCCTGAATATCCGTTATTTCGGGCCCGTAGATGGGCACGATGTAGACGATTTGGTACGGATTATGGCCGAAATAAAAAAATTCAACGGCCCCAAAGTACTGCACTGCATCACAAAAAAAGGAAAAGGTTATGAACCGGCCGAAAAATCGGCAACGGAATGGCATGCCCCCGGAAAGTTTAATGTACAAACCGGAGAACGAAACACGGCTGCTTCGGATGCACCTACTCCTCCCCTGTTTCAGGACGTTTTTGGGGAAACACTGCTAGAACTGGCGTTGGAAAATGAAAAAATTGTGGCTGTAACACCGGCTATGCCATCGGGCTGCTCAATGATTATCATGCAAAAAGAATTACCCAAACGCGTATTCGATGTAGGGATTGCCGAAGGACATGCCGTAACTTTCTCAGCCGGAATGGCCAAAGAAGGCATGGTTCCGTTTTGCAATATCTATTCATCTTTTATGCAACGGGCTTATGATAACGTGATTCACGATGTTGCCCTGCAGGAACTGCCTGTGATTATGTGCCTCGACAGAGCCGGCATTGTCGGATCAGATGGAGCCACTCATCACGGCATCTTCGATTTGGCCTATATGCGCTGCATCCCACATCTGACCATTGCCGCACCCCGCAACGAAATTGAATTGCGAAATCTAATGTTTACGGCTCAGCAACAGGACATGGGCCCGTTTGTCATTCGCTATCCACGCGGCAAAGGAACTATTGTTGACTGGCGGCAACCCATGCAAACTGTAAAAATTGGCAAAGGCGAATGCCTGAAAGAAGGAACCGATCTGGCAATACTTACCATTGGTAATATGGCTAACAGTGCTTCAAAAGCAATTGAACTTACTGAAAAAGAACAAAAAATATCCATCGCGCATTACGATTTGCGATTCCTCAAACCACTTGACGAGGCATTGCTTCACGAAATTGCCAGGAATTTCAAACAAATCATTACTATCGAGGATGGAGTAATTAATGGCGGATTTGGCAGTGCTGTTCTTGAATTCATGTCAGACAATAACTACCATATTAATGTCAAACGCCTTGGTATACAGGACACGTTCGTTGAGCATGGCACCCCCGAGGAACTTTACAACATGCTTGGACTCGACGCAGAAGGAATTGCCAATAGTATACAGGACTTTTTGAGAAGTTCAAACGTGCTTAAATCAGAAAAATTTGCCATGTAATTCAGGTTATATTAAAAGCATATGAGCCACTGTAAATTTTCTGTGACTTATATGCTTCTTTTAAAGAACAAATCATAGTCAAATTCAGTTATTACAATGATTCCTTTTTACATAAATTGGAATAAATCTCAACATTAACTGATCCCGTTCAATATGGATTTACAAATAAACACCTACGAATTTGGCGAACGACCGGGTGTCACCCTGCCCGATCCGGGATTTTATAAAGCCCTTGGCGAAGAAGGTATCCGCAACATGGTAAGCCGGCATTATGATTTGCTGCGCGAAAGTCCTATTGAGCACTTATTTGCCAAAAACGAAGCCGAATTTGAACAGTCCAAACGAAATTCTGCAGATTTTATGATTCAGATTTGCGGTGGTCCCGACTACTACAACCAACACAGGGGAAGTCCCATGATGGTAAGACGCCACGCACCATTCAGAATTAAACCCGAAGGCCGGTTGGTATGGCTCAATTGCTATAAACGCGTACTTGTAGAACTCAATATTCCGGAACATCTCATACTTTCTTTCTGGAACTACATTAATGTTTTCTCGATCTGGATGGTGAATACGCCATCGGGGAAGTAATTATTTCAGATTAATGCGGTACTTCATAATCGGACTTTTATCATTTTTCATCCTGAGCTGTTTTTCGCAACAAGCAGTTCGGACCAATGTACCTCTGCAATCACACCTCAAACAACATCGAAAAACAGCACTGACCTGCTATTTGAACAAAAAAAAATGGAATGCGCTTTTCCCCAACCGCCACGGTGTAAATGCTGGTAATTTGAAAAAATCAAATTCCGATTTCTATTCATTCGATGCGTTTGTAACCGCAGCAAGCCTTTTCCCTGATTTTATCAGTGGCAATACTATCACGCAAAAACGAGAACTGGCAGCCTTTTTGGCCAATATAGCCCAAGAAACAAGCGGTGGTTGGGCAGAAGCTCCGGGCGGATATTTCGCATGGGGACTTTATTTTGTAGAAGAAAAACAGGAAGGAGTGAAAAATCCTTATTCCGACTTCAGCAAAAAAAATTACCCGCCGGTAAGTGGCAAGAGTTATTTTGGGCGGGGACCGAAACAACTAAGCTGGAATTATAATTACGGACAATTCAGCGAGGCATGGTTTGGATCAAAAGATTCGTTGCTCCGGCATCCGGAATGGCTTGCCCAGGACCCTGTTTTATCATTCGCTTCGGCCATCTGGTTCTGGATGACTCCGCAATTTCCGAAACCGTCGTGCCACGACATCATGACCGGAAAATGGAAACCTACCGATAACGATCTTGCAAAAGGACGCCTGCCCGGTTTTGGTGCAACAGTAAACGTAATCAATGGCGGCGTGGAATGTGGAACCGGTACCGACATGGACAAAACTGCTTACCGATACCGATACTACACTCACTTTTGCAGGTATTTTCAGGTTTCTCCGGGCGAAAATATCAGTTGCAGCAACCAGAAACCGTTTGGACAATAAAAAATATTTTGATAATAATGTATCCGACAGTTCATTTGTGAAGACAAATACACTATTTTTACATTAAAATTTCAAAAATATACTATTATGAAACGCCACAGTTGTTATTTACTTTTATTTTTTCTGTTAAGTAATTTGTATACATATTCGCAAGTTTTAGACAAATTTTTGAACGTAAAATATAAGAATGGATTTGCAATCCTTTGCAAAGGAGACACGTTGGAGGGAAAATTTGAGTTTAATGATTGTGAGCAGAACTACAAATTGTTAGTTTATCTGAACCCGGATGGCAAAGGCAAAAAGGCTTACGAGCCACAGGAAGTAAAGTATTTTGCTCTTGAAGACGTATTCTATCTACCAAAACAATTAGATGAGGGTTGGGAATTTGTACAATTAATATCAAACGACAACCTGGCGGTTTACTTGCGCAAGCGGTTTATCACAACAAACACCGGAGCGGGAACTGCAAATCAGGTTATGTATCAGAAACCCAATGGGAAGTACTTGCTGGTATCCTTCGACCCTTTCTTTTTATTTAAACCCAGATTGACTGAATTCTTTAGCGACGATCAGGAGTTGTGTAAAAAAATAAACAACGATACATACACAAAAAAAGATGTTTTGAAAATTGCATTAGACTATAATAACTGGTTGAAACAACAGAAATAATTTTTTAGTGAACCACGGAAAATAATTTCTGTGGTTTTTTATTATCCCTATATTTATTTTTACAAAATGAGCTTTCTTTGTATATTTGCAGATAAAATGTATTAATATGGCGAAAAAGAAAGCGGCGATAATAGGAGCCGGTGTTGGTGGTGTTGCCACAGCCCTTTTCCTTGCCAGAAATGGTTATTCGGTGGAAGTTTATGAAAAAAATGCGAATCCTGGCGGTCGGTGTGGACAACTCACACAAAACGGGCACCGATTCGATTTGGGCGCCACTATCCTGCTCATGCCATCGCTTTACCGCCAGGTATTTTCTGCATTGGGGCTGGACATGGATAAAGAACTGGAAACAACTTCGCTGGAACCAGTCTACAAACTCTTTTTTGGTGACGGCACTGACTTTGCGTTTTCGCGAAACCCTGAAAAAATGAAAGAGCAGGTTGAAGCCATGGAACCCGGCAGTTTTGCAAGCTATGAAAAGTATGTAAAAGAAGGATACGATTTTTTTGGACAATCAATGGATGGACTGCTAAACCGAAACTTCTACCATCTTTTTCAGTTTATCAACCTCAAAAGCACCGTGCTGTTAATCCGTTTGAAAACATGGATTAAACATACGGATTATATCCAACGGTTTTTCAAAGATCCGCGGCTTCAAAAAGCATTTACGTTTCAGAATATTTACGTTGGGCAGAATCCTTACCGGCAACCGGCATTTTTCTCTATGCTCCCCGGGGCTGAAATTGCCGAAGGTGCCCTATTTCCCAAAGGAGGTATGCACCGGGTGGTAGAAAAACTTTTGGAAGAAGCTTCAAACACCGGAGTGAAATTCCATTATAGAAAGGCGGTTGACAAAATCATTGTAAACAACAATAAAGCGGAAGGTATCTTACTGGAAAACGGAAAGACGGTTTCGGCCGATCTGGTGGTTGCCAATGCCGACCTGCCTTATATTTACAACGAACTATTGCCCGATTCGAAAATAGCAACCCGTTTAAAAAAGAAGGAATATTCCTGCTCAGCCATAGTATTCCATTGGGGAGTAGATAAGGTTTATCCGCAACTGGATCATCACAGTATTTTTTTGAATGAACCTTACAAAGAAGGCATGGACAAGATTTTCAATGAAAAATCATTGTCTGCCAATCCGAGTTTTTATGTTCACGCACCCGTTCGCACCGACAAATCTGCTGCTCCGGAAAATGAAGACACACTGTCGGTCATAATCCCGGTTGGACATATCGATCAGGCGTATGATCAGGACTGGCAGGAGATAAAACAATCGGCGCGCGAATCGGTGATCCGGAGATTAAAAGAAGCCGGCCTGACGGATATTGAAGATCACATAAAGTTCGAAATATGCTTTATGCCCAAAACATTCGAGAGTTATTGCAATGTTACTAACGGTTCGGTTTTCGGGAGTCTGAGCCACACCATCTTCCAAATGGGCTATTTCCGCCCACACAACCGCCACCGGAAATACAAAAACCTGTATTTTGCAGGGGGAAGCACGCATCCCGGCAACGGCGTGCCATTGGTATTGCTGGGTGCAAAACTTACGAGTGAACGAATAATTAAAGAAAGCCACATCCTCTAAATGGTAATTTAGTCAGGAGCATATACACTGTCATTTCATGGTAAAAAAAATTGATCATACAGGTGGAAATAATCCGGTACCCCTTCAGGATATAGGGGTAAATTACACCGAAATTTTCCACTCCATCGATTTCGATAAAATTGTGGATCACCCGAATATACTGATTGCTGCTCACTTTTGGGATACTGAAAGATACGAAGCAGCTAAGATCTGCTATAAATTCATGAGAGCCATCGATGATTTGATTGACAATTACAAATCGGAACATAAAACCATTGCAACCTCAGAAAAAGCTCATTTGGAAACCGATGTAAAAAACTGGATTAACACCATTCTGAGCACTTCAGAACCTGACCCTGCACAAGCTAAATTAATTGAAACAATCCGGCGATTCCACATCCCCGCATGGCCGCTCGAGGCATTTGCTAAATCGATGGTGTACGATATTTACCACGATGGATTCCCTACCCTACCCGCCTTTTTGGAGTATGCTTCAGGAGCCTCGGTGGCGCCGGCAGCCATTTTTGTACATTTGTGCGGACTTACCAAACAGAACGGAGAATACGTCCCACCTGCTTTCGACGTAAAACAAGCAGCCACTCCCTGCGCGGTGTTCAGCTATTTGGTGCATATCATCCGCGATTTTGTAAAAGACCACACCCACAACCTGAATTACTTCCCTGATGACCTGATTGCAAAGTATGAAATGGATCGGGAAAAACTGCTGGCCATGGCGCAAGGTGCCGATATTTCAAATGGCTTCAGGGAAATGATACGCGAATTATACGCCCTTGCCGATGAATACCGGCTTAAAACTTACCAGATTATGCAGGAAATAAAACCACTGCTCGAACCGCGCAGCCAACTCAGCCTGGAAATTATCTTTGCTCTCTACCTGATGGTATTCGAGCGCATTGATATTGAAAACGGAACATTTACAACCGAAGAACTGAATCCGACTCCTCAGGAAATCAAAGATCGGGTGTGGAAAACGATTGGTTTATTTGAAACTCACTAACAATTTCTGTTTCCACGTCGGTTCTTGCTCAGCTAACACATATCAAAAACTAAAGCCCGGTAATTTACTATCGGGCTTTTTTTTCGCAATCATAGTTTTTTTATATAAAATTCTCTCGAATTTAATTCCACTTATAATAAGTCCTCCTACACCTCGAGATAGATGGTTTTGACATTTATTAGCTGCCCATAAGCATACTTATATAAAATACTACAAAATTCATCATATTTCATACGTCATTATTTGTAAAGTAAATTACAAAATCACATTTTCAGTAAACAAATCTATAATTTTGTTGTAATTTATAGTACTTAATTAATAAATAATACCTAATTTGGCCATTCTTTCTGCAAAATTTAAGCGAAACCCGTAAAATACTTTTTCATTGTAAGCATTTTGGAGTTAGTGTAAATTTATTTTATCTGTACATTATACCTTAAAATTTTCTACCTTTAAATCTAATAATTATGTGTAAACTTGAACTAAATCAAATTTATTTGCAACTGGAACATGAAATCAAACATTCCTGTCAATCTGCCACTGCCGGTTTTCGTAAATCGGTAAAAGAAGATGCCCGGCATATTATTGCCAATATCAAGTCAGACATTGACAACTGGATAAGTCAACTCAATGAAAGAGAAATTACCTGCTATGAGTTGGAGAACTTAATTAAATCCAAATGTGCTGAAAGCAAATTTTCAGAATTAATAAGTAAATATAACCAGAGCGAACAATTTGAAGTTTGCAGGAACATTTTTCCAGACATAGTTGCCAAATCGATTGAAAACACCTACCTGAAAGTTTTATTTCCTCATAAATCATCCTCCCACAAGAAAAAAGTGTTTGAATACGCCTGGTTCTGAATCTTTTTTCAAAAAAAAAGCATTACAAATCAAATATTTAAGAGCGCTTACATATTTATACTGACACCTGCCAACCATTTTCAGCCTCTTTTTTCAAACAGAAAACAGAGGAGAAATATACGGCTTGTCGAATTTCATGGTCTATTAGTTTTTTTGTTTTTAAATGATTGTTTAGTTGAATGAATTTATGTCTGAATTTATTTTACAAACCTAATAAATCGAATAATATGAAACAAACTGTCGCCATTATTACCGAGGATATCGTGTTTACAAAATTAGTTGAACCTCTGCTCACCAGACAATACCAAAATCTTGACGTAATTACATGTCAATCCGATGAAGATGTAAGTGAAATGCTCTCATCATCCAATGTGAAACTGGTTTTGCTCGATGGCAATTTAAAAAGTATGTCTTGCTTTGAAATTATTCAACAGTTAAGCCGCAAAGCGTTTTTAAACTATCGGCTTTGGTTCTTTCCTGCCATAAAAAACAAGGCCGAAATTTACAGGTCGCAGGCAATGGGAGTTAACCGGATAATAACCAAACCCTACAACCGGTTTGAACTCAGCGAAGACATTGAATCATTACTTACACTATCGTTAAATACTTTATAAATATTCAAACTATCGCCCGAGATAAAATAGCTAAAAATAAATACTATCTTTCATATTCAACTAAAGCCCGACAGTAACGAGTCGGGCTTTTTGTTTTTCAAATTCTCCACCCAATAATACGCTAACGTTCATACGAAAAACAAGCAACCAGCATGAAGGTTAAATGCCGGATATTCGGTTGAAAGCAATAAACATTCTTTTTCCTGTTTTGTTTTATTTACATTGATTTATTGCGACTTATCGTTTGCAAAACACCTCAATACCGGCGTAGTTATTTTCACATTTAGTAACCGGCTCTAATACCTTAACAATAATAAACTCAGGAAAAATGAAAAAACTTATTCTTTTAGCGGCAGTCATTTTTGGTGGAATGGCTTTACCTGCGCAGGAAATCTTTTTCCCTACCAAAGAGGGAACTGTTCTTGTTTACAAATCATTCGATAAGAAAGGCAAAGAACTTAACACGTTGCAATACACCATCACGCATGTAAAAACGATGGGACGCGACATGGACATCACCTATCGGGTTGAATCGACCGACAACAAAGGGAAACAGCTCTACACAGATGAAGTTACCATTTCGAAGAAAGACGATAAGCTTTATTTGGATATGAGCAATTACATCAACAAAGCTGCCTTTCAACAGGATGGCAAAATTTCGGCAGATGTTCTGGTAACCGGTAATAATCTGGAGCTTCCGTCAAATCCAAAAGCAGGCGATCTTCTGCCCGATGCTAATGTTGAAATGTCGCTGGAAATGGGATTCATAAAAATGAAAATGTCAGCCGATGTAACGAACAGAAAGGTAGAGTCTATTGAAGATATTACTGTAAAAGCCGGTACGTATAAAAGTTATAAGTTTACAAGCGACGTAAACTCCACTGCTTTGGGGATAAAAATGAAAAACAGCAGTGTGGAATGGTACGCAAAAGGAATCGGGTTGCTGAAAACCCAGACCTATGATAAAAATGGTAATCTTCAATCCTATATGGAATTGGTAGAACTGAAAAAGTGAGCATGCAGGCATAACTCGGATTGTTTCCGACAACAAAAAGAATGGCAGAATGTGTAAAAACATCCTGCCATCACTTTTTGTTCGGACTAAAATAAGACCATCAACCGGCAATCAGGGCTTCAGAATTATCGGTTTTACCAATCTTTCAAAATCTGCGTATTTCATCCTAACCAATTCGGTCAGATAACCGGCATTAAACGCAATTTCGTCATCTTCGGCCAGCGCCTCGGATACATAAACTTTCATCCCAAAAAGGTTTCCGAAAGGTGGCATAGCGCCAATTTCACAATCGGGGAACATTTGCATAAACTCAGTTTCAGTGGCAAGTTCAGCATGCAGGGCACCGGTAGTCTTTTTTAAAAGTTCAAGATCGACCATTCGAGAGGCAGGCATAACAACCATCGCCATGTTTCCGTCCACTTTTATCATCACTGTTTTTGCCAGTTCATTTCCATGAATGTGGGCAGAGTGGGCTATTTCCATGGCAGTATAAGCCTTTGAGTGATGAATGGATACAAATTTGATGTTGTTGTCGTTCAAAAAATCAAGTAATTTACGGACTGGCATAATTGTTTGGGTTTTAGGTTTAAAATACTTGTTTACAACAGACTCTCAACAGGAACAATTCATTCGTTTCCTTATATAACACTTTCAAGACCAACTATGTTGGTGCAGATTACAAAACCACATCCGGAGCAAATACAATTTATCTAAAAAAAACTTTCATTTCATTTGGTAGTTAAATATATTATCCATACTTTTGCAACGTTAATTAAACCACATACAAACAGTGTTCTGTGCTCCAAAAATTCATAGCAAACAACCTTGCATGTAACAAAGAACCAAAACAAAGAATACCAATTAGTTACAACAAAACAACCGAACAAACCTAAAAAACTGACAAACATGGACAATTGGAAAAACCTAATGATTACCACCAAAGACTGCGAATGTCGTAATGCAAAAGATTTACTAATCCGGAATGGAATTAAAGTCATCAAAAAACCGTTATTGATGAATAATCCCGATCAACCGTATGGAATATATGGTTGCGCCAAGTTGATAGTAAGCCCCGGTGAATATGAAAAAGGCCTTCAAATTCTCAATAAAAACGGATACAAATCAGATGAAGCTATTATGAGAGGCCAATTAGTTGAAATAGATCTTTAAAAAAATCAGCTTCTTATTACAATTTTATCATAATGCATACGCACATAAGTAAAGAAAGGGTGACTAAGTCACCCTTTCTTTTTATAAAAAAATTCTCAAGCGACAGAATTTGATGAACCCATGCAACACGATCCAATCAATTTTCATCAATCCAAATAGTATTTATTTAATTGCCCAGCATTAAAAATTATGCGTTGCAAAAAATATAGTTTGCGATTAAAATAACAACTAAACCATACAGTACTGATAAACATCCTTGGCACAAAGTCGTTATTCATTGAAAACCATTCTGACAAAACCTAAAAAAAATGAGAATTATAAAAATAATCACACTAACCCTGCTATTAATTACAGCTAATTTATTTCAACTTTATTCTCAAAAATTTTGGCTCACAACCTACGAATTCCCATTCGGAGCTAAAACCGGAATAACACTCGTAGATGACTCGACACTTTTTGCGGGATTTACAACCGGAGTTATTCGAAGTTTAAATGGCGGTTACCGGTTTACCGAATCACTTAAAACACGATCGATATTCACCGTATTTAGTACAAAATCCGGAAGTATTTTCGCCGGAAGCTCCGGCAAAGTATTCAGGAGCACAAATAACGGAACCACATGGGATTCAATCCCATTAAATATCACGTACCCTGTAACCCAAATTATAAACGACCATCAGGGCAACTTGTTTGCTATTACCGGAACCAATGACATCGAAAATGGATATGTTGGCGCGGGAGTTTTTTTCTCCGATAACAATGGGCAGACCTGGACACCCAGAAATAACGGATTAGGTTCATACCTTTGCTGCGAGCGAATAGCTACAGATAAAAACGGGCGAATATACCTGGCCGTTGCCGACGAATATGCAACCGGGAATGGCGGACTGTTTATCTCAGACAACAAAGGCCTGCAATGGGTGCACATCGATATCTCGTTTGATGGAAAAGATGTTGTTCCGAACGAAGTTAGCATCACCAATACAACCGGATTGTCGGTATCACCATACGACAGTCTTTTTTTGAGCGTAACCGGGGTTTCAATCAATTCGGAAGTCAGATTAAATCTTAGAAAAAACATTAATGAGATTCAGAACAATAAATTCTGGGACTGCTATAAAGTTTCCGGAACAAGTTCCTGGTGGCTTGACAGGCCTCTCAACAATATCTATTTTGCAGGCAATGGGGATTGTTATAGCTCAGTGACCAATTCTATTAACTCAGGTGGAACATTCTTTAAAAACAAAAATACAACAGCGTGGAAAAGGATAGATTATGGATTAGGATTGGATATGTACGGAGGGCGGAATATTCAGCATTTTGCCGAAACATCAAAAGGCAAAATATACATGATTCAAATGTTGGATGAAAGGATTTATTGGGCCGATACCAGTGAAGTTAAAACACAGCTCTCCGACCAGCCTTCCGTCGGATTCATAATCTATCCAAATCTAATAAAACGGGGGCAGCAAATAAAAATCAGAACATCCTTTGTATCATCCAGCAGTACGATATATATTTACAACACATTGGGAAAAATCAACGAAATAAAAACCCTTCAAAATCCGGAAATCGTTATAAAAGCACCTGAAAAGATCGGGCATTACATCGTTTGTCTGGAAAATGACAATAAAAGATATTACAGTAAACTGGTGGTGATCTGACACCTTTTTTTGTTGCCTCTTTCTTTGTATCTTTGCATTCCAATCTAAAATTGTAAATCTAAAATCGTAAATCAAATTTATGGCCGACGATAAAAAAGTTATTTTCTCAATGGTGGGAGTCAGCAAGACTTTCCCTCCTCAAAAAAAAGTATTAAACAACATTTACCTTTCATTTTTCTACGGAGCAAAAATCGGTATTATCGGTTTGAACGGTTCCGGAAAATCAACCCTGTTGAAAATTATTGCGGGGGTAGAAAAAAGTTTCGATGGCGAAGTGGTATTTTCACCCGGTTACTCGGTAGGTTATCTGGAACAGGATCCGAAACTGGACCCGACAAAAACGGTAAAAGAAATTGTTCAGGAAGGCGTACAGGAAATTGTGGATATGATAGCCGAATACGACAAAATCAACGAACAATTTGCCGAGCCGGATGCCGATTTCGATAAACTCATTGCCCGCCAGGGCGAATTGCAGGAACTGCTGGACCATGCAGATGCCTGGAACCTGGACAACAAGCTGGAGCGCGCCATGGACGCTTTGCGTTGTCCGCCGGAAGAATGGAAAATAGAAAACCTCTCCGGAGGTGAGCGTCGCCGGGTAGCTTTGTGTCGTTTACTACTCCGCAATCCGGACATCCTGTTGCTCGATGAGCCTACCAACCACCTCGATGCCGAATCGGTGGAATGGTTGGAGCACCACCTGCAACAATACGCCGGAACCGTTATTGCCATTACGCACGACCGTTACTTCCTCGACAATGTTTCGGGTTGGATTCTGGAACTCGACCGTGGTGAAGGCATTCCGTGGAAAGGAAACTATACCTCGTGGCTGGAACAAAAAACCAACCGCATGGCCAGCGAAGAAAAACAAGCCAGTAAACGCCGCAAAACACTGGAACGCGAGCTGGAATGGGTGCGTATGGCTCCCAAAGCCCGTCACGCCAAGGGTAAAGCCCGTTTGGAAGCTTACGACAAGTTGATAAACGAAGACCAACGCGAAAAAGAAGAGAAACTTGAGCTCTTTATTCCTAACGGGCCACGTTTGGGAAATAAAGTGGTGGAAGCCATTGATGTTTCTAAAGCTTTTGGCGATAAACTGTTGTTCGACAACCTCAACTTTATGCTTCCGCCAAACGGCATTGTAGGTATTATTGGACCGAATGGCGCCGGTAAAACGACGCTTTTCCGCATGATGATGGGATTGGAGCATGCCGATAAAGGAACATTCGAAGTGGGAGAAACCGTAAAAATCGGATATGTAGACCAAAGCCATACCGATATTGATCCGGAGAAAACCGTTTATCAGGTTATTTCGGGAGGAACTGAATTTATCCGTGTAGGTGGAAAAGAAATAAATGCACGCGCTTACCTTTCGCGCTTCAACTTTGCCGGTGGCGATCAGGAAAAACTTTGCGGAGTGCTCTCAGGTGGTGAACGCAACCGCTTACACCTCGCTCTGACGCTAAAATCGGAAGCCAACGTGCTGTTGCTCGATGAGCCAACCAACGACATCGACGTAAACACGCTACGGGCACTGGAAGAAGGACTCGAAGCCTTTGCCGGATGTGCCGTGGTTATCTCTCACGACCGCTGGTTCCTCGACCGCATTTGTACGCACATTATTGCATTCGAAGGCAACTCCGAAGTATTTGTATTCGAAGGATCATACTCCGAATACGAAGAAAACAAGAAAATGCGCCTCGGTGACGAAGCTCCAAAACGTATCCGTTATAAAAAACTGATGGCGTAGAAACATTCATTTGCCTGCCAGGTATATAAAAACAAACGGCTAATCTGAGGAATTCAGGTCAGCCGTTTTCATATTAAAAAAAAGAGTATAGCTCCCGATTAATGAAACCTACCAGTATTTGTCTTATCTACTACATCTGCATGCATTCGTATTATTTTATCTGATTATCTGCAACCCGCACAATCAAGCCTGCTATTTCAACAATTCAGCTTGAAATGAAACATTCGCATAATATGATTTATTTGAAAATTCTGCCTTTCCGGTTAAAACCAGAATTTTACCGTAAGTATTCAAACCGGTTTTTACAATCCATATTTGAAATGGTTTAACCGACAATCCATATATATTAAAATCAGAATCATTGCCTGTAAATACTGTATAAGAATCAAAAAAGCTTTGTGCATCAGCAAGATTATCAAATTGCTTAATCAAAGCAAAGCCAGTTTTCAAATTATATTGGCCAAAAAATGGAGATACCAGAGCTCCGTAAGCATTTAGTTGAGGCAAAACAATAAAATCGGTATTTAAAATTTGGGCCGTGTCTTTTACTATGGTCATTGTTTCAAACGAAAAACCACTTTCCTGTGCTGAACTTAAACTAAATTCCGGATTGGAGTTTAAATTAACTTCGGACGCAGGCATGTTGTTTTCATCATTACAGGCACAGAAAACAAGAAGTATTAACAACAACAATTGATTCTTTTTAAATTTCATAATAGTTTTTTCTAATAAATAATAAATGGGACAACTCAGCTAAATTTTGTAAGAGGATATTCATTAATCGTCAATTTTCATACTCCAATCACTCCCGGGTCAATTCTATAAAAACACTTTATATCAATATCTATCTGACAGTTTTGCCTTGTTTGATACACTAACTTACGTAATTGAAGTTTATTGTTTTCCTAATTCGCAATGCTATTTCAACCGAGTCACATTTTCAATAAAAGAAATGTGCGTTTCCCCTTTATTTCAGGCAGATTACTGACGCAAAACGTATATTAGTTTGTAGAATTAGAAAAAAGAAAATTTCACCTTATTTATTGTTTGTCAGTTTTCATCCACATTGTTTATAATGACAGAAAAAATATTCCGGATTCTGAATATAGAACTAATTAACGTGAGTTCGATTTAAGCAAATGAGAAATAAACTGATATTCAATAATATTAATCAATGGTGGCTTGCCTGATTCCGTAGGAATCTCATGTTTATAGAAAAAATTACAGATCATTATATTCGACTCCGTATGGAGTCGTATTATTCTGGCTCAAATATTCTCTATAAATATATGAAACCGAATGGATTCAATCAATTAGCTTTAATTTTTATATCGAACTCACGTTAATTAGATAAAAAAAACCGGATAGAAGATTAACGAAGTCAATCCTCTATCCGGTTAAATCTGTATAAAAAATAGAAATCAGCGAATATAGCTTAACCGGCTATATCCGCTGATTTTATTAATCTCCCGCCAGGTATTTAACAACAATTCAAAAAGATTTTTTACAATTCTTCATGCTTCACTTTCATCGAATCCCAAACCAGGTAACCGATAACGACTCCGTACATGACCAATGCCAACCACTCAGCACCTTTACTTTCCACCCAGGCCGTATTCATCAAATCGATACCACCAAAACGCAAAGCAGCGCTTACAACTCCCATAAGCGCACCACCGGCAATAAATCCGGAAGCCAACAGCGTTCCCTTTTCGTGACGGGCAGTATTCAATGCCTTATCGTGGCTTCGGGTAGATACATACCAACTGATAATACCACCCACCAAAAGCGGTGTATTTAATTCAAGCGGAATAAACATTCCCAAGGCGAAAGCCAATGCCGGAATCCGGAAATAAGTAAGCACCAGCGAAATAACAGCACCTATGGCATACAGATACCACGGTGCTCCCACACCCGACATCAAAGGCTCAATAACAGCCGCCATCGCATTTGCTTGCGGAGCTACCAAAGCACCTTCACCTTCAAAACCATAGGTTTTATTCAAAATCATGATTACACCGCCCACCGTGGCTGCAGATACAAGCGTACCCAAAAATTTCCAGGTTTCCTGCTTTGCAGGCGTTGTTCCAATCCAGTAACCAATTTTCAGGTCGGTAATAAAACCGCCAGCCATGGAAAGAGCCGTACAAACCACACCACCAATCACCAATGCAGCCACCATACCGGTAGTACCCTTCAGGCCCACCGCCACCATGACCACCGAAGCCAGAATGAGCGTCATCAATGTCATTCCCGATACAGGATTTGTTCCCACAATGGCAATGGCATTAGCCGCAACAGTCGTAAACAAAAAGGCGATAAAAGCTACCACCAGAATGCCCACAATGGCATGAAGCAAATTGGTAACAACGCCAAACCAGAAGAAAATAAATGTGGCAACCAGAGCTAATATCACCCCAATCACAATTATTTTCATCGAAATATCCCGTTGCGTACGCTTTACTTCGGCGTTCACATTGTGCCCTTTCCCATGAAACTCCTTCGACGCCAGGCCAACTGCACTTTTAATAATACTTCTCGACTTTACAATACCAATAATTCCCGCCATGGCAATACCTCCAATCCCTATATGGCGGGCAAAAGTTTTGAAAATAGCTTCGGGAGGCAACTCCGACAGAATACCGGTAAAAGATGGGTTTAGTAGATGAACGAGACTATCGCTCAACAGGGGCAATACCGGCACAATCACAAACCAGATAAGCGCAGAGCCCGCACAAATGATAGCCGCATATTTCAACCCGACAATATAACCCAGACCAAGAACCGCAGCGCCTACATTGACTTTAAAAACCACCTTTGCTTTATCTGCAAGTGCTTCGCCATAAGGCAATACGCGCGAAGTGAATGTCTCCGCCCATGAACCAAAGGTAGCAATCACAAAATCATACAAACCTCCAATCAATCCGGCTACGATAAGCGGTTTAGCCTGATCGCCGCCTTTTTCGCCGGAAACCAGCACTTGAGTAGTGGCCGTAGCCTCCGGAAAAGGAAATTTGCCGTGCATATCGGACACAAAATACTTACGGAAAGGGATAAGAAACAGAATACCCAACACGCCACCCAGCAACGAACTCAGGAATACCTGCATAAAACTGACCGAAATTTCGGGATATTTAGCCTGAAGAATATATAAAGCCGGCAAGGTAAAGATAGCCCCGGCCACAACAACCCCCGAACTGGCCCCAATGGACTGGATTATTACATTTTCGCCCAGTGCATTTTTACGTTTGGTAGCACTGGAAAGTCCTACAGCGATAATGGCAATCGGAATAGCCGCTTCGAACACCTGTCCCACTTTTAAACCCAAATAGGCAGCCGCAGCCGAAAACAGGACAGCCATGAGTAATCCCCAGGTAACAGAGCGCATATTCACTTCTGGGTAATTTTTGTCGGGCGAAAGCAAAGGCTTATACTCCTCCCCTTCCCGCAGTTCGCGGGATGCATTTTCGGGTAATCCGGTAATTTTTTCTTCTTCCATAAATACGTATTGTAGTGATTAATGATTTAATTTTTAAGTTCTGAGTTTAGAACATAGACTCTTACTCCTATTAACTATATACTATTGACTATAAACTCTTGCCCCTTACTCCTTCCCTCTACGCGCTTCTCGCTTTTTTGAACAGGATATTTTTCATGATTCCAAACAAATACTTTAAATCAGTAATAAAAACTCCCTTTTGTTCACACATAATAAGATATTTCATTTCCGATTCCTGAATTTCATCCAGCGTGCGGGGCATATCGGCATAAAACGGCGGCAGCAGCCCTGGTTTATATTTAATCCGCTTTTCCTGCAACTCCTTGCTGTATAAACTAAAATAATGAGCACTCAACGGACGTACACCCACCAGTTTCATTTCACCTTTGAACAAATTAAAAATCATTGGCAATTCATCCAGCCAGTATTTTCGCATGATACTTCCCAGATTAGTAACACGGATATCTCTTTTGAACTTTCCTCCCTCTTTCAAACTGTTGCGTTCATAAATATAACGTTGCAGGTATTCTGAATACGGATGCATGGTTCGCATTTTGTACACTTCAAATGGCTGACCGTTTTTCCCATAACGGCGTAAACGTATCAGCGGACCATAAATTTTAGTTTGTCCGGATTCCGGCTCCTTCTCCCGTTGAGCGAAAATATAGGTAAGCTTCCCGATTTTTTTCTCCCTGATCACCTTAAAACCAAAGCAATACAACCGGCCCAACACTTCTGTTTTAGAGAAAATCCTGTTTTTACCACCCGTAATAAGATAATACAAACCGCGGGTGAGAAATATTTTAGGCATAACCCGCTTAAACAGATAATCGAAGAGATAAACAATATGATTTACTCCTACCGGATATTTGTGTAGAATTCTTTTTTTACGGGTACTTTTTGACTCAAAACAGCACACAAAAATACCATCATCGGGCAATTTTTCATTAATAATATACAGCCTTCGGTTTACATTTCGCATAAAGTTAAGCCTTTCGAGCTGAACAATAGCAGAATACTGATAACGGGGCATCATATCCAGATTTTCAGGTTCTGAACTCAGATAAACCAGGGTATTACCACCCAACAAATCAATTTGTTGCGAAAGAAAATCAAGCACTTCTTTCCCCGAGTGAGCAACGATCGTTGAGGTCAGGTGCCGGTAACTGTCCCCATCAAGCCTTACTGCCGGTTTTACTACTGCGTTAATCCGCTTTTCGTGCGGTTTTATTTCAATATCGTTGTATTCAACCGCAAACCGATAGGCATAATAAAGCGACAAAAGCAGGTAATTGACCACAAAAACCCCGGCCGAAAGGGTGAGTAACACATAGCCGGAATAAGGTTTGTAAAAGAAGTAAATCAGTGCTCCGTAAAAGACGAAAACAAGTATGGTGGTATGGAAAAGCCTCAGAATAGCACCAAAATAATTCTGACGTTTCAGAGGTTTGTATCGCTGAAAAACATACGAACATGCCATCCAGGTAAGCAGGTAATAGAGCGATGGCAGTGAGTATTTATCAAAGGGAGTCTGCGTAGTGAGAGGAAGCCAGTCTAAAACAACATAAAAGCTTAGCAAAAGCAGCAATATGTCGATAACAAAATAAATATAGGCCGGTTTATATAATTTTATCATTTATCAGAGAGTTTCCACAAAAATACAATCATTTTGAGAAATTGCGGCGTTAATTCTGATTTTATTATTTGGTGGTCAGCGTTTAATTACCAATTATAAACTATAAACTATAAACTATAAACTATGAACTATAAACTATGAACTATAAACTTCTTCACCCTGTTTTTCAAAGTTTGCATGATTAGCTCTGTGATCCATTGCCAGGCATTGTTTGTCCAGCGCTGCGGATGAGTGGTAATCATCAGCACATCATTCGCCGGATTTGTTTTCAGCCAGCGTATAAAATCCTCCGTGGTATGAACCGGAACATCCGCTTGATTCTTCCGAGTTGCTTTGTCACGTACATTGTATTTATCGCCATCCCACATACGGGCAGTATCCGTAAAATAAGCCATATTGTGGTTTAGTTCCGCATTATTAAGGAAATCGAAATAAGGTTCGCCCACAATCCCAAAGTCACGATAATCGTAATGCTTCCAAAGATCCTTGTTGTCATATTTGGAAGCAGGACTTCCGTGCATGCAAATAGTCCGCACGGGATAAAACTGGCGGAAATGCGCCAGCTGACGCTTAAAATGATCAATTGCATTTTCAGCATTCCCCTTGAACAATGACATATCCTCGTAGTGATACCCCACTTCATGCCCCAAGGCAGCTATGGTACGTATCATTTCGGGTTGGTTGCTTTGCGGAACGACACGGAAATAGTATGATGCACGCATTCCCAGCTCAGCTTCAATCTGCGCCGTTGCCAGCGAGTTGGCAGCCTTTAAATCCACATCATGCCGCAATATCACATAACGTCCCTGCGCTTTGCCATCACACCAGTCCTCGAAGGTGTAAAAACTATAACCAGCCTCCCGGAGCGCAAGTAAAAGTTGCCGGTATATGGAGAGTGTAAAATCC
>CAYSTC010000019.1:1443-8252 GCA_964433885.1 uncultured Paludibacter sp. | reverse complement strand
GGTTTTCTTTTGTTTCCAATTGATTTCTTTGCGGTTATAATACTTGAAGTTATCAATTTCATTAATTCTGTTGCATCAAATATCATACTATCAAATTCCTTTTGATTAATGAATTCAGTGGCATATAACAACCTCAGCCAATACATCGTTTCGTTGCACTCCTTTTGAGCAATTCCATATTTATGAACAAAATCCGATTTGCTCTCAGCATAACAACCTTCACTAATTAAAGCTCCAATGGCTGTGCCACTACGTTCCAATTGTTTAGAAAGAACATATTCATTCTTTTCAACACACAAGTACCTGTATAGTTTAATTACACGAATAGCAAATTGAAAACTCTTATCACTCAAAACAGATTCTCTCATAATAGATCATTAATCACTTATCATTAATCACTTATCATTAATCACTTATCATTAATCGTTAATCATTTATCATTAATCCGCTAATCATTTCCACAATCCTCTCCGCCGTCCTTCCATCCCAGTATTTCGGCGTAGTTCCGCGTTTACCATTGCCGGCAACAATCAGTTGTACTTCGGTTACTATTTCCTCCATCTTTATCAGCTTATTACTGCCTTCCCACACAGTTACGGGTCGTTCGGTGTTGGGACGTACTGTCAGGCAGGGAATGTTCAGATACGTGGTTTCCTCCTGTATCCCTCCCGAATCCGTCAGGGCAAAACCAGCTTTACTCACCAAATGAATAAACTGCAAGTAGCCAAGCGGTTCGATAAAAAACAGGTTCGGATAGCTGTCGATAACCGGCTGAAGTCCGAAAGCGAGTATATTTTTATACGTTCGTGGATGCACCGGAAAAACCAGTGGAACCAGTTCCGAAATCTCACCCCACAGTTTCACCAGTTTCGTCAGGTTCTCTTTATCGTCCACATTTCCGGGGCGGTGAAAAGTCAAAACCCCGTATTGTCCGGCTTTAAAGTCCGAATTCAATGCTATCTGTTTATCCCTGTTCAACAAATTGAATATAAGTTCGGTTTGTTGTGCTTTGGGGAGCTGAGCCACCAGCGAGTCAATCATCAGGTTTCCCAACATGTGGATTTTTTCGGCAGGAATGCCTTCACGCAACAGGTTATCATCAGCATCTACACTGGTAGTTATAAATACATCGCTGATAGCATCGGTCACCAAACGGTTAATCTCCTCGGGCATGGTGCGGTCGTTGCTGCGCAACCCGGCCTCGTAATGGATGGTTTTTATACCCAGTTTAGCAGCCACCAACGTACAAGCCGCCGTACTGTTTACATCGCCCACCACCAATACATAATCCGGTTTTTCCTGAAGGCACACCTGTTCAAACCCCTCCATAATGCGGGCAGTTTGTACGGCATGGCTGGCCGATCCCACTTCCAGATTGATATCCGGAGCAGGGATATTCAGCTCTTCAAAGAATTGCCCTGACATTTTTACATCATAATGCTGCCCGGTATGCACCAACACGGGTTTAATCGTTGGGTGATCTTTCAGCGCATGCATCAGTGGCGCTATCTTCATAAAATTCGGCCGCGCTCCGGCTACTAATATCAGTTTGGTCATGTATATGTAGAGGTTAGTGATAAGTAATTAGTGATTAATAAATTAGTGATAAAATTAATGACCAGTGATTAATGATCAGTGATTAGTAAAAATATCATTCAATGTTTCTTTCTGGTCCAAAGAATGGCCGGGAATCAGATTTATGTGGGTGTGTAAAATTTCATCACACGGGCTAAGATATAATAATATGTTTAAATGACTATCCGCAAGACGACCGATTCAATCTATTTAACTGCTGATAGGGTCTTTCGACCGCTATCAGAGTTATGTCATCCCTGTCAGCAGTCGGTAAGACTCTGACAGCGGATGATATAAATGACTAATTGGGTCGCTTAGCGGATAATCATATAAGTTTAAATCAAAATATCAACAACGACACCATGTCACGCCTGTAACATTGCAAATCGTTGAATTGCTGACAAAAAACAATCAAAAAGTTATGCTATTTGTCATAAATATACAGATGCTTACCAACACTTATTATTAATCATTAATCATTAATCACTGATCATTGACCACTTATCACCTAAACCTCGCCTGCCACTCCGGATCAGCCTTCACAATCCTTGCACTTTCAGGATAGTTTTCGATAAACCACACGTAAAAAGCCGTTACATCTATCTTGTCTTTCAGCATAATTTTGCGGCGATCCTGCCACACAGCTTTCAGGTCGGGCATAGCCAGCAATTCATTTATTTTGTTGAACATAGCCTCTGAATTTGTTGGCAAAAAACCATAAGTCAGGTTATAAGTATGCTCCTCTTCTTCCAGGTACGATATGCGCCCTACGAATGTATTGCAACGTATGGCAGGTGTTCCCAGTACGGCAGCTTCCGAAGTCATAGTCTGGCTGTCGCCAATCAGCATGGTGGCATAATACATCAACGAATGCACTTTTTCCGGAGATAACAACAGTTGGTATTTCCTGAATTCTTCGTCAATATTTCGCTCTGTGGTAATAAACACCTTTCCTTTTTTCTCCAGCAGGGCAATGAGTTTTCGCTTATTCTCTATCGACAAGCCCTGTACCCCCACATCATGATGCGCCTTAAAAGCATTAAACCGCATGATAAAATAAGTATCACCCTCGTTCAATCCTATTTCTTCCAACACCTTTGGATCAGGGGTAAAACGGTTGGGGTGCAGGTAAGCCAGTTCGTGATAACCGGCATACGGGATCATCTTCGGCGTAGCCCGCACAGCACAAGCCGGACTCAGCACCACATCGGCAAACGGGTGTCCCCATTTCACAAACAAAGGCTCAACTGCATCATCGTCATCGTCTATAATTATCGAGTGTAAACCGGAAATCTTCGAGATATGAGCAGGAGTCAATGACGAACTAAAACCCACATTTATCCCTTTGGAAACTACCAGCCACCATATTTTCAGGTTATACATTACCTGCAAAACGGCTTTACCTATCAGAGAATCCTTTTTCCCACCCAGGTAAATGTACGGAATTTTATATTTATCAAGCAATGCAATAGCAGACGGTATATCTTTAACCGTTACATATACTTTATGCCCGCGTTTTTCAAGCTCGAAATATGCATTCCTCACCACATGAACGTGAGCAGGATGGGCAATATCAATTAATATTTTCATTTTTAGTGATTAGTAACTTAACGTGAGTTCGATATAAGCAAGTTTCTGTAATATCGTATACATTGTTCGGTGCGCTGCACCTTCTTACCCCGTGTCAATAAAAATTCTACAAATACTTCGGTGCATCCGCCAAACCGGGCTGTTCCATCTGCACCTTAATTAAGGTACAGCGTACCGTCCTATTTGTAGGGTAATTTCGTGAATGTAAAATTAAAGGTGCAGCGCACCGAACTATGTTGCATATGTGAATTAATTGTTAGTATCTTACAAGTTTTTCATTCTATATCTTATCTCGAACTCACGTTAAGTTATATGTCTTTTCTCATAATTTCTTTTACTTTAGAAAAGCATGCTGAATTAGTAAATTTGGTATAGGCGCTTAGACCGCACTAATATTTATGGTAATTCTTTAAAGAGCAACTCCGAAGGAGTTAAATTTGCATAACCCCCGGTGCAACCGAGGGATGATAGTGCCCTCTAAATACAACTCCGTCAGCTGACGGATTGAACATCAATGTTATAATAACATTCAACCCACTCCGGGGTTGTGTATCTGCGGGTCTTATTTTCCCCCAGTTACGCTTCGCTTACTGGGGGTTATGCATATTAAACCCTTTCAGGGTTTTGTGACTTACATGACAAAATGTGTTTTATGCATATATTTGAGTAAAACAAACACATTAATACTCTTGAAATCAAAAATATAATCAGGGTGGTCTAAACACCTATACCAATAGTAAATATTGATAAATAATCCTTAGTATAAACTATAAACCATGAACTATTTCCCCTTCATTTTCTTCACTATATATTTTCCCAAGGTATACAGTTGAGGCTGGCAAACGTATAAAAAACGTCCGTGCTCAACCAATTCACCTCCGAACTTTGATTTAAACTCCCTCACTCCATATCCTTCGTCCGGCTTACCAGCCCCCATCATATCGAAGCGGTTATAACCATTTAACGCGGCGTATTCAATACCGGCCCAGGTGGCTAAAGTTGATGGAAATATGTTCTTCAATTGACCATCGAGCCCGCAAACAAACCATTCGTAGACAGCCCGTCCCGGCAGTACCATACACACACTACCTCCTATAATTTGCTCTTCTTTCTTTATTACAAAGATTTTTCCGCTGGGATGTTGAGCCAGTTTCAAAAAGAACTCGAAAGGGAATAGTGGCGTTTTGATTCTTGTCTTATATAGATTCTCAAGTATCTCGTAAAAAGCTTTCAGTTCATTTATATCTTTGGTTTCAATCCAGTCGGTTCCTTCTTTTCGCGAAAGTTTTACATCTCTTCGTTTAGTGGAACTCAACTGTTTAGAAGCTGTTTCCACATCTGGAGTAGCCACATGGAAGTTCAGATGCGGACGGTATTCAAAGCCGGAACTTTCAATAGCCGGACGAAAAGCCGTATAATCGTTATAATTACGCAATTCCAGGTAAATAGCTTTCCGCGAGAGTTGGCTCTTAGCTTTGTCAAGCAAAAGTTTCACGGCCTGCTCCGATGCATCAGGAGCCAGCAACACCCCGCCCGGCACTATAGCCCGACGGCTAAAGAACCGTTTCAGCACATTCCCATCAGCAATGGTATAGCCGCACAGAATCCCCACCAGTGTGTTATTCTCCGAAACACCAAACACAAAAGGTTTCAGGAACGAAAGGGAACTGTAAAAGTCGTAACAGGCACGGGTTTGGAAAAAAGTAGCGGTCGGCGATTTCTCAACCAATTCATCCCATTGTGATGGATCTATTTCAGAAACGGAATTATAAATAATCATGTAGCGGGTTTTCGAACGGAAATTCCGGTTATTTCGTGCAAAAATAAGAATTAAAAATGGAATAACCGTGTAGCCGTTACGTAACCGGGTAGGTTAGCAAAAAACTGTCCAGGATTATTTTTTTATCTGGCACAACTATGGGAGGGAGTTATTTTTAATAAATATAAACATAAGAAACCCCTCCTCCGTTAGCTAACGGATCGAGGCTGTATCAAAAGCAATTAGAACGCAAATTACGCTAATAAACGCAAATCTACAAAAAAACATAATTGATTACATTCCTGACATTTACAAAAATGTAAAATAATGAAATTTGTGGAAATTTGCGTAATTTGCGTTCTAATTGCTTTTGAGACAGCTTCATCCACGCAAACCTGAAGTTTATCCATTTAATCAGCATTTATGCAAGCTGTTTATTGGAATAAAAAACAATCAATCCTAAAAAAACTCTTCGAATATCCAAAATTTAGGACTTCGCTGATCTTCCCTTTTTAAGGGAAGTATCCGTCAGTTGACGGAGGTAGGGTTTCTTGTATTATATTCCGAATTTATCATGCGAATAAACTATGAACTATAAACTATGAACTCATACACTTCCCCTATTCTCTTTGCCACACTCACAGCATCCAGCCCACGTTCTACAATTACCCGCCGGCCCGTTGTCCGTTTGTTTGCGACCAGTACCTGTTGCAGTTTAGCTGCAATATCATCAGCTGCGTATGTAGTCAGGTAGCAGCCGTCCACTCCGTTGATAACTTCCGGCACATCACCCACCGAAACCGAAACCACCGGACAGTTGCACGCCATGGCTTCTTTAATAAATTGTGGCGAACCCTCGGTATGGCTGGTCATCAATACCGCATCCACGGCATTCATTAGCATCGCCACTTCCTCACGGCTATACCCTTTCAGTTCCAGCAATTCCACTCCCGGCATCAGGGCCAATGTAGCCTGCGCCAGTTCCGGATTCTTCACCCCGTTATTAAATGCTCCGGAGAACAAGACGTATTTCTTATCAACTTCGAGCTTCATTTTCTGCCGTGCCTCCGCTTTATCTACCGGCACAAACAACTCCATATCCACCCCGCAAGGAATCAACACATTTCTCCATCTCCCCTTTCTAAGGGGAGTATGAGGGGTTTCTTTCCCCTTTCCAAGGGTAGCATGAGGTGTTTTAAAGTCCCCTTTAGGGGATTTAGGGGCCGGTATAGGGACTTTTTTAGTCACCATTTTCTCCGAAACAAAAATATTAAACGCCGATAAAACCATGTTGATTTTCGACAGCCAGAATACTTTCGGCACATTAATATCGCTACCGTGATATGTAGTCACTACCGGAACCTTTCGCTGCATATTAGCCAGGAGGCCCGACAACCCGTAATGCGCATGAATCACATCCGGCTGAAATGATTTTATTTTTTTCAGCAAAGCAGGACGCTGGCCCAGATAACCTTTCAGCCCTTTTCCCTGTATAGTAAAATAATCGCACGTAAGCCCGGCTTTCTCCAGCGCTTCCACCTGATCGCTGATAAATGGCGCTACCCGCCCCGAGTTTTTACTGCAAACGATTAATATTTTCATGAATGAGTAGTGAATAACAAAATAATAGAATACAAGAAACCCCTCCTCCGTCAGTTGACGGATCGTCCCCTTTCCCGATAGCTATCGGGAAGGGGACATCATCGAAGTACCAAATTTTTCACACACAATCAACTGTTATAAAAATAGTATGTTTAAAATAAACTTGTTCAATTATAAAAAACTTCTAAAGCCCGTAGATCTTCCCTTTCCAAGGGAAGTCTCCGTCAGTTGACGGAGGAAGGGTTCATTATATTACATCCCAAATTTAGAAGAAAAGAGTTTC
>CAYSTC010000019.1:0-1343 GCA_964433885.1 uncultured Paludibacter sp. | reverse complement strand
TTGACGGAGGAAGGGTTCATTATATTACATCCCAAATTTAGAAGAAAAGAGTTTCATATATTTATAAAAATCCTACACCCCTTATGTATTCGAAATTAGTTAGTACTGTTCAACTTTCCCAAAGTAAAACAAATGCTGCAAAAGAGTCTCCTCACTATGAAATATAAACTACGAACTACAAACTATTAACTATTAACTATTTAAACTTATCTCAGCAGCCATTTCCAGACAGGAACAACCTCTACCTCAAAATTTCCTTCCTGAAATAATTCTTCATCATCTTTCGTTATAATCATCATCTTTTTAATTTCAATATGTTGTGACATTTTAAACAGCGCGTTTAACTCTCGTTTTCGGGTTTCCACATCCTGCATACTATAACATACCTGCACTGCCAACTGCTCTGATAAAACATAAAAATCCACCTCAACGCCTTGTTGGTAAAAATACACATCATCCGGGTACAAACGACGTAACTGAATGGCTACCTGGTTTTCAAGAAGCGATATATTGGGATCAATCAAAAAAAGATTCAATATGCCATTATCAATGAAATAATATTTTTTGTTCGATTCTTTATCTGAAAGTTTGGCACTCAGGTTTTCCATTGGAAAGCAAATCCATGTTTCCTTCAGATAACCTAAATAATCTATTACCGTATCAGTACTGATTTTTTTACCCGAAGCCGAAACTACATTGGCTAAGCGGGTAAAAGAGGTTGGTTGCCTGACACTCTCTGCCATTTTACGGATAAGGACACGAAGCGCAAAATCATTTCGAATCTGATAACGTGAAATTAAATCACCAAAAAAAATCTTTTGGTATAAATTACTTAACCAGGCACGCTTATCATTTATCTGTACCAATTCAGGCAAACCTCCATACTGGAAATAAGTTTGATAAGCTTTGGTAATAGCATTTCTTTGACGATAATAGGCAGTCGGATCGGTTAGGTCAATACCCTGGGAATACATGTATTCTGAAAATGAATAGGGATAGATATGTTGGATAACGAAACGCCCTCCCAACGTGGTAGCTATCTCATTACTCAGCATTTTTGCATTACTACCCGTCACAAATACCCTGTAACCCTGATCGGCAAGCCTCCTTACAAATTTTTCCCACTTTTCCACATTCTGAATCTCATCCAAGAAAATATCGGATGGCTGTCAAACATTTCTTCATAGCAGACCTTTATCAGATCCAGATCACTCGTTGTCATTGACACAATCCGGTCATCTTCAAAATTAAAATAGAGTATTTCTTCTTTCGAGTGCCCTGACTTCAACAAATGATGGATTTGCTGATACATCAAGTACGACTTACCGGCTCTTCTCAGCCCT
>CAYSTC010000018.1:32897-89912 GCA_964433885.1 uncultured Paludibacter sp. | reverse complement strand
AGTGCTGTAGACCTGGGAGAATTGGACGAACTGATGGACTACTCGTTGGTTCACCCGGTGAATAAAAGACTCATTGAAGGAAAAGTCTTTTTGAAAGATATAACCCGCGCTACAGGCACGGAAATATCATTTAATACGCTTCCTCCAAAATCCGAACAACCCTATTTTCATATCCACCGGAAGAATGAAGAAACCTATATTATATTGAAAGGCTATGGTTTCTTTCAGGTAGACGATGACTGTTTCGGCATAAAAGAAGGAAGCGTGATACGGGTTGCACCCGCCGGAAAGCGTGGAATATGCAATTCATCGGACGGAAATATGGTTTACATGGTTATCCAGTCGAAAGAAAACTCATTGGAGGAGCATACCACAGCCGATGGAGAACGCCTTCCCGTTGAGCCAAAATGGAGATAAATTAGGATACACAGCCCGATTCAAATATAAAGAATCACCATACCATTGCCGGTTTCGTATTGCACGAATCCGGCAATTTTATTTAATGGTCATGACATTTCCTGAATAGAATTGGCCTAAAGCCCAATTCTATTTTAGCCAAAAAGATATTGTTTCAAATAATTTGTTGTCCTCCAGCTAAAGCATGAGGGAATTCATTCCTACATTTTAAGGATACTTTCCTACATTTAGGTATGTTTCTGTTCATTCTACAAATGGAATAGTTGCACCTACCGATTGTTTCAACTACTAAAATACACATTTACACAACAATCATTTTCAGCACATTAAACACAACAAACATGTTGTAAAACATAGAAAACATGTTAATGGCATGATAAATGAATAACGGGTATCAGATGACCCCTAATCCGTCAGCTGACGGAGAATTAAATTAGTGTTGATAATTACAAGTCAATTATATGGACGCGAAACGAAACAATATAACAACCGGAAGTAACTTCAGTTCCCCTTTAGAGGCTAGGGGTAGCATATTATTAGACGAAAGACAAAATCAGGTATCAGTTGCAGGGGCAAACGAGCGGACAATTGATTGCAACAAGGCCAGCCTGGCCGGAAGCGTAAGCCAACGGGCTTGTGTGTTCTGCGGATCGCGGGTGGTGCTTTATCCTATTGCCGATGCATTACACCTCATTCACGGGCCAATCGGGTGTGCTGCTTACACCTGGGACATCAGAGGCTCGTTGTCATCCGGGCCGGAATTGCACCGCTTAAGTTTCAGCACCGACTTGCAGGAGCGCGATGTAATCTTCGGGGGCGAAAAGAAACTGTACGAATCGGCATTGGAGCTGATCGAAAAACATAATCCGAAAGCGGCTTTCCTCTATTCCACCTGCATTGTAGGAGTTATTGGTGATGATGTGGAACGCGTTTGCCGCCAGTTGGAAAAAGAAAAAGGCATACCTGTAATACCTGTACAGGCTCCGGGATTCCAGGGATCGAAAAAAGATGGTTATAAAGTGGCTTGCGAATCTATCTTCAGGCTCGTGGGAACAAAAAACAAACCACATACACCTGCCAAAAGTATCAATATCCTCGGCGACTTCAATCTGGCCGGCGAACTCTGGATACTGCTGGAATACTATAAAAAAATGGGCGTACATGTAAATGCCACCATCACCGGCGACGGAAGGGTGGACGATATTTGCAACTCCCACAATGCCGCACTGAACGTGGTTCAATGCTCCGGCTCGATGAATTACCTGGCTAAACTGATGAAAGATAAATACGGAATCCCGTCTATGCGGGTTTCGTATTTTGGGATAGAGGACATGAGTGATGCGCTGTATGACGTAGCCCGTTTTTTCAAAGACGACGACATGATGGAAAAAGCCCGTCAGTTGGTAAAAGAAGAGTTTACAAGGTTGATGCCGGAATTGGCATGGTATAAAGAGAGGCTGACCGGGAAAAAGGCAGCCATATATGTTGGAGGTGCTTTCAAAGCCATTTCGTTGGTAAAAGCACTGAGGTTAATAGGTGTTCAGTCCGTGATTGTAGGTTCGCAGACCGGGACTAAAGAGGATTACGAATTGATAAAACAGCTTTGCGACGAAGGAACCATCATCGTTGACGACTCGAATCCGGTGGAGCTTTCGCATTTCGTGAAAGAAAAGCAGGCTGATATTTTTATCGGAGGGGTAAAAGAACGTCCGATTGCCCACAAAATCGGGCTCGGATTCTGCGACCACAATCACGAACGCAAAGAACCGCTGGCTGGTTACGAAGGGATGATCAATTTCGCCAAAGAGATTTATGCCACCGCCATGAGTCCCGTTTGGAAGTTTACCAAGTAGAGGCGCACGGCGTGCACGTGAGTATTATGTAGAGGCGCACGGCGTGCGCCTGAAACTACCCCAAACCCTAAAGGGGAGAAAGAAGTATTACAACTGATAAATGAAATTGGATTATGAGCAAGCTAACAAATATAACAGATGAAACTAACTTCAGTTCTCCGTCAGCTGACGGATTAGGGGTAAGCTCCCCCTCCAGGGGGTCGGGGGGCCGATCTTATATTTCCACCCGTAACTCCTGCAAGCTCTGTGCTCCGCTTGGCGCTTCGCTGGTGTTTAAAGGGATTGAGGGTTGCGTGCCGCTTATTCATGGCAGCCAGGGATGTGCCACTTACATCCGCCGCTATATGATAAGCCATTACAAAGAACCGGTAGACATTGCCTCAAGCAATTTTAGCGAAGAAACAACCGTATACGGCGGAAGCCGCAATTTTATTACCGGGATAAACAACATTATCAAACAATATAAACCGGATGTCATCGGTATTGCTTCCACTTGTTTGTCGGAAACAATCGGCGAAGATATTCCCGGTCATATCAGGCATTACAAAGAATCCCGGGAAGTTGATGGAAGTCCCATACCTGCTTTTATTCATGCCTCCACCCCCAGCTATTGCGGCAGCCATGCCGAAGGTTTCCATAACACAGTCGTGGCTGCCGTGAAAGCTATTGCTAAGCACGTGCAAACAGATGAAACATTGAGTATTTTTCCTGGAATGGTGTCCCCTGCCGACATCCGCTACCTGAAAGAACTGCTCGATGATTTCGGGATGAAGTTCGTACTTTTCCCCGATTACAGCGAAACACTTGACAATGTGTACACTTCGGAGTATCAGTTGATACCCACCGGCGGTACCACCATGAAAGAGATTGAGCATATTGGCAATTCCAAAGCCGTAATCGAGTTTGGGGAGAAATTCAACAAAGGCATTAGCCGTACAAAAGATACGGGAACTGTTCAAACAGCAGGGGAATGGTTGCAGGCTAATTATTTTATCCGCAACAACCAAATGCCGTTGCCTATTGGAATAGAAGCTTCGGATAAGTTTATGAAAACACTCGAAGCGATAAGCGGCAAACCAATGCCGGAAAACCACGGCAAAGAGCGCGGACGACTGGTAGATGCTTATGTGGATGCACATAAATATGTGTTCGGCAAAAAAGCATTGATATACGGTGAAGAAGACTTTGTAACGGCTATGGCAGCCTGGTTGAAAGAAATCGGCGTTGAACCTTTCTGGATAAAAGGAGCCGACTTTGAAACGCTTCGCGAAAAAGCGGCTGATTTCAAGCCCGACTTCCTTCTTGGAAACAGCAAGGGATATTATATTGCCCGGGAACTTAAAATACCGCTGGTACGGGTAGGCTTCCCCATTCACGACCGTTTCGGCGCCAACCGGATGCACCATATCGGTTATCGCGGCACTCAGGAATTATTCGACCGCGTGGTAAATGCGCTGATCGAATACAAGCAAGAGAATTCACCAATTGGGTATAAATACCTGTAGTCAATAAACAGTTGACAATGAAAATCAGGTAACTTAAAACCACGGAGTGGTTGAATATAATTAGCCCGCGGTGAAACCGGGGGATGAATAAAAAAACAGAGACGTTATGGAAAAGATCGAAGAAAGAAAACAAGCACACCCTTGTTTCAACGAAGAAGCAAAGCATACCAATGCACGTGTTCACCTGCCGGTAGCTCCCAAATGCAACATCCAGTGCAACTATTGCAACCGTAAATACGACTGCGTGAATGAAAGCCGCCCCGGAGTAACGTCATCTGTCCTGGCTCCGTTTCAGGCAACCGAATATCTGAAAGATTTAGATGGCAGAATTGATAATCTGGCGGTAATTGGCATTGCAGGTCCCGGCGATCCGTTTGCCAATCCGCAAGAAACGCTTGAAACCATGCGCCGGGTAAGTGAAGAATTCCCCGAAAAAATCTTTTGCCTTTCCACCAACGGGCTCGATCTGGAACCATATATTGATGAAGTAGCCAAACTGAACGTTACGCATGTTACGCTCACTATCAATGCTATCGATCCGGCAATCACCGCTAAAATTTACAAATGGGTACGGTATAACAAGAAGGTTTATCGTGGTGTAGAAGGAGCAACAATCCTGCTGGAACGCCAGCTGGCTTGTATCCCGAAACTGAAAGAAAAAGGAATTACGGTAAAAATCAATTCCATAATTATTCCCGGGATAAACGAAAATCATATCCCTGCTGTAGCTCAGAAATGCGCCGAACTGGGAGCCGATGTTATCAACTGTATACCTCTGATTCCGACGGCTGAAACTCCGTTTGAGTCCGTGGAGAAACCCGATACTAAAATGATCTTCAAAGTACGCACATTATGTTCCGATCATCTGAAGATAATGAGCCACTGCGCACGTTGTCGCGCCGATGCAGCCGGACTGCTGGGTCAGGATTTAAGCGAAACACATGCTTTACTTAAAGAATACTCATCGCGTGCCGAAGAAATGGATACCACCAGCCGGCCTTATGTAGCCGTTGCTACCAACGAAGGATTGCTGGTGAATCTCCACTTGGGTGAAGCCCGTAACGTGTACATTTTCGAACAAACCAAAAACGGTTTCAAAAACGTGGAAGTACGCGATATGCCACCGAAAGGTAGCGGTGATGAACGCTGGTTGAATATGGCCCGCATGTTGAAAGATTGCTGCGCCATTCTGGTAAGCGGTGTAGGAGAAAATCCGAAAGCCATGCTCAAAGGTTGCGGAATCCATGTAATAGAAATGACCGGATTGATCGATGAGGGGCTTGAAGGCGTATACAACAACAAAGTGATCCGCTCCATAGCCAAACCCGATGCATTCAAATGCGGAAGCAGCTGTAAGGGAAATGCACAGGGATGCGGTTGAAATGCCCCCAAGCCCCTAAAGGGGATTAAAGACATAGTAAAATAATTAAATATAAACATAAGAGACGAAGTAACTTAGTTCCCCTTTAGGGGCTAGGGGTCGTCAGTAAAAAACTACTCATTATGAAAAAGCCAGATTATCACATTTTAGTATGCAATTCATTCCGAATTGCTGGCGACGCACAAGGTGCATGCAACAAAAAAGGAGCAACTGATTTGCTCCAGTATTTAACCGAAGAAGCCTCCGACCGTGGTTTAAATGTTGCGGTAAGCTGTACAGCTTGTTTGAACGTTTGTTCGCAAGGACCGGTAATGGTGGTTCATCCTAACAACCACTGGTATGGTGGAGTGGAATCAGAAGATGCTATCGACGAAATCCTAGATGCCATTGAAGAAGGCGAACTTTGCGAGAAATACTCTATAATGGATTAAATGATTTGATGATATGTTGATGTGATAATGTGGTAATGGGTTGATGTATTGATGCTATAAATTAAAATTAAATGATTGTAGATTATCGTATAAACCACATTTACCTATTTATTAATTGACTGATTTGTTAATTAATTCAAATTGTCACATCAACATATCAGCAAATCAACACATCATCACATTATCTCATTATCACATCAACAAATTATGAACCCGTACTTTATCGACACCACACTCCGCGACGGCGAACAATCGCCCGGCGTTGTTTTCTCCCTTCCTGAGAAAATTCGTATCGCAGCATTGCTGGACAGTGCCGGCGTTCCCGAGCTTGAAATCGGCACCCCGGGCATGGGCGAAACCGAAGTAAATGAAATACGCACTATGGTCGATATGGGTTTTGGGTTTAAAACACTTGCCTGGTGCCGCGCTACGGAATCAGACATTCGTGCTGCCGTTATGGCCGGAACCAATGGTGCTCATATTTCATTTCCGGTGTCACGCCTGCTAATGGAAGTGATGCGCAAGGAACCGCAATGGGTTTTCAAAAAAATGGAAGAACTGATCGGTTTTGCATTACCGCTGTTTGATTATATAACCATTGGCGCACAAGATGCTTCCCGGGCAGATAAATCTTTTCTGAAAGAGTTTGTGTGTGCAGCCTCAGCTTTTGGAGCTTCGCGCGTAAGGCTGGCCGATACGGTCGGGGTTTTGAATCCCATTACCACCTTCGAATTGGTAAGTTCTGTCCGTAGGGTAGAAAAAGAGCTTCCCATGGAAATCCATGCACATAACGACCTTGGCATGGCCACAGCCAATACGTTGGCAGCATACATGGCCGGGGCAAATTGCCTGAGCACCACAGTGAACGGGTTGGGCGAACGGGCCGGAAATGCAGCTATGGAAGAAGTGGCCATGGCCCTAGAACTCAGCAGCAGTATTCCGAGTACATTACATACCGAGAAATTGAGCGAGCTAAGTGAATATGTAGCCAAAGTTTCCAACCGTGCACTCAGCGAAAGCAAACCCATTACGGGAAGCATGGTGCTCACGCATGAAAGCGGCATCCACACCAATTGCCTAATCCGCGACCGGAAAAGCTACCAACTCATTGATGCAAAAAAAATAGGGAAGACAGAACCTAAATTCCTTATTGGCAAGCACAGTGGAAAAGCCACTATCAAATACTACCTCACTGAGGCAAACCTACCTTGCACGAATGAGGACTGCGCTTTGTTGGTAGAGAAAGTAAAAGAATGTGCTGAAGCGCTCAAACGGGCCATTACCAAAGAAGAATTGCTGGATCTGTATACTGCAGGGGTGAGTAAAAAACACCTATTGGAATTAAATTTAAGTCAAAAGTGTAAATAGCAAATAATATGTCGACAATAATAATCCCGGATGATGAAATGAAAGCAATTGCTTTATCAAGTTTGCATTATGCCAACGGTTTCTTTTCCACCCTACAAAAAAGCCTTGCGAATGAAAGTTCTCGTTTTGACAACGACTTGCTCTACAATTTTGCGGTCATGAGCATAGAAAAATATTTTGTTGCACTGCTTGCCCGTTACGATTGGAACGCAACGCATCACATGCCGCTGGCGCTTTACAAGGAAGCAGTTCCTTTCGAACCGGAGTTAACCGAGGAGATGAAACAAACAGCTATTATGGTTGGCAAATTTGAGGCAATCTGCTCTATCGAAGACTTTGGATACCGGACTCCGGCTACTGAAGACCTGGAGAAAATGGCAACCGGAATCGAAGAAATAAAACTGTTGGTAGAAAAACGAATGGCAGAAATAAATAGCCCTGCCAAATAAAGGGGACCAAATATACAAAAATGTCGAAAGTTGGCCTGTTCCCTTTAGGGGTTAGGGGTCGTCTTATAAATTTACACCTCTTATGGAAAAGACACTTATAATCATCAAACCCGGAGCTATTCAACGTGACTTATCTGGCGAAATCATTCGCCGTTTCGAGCGAAAAGGGCTACAGTTATGCGGGTTAAAAATGATGCAACTGGATGAGGATATTTTGAACGAACATTACGCACATCTTATCGGAAGAAGCTATTTCCCTCTCATCACTAGTTCCATGATGCGAACACCTGTAATAGTATGTTGCTGGAAAGGATATGATGCGGTAGAGGTTGTGCGATTTATGACTGGTGCTACCAATGGACGCAAAGCTGAGCTGGGAACTATACGTGGCGATTTTAGTGTGAGTATTCAGGAAAATATAATTCATACGTCCGACTCCGTTGAGAATGCAGAAATTGAAATAGCCCGTTTCTTTAAGCCCAATGAGATTTTTGATTTTAAAAAATCAAGTGCAAGCATTTTATACGCGGAATACGAACGGTAAATAAAAAAAGAATATGGAAAAAAACGTGCAATTTTACGAATTGGAAAAAGTACGCTTCATCGTCAAAGATGCTTGCGGAATCGATATAGCTTATGCTTACGAAGATTTAGTATTCTCGGAACACGGCTTATTTATCATCCAGTTCCAGGAAAATGAAAAAGAACTGGGTTGCTGGTTCAACAAGGAATGCCTGGAATCCAACAAAGTTCAAATGTTCAATTCATTAGCTAAATCAGCAACTCTAAACGGACTTGAATTCAAATACAAAGGGAAATTCGAAATGTCGCAAAAACCGGGTAAAGAGGAGATCGACATCCAATTTAGAGCAGTAAAATAAAAGTCATAAGATTCGATTCTATAGATAAAAGCATGCGCAGGGAAGATAAAATCAAACACCAGTGTATGCTTTTTTGTGCTTGAGGTGGTTATCACTTTTCAAAAACCAACCTTTACCTGAAAAGGCGAAACCAGGCTTTTACTTCTTTAACTCTCCCCGCTTGCTCATATGTCTGGCATTTCAACTCCAGAACATTAAACGCATCTTCTATCTGGTCTGGAGTAAAACTCATTCCATCATTAGCCAGCATACTCAATAACTCGGCTTGTGAATTATTCTGATAACACGATTTCCGAAAATCACTGTCCGAATCGACTTTCAATATAAATTGTATTGCATTTTGTAAACTCATAATATAAAGTGACCCCTAACCCCTAAAGGGAATTAAATTAGTACTAATTATCAAAATATTTCATTAATGGAAACAAGTAAAAGCAATCTAGTTCCCCTTCAGTGGCTAGGGATAGTTTCTTCACAATCCGTCTTACAATCATCACACTCGCCCCCGCAAACAGTTGCAAATTTCATGGCTGCATCCATGTCAAACTTATTCAATTCATTCTTTGCCCAATACTGAATATTTGCGTCCAACTCATCGCCAATAGATTTAAGAACTTCAATTCCTTTATTTACAAGCACTTTAAGAGCCATTGGGTGTACTTGCCGGGTGATAATGGTTGAAATATCGTTTCGTTCGAGCGCCGGGAGCAATTCTCCCATGTTAGGAGCCAAATCAAGAGTTTTCATCCAACTGCCCTGCCCGGCATCAGTATCATAAATACACACACAACCAATAACACTCAGGCTTCCTGCAATACGATTTCGATGCAAGCCTTTATCTATAACTGGAATGGCTATTTTCATAATTTCATCTTATTATAAACTTTTCCAAAGTTAAGAACTTTGGAAAAGTTTTTCGAAACTTATAATTTCTTTGTCCAAAAAAGCATTTTGGGCTGGCATTCCTCAAATCCAAGGCTTTTGTACAAGCCTTGGGCTACTCGGTTGTCTTCGCGTACTTCAAGCGTTATTTTACAATACTTTCGTTCATTCGCTATTGAAACAAGCTCTTGCATAAGCTTATTGGCCAGACCTTTTCCCCTGTAATCCGGGTGTACGAAAAAATCGTGGATATTCAGATATGGTTTTACCAAAAAGGTGGAAAAGTTGATAAAACAAGTAGCCAGGCCAACTGCAACTCCTTCATAAATTTCGAACAGAACAAAAGAAGCCGGATGATTGGCAAGCCCATCCACCAGCCGCAGTTGCTGAAGTTTATTCAGTTGTGGCGAATCACCCATGGGGTCGGCCATATACATGTTCAATAAATCTGCCAGAGCTGTCAAATGGGTAGGATTTTCAAAATCGCAAAACTCAAATTCAATCATAATAAAAAAACTTTAGCGTCGACAGTAAAATTAATCATGTAATGGTTTATGGTAGTGTTGCGAATTTTTAAACCGCTTTGCATCAATATCATATTTTTTAATCCTTATCCCCATCATGCGTTCGGTAATGCCAAGTTGTTCGGCAGCCTTGGCACTGTTCCCTTTTGTTGAAATAAGCGCATCCATAATAATTTGTTGTTCCATTTTACCCAGAATAACGTCCAGTGTCCCATTTTCCATGGTTTCAGAAGTAGATGCAGTTTGCAATGAAGCTGGCAGGTTATGCGTTCTGATTACCGAATCTGTACTCAGGATACAAGCCCGTTCGATACAGTTTTCCAACTCGCGGATATTGCCAGGCCAATGGTAAACCATCAAGGTATCAATAGCCATAGTGGTAATACGTTTGATGTTTTTCCCATGCCGTTTATTGAATTTATCAATAAAAAAATCGGTCAAAACCGGGATATCATTAATCCGCTCCCGCAATGCCGGAATATAAATCGGGAAAACATTAATCCTGTAATATAAATCTTCGCGGAACTTATCATTGGCTATCAGTTCTTCCAGGTTGCGGTTGGTAGCGCACAAGATCCGGACATCCACCTTTATTGGTTTTGTACTCCCAATGCGTTCTATCTCTCGTTCCTGTAACACGCGCAACAGTTTCACCTGGGTGGAAGCCGGTATATCGCCAAATTCATCCAGAAAAATCGTCCCGCCGTTGGCAGCTTCAAACCGCCCAATCCGTGTCGTTGAAGCCCCTGTAAATGAGCCCTTTTCGTGGCCGAACAACTCGCTTTCAATCAAACTTTCGGGCAACGCAGCACAGTTTACTTTTATAAACGGCTTGTTTTTACGGGCACTGCTGTAATGTATGGCATCGGCCACCAACTCCTTTCCTACCCCGCTTTCGCCCCGGATCAGCACCGTGGCATCGGTTGGCGCCACACTGTCGATAAGCGAAAAAACTTCGTTCATTTTTCCGGAATTTCCTTTGATACGATCCGGCATAATGCGGTTGCGAAGTTCACCACGCAAATTCCGGTTTTCATTCCGGAGTTGCTCCAACTCCTCGGCATATTCCTGCCGGCGTCTTAACGTGCGTCCAATCATTGAACCTACAATTTTAAGCAAACGCAGATCATAATCGAACGACACAAACCGTTTGTAAACTTTATGCTGGCTCAGTGTCCCGATAACCTCATCCTTGTATCGTACCGGTGTACAGATAAATGACACATCCACACCATCAATCACTTTAGCCGCATCAGTCAGATTCAAGAATTCGTGCGATGAAGCAATTTTGGGCAATAAAATCTGCTCCCCCGTCTCAATTACCCGTCCTATAATACCATGTCCAAGCTTGTAAACCGCTTCCTTCCTCTTGCTCTCATCAATTCCATACGCCCCTTCAATCGTAATTTGGGAGTTTTCGCGGTTCAGGATGGTCAATATAATACGTTCGGACTTTAAATGCCCGGCCAAAATCCGGAGGGCCTCGTCCAGATCAATCTCCTTATTACTCAGCAAGGAACTTAATTCAAGCAATACCTCCAACTCTTTAGCTCCATAACAATCGGAACCATTAAACCTACACAATGTTTCCATAACACAACCTTTATATACCTTTTTATCACAATAACCTATACAAACAAATACATTTTTCTGCAAAATTACTATTTATTTAAACAATAAGAAAGCATTATGCGACATAAATTACACATTTAGACAAATTAAATCATTCTTCTACTCAAAAGAGCTATATCCCAGTATGCATTGGCAAACAACATTCTGCTTTATTTCTAAATAATTGTATTTTATCATACCTATTATGTAAAGCTGAAATATGCTTTTAAACAAAAAAAAATGTACTTTTGCATCCATTCTTCGAAAACGGATAGGTTTAAAAGAAAACAGAACTGAAATTTACCAAATATGATACTAAACTATATCTGGATAGGATTTATACTTATCGCTTTTGTTATCGCCTGTGTACAATGCATTTTTACCGGCAACACCAACATTTTCATGGAAGTAATGCAGGCTGCTTTCGGCTCTGCCAAAACCGGTTTCGAAATTTCGCTGGGCTTAACCGGAATGCTGTCGCTGTGGCTCGGAATCCTTAAAATTGGCGAAAATGGCGGCGCAATCAACAAACTGTCGCGCATGGTAGCTCCGTTTTTTTCAAAGATATTCCCCGGCATTCCGGCAGGACATCCAGCTATGGGGAGCATTTTCATGAACCTCTCGGCCAATATGCTCGGTCTCGACAACGCAGCCACACCACTGGGCCTGAAAGCCATGCGCGAACTGCAGGAAATTAATCCGGACAAAGAAAAAGCCTCCGATCCCATGATTATGTTCCTGGTACTAAACACCGCCGGGCTAATGCTTGTTCCAATAAGCATTCTAACCTTCCGCCAGCAATTGGGCGCTGCCAATCCGGCCGACGTGTTTCTGCCTATTCTTATTGCTACTTTCTGCGCCGCCTTCACCGGACTCATTACTGTATCCATTGTTCAAAAAATCAATTTATTCCAACGGGTTATTTTGCTAACTCTGGGAGGAATGATTTCACTTATCGGCGGCCTGATTTATTTGCTTAGCCGCCTGCCCAAAGAAGACATTGCCAAGTATTCCAATTTCGCGGCTTACCTCATTCTTTTCTCCATCATCGTTTTATTCATTGGCATGGCTATGCGCAGCAAAATAAACGTATACGACTCGTTTATCGATGGTGCCAAAGAAGGATTTCAGGTGGCTATAAAAATAGTTCCTTACCTGATCGGAATTCTGGTTGCCATTGCGATGTTCCGCACTTCCGGGGCTATGGATTACCTGATTCAGGGAGTGAAATATCTGGTGTCGGCCACGGGCGTAAATACCGATTTCGTAGAAGCTCTGCCCACCGCCTTAATGAAACCGCTCAGCGGTAGCGGTGCACGCGGTATGATGGTAGACACCATGAAAATTCACGGAGCAGATTCATTTGTAGGCCGGTTATCGTGTATCATTCAGGGTTCGGCCGACACAACGTTCTTTATTCTGGCCGTGTATTTCGGTTCAGTTAATATCAAAAATACCCGTTATGCATTGGCTTGCGGCCTGCTGGCCGATCTGGCCGGAATCACGGCAGCCATTTTATTGGGCTATTTGTTCTTTCATTAATGTAGCATCAGAAGGTTAGGGTTCTAACTCTGACGTAATAAAAAAACAAAGATTTTTATGATACAATATATCGCAGAAGACGTAAAATTACCAGCTCTTCAGAAACAAAAAATCAACAGTTGGATAAAAGATACAGCCGCCTGTTACGGCAAAAAAGTGGGCGAAATTGCGTATATTTTCTGTTCCGACGAACGCATTCTGGAAATAAACAAGCAATACCTGAACCACGATTATTTCACCGACATCATTACTTTCGATTACAGTGAAGGTGCAGTCATTTCAGGCGATATATTTATAAGCGTTGATACTGTAAAGAGTAATGCCACCGAATTCGGGGTCACTTTTGAAGCCGAACTACTCCGAATTCTCATTCATGGCATTCTGCATCTGTGCGGACAGGATGACAAGACACCAGAATTAAGACTTGAAATGACAAAAAAGGAAAATTCAGCCCTCGAAAATTTTACAAAATAAAGGCTTTTTAAGCTTATTTATAATAGCTTATGGCTCCAAATGCTATTAACTCAATAATAATGCAATAATATGTTAAATATAAACCTTGTATCAGAGCCATTTTATTATCATTAAAAGATTATCACTACTTTTGTTGCAATATTTTGTTTGGAATGATAAAATTAAAGAGCAAAAAACACGTTCTAAGTCTAATTACTTATACTAAATCATGCAATATGAATTTGAAATTAATTAGATTTTTTATTTTTGGTGCTTTGGCTCTGTTTTCGGCTCAGGTGTCCGGGCAGAAGAAAATAATCAAAGATGAGTATCAGGCCGAAATAGGTATTGATGGCGGGGGGAGTTTTTATATTGGTGAAGCCAACAGCCAGATTTTCAACTATCCACGCATTGCCTATGGAGGTTTTTTCCGATACAGGTTTAACCCCCGGTTGGCCGTAAAGGCCGATCTGAAAAGTGTCACCGTAGCAGGCTTTGGTATTCCGGATAATCCGGTTTATGTGGGAGATATCAGTGGCGAGTTCAACTTCTTTGAGTTGGAACACAATCCATTCAAACAGTTTAGCAAGACATATTCGCCTTTTGTTTTCACAGGCGTAACGCTACTGACTGATGTCTACAACACACAAAAACTTCCCGTACTGGGGTTGCTTTTTGGAGTTGGGATGAAAGTTAAGTTGCAAAACCGTTGGAATCTGAACGCGCAATGGTCCAACAGACTTCTGTTTACCGACAGGCTGGAAGGTTTTAAAAACGACGGTGTAAATGATAACCCTTATGGTCTGAACGGTTCAAATATATTCAACAAAGACTTTCTGTCTACCTTCACGGTAGGCGTAAGTTATGACATTTGGAAAAAACCATGCAATTGCATGAAACAATATTAAACGTAAAAAAAAAGAATTTATCTCGAAATAAGCCAACCTTTCTAAAAAATATGTCTAGCAATAAAGATAAAATAGATTTAAACCGATTACCTGAACATATTGCCATTATCATGGATGGCAATGGGCGCTGGGCAAAAGAACGTGGTTACGATCGGATTTTCGGACATCAAAATGGTGTTACATCGGTTCGTGTAACTACCGAAGCTGCAGCAGAAATCGGGATTAAATACCTGACTTTATATGCATTTTCAACCGAAAACTGGAGCAGGCCACAATCGGAAGTAGACGCGTTGATGGAATTACTTATCAACACTATAGAAAAAGAAACCCCGGAATTACATAAAAACAATATCCGGCTGATGGCCATTGGCGATTTGTCACGGCTGCCAGTAGGCGCAAGAGAAAAGCTCCAACGCTGCATCGATACAACAGGTAACAACACTGGCTTATCGTTGGTGCTGGCATTGAGCTATTCTTCAAGGTGGGAAATTGCCAATGCAACAAAAAATATTTGCAGAGAAGTGCTGGAAGGAAAAATCAGCATTGACGATATTGACGATAAACTAATCAGCTCGCATTTAACAACAAAATTAATACCCGACCCGGATTTAATGATACGCACCAGCGGAGAAGAACGCATTAGCAATTTCCTGCTTTGGCAATTAGCTTACAGCGAACTCTATTTCACTAAAACGCATTGGCCGGCTTTCAGAAAAGAAGATTTATATCAGGCAATTTACGAATTTCAACAACGAGAACGTCGTTTTGGCAAATAATAAAAACCAATTCCGTTTCATCAAGATACTCCAAAATAAATTATGCAATACAAAACGCTTTTCTCCATTTCTTTGCTATTCATTTTCAGCCAACTTATTGTTGCACAACAAACAGCCCAAAATGACTCGACTGAATTACCAGTAATTGAATACTCAAATTCAAATCCCAAATACGAAATAGCTGATATTAAAGTTACCGGAGCGAGCAACTACGAAGACTTTGTGCTTATTGGTTTTTCCGGATTAGCAGTAGGAGATGTTGTAAATGTTCCGGGCGACGCTATTACCAACGCGGTGAAACGTTTCTGGAAACAGGGACTTTTTTCGGATGTAAAAATCCTCGCTACCAAAATAAAAGATGGAAAAGTCTGGCTGACAATTGCACTGAAGGAACGTCCGCGTGTATCAGAAATTAACTTCAACGGACTAAAGAAATCGGAGATCGAAGATCTTGAACTAAAAATCGGAATTATCAAAGGCAACCAGATTACCCCAAACATCTCGGACCGCGCCAAAAAAGTTATCGAAAAATTCATGGGCGAAAAGGGTTTCCTGAATGCAACTGCTAATGTATATCAACGAAATGATCCTAATAAACCTGGACATGTAATTGTAGATATTAATGTTGATAAAAAACTCAAAACAAAAATTCACCAACTCACTTACATTGGCAATTCAGCTCTGACTCACAACCAGATAAACAAAGCCATGAAAAAAACCAATGATAACAATTGGCGAAATTTTTTCCGCACGAAGAAATTTGTGAAAGAGGAATACGAAAAAGATAAAATTGCCCTCATTGAAAAATATAACGAAATCGGTTATCGCGATGCTTACATCGTGTCAGACAGCGTAGTTCCTTTCGACGATAAAAGCGTGAATGTTTATATCACTGTTGATGAAGGTAAAAAGTACTATTACCGGAACATAAAATGGGTTGGAAATACCATTTATCCATACGATTTTCTGAACAACGTGCTTGGCATAAAAAAAGGAGATGTTTACAACCACAAACTTCTGATGGAAAAACTCGAAACCGACGAAAATGAAGCTGTGAGTAAACTTTACAAAGACAGGGGTTATTTGTTTTTTCAAATTGACCCCGTGGAAGTTCAGGTAGAAAACGACTCAATCGATTTCGAAATGCGTATGTTCGAGGGTAAACCTGCCACTATAAATGAAATTGGGATAAAAGGAAATACCCGCGTATACGAACATGTGGTTCGTCGCGAATTGCGCACAAAACCGGGACAACTTTACAGTCAGGAAGCCATTATGCGTTCGTTACGTGAGTTGGCACAAATGGGACACTTCGATCAGGAAAAACTACGTCCGGACATCCAGCCGGACCCTGAAAACGGAACAGTAGATATTACTTACCAACTGGAAACCAAGGGAAGTGACCAGGTTGAATTTTCGGCAGGCTGGGGATCTACCGGAGTTGTAGGAAGCATCGGACTTAAATTCAGCAATTTTGCTATACAGAATTTATTCAGACCTGAAACATACCGCATTGTACCTCAGGGTGAAGGTCAGACATTCACTTTGAACGGAAGAACAAACGGGCAATCATACTCTTCATTCAGTGTTTCATTTTTGGAGCCATGGTTAGGAGGAAAGCGCCCTAATTCACTTTCAGCATCGGTTTATTATTCCACCCAATCAGCTATCAGCTCACGTTACCAGTCGAATCTGCAAAATATGTATAGTAATTATTACAACAGCGGATTATACGGAGGTTACGGAAGCTATGGAGGCTATGGAAATTACGGTGGCTATGGTTCAGACTACAGCAGTGCATACATGAACGAGGTAGACCCTGAAAAATATATGCGTACAATTGGTGCTTCGCTCGGTTATGGCAAGCGGTTGAACTGGCCGGATGATTATTTCGTTTTTCAAGGTGAATTGTCTTATCAGTTATTTATGTTGAACAACTGGTATCCGGGCTATTTCCCTATGACAGCCGGAACATTCAATAACCTGAGCCTGAACCTGACTCTCAGCCGCAGTTCTATCGACAGCCCTATTTACACACGTTCAGGGTCAGCATTTTCATTGGGATTGAAAATAACGCCTCCGTATTCATCGTTTAACGGCAAAGATTACGCTGGAAATCTAACATCCGAAGAACGTTATAAATGGATTGAATATCACAAATGGACATTTAGCGGAAAAACCTTTACACCGCTAACTCCCGACAATAAACTGGTGTTCATGGGCAGGGCTCTGTTTTCTTACTTAGGGCATTATAATATCAATGCACAATCACCATTTGAAGCTTTCAATATGGGTGGTGACGGAATGTCAAGTTACACAAGCTACGGTACCGATTATATTGCCATGCGTGGGTATACCAGCGGTTCGCTCACCCCATACAATCCTCAAACAGGAACAAGCATGGGTTATTTATACAACAAATTCACAATGGAAGTACGGTATCCGTTATCATTGGAACAATCAGCTACCATATATGCGCTTACATTTCTTGAAGCCGGTAACTGTTTCAGTTCAATCAAAGGATACAATCCATTTAATCTGAAACGTTCGGCTGGTGTAGGTGTACGCATATTCCTTCCAATGTTCGGGATGATGGGGATTGACTGGGGTTACGGATTCGATAAGGACAACACAGGTGCAAGAAGCGGTAGTCAGTTTCACTTTGTGTTAGGACAGGAACTATAAACAAATAATTCTGACAATCAAAATATTACCAACTGTCTAATCTACGAAAAAACTTTGGCAGAGAATTTGTATCCGCTGCTTATGTGAATAAACTTTGTATAACCATTTAATGAGAATAAATATGAAAAAACTAATTATTTCCCTTTGCCTGCTGGCCGGAATAGCTTTCGCGGGGAATGCTCAGAAATTTGCAATGGTAGATATGGAATATATCATGAAAAATATTCCTTCATACGAAACAGCAAACGATCAGTTAAATCAGATATCAAAAAAATGGCAATCGGAAGTTGATGCTCAAATGCAGGAAGTACAGAAAATGTACAAAAACTACCAGACCGAACTTGTTTTCCTTTCAGAAGATATGAAAGTGAAGCGCGAAGAGGAAATTGTTGCCAAAGAAAAAGCTGCTCAGGAACTGAAAAGAAACTATTTTGGTCCGGAAGGCGAACTCTTTAAAAAACGCCAAAGCTTAATGAAACCAATACAAGACGAAGTTTATACAGCAATTCAGGATATTTCAAAAGAGAAAGACCTGGAACTGGTTTTCGACAAAAGCTCATCTATGAATGTGATTTTCACTTCGCCTAAACTGGACATAAGCGATGCCGTACTTCAGAAATTGGGTTATTCGAAATAATTTTTTAAATTTGCATCCCACTACAAAAAATAACAAAAACTTAAAATAAAAAAACATGTTCAAAAAAATTGCTTTAGTATTGCTTTGTGCACTACCTTTCTCATTAATGGCTCAAGACGCTAAATTAGGCCACGTAAATTCTCAGGAAATTCTCGCAGCTATGCCCGATCGTGCAAACATCGAAAAAACAATTAATGACTTGCAAAGTCAATGGGAAAGTGAATTAATGAAAATGCGTGAAGAATATAATTCAAAAATCAAAGAATATCAGGAAAAACAAGCTACTATGCCTGAAAGTATCAAACAGGCCCGCCAAAGCGAGATTGCTGAATTAGAGCAACGCACTACTACTTTCCAACAAACAGCTTATACTGACTTGCAAAAGAAACAACAAGAGTTATTTGCACCGGTTATTGAAAAAGTAAAAAAAGCAATTAGCGAAGTTGGAGCTGAAGGCAATTATCTTTACATTTTTGATTTAGGAACTCAAACAATTGTTTATCAATCGCCAAAATCAAACGATATTACTCCGCTTGTAAAGAAAAAATTAGGCTTAAAATAAGTAATACAGCTAATAACAAAAAGCCTTTGAAACTACGGTTTCAAAGGCTTTTTTCGTAATGAGTGCTTTAGGAAATCAATAGGATAATGAATTATCATGCGCGGTCCGGAATATCGCATAATTTCACTGATCTTCTGCCTCATTTCAGGCTTGTAACAATGTACCTCACATTGCTTACAGGCAGGCTTTTCGTCCGCAAATTGACACTTGGTCAAACGTTCGAAGGCATATAATTTCATTCGCTCGCAACTTTCGCACAATTCCTCCACACCGTGGTTTTTCCGGCAATAAAGGGAAATCATATATTCAACTGTCTTTTTTTCTGAATCTATCTTTTTCATACCAAATTTCAGCATAAAAAAGGTGAGATAATTCGCTATCTCACCCTTCTAAACTTCTTCAATATCAGCTATTTCCTCAGTTTTAATAGTCTTTGTAGTTTTGCTTTAAAGCTTGTATTTTCCATAAAACCTGTAAAATTCTCAGCCCCCGGCCCGTAGGCAAAAACCGGTACCGGAATTCCGCTATGATCTTTTGTTGCAAAAACAGCTCTTAAATCATCCGAACCAAATTTTCCATTCAACAAAGCCATTCCTCCTGTTTCGTGGTCGGCAGTAATTATCACAAGCGTATTCCCGTCTTTTCTGGCATAATCGAGCACCCTACCGATTGTCTGGTCAAAATCAAGCATCTCTTTTACAACCTGACGCGAATTGTTGTCATGCGCTGCCCAATCAATTTGCGAACCTTCTACCATCAAAAAAAATCCTTTCTTATTATCGTCCAGAATATTGATAGCAGCCATTGTTGCATCAGGCAACATAGTTCCACGCTCCGGCATATTCGGATTCTGATCATCGTAAAGTAGACCGGCCAGTTTGCCTGCTTTTGCAGACTTTACATCACTTAGTTTATATGCTATCTGATAACCCTTTGCTTTTAATTCATTAGTCAGGTTTCGTCCATCTTCCCTATCTTCAAAATACTTACGCCCACCGCCAATAAAAACGTCAATATCCGTTTTGAGATAATCGGCAGCAATTTCGTAATACATATTCCGGTTTACCTGATGAGCAATAAAACTGGCCGGAGTGGCATGTGTAACCGCACAAGCCACCACAATGCCGGTAGCAAGTTTATTTCGGCTGGAAAGCTCCAAAACAGACTGAACAGCTACTGAATCGGGCGACATACCAATCATTCCGTTCTTAGTTTTTACGCCACAAGCCAAAGCCGTACCGCCAGCCCCGGAATCTGTAGTGAATTTATCGAATGAATAGGTTTTTGAAAAACCACTGTAAGCACATTGTTCCAGGTTAAGTTTATTGCCATTGGCAACCATACCTGCATAAACCTGCGAAATACCCATTCCGTCACCGATCAGAAATACAACGTTTTTAGGATTTTTTTGAGCCCAGACTGATTGAACCGGAATTAAAAAAAAACAAATCAGCAACCCGTAAAATATCGTTTTTTTCATAAAACAAGAGGATTTTCGTGTAAAATATATTTCTTCAGGACAAAGCATTAGCAATGCCAATAAGTTCCTGTTTTATTGCTTTTAAACGTTCAACCACCTCCTGTTGTTTTGCCACAACATCTTTCTTTTGACTTAATTTTCGACGGGCACCATCCAAAGTCAGTTTCTGCTCACTAACCAGATAAATTATTTGCTTGATTATCTGAATATCTTCGGGCGAATAGAAACGAGTTCCTTTGGCGTTTCGCTTAGGACTCAACTGCTTAAATTCTTTCTCCCAGAAACGTAGATTCGACTGATTTACGTTGAACATAGCAGCAACTTCTGAAATAGAATAAAAAAGCTTTTCCATAGCAATACAAATTATCAATTAATAGCTGAGCCTTAAGGTCTTTTTATTTGATTATTTTCAATCGCTGTCCGACCTGAATTGTGGATCTGCGAATATGATTCCATTTTTTTAGTTTAGAAACAGAAATACCGTATTTAGCAGCAACATCGCTCAATGTCTGACCTTTTTTCACTTTATGATAAACCACTTTAGCCGAACCACCCAACGATACTGGGGCAACCTGAGGAATTTCGATTTCCGACCTGCGGTTATTGATTAACGAATCAGCCTTATAGGAAACTATTTCATTAAAACGAGTGATAAAGGTATTCGCATAATTTAATGGCAAACACAATGAATAAGGCTTTATATCTCCCGGGATAATATCTTTACGATACTGTGCATTCAAAAACCGGATTTCCTCGATAGGCAAATTCAGAACCGAAGCAATTTGTTCTAAATGAACACGTTGATGTACAACTATGGTATCAGTTATCGTAGGCACATTTACTACAGCCGGGCACATGTTATGTTCCTTTGCATAATTCATTGAATAATTGGCTGCAATAAAAATCGGAACATATCCACGTGTTTCACGCGGAAGATATGGGTAAATAGCCCAATAGTCGCGCTTACCTCCTGCTCTGCGGATAGCTTTATTCACATTTCCGGGGCCACAGTTATACGCCGCAATTACCAAATGCCAATCGCCGTAAATAGAGTATAAATCTTTCAGAAAATGAGCCGCCGCGCTAGTCGCTTTTGCGGGTGACAAACGTTCATCAACAAGGCTGTTGATTTCAAGACCATACATGCGTCCGGTTGCGATCATCAACTGCCACAAACCGGCTGCTCCCATGCGTGAAACAATGGTTGTATTTAGTGCCGATTCAATGATAGAAAGATATTTCAGTTCCAGAGGTAAATTGTTTGCAATCAGTGACTGTTCAAACAATGGGAAATAGTAATCGCTCATGCCCAACATATATTCCATTTGGCTTCTTTTACGGACAGTATATAGTTCGATAAACGAGTGCACCGTTGGATTGTATGGCATTTCCATTAAACATGGCATTTTCGAAAGCCGGAGTTTACATATTGAATCGGAAACGGGAACATCTTCACTCGATTGACAGTTGGAATGTTTTGCCCGTTTGACTATCCAGGAATGGGTCAGATAATCAAGAGAATTATCAAATTCATTAGGAATATCCAGCGACACATCAGTACCAATGTCACCTGCTGCCAATTCATTATTCACATTTTTTTGAGAGAAACCGTACGCACTACTCAACAGAAAAAACAGACCTACAGAAAAAAAGCTCTTCTTAAATCTCATTACAAAAACATTATTTTCTTTTTATTACTTTTTATCTCAGATTGATACAACACTGCATTCCGAGCAAATTACGTCGCCCAAAGGGGTTTTCGAGCACCGCAGGCTGAAAACGCAAAGACAAATCAGGACTTATATCAAAATCATACAATTGGGCATCTACATAAGCATCTACCAAAGTCAGAGCGTAATAGCCTACCGTGGCTATAATGCTCAGGTCGCGATAACGCCGGAAAGTTTCCTGTTTTTGCTTCAATGTATTTGTAAAGGTATTTATCCCTCCTATTCCCGGACTATCAATTGTGTATCCGCGAGGTAAAATTTCCAGAAAACTATTAGTTCCCGGATCATTATCAGAAATATCCCTATAAGCCGTTTTATACGATTGATATTTGGTCCCGTTCCAGGTCAGAGCATAAGCACAACCTAAAAATCCACCATAAACCAGCGGTAGTTTCCAGAATTTCCGGTTCATGATTTGTCCGTATCCAGGGATAATTGCTCCCATCCAAACCACTTTTACCGGATCCGGCTTAAAGGGCTTTATAGCCATTGTATCAGGGATTTTTATTTCAGGGAAAGTAGCAGCTTGCCTTACTATTACATTTTTCAATGTATCAGAAACCACTTTGCCACTATCTGAAACAACCTGAGCCTGAAGACCTGCTGACAACAGGAAAAAAACCAGAAGAATTATGTTTGAATGCCTATTCACCAAGCTAAACATTAAATTTTATCAAACAACTCCATAATACGGGCCAACTCTTCATCGTTTGAGAACGGAATTGAAATTTTGCCTTTTCCATCTGGGTTACAAGCAAACTTAACTTTCGTGCCGAAAACCTTGGATAATTGTGTTTTCAGTTCATCGTATTCGGCCAGTCCTTTCATAGGATTGGGAGCAAACCTGGGTTTTACTTCAAAAGCTCCGGTTTCAATATACAAACGAACCAACTCTTCAACCTTACGAACGGTGAAATCATTTTCGAGAATTGCTTCATATAAATGCAGTTGGGCAGCAGGATCATTTAAACCTAAAATAGCGCGGGCATGCCCCATGTCAATTTTTTTATCCTTGATTCCCATCTGAATTTCAGCAGGCAAACGAAGCAACCGAAGGTAATTGGCAATGGTTGCACGTTTTTTCCCTACCCGTTCGCTCAAACGTTCCTGAGTCAACTGATATTCCTCCATCAAACGGTAAAAAGTAAGAGCTATTTCAATCGCATTCAGGTCTTCGCGTTGGATATTTTCAATCAACGCCATTTCCATTACCTGCTCATCGGCCGCAGTTTTCACATAAGCCGGAATATGCGTTAAACCAACCAGTTTAGAGGCTCTGAAACGACGTTCACCCGCAATAATCAGATAGGTTCCATCATCATTTTTACGAAGAGTGATGGGGGATATAACGCCTAATTCACGTATTGAGGTAGCCAACTCCGTCAATGAATCTTCGTCAAAATGTGTTCTGGGTTGATTCGGATTTGCGAAAATCAAACTCAAATCCACTTCGCTTATTGAAGATGAGCCACTTGTGCTAATATTCTCTGTATCAATCAATGCTCCTAAGCCTCTGCCTAATCCTAATCCTGTATTTTTAGCCATATTATTCTTGTAAAATCGTCACTTTTAAACTTAATTTTCAATCAACACAGATTTATCTCAATTGCTTTTCGATCAATTCCTTAGCCAAATCCATGTAGTTGGACGAACCTTTCGATTCGGAATCGTATAACAAAACGGGCTTTCCATGACTCGGTGCTTCACTCAACCGAACATTACGTGTAATAACCGCTTCGAACACCATACCCTGAAAATGTTTTTTCACCTCGGCATAAACCTGATTAGCTAATCTTAAGCGATTGTCGTACATTGTCAGTAGAAAACCTTCAATTTCAAGCGCTGTATTAAGTTTGCTCTTTATAATTTTAATAGTATTGAGCAACTTACTAATTCCTTCGAGTGCAAAATACTCACATTGAACAGGAATAATAACCGAATCGGAAGCAGTAAGTGCATTTACTGTGATTAATCCAAGCGAAGGTGAACAATCAATCAGGATATAATCATAATCTTCCTTCAGTGGTGCAATCAGATTTTGCATCACGCGTTCCCTATTATCCATATTAAGCATTTCAATCTCGGCACCAACCAAATCAATATGTGAAGGAAGAATAAATAAATTCTCAACATCGGTAGGATGAATGGCCTGCATGGATGGTACATTATCAATCAGACACTCATAAATGGTAAACTGAAGCGTTCGGATATCAACCCCCAACCCGGAAGACGCATTGGCCTGAGGGTCGGCATCGATCAACAGCACTTTTTTGCCAAGCGAAGCCAGTGATGCTGCCAGATTAATTGCAGTTGTAGTTTTTCCTACTCCACCTTTTTGATTTGCTAACGAAATTACTTTTCCCATTTTCTAAAGGATTTATTTTTATTAACTAGTTACAAACGATTAAAACAAGCTGTTCACACCTGTTTAACTGGGCATTTCCACAACTTAATTTTTGAAATTATTTACAAAATGTTGAATGCCACACGCATGGACAACTCGCAGTTTTTTTGTTACGGATTGGCAAAGATAAGAAAATAAATCCACCCACTCAAGAAGCAAACGGTCCGGAAAATAGAAATAAGTTTTTTTAATGCTTAAAAAAATATAATCTATATTACAGATTTAAATAACCCATCAAAAACATTTGGTAATAAGAAATATACGTACAAAAACTGAACTTCTGCGTTATAACAGGAGTGATAGTGACAACATAGATCCGGACGGGTGCAATTATTATCCGGCTGAAAATTAGGTTGTGGTTAAAATGATTATCTTTGCAGCCTGTAAGGCAAATCCGGAATCATTGATTTTGGAAATTTGAATAATAAGCACAACTGCCAATTGAATTGTGTCACTGCAGCAATAAATTAACAGTATTTATCACCAACATATTTCACAGATATGAAAATTCGAATCCCACGGAATACTCTTATAATTACAACACTAGCTATACTTATCGGAATCTCATTTTTCTTCTTTTTCCGCATCGACCTCACAACAGACAAACGATACAGCATTTCCTATCAAACCAAAAATTTGATGAGCACTCTCGAAAAACCACTCGAAGTTACGGTTTATCTTGATGGAGAGTTGAATCCTGGATTTTTGCGATTAAAGAAATCTACAGCCGAATTGCTCGACGAGCTATCTGTTTACTCCAACAAACCAATCAATATCAATTATATAAACCCATCGTTGGCCGACACTCCAGAAGAACGGAATCGTAATTATAACAAGCTTGCCAGCCGCGGGTTAACCCCAACTGCAGTTTATGAGCGCGACAAAGAAGGTAAATCAATCCAAAAAGTAATTTTCCCCTGGATTGAAATAAGTTACAATGGTAAAAAAGTGCCGGTATGCTTATTAAAGAACATTTTAGGAAATTCGGGAGACGAAAATCTAAATATTTCCATAGAAAATCTGGAGTTTGAAATTACTGATGGTATTCGTCGGGCTGTAAATACAGAAGTGAAAAAGATCGCGTTTATTGAAGGGCATGGAGAACTATCAGAACCGGAGACGTATGACATTTGCAAGTCCTTGAGCCGCTATTTTCAGATTGACAGAGGAGTTTTGGGAAACAACGCAGCTATTCTGAGAGACTATAAAGCTATAATCATTGCCAAACCCACACAACCGTTCAGCGAGTCCGACAAATTTATTATCGACCAATACATTATGAATGGAGGAAATGTTCTATGGCTGATAGATGGGGTCAGAATTGCAAAAGAAAACTTGTCGACTATTGGCCTTTCGCCCGCTATGGAGCTTGACTTAAACCTCAGTGACCAGCTTTTTCGATACGGAGTTCGTATCAATCCCATATTGTTGCAAGATGTTCAATGCGTTTCCGTTCCGGTAAATATTGCTCCAAAGAATGCGGCACCACAGTTTGAGCCTTCTCCATGGTACTACGCACCGCTCCTGTTAACTTCACCGGAACATCCTGTTACCCGTAATATTACCGAAGTTCGGTCGGAATTTTGCTCAGGAATTGATCTGGTTGGAGATAATAAACAAGTCAAGTCAAAGCTTCTTTTGGCCACTTCGGATAACACCCACATTATTGGCACGCCAACCACTATCGACCTGAGCCAAACCCCAAAATCGAATGACAAAACATATTTTAATGCCGGATATGTTCCAGTTGCTGTGGCTCTGGAAGGACATTTCGATTCAGATTTTGCCAACCGCATGATTCCAAAAGGAATGACAGGCGTTTTACCCACACACGAAAAGAGTTCGTATTCCCGGCAGATTGTGGTGGCCGATGGAGATATAATCCGAAATGAAACAACCGGTAAAAATGACAGCACCACGATCCCATTAGGATTCGACCGTTACATGAACCAACAATTTGGGAATAAGGATTTTATTCAAAATGCAATTTTATACCTAACCGATAACGACGGTTGGATGGATTTACGCAACAGAACTCTGAAATTGCGCTTAATCAATAAAAAAACAGCAGAAAATGAAAGAGTTACATGGCAATTAATCAATGTATTATCCCCCTTCATTTTACTGCTAATTTTTGGCATATTGTATCTGGTTCTGAAAAAACGAAAATTTACCCGTTAAATCATCCACACATTCTAAAGTTCGGCATGGAAACGTATTCCAAATGCATGAACAGGTCCTCTGTCTTTATTATACCCTGGATTGACCACCAACTGATAGTCGGGGGCTAACCAAATAGCGACTCCCGGCATTTTGAATGAATAATATAGCTCGGTAATACATTCGGGAGCATAATTCAATCGTCCATCACCAATAATAAAGCCATAACCACCCGCAGCTAAATAGTTGCGATGATCGCTCGAAAGCCCATCAACTACCTGAGCAATTCCCAGCTTATCATCTTTTCGATTCCACGATGTACCCGTGAATACAAAACCTGCACTTACATGTTGATCAATCTCCGTAAAGGCCCATGATTCATTATGCCCATCATTCCAGCCAGCTCTCATAAAAGTGCCCAGATTTTCACTGAACGTATGTTCTACATTAAGGCCAAAACCATATTTGGTTCGTCCGTAGGCCGGATAAACATCCAGATTCGGCACTGTATGATTAGCATTTGCCCACGAAACAGCCAATGCATAATTGCCCATCTGAGCTCGTGTCAGGTAAGCCAGCAAGCGGATCTTTCCGATTCCTCCCAATAATGAATAAGGCTTTTCAAACTCAAGCGCCATAGAATTGGATTTAAATATCTGCGTATCGAAAGTTGCCCCATTGCGCTGAGATGCCACCATCACAGCAGCTCCGCGCAACGCCCAGACCGGGTTCACATATTCGGCAACCACACCATTGGTATATCCACGGGTATCGGCAGGATAGTCCCAAGCTCCATTTCCCATAAGAGCCCAGTTGTAAAACTGGGTTCGCGGATCATGACTATACTGATTGGCATCAAAGAAATCGAGCATACTGAATTTACCAGCATACAAAGCCAGATATGATACCGGATAATTTGCCTGAACCTGATTAACGGCATCTTCACGGGACACCATTTCTTTCGAAAATGAAAAAACCTGTTTTAAATAATAACGAGCCGGGAAAATCTTTGGGCTAGGGCTATCCACCCTATACACCTCACCGTTGGTAAAAGCTGCAATCCCTTTCGTTGCTGAGAATCCACTCCCACCAGACATCTCAGGATTCAAATATACTTCGGCACCTTTCCATAGTTTAGCTCCAATAAAAAGAGTGGACGAGACAGAAGTATTGCTTTCGGCAGCAGTGCTCAGACTATTATCGCCCGAATACGGCGCTTTGATTGCCGGATGAGACTGACTAAGAACTGTTGTTTGAAAATGAATTGTCAACCAGTTGTTTTTCAATGAATCTGCGGTATCACCGGCAATTAAAGTCTGGACGAATACACCTAAAAGTGGTATAAGAAAAATAAGTTTTATAAGTGTCTTTGTTTGAGTCATACATTTAATCAATTATTAATTATTATGCTTAATCATATTAAAATTAGAACAATCGGGCAAGCAAAATGTCAGCATCTATATTGAAAAAAATCATTTTCTCCCGAATAAAATACTTTTAAACGGTCAATCGCTATTTTATGAATCTTCGATAGGTTCATCATACTAAAAAAAGCACAATTTCTTGTGCCTTTCTTTGTTTTAATCTATTTCAATTAAATTTATTCAGGCAATTAAAACCTATACGATTTCCTGAAATTTGTTGCGATTGAAAATCCAGAATATAATCGGGAAAATCAACAACGTAAGAATTGTAGCCGTGATCAGACCGCCAATAATCACCACAGCCAACGGTTTTTGTGACTCAGATCCAATACCGGTAGAAAGTGCGGCCGGCATTAAACCAATAGAAGCCATCAATGCGGTCATAACTACCGGACGTGTTCTTACTTTTACAGCCTCTATAATGGAATTATCGAGCGTCAATCCATCCTTGATATTTCGATGAAACTGGGATGTAAGCAACACACCGTTCTGAATACAAATACCAAACAAGGCAATAAAACCAACTCCAGCCGAAATCCCGAAGTTTATTCCGGTGATGTGAAGCGCCAGAATACCGCCAATCAGCGCAAAAGGCACGTTGGCAATAACCAGCGAAGCATCTTTAATATTGCCAAACATGACGAACAAAAGGACAAAAATAGCAATGAGGCTAATAGGAACTACTTGCGCTAACCGTTTGGAAGCACGAACCTGATTTTCGAACTCACCTGCCCAACCAACGACATAACCATCGGGAAGTTTTATTTTATTCACTCGACTTTGTGCATCTTGAATGGTACTACCCAGGTCGCGGTCGCGTACAGAGAATTTCACCCCGATAAAACGTTTGTTATTGTCGCGATAAATAAATGCGGGGCCGGTATGCTTCTCAATCGAACTAATTTCTTTCAACGGAATTTTGCTTCCACTCAGTGTTGGTACAAGCAGATTGCCAATGTCATTCTCATCTTTTCGATATTCTTTATCAAACCGGATACGAATATCAAATTTACGTTCGCCTTCGTATTTTACAGAGGCCGTTTTCCCACCAAAAGCCATCTCGAGCACTGCTTGTGCATCCGAAGCAGTAACACCGTAAGCTGCCATTTTTTCTTTATCGAGTTCCACGCTGACTTCGGGCTGTCCCAGATTACGCATCACCCCCAGGTCTTTCACGCCGGGCACATCTTTCATTTTTCCAATCACTTCATTGGCCACACTATCGAGTACATTCAGGTCGTCACCATAAATTTTCACTCCATTATCGGCATTAAATCCAGCTACAGCTTCGGCCACATTATCGATAATTGGCTGTGAATAATTGTAATTTATACCCTGGTATTTTTCGAGCTTCTTATCCATCATATCCACCAACTCATCGTAGGTCACTTTGTCTTTCCATTCGTCGTGCGGCTTCAGGTTAACCTGCATTTGCACGTAATAAAATCCACTTGGGTCAGTACCATCATTGCTTCGCCCGGTTTGCGACAACACGCCGTTTACTTCCTGAAAAGTCATCAATTCCTTGCGCAAAACGGCCACACGTTTTACCGTTTCATTCAGGCTCTGACTCATCGGGAATTTGGCTTCCACCCACAAGGCACCCTCATTAAGTTGCGGCATAAATTCCGAACCTAAAAATTTGAACGAGAATAACGATAAAGCTAAAATGACAATAGCAACACCCAAACTGATACGTTTGTGATGATATGTCCACAAAAAGCCTTTTTCAATAAGATTATTCCAGAAATTGACAAACGGATTATGTTTTTCCCTGACGTTTTTATTCAGTAAAACGTGCGTTAAAACAGGCACCAGAGTCAAAGTAAAAATCAATGCACCAAGCAAAGCAAATCCGAGCGTCCAGGCCAATGGCGAGAACATTTTCCCTTCCACTTTTTCGAAGGCAAAAATAGGTAGCAGAGCAATTATAATAATCATTTTAGAAAAGAAAATGGCTTTTCCAAGCTCACTGCCGGTATTTTTAATCAGGCTGCCCTTGGCTAGCTTATTGAATTTTTCCACTCCAACTTTCTCGCGCCAATGATCGAGCGTGACGAACAAACCCTCGACCATAACGACCGCCCCATCGATGATAATCCCGAAGTCCACTGCTCCCAACGAAAGCAAATTGGCGCTCATACCGCGCATTTTCAGACACAAGAATGCAAACAACAAGGCAAGTGGAACGATAATCGACACAATGACAGTGGTTCGCCAATTGGCCATAAACAGAAACACAATGACAGTAACCAGAATAATTCCTTCCAATACGTTGTGCATAACCGTGTGCGTGGTAAAATCCATCAATCGGTCACGATCGTAGAATGTTTCCATTTTCACATCGGGAGGCAGAATTTTAGTATTCAATTCTTCAATTTTGGCTTTGACTCGGGCCAATACCTCACGGGCGTTTTCTCCTTTACGCATCACCACAATGCCTTCCACAATATCATCAGTATTATTCAAGCCTGCCTGACCTACACGTGGACGGGCGCCTTCGCGCACTTCCGCTACATTTTTGACCAACACAGGATTTCCATGAGCATAAGTAACAATCACATTCTCAATATCCTGCCGGGTCTTTATTAAACCTACGCCACGCACCACAAATGCTTGACCGTTTTTCTCAATCACATCGCCACCTACATTCAGGTTACTTTTGCTGACAGCATCGTATACATCAATAGGAGTAATATCGTAACCTGACAGGCGGTTCGGATCAACACAGACTTCATACACTTTGTCTTCACCGCCAAAAGCCTGCAAATCAGCCACACCGGGAATGGAGCGAAGTTGACGGTCTATAACCCAATTTTGCAAAGTAAGCAAGTCGCGTGAGTCGCGTTTATCACTTTTCAACACATAACGAAAAACCTCGCCGGTAGGTCCGTAAGGCGGTTGTACATCAGGCTCGGCACCATCCGGCAATTCCACATTCCGAAGCTGGTTATTTACCTGTTGACGGGCAAAAAAGTCCTCCACATCGTCTTCGAAAATAATTTTTACCACAGAAAGCCCAAACATAGTCGTACTGCGCACACTGGTTTTTCGTTGCACCGAGTTCATTGCAATTTCGATAGGCGTGGTCACAAATCGCTCCACCTCTTCGGCGCTACGGCCTGTCCATTGCGTTACGATTACAATTTGCGTATTGGTTACGTCCGGGAATGCCTCTATGGGCATCTGGTTGAATGCCACAACGCCTGCAATAACCAACACCGCTACCCAAAAGAAAGTAAAGGCCTTATTTTTGAGCGAGAAGACAATTATATTTTTAATAAATTTATTCATGGCTTAATCGTTTAGTGCATCATAAATTACCAACTGATTTTGCGTAATAACCTGCTCGCCGGCAGCAACTCCTGCATTGATATAAGTAACATCGTCTACCTGACGAAACACGTCAATTTTACGGGTCTCGATGTGTTTGCGATCTTTATACACCATGACAAAATATTTGCTTTTATCAAAAATTACAGCCGAGGTAGGAACCGCCAGCATTTTTTGTGTGTCCTCGTGACTCAGTTTGATGGTGGCTTTCATTTCCGGCTTCAACAGAAAATCGGGATTTTTCAGTCGGATGCGCACTTTCATAGCCTTGGTTTCAGGGTCGATGAAATTGTAGATTTTATCCACTACACCATGGAATATTTTGTCGGGGTAACTAATGGTAGATACTGCTGCATCCGAGCCCATTACTACATTTTCGATATCCGATTCGCTCACATTGGCGATGGCCCATACTTCGTCAATCTCAGCCACATCAAATATATTGTTGGTGTGGTCATCGCGCAGAAGCATGTCCTGATTAATATTTTTTTCCAGAATAAAACCAGTGAGGGGAGAGCGCACTTCATAAATTGCTCCTGGTTTCAGACTATAAATACGATAAGTTTCCTTTACACGGCTCAGTTGTGATTGCGCTTTGGTAAGTTCACTTTTGGCAGTTAGTACGTCACGCTCAGTATTTAGTTTGCCGTCGTACATTTCCTGCGAAGCTTTCAGATTATTTTTAGCAACCACTACATCGTTTTGCGCATCGCTCAGGTCTTTTTCATAACCGGCCACCTGCGTACTCCGTATAGTTGCCAACAGCTGCCCTTTGTGAACATAGTCACCAAGTTCCACATACACCTTCACTACATTTCCACCTACTGCCGGGTAAATTTCAATCAGTTTGTTGTTATCGGCTGAAATTTTCCCATAAAAATCAGATTCGGATTTCAATTGTTTCAACTCAACGTGAGCAAACTTCGTTGTACTCAACATAGTGTTTGTCAATTCAAACTGAACTTTACCTTCCGTTTCGGGCGCTTTTTTTGTACAGGATAGCATCAGTATCGTTATTGCAGATAGCGCTATTAAAATTTTACTATTCATATCTTAAAATATTGTTGAGTTTGTAGTATAATTAATTTGTTCGCAGGTATTGATAAGGGTTTTTGAAAATTTATAATACTGCATTAAAGTTTGATCATAGCTTTCGGTAAAGTCTGTAAACTCTATCAGCGACATATTGCCATGCCTGAAATTGGTCATCACCCCATCTTCCACTTCTTTAAAGCTTCGTACAGCCTCCGGTTTGAACAATTCGTAATTTTCGCTCGCATCTTTCCATTGTTTAACCGCGAGGCTAACCTCATTTTTAATCTTCTCGGCCTGATACATTTTACTTGTCGAAGCCGCTTTTAATTGTGCTTCAGCCATCTTAATATTTCCCTGATTCTGATTTAAAACAGGCAATGGAATCCCAACAGATAAGGTAACCGCATTTAAAAAGGCTGAACCTTGCTGATCCCATCCCACACCAACATTCAAATCGGGAACATTTTGGGCTTTTTGTAATTTCAGATTCCAGTTTGACGCATCAATCTGCTTTATTGCCACCAAATAATCCGCCCTGTTTGCCAATGCCCTGTTCATCAACGAATCTGGTTCTGGCAATGATTTCTTCCAATAGGCAGATAATTCATCAATGGCAGGTTCCGGCTCAATATTTTTAACTCCGGCCATAAGCTCCAGATCACTTTTACTTTGAATAATACTGTTGTACAAATCAGACTTTTGTTGTTTAAAATTAAGATAAAGTGCTTGTAACCTGACCAAATCACGAGGAGATATATTACCTATCTCCACTTGTTTCTTGTAAGAAACAATCAATGTATCAAGATTTGTCATCTGTCTGGTAACAGCCTGATAGGATAGGTTATCGTAATAAATACCGTAATAGCTCTGTCTGAGTTGCAATCTCAAATTACGAAGTAAATCAGCCAGTTCCAGTTCGGCAATTTGCTTGTTGGTTTTCGCCATTTCAACCTGCGTACGCCGCTTACCACCCAACAAAATAAGTTGTTGAACAGAAAAAGCTTTTTCCCCATTCATACCGACATCAAAATACTGTTTTCGCTGAGGATTATAGGCATTAAAGCTTGCCTGAAAGGTGGGATTATCCCACAAGCGAGCCTGAATCACAGCTGCCTGAGCTGCATCTACGTTAAATTTAGCTGCTAATAAATTCAGGTTGTTTACAAGAAATGCACGTTCACAGTCTTTCAGTGTCATTACAGTATCCTTCTGACTGAAAAGTGATGCACTTGAAAACAACATCAGAATGAAAATCATTTTTTTCATTTGAAGTTTATTTTAAAATTAATGATAAAAATAAGATTGAGAAACGTTTAGCCCGGAGAATTTTACATTAAGAGAGAAGGATAAATATGCATTAATCAAAACGCACATTTACAAATGCAATATCAGGCATAAGTCCGGTGATAATTATCAAACAAACTATACCTTAAAATTGTTTGGCTAAACAACTTGATATAAAGAGATTATATCTGAGGTGGCTTTACAGGTACTTCCCTGTAATAAAAATTTACAAGTACTTCGTTTCTTGGGGATATTTTGTTGCTTTGCGAAGTTCCTGCCGGTTGATTAAATATTACGGTATAAGTAGGAAACCATTTCAGCACAACATGAGCAGCTGCCTGTTGTTTGGAAGTGTTAGTAGTGGTAGTTTTTGTGTTGAAAGTATGTTTTGAAAAGTTTAAAACATTTTCAATCATATATTCAACCATTGAATCCACATAGTCTGTCTGGTCAAAGGCTCCTCTTGCTGTGTCAACTCTGTAAAAATCAATTGAATTGATACTCAGATTGAGTGTCTGAATAACAAGCAACACAATGAATATACGGTTAATAATATGTCTAACAACAGTTTTCATTATCTCGGGCAAAGATATAACCAACTTTTAATTAATTGGAGAGCCTATTACGATTATTAGGGCACATTAAGAGTTATTAGATTAAAATTTTCATTAAAAACCTGCTGAACATAAAAAGACAGTCCGGTTATACAAAATGAGATACATTTATTCCAATTAGAAGCAAAAAAAATGTCATCATTTTTTTAATGCTGAGGTTAATATCCGCAAGACGACGGATCTTTCCGCTTATGATCGGGCAGGTTTTTGGTCAGTTCATTTTTTATATCGCACCCATTACAATCACCGCAACCGGAAGTATCTTTTTTCTTCAGGTTTTTCACTACGGCATAAACTGAATAACCAATTACCGCAGCAATGATAACATAGACTATTATATTTTGTACCATATCTTATTATATTATACAATCATAAACTATTGATTGATCAATAGTTATTACACGGAAAGTGTGGTTTTAAAACAAACTACCTATCTGATATGTGGCAAAAGCTACCAGCCAGGCAATAGCTGTGGTGTACACCATGGTAAACACAGCCCACCCCCAACTTGATTCCTTTTTTATGGCAGCAATTACTGCCACACAAGGAAAATAAATCAGCACAAAAAGCATAAACCCAAAACTCACCAATGGGGTAAATACCTTTTGGCCCCGCAATTCGCCGGCATTGTGGGTTTGAGCAACAAGCTCATCCTTTAGCGAGCGCGAATTCTCGTCGGCTTTCACGTCGGCCTGATAAAGAATACCCATGGAACTGACTACAATTTCCTTGGCTGCAAGCCCGGTAATAATACTTACGCCCATTTTCCAGTCGTAGCCCAACGGCCGTATAGCCGGCTCAATAAAATGACCCAACTGTCCAATGTAGGATTGTTCCTGACGTTCAGATTCTTTTTGTACCTCCAGATGACCTATTTTCTGATCCTTTTCACTCTGTGCCAATTGTTTGTTGGTCTGCAAAGAAGTTATCTGAGTATCATAATCAGTAGTGTATTTGACATTACGTGGGAAATAGCCCAACGCCCAGATCAGAATGGAAGCAAGCAAAATCACGTTACCCATTTTTTTCAGATACTGCTGACCTTTGTGCCACATGTGCAAACTGGTATTCCGCAAAGTAGGAATCCGGTAAGGCGGCAATTCCATCACAAAAGGTACTTCTTTTTTAGCAAAAGCAATCCGTTTCATAATCAACGCAGTGACAATTGCCAACAGAATACCAATCAGATAAATGGAAAACAACACAAGTCCCTGGTTTTGAGGGAAAATGGCCGAAATCAGCAACACATAGACCGGAAGCCGTGCGCTGCATGACATAAACGGCGTGATGATCATGGTAAGGATACGGTCCTTCTTATTATCAAGAGTTCGGGTAGCCATAATAGCCGGCACATTGCATCCAAAGCCCATTACCAACGGAATAAACGACTTGCCATGCAACCCTATTTTATGCATTAGTTTATCCATAATAAACGAAGCACGAGCCATATAACCCGTATCTTCCATCAGAGAAATAAAGAAAAACAGAATAAGAATATTTGGTAAAAATATAATTACTCCTCCCACACCACCTATAATGCCGTCAACCACCAAATCGCGTATAGCACCGGCAGGCATATTATTCTGAAGAAATTCGCCCAACAACTTCACTCCATCATCAATCCATTGCATCGGGTAGCTTCCCAGAGTGAAAGTTCCCTGAAACATCAACCACATGAGAAACAGAAAAATAGGAAAACCCCAAAACTTATGAGTCAACAAATCGTCCAACTCCCGTTTTATTTTATAACGGTCTTTTTTAGGTTCGTGATAGGTTTCTTTCAGCGCGCCATCAATAAAACCGTATTTAGCATCGGTGATAATTGTTTCGGAACGTTCGCCGTATTCCTTTTCCAGTTCGGCAATTGTTTTTGTTGTAATCGATTTTATTTCATCATAATTACTATATTTCTCCAATTGCGACAGGGTTGTTTTATCCGTTTCGAGGAGCTTAACAGCCACATAACGCGACGATAATTTATCCGTAATCTTCGGATTTTTCCAAATTACATCCTGTATCTTTTTAATTGATGATTCGATGAAAGAGCCATAATTGATATGTATATGACGCACACTCGGATCCCTGTCTTCATAAACCTCTATCAGTTTATCAAACAATTCGTCCACCCCAATTCCTTTGGATGCCACTGTAGGAATAATGGGAATCCCCATCATTTTACCTAAACTGTCATAGTCGAACGTTACTCTTTTTTTCTCCAGTTCATCATACATATTCAAAGCAATCACTACTTTGATGTTCATATCAATAAGCTGGGTTGTCAGAAATAAATTCCGCTTCAGGTTCGATGAATCCAACACATTAATCACGATATCGGGCATCTTTTCTGTGATATGCGTACGAACATAAAGTTCCTCGGGCGAATACTCGGTAATAGAATAAGTCCCTGGCAAATCAACGATTTTGAAGGTATACCCATTTTTTTTGAGCGTAGCCTCTTTGGCATCCACAGTCACCCCGCTATAATTACCCACGCGTTCGTGCGATCCGGAAGCAAAATTAAAAAGCGTGGTTTTTCCGCAGTTCGGGTTTCCCACCAAAGCCACATTAATTTCTTTTCCTTTTTCCAAAGCCGATACTTTCAGCTTATTTTCATCGATAACACCTTCAAATTTCACTTCCGACAAGTTGACAGCATCTTCCACAGAAACAACTTCCACAAGTTCTGCCTCACTTCGCCGAAGCGACACCTTGTATCCCATAATTTCATATTCTACAGGATCTTGCAAGGGCGCATTCTTTATTACGATTACTTTTTCACCTTTCACAAAACCCATTTCGGTAATACGCTTGCGAAAAGCCCCATGGCCGAGTACTTTGGTGATAATTGCCTCATCACCAGTCTTTACATCGGAGAGATAAGTATTATTAGTTGTCATTATTAAAACGAAATTTACGAGTATTTACAAATTACAAGTACTTAAAGAAGCATATTCATTCCCGGCATCAGTCTAAAAATCAACACCAAAACGGACAAAACCAACCAGCGCATTATCCAGCTTTTCATCTGTTCCTGCCGGATTAATAATATATTGAATATCCGGTTTAATGTATATATGTTTATTTAATTCAAAATGGTACGCTAGCTCAACGGCAGTTTCACTCCCAACGACATTCCCGCTTATGCCTGCGTAAGCAAGGGCAATGCCCACCTGATCGTTCACCCTTTGCTCAAACGGAGCTTTACAGCTCAATCCGGCACTTAAATAATAGTTGTTTTTATTCATTTTGCGGGGACTAAGCCCTATTTGAGAAAAAAAAGACAATCTATCGGTCAACTGCTGGTCGACAACAAAGTATAAACCACCGTTTCTTTTACCTACATTGATAGTATCGCGATGTTGATGAAAATAAAGTCCCAGTTTGTATATACCGGCTCTATTCTTCACAAGACTTTTATTTAGCTGAAATTCAGTTACAGCCAAAAAACCTTGCTCTTTGCTTAGTTTCCAGTTTGTATTATACGGATTCGTTTCAAAATCATCCGGCGTACCATCGAAAACAGCAGATTCCCAAACAAATGAATCAAACATATTCCATTGCAGATTTACACCTAACGCCGTCAACGGGAATATGGGAGATGGGATATTGTCCGCAATACTCGAATGAATTCCAAATGAACTGTTTGTGAATAAACATCCGTTTTCAGTATTTGCAAAATTAGCATTCAAGTCTTGAAGTCCAACTGTGATATTCACGTTTCCCAAATTCTGCTTATACCACAGTTCATACAAAAACGTCAGGTTTCCCGCCTCGATGTTCGATACTCCCTGAAAATCGCCCACCAACATTTCTGTAGGTTTTCCTCCGTGAGTGTTTCCCAGATTAATAAAAATTTGTCCACCGTTCCACCAATTGGCTGCTTTTGTATCAAATCCCGCCTTAATATTGGCCAGCCCCAGATAAGTTGTTCCTCTTTTTATCCCTCCAAAAAAATTGCTCACAACATCGCCAATGTAGGAAGCTTCAAAATTGAAAGGAGATTTATTTCCTGTTGTATCTATTTGCGCTTGCACAACATTAAAAACGCCCAATAAACACCAGGCTGCAACCACGAATTTAATACCGGATTTCATAATTATTAATTTGTCATTCAATTTTGCAACAAAGGTACTATCTGAATACATACCGACCTATCCCCAATAATGTTGGTTATAAGCAAAATCAGTAACTATTAGTAGGTATAATAACTTAAGAAAAAAGTCAACTGAGGTGCGAACCTATAAAAACTGAAAGCAATTCAAACAAATATCGCAACTCACGGCCGGAATAATCCATACAATCAGCTGAAAACAGGTATTTTTCATTTAATGAAGTTGTCAACAAATCCACGGCAAAGATACTTATTTAAAATGATTCTAAAAGACAAAAAGTTTTTGGACACACTAAATTTATTAGAAAAAACAGCCATTTCAGATAGGTTTTTATCAAATAATCCTATACAAAATTTACGATTTTCACATCACACAATTCACAAAAACTATACAAAGCGAATAATCAGACATAAAGAGTTCAAAAAAGACAGCAAATATTACTATTTTTACAGCCGGACTCAGCACTTAAACCCAAAATACAATCAACGACACACCAACCAGTTATAAAATAGAAGCTCATGAAAAAAGACACACAAAAACCGGTTTCCTACGCTAAAAAAATCACAAGCAGTAAGTTGTTCAAACAAATAACCTTCATCGGATTAGGATTAAGCTCTACTATCTGGTTTTTAATTCGCGTAATACCAAAGCCTTCACGGGCAGCCTATCCGTGCATGCAGGCTTCAGCACCTATAATGTCAGCATTTGTACTTTATTTACTGTCGCTTTTCGGAGGTATAACAGCCTGGTTAAAAGCCAAAACTTATATAAAAAATCGCAAATATGGTTTTGCAATGCTTTTTGCGCTCATAACCCTGATTTGTGCAACCGTCTTTACAATTCAAAATTCGGATACCCTTTACGCCCAACTGAAATCAGTAATTAGTCCCGCCAAAATGATAGTCGGAGCTAACAAGCCCATTGGTGTTGGCAACGGAATTTTCCCGGGCAGGGTGGTATGGGTTCACAAACCGGGTGTATCAAACTGGGATGAACAGACTGGGTTTTGGTTCGAAGACCGGTGGAACTCTCAGGAAAAAGCCAACGAGATGATTAGTGAAGCGCTCACGAGCCTGACCGGACAAAAAGAAGAAACCAAAGCTTGGAAACAGCTCTTTGTTTACTTCAATAAATCTAAAAACCGTGGCAATCGCGGCTACCTGAATACTGAAAAAATAGCGATCAAAATCAATCAGAACAATACTTTTTCACATGAAAATAGCCCGGAGATAAATGCCTCACCGCAATTGGTTTATGCCCTGTTAAAAAGTCTTATTGAACAAGGAGGAGTTCCACAGAATAAAATAACCGTTTTTGATGCCAGCCGCTTCATTACTAATTTCCTGTTTGATAAATGCCATGCCGAATTTCCCAATGTTATTTTCGTGGATAACATAGGAGGAAATGGCCGGACAAAATCTGAATATAAAACCGATGCCATTTTTTATTCAAAAGACAATGGGCGATTGGCTCGCGGTATAGCTACCTGCGCTGTAGAAGCTGATTATTTGATCAATATGGCTCTTCTGAAAGGCCATGTAGGGCAAGGAGTCACGCTTTGCGGCAAAAACTGGTACGGTACTACCGACATCAACAGCGACTGGAGAAAAAATGCGCACAATAATTTTGACCAGGATCGGAATGGGGGAAATAAATACATGACTTTTGTGGATTATATGGGACATAAAGATCTTGGCGGAAAAACCATGCTGTATCTGATAGATGGACTCTATGGTTCAAAAGCAGTAAACGGGCTGCCCAAGCCCAAATGGAACATGAATCCATTTAACGGAAACTGGCCCTGCAGTCTCCTTGCCTCGCAGGATGCAGTTGCTATTGATGCAGTTGCCCTCGATTTTATTGCCGAAGAATGGCCTGACGCCCCGGATATGAACTACGCGGATTCCTACCTGCTTGAAGCAGCAAAAGCCGACAACCCTCCATCAGCGACCACTTACGATCCGGAAAAAGATGACATAAAATTGGGTAGCCTCGGGGTTTTGGAACATTGGAACAACGCTGAGAAAAAACAGTATAGCCGCAACCTTGGAAAGAAAAACGGAATAGAACTTGTGGCAATTCAATAATCCCGACTAACGTGGAAACTTTAAAAAAATCCGGCAAAGTAGCATCTCGTGTTTAATTTTTAAAATGAGATCAAATGAAAAAGTCAGTCAATTCATCTACAAAAACTTTTATTCTTCCCGGTATTTTTTGTATTGCCTTGGGCGTACTCGAAGCCATTGTTGTCATTTATCTTCGGGAAATTTATTATCCTGCAGGATTTGGTTTTCCACTAAAACTTCTTTCACCCAACCTGCTACTCACAGAATGTATTCGAGAAATTACAACCATCGTTATGTTGATTGTTCTCGGGGTTTTAGTTGGCAAAGACAACCTGCAACGATTCTTATACTTTCTGTTCTGCTTTGCGATTTGGGATTTGACCTATTACATAGCATTAAAAGCATTCCTGGGTTGGCCGGCTTCGCTGCTAACCTGGGATATTTTATTCCTTATTCCCATGCCCTGGTTCGGACCCGTACTGGCTCCGGTGATTTGCTCACTGACCATGCTATTATTTTCCATTAGCTTTGTTTGGTTGAAAAAAAATTATCGTTCATTTAAAATAAAACTTTACGAATGGGCATTTATCCTACTGGGAGCTACTTTTATATTTATTTCCTTCGTCCTCGATTATTTCCAGTTACTCGTACAAAGCAATTTCTCATTACAGGAAACCAATAAAATTCTATCGGCATATGTGCCAACAAGTTTCAACTGGTGGCTTTTCGGTATTGGAGAAATCCTGATTTTATACGGCATTTTTATTGTAATTTACCGAACATTCAGAAAATTAGTCAATTCATAAAAAAAACGAAGGACGACAGAATTAGTTCGATCGTCCTTTTAGTCTATTTACATTATTTCTTTGTCAAGCTTCTCCACCGCCAAAACCCATTGGAACCGGGGGCACAAAGCCATTATCAGCAATCTTGATTTTACCGTTTTGTTGCTCAAACTTAGCCACATTCTCCTGCAGTGCAAAAAGCAGCCTTTTAGCATGTTCCGGGGTAAGAATAATACGCGATTTCACGTTTGCCTTGGGGGTACCCGGCATGATGCGGATAAAATCAACCACAAATTCTGAGGTTGAATGAGAGATAATAGCCAAATTGGAGTAAATTCCTTCAGCAATTTCGGCTGATAGTTCGATGTTTAATTGACCGTCCTGATTTTCCATAATTTATTTTTCTATTAAAGCAAGTTGAATCCCGCCAAATCTTAATTTTATATATTTATTAAGTACAAAGATACATTTTTATTACCAGATAATTGCACACGTTTAGTCTATCTGTTATTTTTACAACTTCAAAAACAAGCTAGCTGGAACAAACAACTTAATTGAAATAATTATAAAAAAATCATTATCATTAAAAGTTTTGTTCCATAAAAAACAAAGTCACTTTAATCAAAAATAAATGGATAAAATCCCACTATATCAGGTCGATGCTTTTACCGACGAATTATTTAAAGGCAATCCGGCAGCGGTTTGCGTGCTGGAAGGCTGGCTGGCCGATAGCCAAATGCAACAGATTGCAGCCGAAAATAACCTGGCTGAAACAGCCTTTATCATTCCGCAGAACAATCGTTTTTTGATTCGTTGGTTTACTCCCACCATCGAAGTCGACCTGTGCGGACATGCCACACTGGCTTCGGCTTTTGTTTTGTTCAACTGCCTGAATCACACAGCTGACACTATCGACTTTTCTTCACCACGGAGTGGCGAATTGAAAGTCAACCGCAAAGGCGATACATTATTTCTCGATTTCCCAACCGACACATTGCAGGAAAAAAGCAATATTGAAGAAATTGCAGCGTGCATTGGTATCCGACTCCTATCCGTATATAAAGGGAAAAGCGACTATATGGCAGTATTGGAAAGTGAGCAACAGATATTACACCTTCAGCCAAACCTGACTGAAATTGCTAAACTCAGTGCTCGCGGGCTAATCGTAACTGCTCCCGGAAGCGCTGTTGACTTTGTATCGCGCTTCTTTGCCCCACAGTCGGGCATCGACGAAGATCCGGTGACAGGATCTGCTCATACAACGCTCATTCCTTACTGGTCTGAAAAACTGGGCAAAATGGAAATGACCGCCTCACAATTATCAAAACGTGGCGGAAATCTGATTTGTATTAGAAAAGAAACCCGTTGCCTGATTGGAGGAAAAGCCCGCTTGTACCTAACTGGCGAAATTAATATCAACTAACTATGAGCCCTGTCTTTTTTGCAAATCAAACTGAGTTCAGAAACTGGTTGGAAGTGAACTATAAAACCGCAACCGAGATTATCGTTGGTTTTTACAAAGTCAACAGTGGCAAGCCCTCGATGACCTGGTCGGAATCCGTAGACCAGGCCCTCTGTTTTGGGTGGATAGACAGTATAAGGAGGTCGATAGATGCTGAAAGTTATTGCATCCGCTTCACTCCGCGAAACCCGAAAAGCATTTGGAGCGCGACAAACATAAAGAAAGTGGAAAACCTTCTATCCAAAGGACTTATGTTGCCTGAAGGAATTGAGCTTTTCAAAAACAGGAGAGAAGACAATTCCGGTTTATACAGCTACGAAAATAACCCCGTTGAACTACCGGAGGAATACAAATACCAGCTCGAATCAAACGCAGCAGCATTTGAATACTTCAGCAAACAAGCGGACTCCTATAAGCGGATAGCCTATTTTTGGGTACTGAGTCCGAAGCTGGGAAAAACCCGGCAAAACCGGCTTGAGAAACTGATTCTATTCAGTGAAAAGCAAAAACGGATATTCTGAAAACAAAAAATCCCGACAATCATCAGATTATCGGGATTTTTTGTGCGGCTGAAGGGACTCGAACCCCCACGCCTCTCGGCACCAGATCCTAAGTCTGGCGCGGCTACCAATTACGCCACAGCCGCATGCTGTTCTCGTTTGCGGGTGCAAAGATACATCCTTTTTTGAATTCCGCAAACTTTAAATCGTATTTGAATGCAAATAACGCAAATTTACTCAAAATAAAAGCGCGTCATTGCCTCAGTGTCTTCGCCAACATGTGTGTTTTACTCAAAAAAGCATCGTCCAGCAGGCTGACGTGTGAAGCACGGATGGGATTTATATCAATCCCACCGCGACGGGTATACATAGCCGCCACCATGAGTTTTTCAGGTTTAAAAATATCCAACAAACGCTTGTAAATCATTTCCACCACTTCTTCATGAAAATGATTTTCTTTGCGGAACGAAACCAGATAAGCCACAATCGACGACAAGTCAATTTCGTGTCTTGTTGAAATTCGCACAAATAAATCGCCCCAATCGGGTTGATTGGTTACCCGACAATTAGACCGCAACAAGTCGCTACGGAAAAGATATTCATGGATATCGTCAGACGGACTTCCTTTCAATAACTCTGGCGTTTCCAGATAATGGAAAAACTCAAGGTTTTCAAGTATTTCGTCCGAGATCAAATTGGTGAGTTGTTTGTCTTTCAAATCAGGGAAAGGTATTAATTCAGGACTCATGTCAGTAAATAAAACAGCATCAACAGGCGTTTCCAGCAAAGCGCTTAAATCAGCTTTCACCAATTCGCAAACGCTATCTTCCGACTCACCAATTGTTTTCCCGAACCGCTCCATATTGAATGAGTTCAGATACAGTTTCAGCGATTTCGATTCCACCAAATATTCGCTTTCGCAGGAATAGATCAGTTTCATCATTCGCGACACAGGCAAGCCATTGGCCGTAAGGAATGAAACTTCGTAGCAATTCCAGACATCTACTCCGGCGAATGGAAGATTCGCGTTCTCTATGCCGTACCGAACCCTATTTTCGGAGCGGGGAATGCGAAAAAGTAAAGAGGCATCGTATTTCTCGGGAGTGGATGAGTTTTTGCCGAGGGCGGTTTCGTTTAAATCAAATTGCATGTTGGTATAGGCTAACAACTTTCCCAAAGTTTTCAAACTTTGAGAAAGTTGAAATAAATTGTTTTAAAAATCAAATCTTAAATCGGGGCACATTTGTTTTCGAGCCAGGCTTTTTCATTTGCACTCAATTGCGGCGAAAGCGCTTCGAAAACTTTTTGGTGATAAGTATTCAACCACTCTGTTTCCGATGCATCGAGCATTTCTACATCAATTAACCTGGAGTCTATTGGAAACAACGTTATAGTTTCAAACTGAAGGAACTGTCCGAAATCAGTTTTCATAGCCGGCACCACATGAATCAGGTTTTCGGTGCGTATGCCATATTCGCCGGTGCGATACATGCCCGGTTCGTTGGACATAAACATGCCCGGCTGCAACGTAACAGGGTTTTCGTCCATACGTATATTTTGTGGACCTTCGTGTACATTCAGGAAGTGGCCAACACCATGGCCAGTTCCATGCCCGTAGTTCAATCCCAGGCTCCACATGGCTTTGCGGGCGAGGATATCGAGCTGCGAACCACGCGTGCCTGTAGGGAATACAGCTTGCGAAAGCGCAATATGCCCTTTCAGCACCAATGTAAAATCGTTTTTTTGCTGTGGCGTAACCGCTCCCAATGCCACCGTACGGGTAATATCGGTTGTTCCGTCGAGGTATTGCCCACCCGAGTCGAGCAAAAAGATTCCTTCGGGTTTCAGCGTGGCAGCCGATTCTTCGGTAGCGCTGTAATGCACAATAGCGCCATGAGGTCCGTATCCGGCAATGGTTCCGAAACTTTCGCCCACAAAATTCTCCTGCTGGCTGCGGAAACCGTATAATTTCTCATCAACACTCAGCTCGGTAAGTTCGCCCGAAGCCACATTGGCTTCCAGCCACATGAAGAAGCGGGTAAGCGCCACTCCATCTTTCACCATAGCGCGGCGGATTCCAGCCATTTCCACTTCATTCTTAATACTTTTCAGTTTAAAAACAGGCGACATGGAGTTGCGAATAGCACAACCAGTAGGAATAGTTTCAAACAAAGATTGGTTTAGTTTGGCACCATCAACCAGTACGGCTTTTGATGGATCGATATCTTTCAGGGCGGCGTATATATCAAGATAACCTGCAACAGCAACTCCTTCTTTTTCCAGATATTGTTTTGTTTCTGAAGTTACTTTTTCCGGCACAATAAACAGGGTAGCCTTATCTTCTTCCACCAATGCATAGGCAATAGTTACCGGATTGTAATCCACATCATTGCCACGGATATTAAACAACCATGCGATATCGTCCAACGCAGACATAACAAACACATCGGCACGCGCTTTTTTCATCTCAGCCCGCAAATCAACCAACTTTTCGAAGGATGACTTGCCTGCATATTTGGTGTCGAAAACAAAAAACGGATTCAATGGTAACGAAGGCTTGTCGGTCCATACCTGCCCGGGAAGATCGATGGAAACGAGCTCAATGCCACTGGTCTGAAGTTCCACTTTCATGGAGGCATAAGCGTTTACCGAAAACATTTGGGCGTTCACCCCTACCCTTTCACCGGCTTTGAGTTCGGAAACCAGCCACGGGATAATTTCGGGCGTTTCGGGTAGTCCCTGTTTCATCAGGTCAATGCCTGTACCGGCCAGTTGGTCGGCAGCTTGCAAGAAATAGCGCGAGTCGGTCCACATTCCGGCCTTATCAAGTGCAACAACAGCTGTTCCGGCTGAACCGTTGAAGCCCGAAATCCAGACACGTTCTTTCCAGTACTCAGCAATATATTCGCTGGCATGTGGGTCGGTTCCGGGAATGATGCAAGCCGAAATCCCTGCGTTGCGCATGGCCTGGCGAAGTAGTAAAATACGGTTTATTATTTGTTCCATTGTATATTTATTTTATGATTATTCAAAAATTTATTGAAGTACAAAGATAAAACAATAACCAAATATCGCAACCGGAATTCGGGGTTAAATAATATGAATCTAAATATATTGCCGGTATATGCAAAGAGAGATTAAATTATCAAAGATTAGTCGGCAAATGCAAACGGAAAGTAGTTCCATTGCCTTCTTCACTTTCTACAGAAATCCATCCATTTAACTTATCTGTAAATTCTTTGCACAAAATCAAACCAAGCCCGGAGCCGGTTTCTCCATCAGTCCCGTTTTGTGACTGGAGCTTGCTGTCGATCCTGAAAAGTTTATCTTTATTGTCTGCGGAAATCCCTATACCTGTATCTGAAATAGAAATTTCTACGTGTTTGTTATTGTCGGATTGTAGAGCAGTTAAAGTAACGGTACCATTGGCAGGAGTAAACTTGGTGGCATTGGATAACAGGTTACGCAGGATAGTTTCTACCATATCCTGATCTGATTCCATAATTATATCATCAGAGATATTGTTATTTAATTGTATATGCTTATTATCTGCCTGAGTTTGAATAAGGTTAATGCATTTATTTACAGCATCTGCCAACCGAAACATCTCAAAATTAATTTCTATTCCTCCAGTCTGCGATCTTGACCAACGGAGTAGATTTTCCAATAATTCGTGACCATGCTGGGCTGTAGAATTTATAGTTCTCAACTGATTTTCAATCTCCTTCACATCATAATTCCCGAATTTCATTATTATCTTCGTAAAGTTTTCAATACCCACAAAAGGATTTCGGAGATCGTGAGCGATGATTGAAAAAAACTTGTCCTTTGTTGCAATTAGTTTTTCCAGCTCGTTGGCATATTCATTAATTTGCTCATTTTTAAATTTAATCTGCAAATGCGTATTTACCCGAGCCTGTAACTCTATCAGATCAAACGGTTTGGTCAGAAAATCACTTGCACCTGACATTAACGCTTTTCTTTTTGTCTCCAACGTGATATCGGCAGTGAGTACCAGAATTGGCAAATAAGTGTTCGGCGACACAATTGTTTTGAGCTGTGCCATGATATCGTATCCGCTTAAATAAGGCATGGCCAGGTCAAGCAGGATAATATCCGGATCAAAATCGTTCAACAACCGAACAACCTCTCTGGAGTCTGTAGTGGTTTCAATATTTTTGTAGCCCTGCATTTCAAGAAAATCGTGCAACACATCAATGTTTGCTTGTTGGTCATCAACTATGAGTATTCTGGCCATTTTCAAAGCTGCCTCTATCATGTTTTTTATATCGTTATCTTATGAATCAATAATTTATACCTATCCCTTAATGTACTTATCAATAATTTTCAATAAGCCCGAAACTTCTAATGGCTTTGTCAAATAGGCCTTTGCACCGGCTTTAATCACCTTGTCAATTTGGTCATGCATTGCATCGGCGCTGACAACCACAACCGGAATTCGTCTCGTTTGTTCATTGCCCAAAAGCAGCTTTAACACTTCCCGACCATGTATATCTGGTAAATTCAAGTCCAACAGAATTAAGTCGGGCTTAAATTCAACAGCTTGCAGCAATGCCCCTTCTCCTGTTTTAGTACTTACAAGGTGAATTGAAGGACGCTGATACAACAGAATTTGTTCGATCAATTCAATATTGGATGCATTGTCCTCAATATACAAAACCGTTCCTTTTTTGGGTGACAAAACCCGGTTCGACTCTGTAAACAGGTTTAGCTTTTTCAGATCTTCCAATTGATTTTCGGTTCTCGGAAGTTCAATCCAAAACGTGCTTCCCTCGCCATATACACTCTCTACACCCAAAGTCCCACCCATGGCTTCAATAAGCTTTTTGACCACAGCCAGACCAAGCCCTGTACCTTCAATTCCAGTTTTATCAGCTCCGATACGTTCAAACGGGGTGAAAAGTTTTGGCATATCCTCTGCCAAAATTCCCAATCCGTTATCTGTTATAGAAATTCGTATAACAGCTTCACCGCTTGTTTTTTCAGGCAGCATCTGACTTTTCATTACTACATAACCGCCCGCTCTGTTATATTTAACTGCATTATTGAGTAAGTTCATCAGCACTTGCTTCAAACTTTGCCTGTCGGCTTTCACAAACAGCAAATTATCAGTTGAAGCCAGCAATTCCATTTTTATCTGATGCTCTACTGCCAACGGGCGCATCACGTCAATCATTTCTTCCAGAACTTCTTTTACTTTTATCGGCTCGATGGAAATTGACAATCGGCCGGCTTCGATACGCGAAATATCCAGCACCTCGTTTATAAGGCTAAGCAAATGTTTCCCGCTACGCAGAATATGGCTAACGCCTTTCTTTTGTCCCGGATTCAGTTCGCCCATTTCAAGCAACTGGGCAAAACCCAGAATTGAATTCATAGGCGTACGCAACTCGTGGCTCATACGCGAAAGGAATTCACTTTTTGCCACGTTGGCTTTTTCGGCTTCCTGACGTGCCTTCCTGATTTCCTCTTCAGCATTTTTTCGGTCTGTAATATCTACAGCTACCGTCAACAAACAACGTTCTGAACCTAAATAGATAATATCAGCAGAAAGCAGAAATATGCGTAAATCTCCATTTTTCAAACACTTAAGCACTTCAAGTTCTCTGACAGGGATATTTGCATTCAGTTTTTTCAGAATTTCAGCATAAATATTTTTATCAACAAAGAAGTTTAATTCATCGTGAGTCTTCCCGATTATTTCTTCGCGGGAATATCCTAAAGTCTGAATTAACGCGTTGTTCACATCAACATATTTTCCATCTTTAAAATACGAAATTTCCATCAGTGCTGAGCTGGATTGAAATGCGGCAGAGAATTTTTGCTCGGAAAGCTGAATTTGAGACATATCCTTACTCACTCCAAAAATAGCTGGCTGTCCATTCCAGTATCCATTTTTCACCCTAGTTTCAACCGGAATTTTTTGCCCGTTTTTAGTCACTACGGGCACCGGGCAAAATTCCTGAAGCCCCTGAAGCATTTCAGTAACAATACGTCCGGCTTCCTCGCGTCTGTCTGCCGGGTGCACCATCAGAACTGATTTCGATTCAAGTTCAGCGGCCGAATACCCAAGCCGGTTAACAACCGTATTGTTGATATGGATAATATTCCCTGTGTTATCCAGTACCCAAAGAAAATCGTCAATGGTATTGAAGAAAGTCTCAAAATTCTGTCTGGTTTGTTCAAGCAAACTTTCTGTACGATAATTATTGATTAAGCCGGAAAGCATACTACTCCAAACCTTCAGGATATTGATTTCGGCAGATGTATAATCCCTTTTATGTGTTACAGAATCCAGCCCCACGAAACCAATCAAACTATCCTCTATCAACATAGGGATAACGATAAGCGATTGAATGCCCTGTGGTTCGAGAATTTCACGCTCAGCCTGCCAGGTTGCCGGAAGATCTTTTATCGAAGGAATGATAATATTCCGATGATTAGTTAGCTCCTCCATCCACATGGGTAGCATAGCACAGGGCACTTCCTGAAGGTTGTCAATTTCAGGAGTTACCCCTTCATTGCACCATTCGTAGGTATTGTTCATACACCCGTTGCTATCAATCTCAAATATGTAGGCCCTGTCGGCATTCAGAAAGTTACCAATCCGGGATAGAGCCAGATTCAGAGCCGAATCGATCTGATTAATGGTAATACCGGTTAACTGGGGCGAAAGTTGAAGCATTTCATTCTCAAATTCCTGCGCCCATTTACGTTCGGTAATATCCTGTAAAGTGCCATAAGTTCCACTTATTTCACCCTTATCGTTCATACCGAGCCGTGCATAGACCTCAATCCAACGGAAACCACCATCTTTGGTAAGATACCTTATTTCGTGCCGGCAATAATCTTTTTCGCGGTTAATAAGCGGGGCAAACAATTCCATATTTCGCTGACGATCGTCAGGATGAACATAATTCAAAAATAGCTGTCCAAGAGACTCTTCTACGCTAAAGCCTGTAATCTCTTCCCAGGCTTTGTTCAGGAACATCCACAATCCTTCGGTATCAGTCTGGAAAATAACTTCAGTTACGTTTTCGACTACCGTCTGATAACTTTGTTCACTCGCAATCAAGGCTTCATCCAACCGTTTGCGTTCTTCAATCACCCGGAGTAAATCATTATTCGACTGAGCCAACTCTTCAGTTCTTTGCTGAATTCTGATTTCGAGATTTTCGTTAAGTTCACGAATTTCCTGCTCGGCTTTTTTACGTTGCGAAATATCTTGTTTTACGGCTACGTAGTTTACTATTTTGCCCGACTCATCGCTCAGTGGAGTTATTGAAACAGCTTCCCAATAAAACTCGCCGTTCTTCTTTTTATTAATCCATTCACTGTGCCATTCTTTTCCGGTCGTTATCGTATCCCATAAATCAGCATAAACTGCTTTGTCTGTTTTGCCCGATTTAAGTATCCCGGTGCTTTTGCCAAGTACTTCTGCAGCACTATAACCTGTTATCTCCGTAAAAACTGGATTTACATATTCTATAATTCCATTCAGATCGGTTATGACAATAAGGATAGGACTTTGTTCGATAACCAGCGAGAGCTTTTTAATTTCCCGTTCGTTCCGTTTCCGGTTAGTGATATCCCTGACAAACGACAAAACTTTATCTGCTCCCATCGGAACCACCCTGGCTTCGAAATAACGCTTTGCCTGCTGAATAACCAATGGGTACTCGTATGTAACCAGTTTCTGGTTTTCAACACATTTCTTTATGTTTTTCAAATGAAGATCTGCTGTTTCACTGTCAAATATATTTTCCAGTTCTGATCCGGATTCAGTTACCGCGGCTAAAAGCGAATGTTTTGCACGGTCGGTAGCAAAAGACTCGATAAACTGCCCATCCTTATCTCTGAGGAAAATCATATCAGGCATAGCGCTCATAATGGCATTCAGCCGTTCATACTGTTCTAAAAGCTTGCTTTCAGCATCCTTCAATTCTGTTATATCAACATTAACTCCTTTCAGCAACACCAGTTTATCGTTTTCAAAAACAGGAACAATAAAATTGTTTACCCATTTAACCGCTCCATCGGGCATTAACAGGCGCATTTCAATTTTCGATTCGGACCTGGTTTGCATTATTTCTGTAAGAACATCATCCAGCAAATGTTTATCATCGGGATGCAGGGCCTGCATAAAATGCTCTGCAGGATTGATATTTTTATATGAACCCAGCCCCATTACCCGGTACATATTCTCCGACCACTTGGTTTCGCCGGTTTCCATCACCATTTCCCAACTACCCATTTTAGCTAATTCCTGAGCATAATTCAGAGCCAGCTCGCTATGAATAAGATCCTGCTCCATCTGTTTTCGCAGCGTAATATCCTCCTTTATGGCCACATAGTGAGTAATTTTTCCAGCTTCATCAAGTATCGGTGCAATAGTCGACGATTCCCAGTAAAGTTCACCGGTTTTCTTTTTATTATGGAAAGTGCCATGCCACTCATGACCCGTTTCAATAGTCTTCCACAAAAGGGCATATTCATCTTTTGGAGTTTCGCCGGATTGCAACACGCGTGGATTTTTCCCCAGAAGTTCGTCCAGAGAATATCCTGTTGTTTCGCATGCTTTGGGGTTGGCATATTCAATATTCCCATCAATATTTGTAATGACAATGCTCACCGGACTTTGTTCCACGGCGCGCGAGAGTTTACGCAGTTCGGCTTCGGCCCGCTTTCTGTTTTCCTCTGTTTCGATGGCTTCCAATGCATTATTTATATTGTCAACCACGCCAACCAACAGTTCGGTTTCCTCTGAACTAAAGAACCCTGTAACCGATGAATACAGCGTAAGTGCACCATAATTTTCGCCAAATTGCTTAAGCGGCAGAGATATTGACGAACGGTAGTTTCGTTGAAGGGCTTCATCGCGCCACGGAATCATGTCGGGGTCAGTAGCAATGTCATTGCTCACAACCGGTTTGCCTTCTCTTAAACATCGTCCGGTAGGGCCATTCCCTTCGGGACTGTCAGTTATCGTTATTTGCCTGATTTTAGTCAAATAGCCATTTTCATTGCCATCAATAATACGAGGAATTACATTTTTTGACTCTGAATCGACCAGACCGACCCAAGCCATCTGGAATCCGCCGGCATTGATAGAAATACTACATGCCTTTTGCAACAGGCTATCTTTCGATTTCTCTTCTATGATTGCCTGATTTATATTGCTCACAACAGACTTCAATCGGTTGAGCTTTAATACATTTTCTTCAGCCAGCTTGCGTTCGGTAATGTCGTGAACAGTAACCAATACTCCTTTTTGGGAGTCTGTTTCAAATTTTGACCCGGTTACCTCTACAAACAAATCCGATCCATCAGCATGTTTCAGTTCAAACACAATATCTTTAATCGGAGTATTATCCTTCAGAATGGATTGGAATATTGCATTTACATTTGGATACTCACCATCCGGATTAAATGCTGAAATATGGGATCCGATAATTTCTTCAGGCCGCCGCCCAAACATAGGTATGGTTGAAGGCGACATATAAACAATCACTCCGTTTTCGTCGATAATTATTATCAGGTCAGAAGTTTGTTCGGCTATCGAGCGGAACTTAGTTTCGCTTTCGCGCAAGGCAGTTTCGGCCTGAATCCGTTCCGTTACATCGCTTATCAATACATGCCGTGCTTTTCGTCCGTTGAATTCAATACTTTGAGCGGTAATTTCCACAAATCTCAATTCCCCGTTTTTCCAGATATGCCTCCACACTCCTTTTGAACCTTTATCGTTTGCCGCATAGTTCACATCAGTGAGTAAAATTTCGATATCTTCGGCTGGACGAATATCTTTTATAGTCATCTGCAGGAACTCTTCGCGGCTATACCCATACTGAGCTATAGCCGACTGGTTTACTTCCAGAATGACGAGTGTTTCCAAATCGTAAATCCACATGGGCTGAGGATTGTTGGAAAACAGCAACCGGTATTTTTCCTCATTTTTCTTCAGTGCCTCTTCGGCTTTTTTTCGGTGGGAAATATCGCGAATGCTGCCGGTTATCTTTACCGGATTACCAGTAGTATCGAATACGAAGACTGTTGTAATTGCAGCAGGTATAACGGAACCGTCTTTGTTCTGCAGTGAAAGTTCATAATCGTTTAGTTTGCCCGTTTTTGACAACTCGGTATAGAAAGCATCCCGGGCATTGGGGTCGGCATAAAACTGAACCAGCGATTGCCCAATTAATTCTTCCCGGGTGAACTGTCCATTGGACATGCTTTCAATGGCCGGACTGATATCAAGTAATATGCCTTCGAGAGTTGCTTCGTAATAAGCATCCTGCACGGTATTGAATATGCTCCGGTATCTTTCTTCACTCTCACGCAAGGCATTTTCCATTTGCACCCGCTCGGTAATATCGTGTATAATGGAATAAAGCAAAGTAGATTCTCCAAATTCCATTGGACCGGAATATACTTCCACATCACGTACTTCGCCGTTGGCAAGCCTGTGTTTGAAAAAGAAATGTTTGCGGTCCTCCGTTTTGGCTTTTTGCATTTCGGCAGCAATTTCCTTTTTCGACGACGTATTTATTTCGTCAATATTCATCCGGCACAACTCTTCTTTGGTCCAGCCGTAATAATAGCTGGCAGCAGGGTTGGCAGCTTTTATTTCTCCTGTTTCCGGATCAACGAGAAGCATTGTGGAAGTGTTGCCCTCGAAAAAGGTTTTGTACCTTAACTCGCTTTGGCGCAGGCTTTCTTCGGCCAGTTTCCGCTCGTGAATATCAATAAGCACTCCAATGCCACCCACCATTTTGCCTCCATCGAACACAGGTTTGGTTGATGAGCGTACCCAACAAATCGTTCCATCCTTCTTATAATACCGGTATTCCAAATTGGAAGAATCCTTGTCGGCCAAGTTGACAAGTGCCCCAAAAAGGAGCGGCATATCATCCGGATACATGTAAGTGAAGAAGTTTTGGCCGGTAAGTTCTTCGGGTGTATAGCCCAACACTTTTTCAATGACCGGGCTTACATATTTAATTGTTCCCTCGGTATTAACTTCAAATAGCACATCGTTAATCCGTTCCACCATATTCCGGTAGTTCTCTTCGCTCTTTTGAAGTTTTATCTGGGCCTGCTTTATCTCGGTTACATCCACCAGCGTACCCGTACCACCCGTAAATTTGCCTTCTGCATTATAAATTGCTTTGGTAGAAAAACGCAACCAATGCAGGTCGCCGTTTTTGGCAGACATTTCATATTCGTTGGTTATCTGTTCGCCCTGCCTGATGTTGAGTAAATTCTGATACAGATGAGGAGCCTTATCACCGGTAAAGTCGAGAAAACTCTTTCCGGTCATCTCTTCTGGCTGATAACCCATTTGCTGAATGGCCGGACTAACATACTTTACAATACCCCGCTCATCTATTTCATAAATAATCTCGTTGATGTTTTCCACCAGGTTGCGGTACAATTCCTCAGCCTTCCTGAGTGTTGCCTCGGTTTGTTTCCGTTGGGTTACATCGCGTACTACAAACAACATATTCTCGGGCTCTCCGGCAGCATTCCTTATAAATTCGCCATTAATTTCAAGATAAATCTGCCGTCCGTCGGCCCTTACCCCAAGGTATTCTTCGGCTCCGGGCAGCTCATTCCTAATCATTTTAGCGATAGCATCCGACACTTTTTCATGATACTGCTTATCAATAAACTCTAAAATGGAATGAGATGTAAAATCATAATCGCCCAACCCGAAAAGAACATTGGCATTGGGTGAATAATAAATAATATTGCCCTGCAAATCGGTAATGGTAATGGTATCGGGCGAAGCATTGAGTATGGAACGATAGAGCTGCTCGCTTCTTTTGAGTTCCAGCTCAACATGTTTCTTGTCGGTAATATCGGTAACCACGCCTACCCCACCCATAAACGTTCCGTTTTCGAAAACAGCTTTCGTGGAAAGATTTGCCCAACGGATATCACCGCTTTTGGTGGGTATCTGATATTCGGTATGAATTTCGCCTTTCTCCCGTAAATCGGCCAATACATTTGTGGTATATTCTTCGTCGCCGCCTACAAACTCAATAAAGTTTTTACCCAAAACATAGTCCGAAGTAAAACCAAATGTTTTTTCCACTACCGGGCTGATGTATTTCAGAATGCCGCGGCTGTCGTATTCGTATACAATATCATTGATATTTTCTACGAGGAATTTATAGTTGTTCTCCGTTATTACCAGTTGGTCGGCCTTGCTGGTTTTATCAATCAGGCTGGCTATTCTCACTGCAATAGTCAGCAGCAAATCTCTTTCTTCGGGCAAAAACACCGGATCGGGATAGGAAACGTCATCCGAATAACAAACCACTACCCGGCCCGTTGTCATTCCATTTACAACAATATCCTGCGACAGCGTCAGGCGGGTTGACACAAACCCCGGAGTAGTGTACACACTATCATTTATGGTTATCGAAACGCTGGCTCGTTCCGGGAATTGCCAGGCGGGAGGAATAATATCAACTATTTGCCGGAAGATTTCAGGCTGTGTCAGATTCGGATTGTTTACCAGTGCGGTGAGCTGGTTGTGGCACGTAAGCTCTTTGACACGCTCGTTCAAATCAAATTCAATTTTCTTAAATCGATTATTCTCTTCTTCCAGCTTTATCAATGCATCGATAAGTTCCTGCCGGGTTTTAGTATGATAGTCCATAGTATTAATTGGAGTTTGTAGAAATGTAAAGCAACGAATGTCCACCCGACGGGGGGACACAACCGGCTATTTATACCAGTCGTCGTTCAGTTTCAGAAAACCAATGACTTTTTCTTCGAGTATTTGATTTCTTTCCTTCAACAGCTGAAAAAGATTTTGAGTTTCGAGCAAATTCCGGATTCTGAGTTTTACTTCCACCACATCAAACGGTTTGGAAAGAAAATCCTTTGCCCCGGCTGCCAGCGCTTTCTGCCTCACTTCCTGAGTGGCATCGGCGGTTAATACCAATATCGGCAAATACCTGTTTATTTTAAAAGAACCCTGTTGCTCTGCTTTAATCAAATCCATAATATCGAACCCCGACAGGTAAGGCATCATTAAATCCAGTAAAATCAAATCAGGCTCAAAAGTTTTAATCAGGCCCATAACCTGGCGGGAGTCTGTAGTATATTCTATATTCCTGTATCCCGACAATTGCAGGATTCCCGTTACCACTTCCACGTTCGATTTCAGGTCATCCACAATCAGGATTTTTGCATTTTTCAAATCTTTATTAATCATTACAGTTGCTGTATTTAGTAAGAGAAACAATTAAATTTAAGAATAAACGAAACTCCCAACCTCATTCGTCTGAAGCCATTGGGTCAAATAATTGGTCAGCTTTCCATACAAAGGTAAAAAAACATGTTTGTAAAAAAAACAATTTTGAGGCTATTGTCAAGCTTTTGACTTAAAAAGAATGCATACACCGAAAGAGTCGACAACAGCCGCTAAAAAAATATATTTTTAGCGACAGGCATTGTAACACAATATATTACAGCACAGTATATATAAATGCAAAGGATCGCTCAACAACTATCTCCGGCGTCTCAACAACCAACTTCATCATCTAAACAGTCAGCCTCAATCGTCCCAACAACCATCCCCGTTAATCCTGTAGGGTCTTAACACATTACAAAGCCATCTCCAGGCATTACAGCATCATCTCTACAGATTACAAAGCCATTTTTGCATATTACAACGGCAGCCCTACAAATTTCAATGCCATTTCCACATATTACAAAATCAACTTTACA
>CAYSTC010000018.1:0-32797 GCA_964433885.1 uncultured Paludibacter sp. | reverse complement strand
CGGCAGCCCTACAAATTTCAATGCCATTTCCACATATTACAAAATCAACTTTACAAATTACAAAGCCATCTCTACATATTACAACGGCATCTCCACAAATTACAAAGCCATCTCGACACTTTACAACGTTATCTATACGGCCAAGAATGCCATTTAAAGGGTTGGCGTTGCGTGCTTCACCAATCGCAGATAGCTTTTTCACTCTATCATAGCAAGATATAATCAGTTCGTTGCGATATTGATACTGCTCATTTATATAAAAAAACAACTCCTTGTTGTTGAAAACTTTTATAATTATGTAAATAGCACTCCATTAACGATTTAAAGAGAAAAGCATCCGTAGTTGATTGTTTTTTCTAAAAAAAAATGGGTTTACTATTGCATATGTGAAATTACTGTTTTAGATTTGCGAAACCATTTACTTAAAAAAACATCTCGCATTATTAACCCCATAAATCAATTTCTAATGACAAATTATCAGAATGCAGTATTATCTGCCACCGACAAAATGCTGATTGAATGCAACAAAGCACCTGAAAGCGTAGCTAAAATCGCCCTGTTCGGCAAGAAAATGACCCGCGTAGGCGAAATTGTAACCGAAATCAAATCGCTGGCTCCGCAACAAAAAGAAATCACCACCGGAATCACCACCGAAAAGAATTTGTTGCTGGATGAGGTAAAAGAACTCACACTTGACATTGCCGGTGCGGTACATGCCTATGCCGAAGAAAAAAACGACAACGAGCTGCAGGAAAAAGTAAATTACAAACGCACCGTGCTGTACCGCGAAGATCAGGCTGGCGTAATTAATATTGCTGAAATTGTGCTGGCATTAGCCCTGAAAATTGATCCTGCCGACCTGGAAGAATGCGGCATTGAACAGGGCGAAGTGCAGGAGTGCACCGAAAAACTATTAAAGCTAAAGGAGAGCCTGAACGACAAACGGATTAGCACCATCGACCAGTCGGCCATTACCAAACGCATTGGCAAACTGTTCGACGAATTAGCCGACATCAGGTCCAAATCGATCGACAAGCTTATCCGCCAGTTCGAACGCAAGGACCCGGAGTTTTTCTTTAAGTTCAAGGCGGCTTCTGTCATTCAATACAACAGAGCCAAAAAAACGGAATCCGCCACCGAGCCTACCGCATAATACACTATTCACTATACTTTTCCTGACAACTCCTCCAACAGACTGCGGTTTGTTGGGGGAGTTAATTTCGTCAAACCTCCCTCCCCCTCGTTTGCAACGAAAGGGAGAGGAAAGAACTTGCTTTCAGGCTGAACTCTGAAGAAGAACAACAAATAACATGAAAAACAGAATACTCTATTTTGCAATTTTTGCAATTGGACTTATTACTTTATCCTGCGATGGTTTGATACTCGGCGGAACATCATTTTATAATGATTATAAAGTTGAGAACAAATTGGATACTGCTATTATAATTCAATTAGTTACGGCTGATAAAAACCTTACTGAATTGTTTTGCACCATACCAAGTAACACATCAAAATCAATTATATTTTCATCTATTGGAAATGGAGAAGGTTATTCTCCATTAAATTATAGACCAATTATTGTCAACTACAGAAACTGCATATTAAAAGATACATTAGAAAATGGAAACAGTCTTTTAAATTTACGTGCTTATAAGGAGCTTGAGAAATCAACCTATAAAAACAAGGCCTTAAATACCTTTGTATTCACTATTGATAGTACGTATGTAAAAGAACATATAAAATAAATTCGCCTTCCTCCCCTCGTTTGCAACGAGGGGGAGGAAAGAAGAAAGAAAATAACACTTATGACAAAAAGTAAATTGCTAAGAATGGACAATGTCGGCATCGTGGTAGAATCACTCGATGAGGCTATTTCTTTTTTTACCGAGCTTGGCCTGGAACTCGAAGGACGAACCACAGTTGAAGGAGAATGGGCAGGGCAGGTAACCGGACTATACAATCAGCGTGTAGAGATTGCCATGATGGTAACGCCCGATGGGCATAGCCGGCTCGAGCTATCACGATTTCTCAACCCTTCTGTAATTGCCGACCACCGGAACAGCCCTGTGAACGCTCTGGGATACCTGCGGGTTATGTTTGCCGTGGACAACATCGACGAGTTGCTCAACAGGCTTTTCAAGCGAGGAGCGCAACTTGTAGGCGAAGTGGTTCAGTACGAAGATTTGTACAAACTTTGTTACATCCGTGGCCCGGAAGGAATTCTGATTGGCCTTGCAGAGCAACTCGGTACCCGATGAGGTGGGGTTGCGTTGTAAAATCAATGCCTGAAGTGATATAATTATCAGTTAACCCTTCAATATCACTTTTTTCTCACAATCAACATAAAAACAAACCATTATGGACAATCTGATTTTTTCAATCTTCCCTGTTTTATTGAGCGTAGTTCCTGTAGTCTCACTATTGATAGCAGCTTTTTTCATTTACAAATGGGCAAATGCTGCACTGACATTGAAAAAAGAACAAAACGATTTATTGAGAGATATTCTTGAAAAAATGAGGAAAGAATAAGATAGCGCCAACGCTTATTCGTTAATAATCAACAGATAACAAAAGAATTAACAGCGATTAAATTGCAGAATTATTTTTCTCTATATATTTGTAGCGGCTTTTAAGTAAACCAAAACATCGTGCGAGTATGTTCGTAAAATAAAACATTTGATAATTGACATACCGATTATTAAGTCCTAAAAATACAACTGACAATGAAAAAGATTTGCACGTTTTTGATGGCTGTCGTATTTGTTTCAGCCACAGCAGTTAGTGCACAGGATGCTGTTAGCACAACTAAAAAAGAAGTAAAAAAAGAAAGTAGTGAAAAACTCAAAAAGGATGGCACCGTAGACAAGCGCTACAAACAAGCCGATGCAAAAACAAAAGAAGTAAAAGCACTTCCTGCAAATGCAAAAGCAAAATCTGAAAATGCTGGCCAGAAACTAAAAAAAGACGGTACAGTTGATAAGCGTTACAAACAAGCTGAAGGCACTGCAAAAGAAGTAAAAGCACTTCCTGAAAATGCAAAAGCAAAATCTGAAAATGCCGGACAAAAACTCAAAAAAGATGGCACAGTTGATAAACGCTACAAACAAGCCGAAGGCACTGCAAAAGAGGTAAAAGCAGCCCCTGAAAAAGTTTCAAAACAAGCAGCAGCCACAGGTGACAAATTGAATAAAGATGGCTCACCCGATATGCGTTACAAAGAAAACAGAGATGGCCTTAAAAAAGGTGCCAAACACGTAAACAAAGATGGTACCCCTGATAAACGTTACAACGAAAATAAATAATCCTTGCTAACTAAAAGAAATAAAAACGGAGATTAATCATACTGTTAATCTCCGTTTTTAAGTTTCAAACAGCTTCACCTGCACGGGAAACAAAACTAACTTTAATCTAAGTAGCAATAAACAAGTATATCCATTTTCAACTGTAGGGCAAATCAAAGACCAACCGGAAACAACTCAATGCGTTTCCGGTTTTTTGTATTTTATAAGAACCATTTCACTTGTCAACTCGTTTTGTAATTCGTATCTTTGCAAGTTCTAAAAAATGACCGTTTTGACTACAAATTCCGACATACATAACCCCGAAACTTCCGAATGCGTGGAAGTGATTGGTGCACGGGTCCACAACCTCAAAAACATAGATGTTTCCATTCCGCGCGATGCCCTTACGGTAATTACCGGACTAAGCGGCAGCGGAAAATCATCGTTGGCTTTCGATACCATTTTTGCCGAAGGACAACGCCGCTATATCGAAACATTTTCGGCCTATGCGCGTAGTTTTTTGGGCAATATGGAACGCCCCGATGTGGATAAAATTACCGGTTTGAGTCCGGTAATCTCCATAGAACAAAAAACCACAAATAAGAATCCGCGTTCGACCGTAGGAACCACCACCGAAATCTACGACTTCCTGCGTCTGCTTTACGCCCGCGCCGGCGAAGCTTTTTCGTACGTTACCGGCGAAAAAATGGTGAAGTACTCCGAAGACCAAATTGTGGATTTGATCCTCAAAGATTACGAAGGCAAAAAAACATTCCTGCTCGCCCCACTGGTTCGAGGACGTAAAGGGCACTATAAGGAACTGTTTGAACAAATCCGCAAAAAAGGTTACCTGAACGTACGCATCGATGGCGAAATACGCGAAGCCACGCATGGCCTAAAACTGGACCGCTACAAAAACCACGATATCGAAGTGGTGATTGACAAACTACTGGTCAGCGAAAAAGACCGCCAGCGCCTGAAACAATCGATGCAAAAAGCCATGCAACAAGGCAATGGCATTGTGATGTTACTGGAAAAAGACAAGGAGGAAGCCCGCTATTTCAGTAAAATGCTGATGTGCCCTACCAGTGGTATCTCGTACGACGAACCTGCTCCGCACAATTTCTCGTTCAATTCGCCCCACGGTGCCTGCCACCACTGCAAAGGACTGGGGTATGTGAACATGATTGACATGGACAAAATTGTACCGGACAAAAGCCTGAGCATTTACAATGGAGCCATTTCGCCACTTGGCAAACACAAAGCCAGTACTATTTTCTGGCAAATTGAAGCCATACTGGAAAAATACGACTGCACGCTGAAAACAGCAGTGGCCGATATTCCCGACGAAGCGATGGACGAAATCATGAACGGCACGGAAGAAAGGCTGCACATTAAAAACCAATCGATTGGCACCAGCTACTTCCTGAGCTACGACGGCATCCTGAAATATATTGAAATGCAGGCTGACAACGGCGCTTCTGCAACCGAACAGAAATGGGCCAACCAATATTCGAAAGAAATTGTATGCCCGGAATGTAACGGAGCAAAACTCCGCAAAGAATCTTTGCACTTCCGCATTCACGATAAAAACATTGCCCAGCTCTCGGCCATGGATATTGCTGAACTCTCGGAATGGCTGAATAAAGTAGATCCTTTTTTGTCGGATAAACAGAAAACCATTGCTGCCGAAATACTGAAAGAGATACGCACCCGTTTGCAGTTTTTGCTGGATGTGGGGTTGAATTACCTGTCGCTCAATCGTAGCTCCCAATCGCTTTCGGGCGGTGAAAGCCAACGCATCCGCCTGGCTACCCAAATCGGTTCGCAACTGGTAAACGTGCTTTACATCCTGGATGAACCAAGTATCGGGCTGCATCAGCGTGATAACGAACGGTTGATACGCTCGCTCAAACAGCTGCGCGACACCGGAAACTCAGTTATTGTAGTGGAACACGACAAAGACATGATGTTAGCTGCTGATTACGTGGTGGATCTCGGGCCACATGCCGGACGCCACGGGGGCGAAGTCGTTTTTTCGGGAACACCGCAGGAGATGCTGAAAGCCGAAACGCTGACTTCGGCATACCTTAACGGCAAAAAAAGTATTGAAATACCCAAAGAAATCCGACCCGGAAACGGGCATTCAATAACCATCCGCGGAGCAAAAGGCAACAACCTGAAAAATATAGATGTTACTTTCCCGTTGGGCAAAATGATTTGCGTAACAGGTGTTTCGGGAAGCGGTAAGTCAACCCTTATAAACGAAACGTTACAACCAATTCTGAGCCAGAATTTTTACCGTTCGTTGCAGGATCCGTTGCCTTACGACAGCATCGAAGGGTTGGAGCATATCGATAAAGTGGTGGAAGTGGACCAATCTCCAATCGGGCGGACTCCAAGATCGAATCCGGCTACGTATACCGGCGTATTTTCGGATATCCGGAATGTATTTGTGACCTTGCCCGAAGCTAAAATCCGTGGGTACAAACCCGGACGCTTCTCGTTCAACACAGCAGGCGGACGTTGCGAAGTGTGTGGCGGAAATGGATACAAAACCATTGAAATGAACTTCCTGCCCGACGTGTATGTACCCTGTGAAAGTTGCGGTGGAAAGCGCTATAACCGAGAAACGCTGGAAGTCCGCTTCAAAGGGAAATCTATTGCCGATGTGCTGGATATGACCATTAACCAGGCGGTTGAATTTTTCGAAAACCAACCATCCATCCTGAATAAAATAAAAACGTTGCAGGATGTGGGCTTGGGCTATATCAAACTCGGACAATCGAGCACAACACTGTCGGGAGGCGAAAGTCAGCGTGTGAAACTGGCTACGGAACTATCCAAACGTGATACGGGAAAAACCCTTTACATCCTTGATGAACCAACTACCGGACTACATTTCGAAGACATCCATGTGTTGCTGGGCGTACTGAACCGGTTGGTGAACAAAGGCAATACGGTAATTATTATCGAACATAACATGGACGTGATCAAAGTGGCCGACCATATTATTGATATCGGCCCGGAAGGTGGTGCGGCCGGAGGACAGGTAATTTGTACCGGAACACCAAAAGAAGTGGCAAACCACCCTACCAGCGAAACCGGGAGATTTTTGAAGCTGGAATTGAACCCCTAACCCCTAAAGGGGGATTAAATTTGTTTCGTCTCTAATGTTTCGGGAAAATATATTATTTTTACAACTCAGTTCAAAAATCACTATTAACTACACATGCCTAATCCCCCTTTAGGGGTTAGGGGTATATTATGACAACAACTAAAAAGAGAGTCCTTTTCATCGACCGCGATGGAACCATTATAGTAGAACCACCTGTAACTTTTCAGGTCGACACCCTGGAGCAAATGGAATTTTTGCCCGGCGTAATGCGCAACCTGTATTTCATGACCCAAAAACTTGATTTTGAATGGGCACTGGTAACCAACCAGGACGGTCTTGGAACTCCGGCCAATCCACAAGAAAGTTTTGATATTATTCAGGCAAAATTTCTGCAAACACTGGCTAATGAAGGTATTACTTTCGACAAAATATTTATAGACAAATCATATCCGGAAGATAATTTGCCAACACGCAAACCCGGTACTGCTATGCTTACCGAGTATTTTACAGAAGCATATGATTTGCCCGGTTCGTTCGTTATAGGCGACCGTATTACTGATGTACAGCTAGCCAAGAACCTCGGTTGTAAAGCTATTTTTATCAGCAGCGACACTGAAATTCTGAAAGAAAAAGAACTTACCGAATATTGCGCCCTGCAAACTACAAGCTGGGATGCTATCTCGGAATTTCTGTTTGCAGGAGAGCGTACAGCCACGGTAAAACGCACAACAAAAGAAACCGATATTTTCATCGAACTGAATCTGGATGGTTCTGGAAAATGCAGTATCGACACGGGTCTGAAATTTTTCGACCACATGCTGGAGCAAATCGGCCGGCACTCCGGTTCCGACCTAACCATCAACGTAAAAGGCGATCTGGAAGTAGACGAGCACCACACGATTGAGGATACAGCCATCGCGTTGGGTGAAGCTTTCGGCAAGGCCCTGGGCAATAAACGTGGCATTGAACGCTACGGTTTTTATCTACCCATGGACGATTGTTTATGCTCGGTTGCACTTGATTTTGGAGGACGTGCATGGTTGGTTTTCGATGCTGAATTCAAACGCGAATATATCGGCGATTTGCCTACCGAAATGATTTACCATTTCTTCAAATCGTTCAGCGATGCAGCGCGCATGAACCTGAACATCAAAGCAGAAGGTAGCAACGAGCACCACAAACTGGAAGGCATTTTCAAAGCATTGGCAAAATCGATAAAAATGGCGGTCAAACGCGACATTTATCAATATGAATTGCCAAGCACAAAGGGAATGCTCTAATTTACAATTTATTGATTTACGATTTACAATTGAAATGAGATCATTCCTGCATACATTTTTCTCCGCTATTTTCTTCGTGACTTCCATTATGAATACCTGGGCACAACCTTCTGCCACCGAACGACCACGTTTGGTCGTGGGCATTATGGTGGATGGCTTACAGCAAAAACACATCGACTTGCTTTGGAATTATTTTGATCCGAACGGATTCAAAAAAATTATCGGTCAGGGTGCAAACTGCCAAAATATTTCCTACAATATTGTGTCTGCAGGCAATGCTTCAGACATAGCCGCGGTAATGACTGGTTCTACGCCATACTTCAATGGAGTTTCAGGCAATAACTACTATAGCCGGAATGATGAAAGCGTATTGTCAATCCTTCAGGATGAAAATCAGGTTGGAATTGGGTCCAAACAAACATTCTCGGCGCATAACCTGCTTTCGAGCACTATTGCCGATGAGCTAATGCTGGCAAATCCCAAAAAATCGAAATCGTATGCAGTGGCATTAAATGCAGAGGATGCGATCATGCTGGGCGGACATACAGCCAAAAGTGTGGCCTGGATGGACGATGTAACCCAACGTTGGGTTACCACCGGATATTATACCGACGGACTTTCGCGCTGGGCAGATGAAATGAATGTAAACGGTACTTTCCAGAATTATATGGCCCGGACCTGGGGACCGTTGTACAACATTAATACGTACTTGTCGAAACCAAACCGTGAGGACAAAAAGTGGGGATTTTATTATGATCCGGCCTCAAAAAAAAGTAAAAACTCGCAGGCCACCATTCTCAAAACAACTCCTTCGGCCAACGGGCTTGTAACCGAATTGGGTTTGAAAATTTTTGAAAATGAGCAATTGGGGACCGATATTTATCCGGATATTCTGTTGTTGCAATTCACGGTTCGTACACCTTTTGAAAAAACAACAGCCCTGCAATCGGCCGAAAAAGAAGATATTTACCTGCGGCTGGACAAAGACATCCAGACCATTTTACAGAAAATAGATGTAAAAGTTGGATTGGACAAAACCCTGGTTTTTATGTTTGGAAACCAGACACAGACACATTCTCCTGTAGAGTTGGGTGAAAATAAGATTCCTGCCGGATACTTCAATGCCGACCGCTCGCTCGCCTTATTAAGCACTTATTTAATGGCTATTTACGGCCAGGAAAAATGGATTTCGGGCTATTATGGTAAAAATATATTCCTGAACAAGGAACTAATCAACCAGAAAAAACTGAATTTTGTTGATTTCAAGCGAACGGTTGCTGAATTCATGCTCGAATTTGAGGGAATACAGTCGGCATTTCCATCAACGCAAGTATTCAGTGCCGCTGGAGATTTTAATTCAGAAATGACCAAGCTCCGAAATTCAAGCCATAAAAACAGCTCCGGCGATATAATATTCACATTGTTACCCGGATGGATTGAAGTGGATAGCAAAAATAACCCGGTGGGCGAATCGAACGAAATTGTTTCACAAACACCACTCTATTTCTATGGTTGGAAAGTGAAACCGCAAATAGTTTCGGGTTCTTATCAAACGACCGATATAGCTCCTACCGTTTCACACATAATGAACATTCCACTGCCCAATGCCTGCATTGGAAAGCCGATAGAGGATGTAATTAAATAGACTAAACTTTTCCAAAGTTTAAAACTTTGGAAAAGTTGTTAGACAAAAAAATATGAAATACAATTTTGATGAAGTAATAGACCGGCGCAACACCGGAGCCATAAAGCTGGAACGCTGTAAAACGCTTTTTGGCACCGAAGATGTGTTGCCTCTTTGGGTGGCCGATATGGATTTCCGCACACCCGATTTTATTTTAAATGCTATCCGCAAAAGGTTGGAGCATCCAATTTTGGGATATACCATGCCACCGAAAAATTTTTATCCGCTCACGATGAAATGGATAGCGGATCATCACAACTGGGACGTTAAACGCGAGTGGGTCGGTTTTCTACCAGGCATTGTGCCCGGACTTGCTTTTGCCGTGCAAAGCCTGACAAATGCAGGCGACGAAATTATTGTTCAATCTCCGGTATATTATCCATTTTTCCATGTTATTGAAAACAACCAACGGGTGTTGGTCAACAATCAGCTTAAAGAAGTGGACGGGAAACTGGTTATGGATTTGGAGGACCTGGAGAAAAAATTCACTCCGAAAACCAAACTTTTTATCCTTTGCAATCCGCATAACCCCGGAGGCCGTGTATGGACCAAAGAAGAACTGCAACAATTTGCAGCAGTCTGTGAAAAGCATAACGTTACGATTGTTTCTGATGAAATTCATGCCGACATGGTTTTGCCCGGAAACACAAGACACACTCCCCTTGCAACCGTTTCGGAATGGGCGGAACAACATACAGTTACCTTCATGGCACCTACCAAAGTGTTTAATATGCCCGGCTTAATCAGTTCTGCTTATATTATTCCGAATAAAGAACTACACGATAAATTTGCTGCTTTTCTGGAGGCTTCGGAAATGAATGCAGGCAATATCTTTGCCTATATTGGAGCTGTAGCTGCTTATGAAAACGGTGAAGAATGGCGCCTACAAATGCTCAATTATGTGAAGGGAAACATCGAATTTGTTGCGGATTTCCTGAAGAAGAATGTCCCACAGGTTAAACCAATGATTCCGGAAGCATCGTTCCTGGTTTGGCTCGACTGCAAAGACCTGGGCATGGAAACCGATGAGTTGCACAAGTTCTTTTCGCACAAAGCCGGCCTGGGACTAAACAAGGGAACCATTTTCGGACCCGGCGGAGGATACCATTTGCGACTGAATGTGGCTTGCCCACGCAGTATTCTGGAAAAAGGCATGAAACAACTATTGGCAGCAGTAAGCAGTAAATAGTAAGAGGCAAGTGCACGTTGTTAAATTTCAATTATATTAATTTTCAATTAACCGTTCAACAAATCAACCAACCAAACACCTATCATGGACGTTAAAATAGAACCATCGTGGAAAGCAGTTTTACAATCGGAATTTGAGAAAGAATACTTTGTAAAACTGACTGAGTTTGTACGAAACGAATATAAAACCCGATTGACGTTTCCACCGGCTTCACTTATTTTTAATGCATTCGACCAATGTCCGTTCGATCAGGTCAAAGTGGTGATCATAGGCCAGGATCCTTATCATGGCGATGGACAGGCACATGGGTTGTGCTTTTCGGTGAACGATGGAGTTGCTTTTCCACCTTCATTGCTCAATATCTTCAAGGAAATAGAACGCGATTTGGGAAAATCAATGCCCACCACCGGCAATTTGATTCGCTGGGCGCAGCAGGGAGTGCTGTTGCTCAATGCAACGCTTACTGTTCAGGCGCACATGGCCGGCTCGCATCAAGGCAAAGGCTGGGAAGAGTTTACCGATGCCGTTATCCATAAACTGGCGGCTGAAAAGGAGCATTTGGTATTTATGCTCTGGGGCTCATACGCTCAGAAAAAAGGTGGATTTATAGACTCAAAAAAACATTTGGTACTGAAATCCGTACACCCTTCTCCCCTCTCCGCTTACCGGGGCTTCATCGGCAATAATCATTTTTCATTCGCAAATAAATATTTGATAGAAAACGGGCAGGAACCTATTAACTGGTAATCAATAAGTCAAAAAAAAATCTGCAAGATCCGGAATTCCGAACCTTGCAGATTGCATTAAAAAACTATACCTATTGATTTTCTAATTTTCAGGGGATTGCCACCTCAGTAGCTTCGCTGTAATTCCAACGGCGGGTACCGCTACCTCTTGGCGTATCGTAATTGATACGTGATGCAGCCCGCACAAAAACCGTACGGCCTGAAGGAATAACTCCATTCGATTTAATGGTTACTATCTGTCCCAAAAGTGGATTAAAGGCCGAACCGGTATATTCAATCTTACTGGACCAACGTTCATCGCGTGCACGATAGCCAACGCTTGAAGAATAGCTTACGAACAACTGGATATCAGTAACATTTTGAAAACTTGAACTATAGCCGCCCATTGGTTCAATTTTTGACTGAAAATCGCTTTCTGATACGGCACGGGTTACACGCACTTTGGCAGTAATTACACCATTAGCAACTGTAGGCTCGCTTACCAACTGAACTTTTAAGAATGGTTGTACTTCAAAGCGAACTTTAGTTACACCTTTAATATCCATCTTTTTAGTTTCGTCAGCAATTGGAACTCCGTTCTGGTCTTCACGGATCAGAGGGATAAAGGGGCCATCAATGCGGATATTGTAAGTTCCTTTAAACAATTTTGTGTTTTGAAAAGAACCATTAGCCATGCAATAGAAATCAGGATTTGGAGTAACATTCTCTCCCCAACTGAGTTCAGTCAGACGTACACGGATACCTTCACTTCCCTGATCGGTAAGGACGGGCTCTCCGGTTTTCACATCCACTACCTCGCCTTGCAAAGTTTCAGCGGGAGCATCATAATTGTCCATCTCAAACAAGCTGCAGGAACTGAAAGAAAACAGCCCACATAATAATAGATAAAATGCTATTTTTTTCATATTCTTAGTGATATTCATTATTTAATTATCATTAGTTATTATCTGTTTGGCTGTTGATCAATAACCAAACTCTTGGCAACCTCCCCGCCCGGAATCGCAAAATAATAGTCGATTATGTTGTATTCGAAAGTTTTCTGGCTCACCCATTGAAAGTGTGCATCGAAGAAATACTTTCCGGTAGCAGTGGAGAAGAACGGATATAACCCGCGGAAACGGTAACGGGAACTATTGCTGTAAGTGTCTTTGTTCCTTGTTTCGCCCCAGAATCCATCTCGTCCCTCGTAGTGCCATACGCGCCAGCGTCTCAAATCCCAACGGGTTTTGTGCTCAAGTCCAAGTTCTTTACGACGTTCCTTACGCACAGTATTGCGTCCGGCCTCATCACCTGTAAGCGTAGAAGTAAGCAAAGTTGCACCGGCACGTTCCCGGATTTGATTTACTACATTTGTTGCCACCTGTTTCAAATCATCCTGATCGGGTGAAGAAACGCCGGCCATTGAAAGCTCAATAGCTGCTTCGGCTGCATTAAGCATTACTTCGGCGTAGCGCATCAGGATAAATGGTTGAGCTGATTTACCTTCACCCGCAACAAAAGCAGGATCTGGGTTCAACCATTTCCGATCGTACAAACCGGTAAGACAACCTTCACCGTTGTCATAGAAAGGACCATTGGCTCCAGCAGCAGTAATAGTGTCGCCGTTATACGGAACCAATTCCTGGCTGCTTTCTTGCCTTGGGCTTAAATATAATGTTTTAGGAGCTTGTTTGTAAGCAGCCAAGTGCTGGTACATAGTTCCTGCATTATTATATGAATAATCCGTAAATAATGGACTAATTGGTGCAGATCCGGTATAAACCCCTGCACGAATTTCTATTTCCTTGCCTTTGAACATATCACCGGGGAATATTACGTAAGCGCGTAAACGGGGCTCAGCATTTTTGAAAAAGTCCATTGGTTTATCATACATCAGGTATTTTCCTGTTGTATTTGAGTTCCCGTCGGTAACTTTTACCGTACCATCAGGGTAACGGTTGAATCCATCAAACAACTCCAAAAAGTCAAGAGAAGGGCAAGTTCCTGATGCCAACGGTGCACGGAAGATAAATGGAGCGCTGTAAGCATCAAATCCGTGAGTCATGGTTGGATACTCATATTGCTTCACATAAATATTTTCCGGGCTGCTTAAATCGCTGAACATATCCACCATATTCTGATATTGTGCCTCACGATCTGTAGCAGACCATTTTTTCTTGTAAAGCGAATAACCTCCGTTATTCATTACCTCTTTAGCAGCTTTGTAAGCTTCTGTGAAGTATTTTTTAGAGGCATCCTGCCACTCATTTTCAGCAAAACCAATTACACGTACACCTGTTTTCAGTCCAAATCCGGTCAACCTACCTGATACAGTTTCGTTGTATTTTGCAACAGAACCTGCATAAAGCATTGCTTCTGATTTAAAAGACAGAGCCACATATTTATTGGCATATCCGGTTTTCGGACTTTTAACCTGCAATAACTCCACCGCTTTATCATAATCGGCAAGCACCTGATCCCAGGTTTCTTTTTCGCTCGAACGCGGCACTTCCATTGCGGAGGTATTATCCGTATATTTAATCTCCTCTGTTACAAGAGGAACCCCTCCAAAACGCTTAGCCATAGCATAAAATACGGTTGCACGGACAAAATATGCTTCTCCCAGGTAATGATTATACGTTTGTTCTTTAAAAGAACTTTTGTATTTTGGTAATGTTTCCAAAAGATGATCTGCATCACGAAGCAGCGTAAAAGCTTGTCCCCAATAAGGAGTGTCCTCATTGGTGAATGCAGTACAAATTCCATCGCGGTTCAAAGCTTCCCCTGTACCATCAATGCCCATGGCTCCCAGCCATGAATTGTAGTTAAGACCCCACTGAGGCATGTATTTAAAATCCTCAAAAGGCATTTGGCTATACATGCGGGCCATATAAATGTCCATACCAGCTTCATTGGTCAACAAATCATCATCGCTAACAATGTTTTTAGGCTTTACGTCCAAATCATTACAGGCCGAAAGAAGCAGCAAGCCAATCAAGGGCAGTATAAATATCTTTTTCATATGTATCAAATTCATATTCAAAATTTTTTATTATTGTTATTAAAATGACAGAGATACACCCATTGTAAAGGTTTTATTCAAAGGATACAATCTACCAAGATCATCGTCAGGATGCTCAGGATCAACGAATTTAACTCCTGTCAGTGTAAATATGTTATAGGCGTTAGCAAATACACGCAAGTTTAGAGGCGAAGATCCTTTCATTTTGGGCAGTGTATAACCAAGTTCTATACTCTTAAGGCGGAGGTAAGCTGTACTTACACGATTAAATTGAGAATTCCCATAGGGATAACGTCCGGTATAACCGTAATAACCACTTACCCATTGAGTACTCGGATCATAAGGATCGGCAGCTGGATCTGTCGGATGCCAACGGTCAAGATATTGCGTTAGCGTACCGCCACCATTGCTACCCCAGATAGAATATAAAGGCTCTCTGTATTCCATTGAACCCAAGGCAGAACCCTGGAAAAGGATATTCAAATCAAAACTCTTGTATGAGCCATCGAAACTAAGGCTATAATTGACCCACGGAGTCTGGTCGAAAGCAAAGGGATGTTGATCCTGGCCGTTGATTTCACCATCACCATTCCAGTCAAGGTATTTGTAATCTCCCGGCAATATATCTCTTTCTTTGTAAATCTGGTAAGAACGTATATCCTCCCAGCTTGAATAACGTCCTGCACTCTCATAACCAAACTGTATACCCTGATATCGGTTAGTCAGGTTGTCATTACGCCATTTATCGTATGAATTTCCTTTAGGATCCATTCCAACAGCAATAACATTCATTTTACGTGTAATTGTACCAATGGCTTTAACTTTATAGGTAAAATCACCAATTTTATTCCTATGCGACAGTTCGAGATCGATACCAAACTGACGATTACTGTCTAGATTCGCCATTGGTGCTATTGCTCCAACAACTGTAGGTAAACCACCTTTTGTATTCGCTAGCATATGATCCTGATAACGGTTAAAATAATCAACCGTAAAACCAAATAATCCATTCCAACCTTCAAAATCGGCTCCAATATCAAAAGTGCGGGATCTGGCCCAGGTCACGTTCTCGTTGGCAATAGCAAAGGGACTAGCAGCATATACAAAGTTATCGCCCAGAATATATCCGGGTGCGTATTGGTTGTAATAACCTTTCTCAGCATTTCCGCTTGTTGCAGGATAGCTAAAACCCGAAACCCAACCGTAATAATTTGCATTCTTTTCATCTCCTAGCTCTCCGTAGCTCGCTCTCAATTTCAATTGATTAACAAATGACAAGGCTGAAATTGATTTAAACAGTGGCTCTTCGGATATACGCCATCCCAATGAGGCCGATGGGAAAAATCCCCATTGGTGTCCGGGTGCAAAAAAAGATGATCCATCATAACGGAACTGAAATTCTGCAATATAGCGGGTAGCATACGCATAATTCAACCGACCAATAGCAGCATTATGTACCACATCGTAAAAATCATATTTGTCAGATGACATAGAGCCTTTATCATTTGCATCTACACCTGCAAACAAATAGCCATTGTTAAATGCCAGGTCACGAAGCGCATAGAAGTTATCACCAATTTCCCTTTGACCTTCTAATCCCAAAACTCCGCTGATTGAATGATCTCCAAACGTACGGTTATAGTTTAACAAGAATTGACTCAAGGTTTGCTGTTTACCGTAAAACTCCCTGCGTAAATTGCTGGGTGAACTTACATTGTAAAGCTTTTTATTGTAAGAATCCGTTTGACTATTGTAAGCATATTGATAATACTCCTTGCGATAAATGGTATTGTCGTTTATATTATAGTCATAGTTAAAAAGAAGTTTTGCAGACAAGCCTTTCAGAACCGGAGCAAGAACTCCCAGGTCGTAATTAAGCGAAGCTGCTGATTGAAAACTCTTCTTAGCGTATTTGCGATAGCCCGATATATCGGATGTCATTTTGGCTACAGTATTTTCTTCCAAATCCAACCCTTCGTAATTCAGCATTGTATTTGCTGCATCGGCATAGGCCGGATAAAGTACACCCTGGCGCCAGTAATTACGAATTATATCAGTTGAAGATGAATATGGATTATTTTGTTGGTCCAGTACCCCACTCAGGCTCAAATCCATCGATAATCCTGTAGCTATTTTTGTAGTTATGTTGCTACGAATGTTGTTCTTTTCATAATTTAGATCTCCAGATTTGAAAAAACCCTCCTGAAAGAAATATCCCAGTCCAACATAATACTGTGTTTTATCATTTCCTCCGGAAATGCTTAGATTATGCTCAGTCTGAGGAGATACAGATGAAAAAATCAACGAGTTCCAGTCGGTAGTACGACGAGTACCATTGCGGAAAGCGTTAAAATCAGCATCTTTATAAATAAGGCTTCCCCCGTTTATATTATTCATCGACCGTTCATTATACAACGTCATTGTTTGAAACGCATCAGCGAGTTCAGGCATTTTAGATGCTTTCTGAAACGTATACGAACCATTGTATGTTACTTTGGTTTTCCCATCTTTCGACCCTTTTTTAGTTGTTACAAGTACCACACCGTTGCCGGCACGAACCCCGTAAATAGCTGCCGAAGCATCTTTAAGCACCGATATATCTTCAATGTCATTTGCATTCAATCGTTGGAAGTCGCTGGTTTCGCGCATGATCCCGTCGATAACAATAAGGGGCGATCCCATTCCACGGATATCGAAATTAGCATTAAACGAACCTGGTTCGGAGCTTTTCTGCCATACACGCACCCCGGCAACTTTACCGGTTAACATATTCTGCGGATTCTCATTTTTAGTTTTTATCATGTCGGTACCTGTAACTCCAGCTACAGCACCTGTAAGTGTTACCTTCTTCTGAACGCCATAACCTACTACCACTACTTCGTTCAGGCTTTTGTCTTCACCTTCTTCCATTGAGACATTTATGGCCGCACGACCATTCACCTTCACTTCTTGTGTAGTGAGTCCCAAGTACCTGAAGACCAGGGTTGCATTTTCCGGAGCTTTTATAGTATATTTCCCATCAAAATTGGTAATAGTACCCACAGTAGAATTCTTAACTACTACATTTGCTCCAATTACCGGCTCATTGTTTTGGTCGGTTACCCTTCCGGTTATCTGAATGTTTTGCGCCCATAAAAACAATGGGAAAAAGGAACATAACAGAACTATCCGAAAACGCAAAGAGTTCATCGTTTTTGCACGTTGTGTTTTTGTCATATTTTTATATTTAAGTTGATTCTATTTCTCAATTTCGTAGCGAGCCAATGTTGCATATTGAGCAGCAAAAGCAAATGTAAACATGGCCTCTACTTTATTATTGCTATTGGTAAGGCTCCAGCCCACCAATATATTAACAGGTAAAAATCCTTTGTATGCGAAGTTCTTGTAGCCATAGTCCAGATTTTGCTGAAAACTGTTGATGCAAACTGTATTGTTTTTAAACACTTTATAAGAATCTACATAACCACGCATCAGTACTCCGTTAAACCAGTTATTAAAACCAGTTATGTCATACGTGTAATAGCCGGAAACTGTTGCATCTTTCTTTGCAAAATAGGTGAAACTTGCTCTTGTCAGTTTGTCTATATCATCAAGATAAGTGCTTGTACCGGTCACCCGGTATAAATCTGATGCACCCGAAAGCATTGTACCACTATTGTATGAAATAGCCGGGCCAACACGGTCGGTCAAACCAACATGTTTACGATATTGCACGCCGTTTATGGTTTCATAAGTTACGTTACCGGTTGAAGCGCCGCCCATCATGTCGTCATATACCCCGTCAGAGCGTAGCAGGTATTTCTTCTGCCAATCGTATACAGCTTTTGCAAATTTCAAATAATAGTCACTTTTTTTCATGCTCACGGTTTTCCTTGAGAGGTCAGTGGCTATATAACGGTAGGTGATTTGGTCATCCTTATCTTTATACAGTTCGTAAAGCCAAACTAACGGACTCACCATCGGACCATTGCTACAAGAGTGTTTGGTGACATAACCCGGACCCCAGGTTATGCCTCCATATTCTTTTCCGCTGGCATCAGGCACACAATCCCAACCATCCAATATGTAATCGGTCAGATATTCTGCTTCAGTCAGGTAATCATTGTTTCCGGTCAGCTTATAGGCTTCAATCAGTTCACGAGTCAACCATTGCTGGTCGTCGTACACGTTATGAATACCTTCCACTAATGCAGTTCCCTTAGAACCTCCACGGTCAACGCCATACACCGACCACTGTTTGGTTTGCGTATACGAAGTCAGTGTGAAAGTTCCTTTGTAGTAGGCTGCATTTTCGTAAAGCTTGGATAACAAAAGCTTGTAACGATCAAAATGCAAATCGTAAAGTTCTGTTTTCCCATGTTCTTTTTGAGCTTCAAGTGCATGTAAAATGGCATTTACCGCTTCAATAGAACTTGTGTACATCCAAATACTCCCTTTTTCGTCTGACCGCGCTCCTGTGTATGGATTATAATACCTGGCCATAGCCATGCCATTGCCGGTAAAATAATTTTTTACAGCATTATCGGTAAGCTCCATGGCCCGAAGCAGATTTTGTTTGGATACATCCACTGTACCTGTGTTACCATTATTGTTATTTGCCGATGGCTCGTTGCATGCAAAGAGGCTTACCAACAATAGTAACTTCGGAATAAATTTGTTAGACATGTTTTTTAATTTTCCTTTCTTTTTATCTTATTATCTCACAATTGTTTTGTACATCTGCCCACCAATTTGTACAAAATAGAATCCAGAAGGCAATGATAAGGTATTTGCTCCCGAGACACTTTGAGTCTGGAATAATTTACCAGCAGCATTATAAATGCTGATTTGTCCATCATGTTGGATTGTCAATTGTCCTTTTGCAGGTGAAAATATCTTATTCGTTTCCGGAAGCGGATTTTCAACAGCTGTTGATGAAGCACTTGCAAGATTTATACTATAGAACAGCAGTTTGTTTTCGTCAGTGTTAGTCGATTCTCCTTTATGAACGCTGAATGCCAATACGACATTATTTCCGTTAAACTGCGACAAGTCATAAACGAATGAAGCATAAGCATCTGGAGTCGAAGCACCTCCTGCGTCATTTTTAAATTTCCAGCAACCGTCTGCTGCAGCCGATGCATCGGTAGCAGTATTTGAAACTGGTGACAGATAAGTAACAGTTCCATCTTCTTTGATAGCAGTAAGTTTAAAGAATGTGTAATTACTTCCGAATGTTCTTGTTTTCAGCGTCAATTTATTATTCGCAGCAGTAATGGCAAATTTTGCGTAAACATACGATTCCGGAACTAAGGTGTTAACCGGAGTATTTCCTCTTGTTTTGATCAGGTAACCTTCTGACGGGAATACTTCCGGGTCTTTATTGAGTGGCACGTATGTCCATTCGTTGGCAACATGGTTTACAGTTCTCCAAGAACGATAAGCATCTTTATAATTATCTCTGTTACCACTTACAGGGCTAATACCAGTAAATGATACTTTTGTGTGAGGCATGGTTGAACGAACCATTTCTTGAGTCAAATGCCAATTGCTGATAACTTCTGTGCCGGGCAACCAGTCTGTTCCGGTTACTTTGGCATTTGCAAAACGTATTGAACGAAGCACAAGCTGTTTCCAGTAATCTCCGGTTTGAGCACGGTAAGTTCCGATAGCAATAACTACTTCTTTGCCCACATATGCGCTAAGGTCGAAGTCAATGTCCGAATAATCAGCAGATCCATAAGTTTTTGTTTCGCCAACTTTCACTGCAACAGGGTTGGCAGCTGAAAGGTCAACAACCTGAACACCAAAATATGCCGGTGAAGTTGCGTCTGCATTATGCGTACGCACTCGCAAAGACATAATTTTGTTGTCGTTGGTAATTTTTTTGCTACCATAAACAAATGAATCAAAATGGTCTAAATCCGCAGGATTGCTTTGATCATTAGTTGTATTGCGGATTTGTAGCGTTGTTCCTTCGTTTTGTTCATCCCACGCTCCCTGAAAATTAAGGGCGCACATATAGTCAGTGGACCAGTCCCAATGCGGATAAGCATCAGCATTTCTACCGCCGCGGTATTCATTATAATACCATTTGTCAGTATTGGTAAGAGTTTCGGCAGATAAGCCAGGCAATACATCGCTTGTTGTTTGTTTAACTGAAAGTTTCTTGCCCGAAAGAGTATTTCCTTGAATAGAACCCGGGAACAATAGAATAGCAACAAAAAGTAACGCTATTGTCTTCAAAAATAAGGTGTATGTTTTTTTCATTTGGGTAATTTTGATTTTTTGAATATTTTTATATTTCTAAGTATGCAGGGATCATCCTGCACACTTAGAAATGAGTTTTATTAATTTAAGTCGATGCTATAGATTACAAGCTTATTTTCATCGGTATTTGTTGATTCGCCTTTGTGTACACTAAGTGCCAAAACAACATTGCTTCCATTGAATTGAGAAAGATCATACACAAACGAAGCATATGCATCCGGATTGCCGGCTCCTCCGCCATCGTGTTTGAATTTCCAACAGCCATCTGCAGCGGCAGCAGCATCCTGAGCTGTATTAGTTGATGGTGCTATGTATGCAACTGTTCCGTCTTCTTTAATAGCAGTAAGTTTGAAGAAAGTATAATTGCTTCCGAATGTTCTTGTTTTCAATGTCAGCTTATTATTACCTGCTGCAATTGCAAATTTTGCATAGAAATATGCTTCCGGCACCTGAGTTTCAACGGCAGTATTTCCTCTTGTTTTAATCAGATAACCTTCTGATGGGAATACTTCCGGATCTTTATACAATGGAACAAAAGACCATTCTTTTGCAATGTGGTTTACAGTTCTCCACGAACGATAGCCATCTTTGTAGTTATCACGGTTTCCGCTTACCGGGCTGATACCAGTGAAAGTCTTTTTAGTTTGTACCATGGTTGAGCGGACCATTTCCTGAGTCAAATGCCAGTTATTTATTACTTCAGTTCCAGGCAACCAATCCCAGTTTGTAACTTTAGTACCAGCAAAACGAATGGCGCGAAGCACGAGTTGTTTCCAATAGTCACCGGTTTCTTTTCTGTAAGTTCCAATTGCAATAATTACTTCTTTACCTACATATGCACTAAGATCAAAGTCATAATCAGCGTAGTCACCAGATCCATGAGTTTTGGTTTCACCAATTTTTACGGCAACAGGATTAGCGCTTGAAAGATCAACTACCTGCACACCAAAGTAAGCCGGAGATGCAGCATCAGCATCGTGGGTACGGACTCTCAACGAAAGGATTTTGTTGTCGGCTGTAATTTTTTTACTTCCATATACGAATGAATCGAAGTGGTCAAGGTCAGCCGGATTGCTTTGTTCAGCACTTGAATTGCGGATTTGCAAAGTAGTACCTTCATTTTGTTCATCCCAGGCACCTTTGAAATCCATGGTACACATATAATCTGTCGACCAATCCCAGTGTGGGTAAGAATCGCCATTTCGTCCTCCACGGTATTCATTGTACATCCATTTGTCTGCATTTTGCAAATCTTCTACAATCAAGCCCGGAAGAAGTTCGTTACCACCCATTCTTACGTCCAAAGTAGCGATGCTATCTTTAAAGCTATCTTGATTAACTGTTCTGGTTATAATTGCATAATCATTTTTCTTGAATGTAACGGTGTAATCGCTTATCGGTAAATTTTTTATTTCGTACTTACCATCCACACCCGAAACTGCAGTGTCGTTTGCATTTACGCTTACAACCACGCCTGCCAGAGGTGCATTACCATTGCGGGCATCAAGAATAGTTCCTACGATTTTTGCAGGTGCATCTACTAAAGAAATGTTCAGCGTTGCAACTTTCTCAGCATTAAATTTACTTGCTGTAACCGTAACGCTGGCTGTTTGATATCCGTCTTTAGAAAATTTGATACTATGTGATTCGATTGTTACATTTTCAATCACATACTTACCATCAGTGCCACTGGTAACTGTTTTAGTCATTCCAGCAACTGCTACAGTTACGTTCGGAACGGGCATCCCAATTCCATCGGTTACAACACCAGTTACAGTACCGAAATTTTCCTCTGCCGGATTATTACTGCAGGAGCCTACTAAAAATAGAAAAATGCCACAGAATGCAGCAATTAAAAAGTTTTGCAAGATTTTTGTTCGTTTCATAAATAATTAATTGGTTTTAAATTTAAGAATTATTTGGGTTAGTCAGTTTTCTTTTGTTGTGCATGGTCATTTAAGAATCTCTGTATGAATCATTCTATATAAATCCAGAACTGAATTATACTTTTCATCTGTAAGTAGATTTAACACAATCAAGGTTCTGTTCTCTTTGAACAACCTGAAATATTTGTCAAATATGAACACCTTTGGTTAATTATCGGGTTAAAACAGGGTTATCATCAAAAAAAAAACGTTAATCGCATTTATTTTGATTTTATATTCATCTTGTATACAGAAGGTTCAAAAACTTATTAAAAGTCTTATTTGTAAACATCATACAGAAAACACAAATGAAAAATAGCGACGGCATTTTTGTCGGTCATTATTCATATCGTACTTTTTTAAATTTTACAACTTATATATTCGCATTATTGACTATTTTTGTCTGTGACATTCTAAAACATTATGAAATTATACTTTCGTCAAATCTGTATTCTTGTAATATCTTTGTCAGCCCTAAATATTAACCTTTATGCAAACGGGCTAAGATTTAAAGGGAGTGAGCATCTCATCGACGAGCGAACATCTTATGATGTATTTTGCGGGAAAGCTCCAAAATTTTCAGAGAAACTTGATGTAACTTTTGACATATCCCTGCTCGAACCCTCGCATTATGGCTATATTTTCCGGATCAAAAACAACGAAACCAATAAGACTTATAACTTATCCTATTATATTGATGGACCTACTACCGTTTTTAAATTGAACGAAGAAGGAGGTAAAAACCTGATTACAGCCAAGTTAGGCAACGAAGAATTGCAAAAACTCCATTGGTTTAAAGTTTCTATAACTTTTGACCTGAAAAATCATTCTTTGTCGTTAGTTCTCAACAAACTGTTATTCAAAACAAACAATATCAATCTACCTCAAACATGGAGTCCGGAAATTTATTTCGGGCGAAGTGATTATCTGATTGATGTGCCTTCTTTTGCCATCAAACAACTATCTATCACTGACAAAAAACACACCTACCTGTTTCCTCTTGCTGAAAGCAAAGGCAATGTGGCACACAATATCAAGGGGGAAGAATTTGGACAAATAACAAATCCTGTCTGGCTCATAAATGATTCTTATTACTGGTCTTACAAAAAGAGATTTAAATCTACCAATATTGCCGGTTGTAGTTTCGACGCAAAAACAGATTATCTGTACATTTTCAGCCGCGACTCACTTAAAACTTATAATGTGCGCACCGGAGAAGTTACTGCAGAAGCATTTTCTGAAAGATGCCCTGTGGAGATATTCCTCGGAACGAGCTTTATAGATAGCGACGAAAAGAAATTGTATGTTTACGAAGTGTGCTATGAGAAAAATGAAAAAGGGCCCAATATTGCTGTTCTTGACTTGAAAACCAAACGTTGGAGTACAGTCAGTTATTCCTCTACTTATATGCAGCTGCATCATCACAGCGCTTGTTTTGAAAACAAACACTATTACATTTTTGGAGGATTTGGAGGATTCGGAGGATTTGGGAATATGCAATACAGCAAGAGCCTGTTTTCGTTTAACTTCGATACAAATAAATGGGATTCGTTGAAGCTGAGCGGTGACAAAATTAATCCCCGTTATTTTTCAACAATGGGATACAGAAAAGATCCCAATTCGCTATATATATTCGGAGGAATGGGAAATGAATCAGGTGAACAAATTGTGGGGCGGCGTTATTTTTACGATTTATACAAAATAAATCTGAATAATAACCACGTTACCCAATTGTGGAAAATTCCCTGGGACAGAGAAAATGTGGTTCCTGTGAGGCAAATGATTATTCAGAATGATTTTTTTTATACACTTTGCTATCCGGAACATTTTTCTAAAACATTCCTCAAACTTTACCGCTTCTCGCTCAAAGATGGCTCTTACAAAATTTTAGGAGACTCCATTCCAATGCGGTCAGAGAAAATTAAGACAAAGGCAAGTATATATTATTCTTCCAATCTGAATTGCTTATTTGCTATTGTTCAGGAATTTGACAATTTTGACATATCTTCAAGCATTAAAGTTTATTCTTTAGCGTTTCCACCTATCAGCTACGAAGAACTAACTTCGCAGGAATCTTTATTTAAGGGGGATTTACGTTCAATTATCATTACGGCTGTATCTGTATTGTTATTGATTGTCTTAGCTCTTTTTATCATCATAAGACGAAAAAAGAAACAATCAGAAGATGATGCCGACGCAATCTATCTAACTAACAATGGAGATAATGACAAAAAGAGCATTAATAAGGAAAAAACAGAACCTAAGCCTAATAGCATTTGCTTATTTGGCGAGTTCACTGTGCACGACAGACAGAATAAAGATATTACGTACATGTTCAGTACCAAATTGAAACAAGTATTTTTGACCATACTTCAATTTAGTTCGGAAAACGGAATTTCATCTCAAAAACTAAGCGAAATGCTTTGGCCAGATAAACCTGAAGACAAAGTAAAAAATTCAAGAGGCGTGACAATCAACCACTTGAGAAAAATAATGAAAGAACTTGACGGTATTGAGCTCATTTTTGAAAAAGGAATGTTCAAAATCGTTATTTCACCCGAACTTTGCTACTGTGATTATTTGCGCTGCATCGAACTTATTGATTCTAATACTGTTGAGAAAAACATATCAGAATTCATTAATATAACCAACCAGGGTAAATTTTTAAAATCAATTGATCTTCCTGAATTTGATTCTTTTAAAGAAGATGTTGAACGAAAACTCGAACCCGCATTATTAATTGAGGCAGAAAGAAGTTTCAACAATGAACTTTATAAAACAACCCTGATATTGTGCGAAGCTTTATTCTATATCGACCCCATTAATGAGGATGCACTTTATTATACCTTGCAGGTTCTACAGAAACTAAAAATGAACAATGAAGCAAAAAGACAATACTTCCAGTTCGTAAGTGAATACAAAAAAATGCAGGGCAGGAACTATTCAATCCCATTAAACGAATTATTAACGGACAAAAAACGAAATTCCAAATACTCAACATAATTCATTCATAATCATCCTTCTATCAATAATTATTTTACATTGATTAATAAAATATCGCTTAAAATAACCGAAAAATAACCATAAAAATAACTCCACTTTTTTAAATTTGCATTTATATTAAAACATCATACCAGAGACAATCTTTCTCGTGGAATTGTAAATGCAAATAATCTATGAAAAAACGAAGTATTTTTATCCTATCTTTTACAACAATTTCTGCCGCTCTGCTATGCCAGTCAGCAGGAAATAAAAGTAATTCCGAAAAAACTGTATTTCAAACATCACAGTCATGGAAACCAACCATCGACAACCATGGTGATGCCGCAATCGTATACGGAGTGGGCGGAAATCCATCGGATAACAAACGGAAACAAAAGTTTGAAGACAGGGTTAATTCCTGGCGTGAGCGGGGTTATAAAACACACTTCATGACCGGAATTGCCTGGGGAGAGTACAAAGATTACTTTACCGGGCAATGGGATGGTAAACCCCATTTGGACGAAGGTCAGGTACAGCAAAACGGAGACACCATTTGGCATGGTCGTTTGGTGCCCTATATCGTTCCTACCGAAAATTTCCTGAAATACATGAAAGAAGAGCATATCAAACGGGTTATTGATGCCGGGATTGATGCCATTTACCTTGAAGAACCTGAATTCTGGGCGCGAGCCGGATATAGCGACGCTTTCAAACAGGAATGGAAAAAATATTACAATTTCGATTGGAGACCTCAACACGAATCGCCTGAAAACACTTATTTATCGAACAAACTTAAGTATCAGTTGTATTACAGGGCATTGAAAGAAGTTTTCACTTATGCTAAAGAATATGGGAAAAGCAAAGGCATGAATGTTCGTTGCTACGTCCCTACCCACTCGCTGATTAATTACTCGCAATGGATGATTGTAAGCCCGGAAGCCAGCCTGGCCTCCATGGATTGCGTGGATGGCTATATTGCCCAAGTCTGGACCGGAACTTCCCGCGAACCGAACTACTACAACGGACAAGCAAAGGAAAGGGTTTTCGAAACGGCATTTCTCGAATACGGTTCCATGGAATCGATGACGGCACCCACAGGACGAAAAATGTTCTTTCTGACTGATCCGATCGAAGACCGCTCGCAAGACTGGGTGGATTATAAACGGAACTACGAAGCCACTTTTACCGCTCAACTACTCTATCCGAATATTGCCAATTATGAAATAATGCCCTGGCCCGAACGTATTTACGAAGGATTGTATCGTAAAAGCAAAGGAAGTGAGGAGCGTATAAAAATTCCACGGCATTATTCAACTCAAATGCAGGTGATGATTAATACATTGAACGACATGCCTGTGTCTGAAAACAAAGTATCCGGATCCCAAGGTTTCTCAGTTCTGTTGGCCAACTCATTAATGTTCCAGCGCTTCCCAACTCACAACGGATATGAAGATCCGCAGCTGTCTGATTTTTACGGACAAGCTTTGCCTTTCTTGAAGAGAGGCATTCCGGTAAAAACCGTACACATTGAGAATCTGTCATTGGCAGAAACGTTGAAAGATACCAAAGTGCTTATGATGACTTATTCCAACATGAAACCTCTGTCGCCAAAAGCACACGAATACCTGGCTGAATGGGTAAAAAACGGTGGCATAATTATTTACAGCGCACGTGATAACGATCCTTACCAAACCGTTCAGGAATGGTGGAATACCGGGAAAAACAATTATGCAGCTCCCTCCGACCATCTTTTCGAGAAAATGAATATTGGCAAAGCGCCGGCAGAAGGGGAATACAGTTACGGAAAAGGAACTGTATACATTTTTCGGCACGATCCCAAAGAATATGCGTTGGCCAATCGTGGCGACAGCACATTCATAGAAGTTGCCAAACGGTTGTACGAACAAAAAGCAAAAGCGGGAAAAGTAATTTTTAAAAACAACTTTTTCCTGCAAAGAGGAAATTATAACCTGATATCAGTGTTGGACGAAAGCGTGAGCAACCAACCCTATATTGCTAAAGGCATGTTTGTCGATTTGTTTGATCCTCAGCTACCTGTAGTTTATCAAAAAGTGGTTAATTCGGGTTCTCAGGCATTCCTATACGACATCAAACGAATAAAAAACAAAAACACATCGCAGGTATTGGCAACTGCAGCGCGTATTTACGACGAAAAAATTAAGACTGGAGAATATTCATTCATTGCTAAAAGTCCGGTCAACACAGCCAATGTCATGCGGGTTCTTCTACCTGCCAAACCACTTTCCTGCAACATAAAAGACATAGCCGGAAACGATCTGAAAACTGCCACCTGGGAATGGGACCCAAAAAGCCAGACCTGCCGCATTACTTTTGATAATGACCCGGAAGGCATTACCGTTACCATTAAATATTAAAAAAACGAACACATTAAATTTACAAAAATCAATTAGAAAGAACGAAAATGATTAAGAAACTTGCTTTATTCTTATTCCTTTTTTCGTCAGCTTATGCTACAGCTGAAGATCATAACGGGATAAAAAACACAATCAGGCCCTCTGCCTATCCGCTCATTACAATTGACCCATATACAAGTGGTTGGGCATTTACAGATAAGCTCTACGACAGCAATGTAAAACACTGGACAGGAAAAAAATTCCCGTTGCTTGGAGCCATTAAAATCGACAAAACAGTTTACCGCTTCATGGGAACCGAGGAAACAGCATTACTTCCACTGGCTCCTACTTCAGAACAAGGGAAATGGACAGGAAAATACACAACGGTAAAGCCTGCCGATGGCTGGTTGACAAAAAATTTCGATGATACAAACTGGAAAGTATGCCCTGGAGCTTTTGGCACAACTGAAAATGAATCTACGGCCAAAACAAACTGGACTTCGGAATTTATATGGGTCAGACGTACAATTAATGTTGACCAGGATTTGACAGGAAAGAAAGTTTATCTCGAATATTCACACGATGACGATGCAATTATCTATATCAACGGCATCGAAGTCGTAAACACAGGCAATAAATGCAAAAAAAATGTACTTATTCCCTTGTCAAAAAAGGTTATAGCTTCGTTGAAAAAGGGAGAAAATATAATTGCCGGTTTTTGCCACAACCGCGGAGCTAACGGACTGCTTGATTTTGGTTTGACAGTAGAAAAGGATAGCAGGGAAGTAATGAAGCAAACAGCCGTACAGAAATCTGTTGATGTGCAGGCTACACAAACTCATTACGTATTTCAATGCGGAGGCATTGATCTGAAACTGACTTTTTCGGCACCACTTTTTATGGATGACCTGAAATTGCTTTCGCGCCCTGTCAATTACATTTCGTACGAAGTTGTATCCAACGATGGGAAAGCACATGATGTCAGTATTTATTTCGAAGCTTCAACAGCTTGGGCATTGGACAAACCGCTACAAGAAGCAACTCTTGAAGGCTTTTCAGATGGAGATTTGTATTTTCTGAAAACAGGAAGTGTGGATCAGCAGATTCTGGCGAAAAAAGGCGATGACGTAAGAATCGACTGGGGATATTTCTACATGGTTGGCAACAAGAAAAGCATGATTCCAAACGTTGGTGATTGTACCAAATTGAGACAAGGATTCATAACGGGGGCACAAACTACTGATTTGAGCAAACGTGAAAGCGTGACTGACAGGCTTTCGCTCACCCAATCGCTGGGCAATGTAAAGAATGTTACTTCCGGAAAAATTATGGTGGGCTACGATGATATTTATTCGATCCAGTATTTTGGCAAGAACCTGCGTCCGTATTGGAACTCGACAAACGATCAAACCATCGTCGGACAATTCCATAAAGCAAACGTTGAATATAAGCCATTGATCGAAAAATGTTATTCATTTGATAAAGAATTAATGACCGAAGCAACCAAAGCAGGCGGTAAAGAATATGCCGAACTGTGTGCTCTTGCTTATCGCCAGGCCATTGCGGCTCATAAACTGGTCGAAGCTCCAAACGGAGATTTCCTGTTCCTTTCGAAAGAGAATTTCAGCAACGGATCCATTGGCACAGTGGACGTTACATATCCTTCTGCCCCATTATTCCTGTATTACAATCCTGAACTTGCCAAAGGGTTGATGAATCACATTTATTACTACAGCGAAAGCGGCAAATGGACAAAACCATTCCCGGCACACGACGCCGGCACTTATCCTATCGCTAACGGACAAACTTACGGAGGCGACATGCCGGTAGAAGAAGCCGGCAACATGATTGTGCTCACGGCTGCAGTAGCGGCCACCGAAGGCAATGCCCGATATGCCGAAAATCACTGGAATGTTGTGACTACCTGGGCGGATTATTTGGTTGAGAATGGACTTGATCCGGAAAACCAGCTCTGCACAGACGACTTTGCCGGTCATTTCGCGCACAACACCAATCTTTCCATCAAAGCCATTATGGGCGTTGCATCTTATGGGTATATGGCCGACATGTTAGGAAAAAAACAACTTGCAGCACAATATTACGCGAAAGCTAAAGACATGGCTGCCAAATGGGAAAAGATGGCTAATGACGGGGATCACTACCGACTTACATTTGACAAGCCCGGTACCTGGAGCCAGAAATACAATATGGTGTGGGACAAATTATTAAAAACAAACATATTCCCAAAAGAAATTGCCGAAAAAGAATTAAAATACTATCTGACCAAACAGAACAAATATGGTTTGCCGCTTGACAACCGTGAAACTTACACCAAAACAGACTGGATCATGTGGACAGCTACCCTTGCCGACGATCAGGCAGTGTTCGAACAATTCATTAAACCGGTGTATTTGTTCATGAACAACACTACGGACCGCGTTCCAATGTCCGATTGGATATATACCGACAAACCAAACCAGACTGGATTTCAGGCTCGTTCGGTTGTGGGAGGATACTTTATCAAAATGCTCGAATATAAATTAAAATAAGCCATGAGAAAAATTCAGATAATCTTAATCGCGACATTGCTAATCGGCAGTTTACAAGCGCAGGTAAACACGCCTGTGGATTATGTAAACACATTGGTTGGCACGATGTCAAAACATTCTTTGTCGTCAGGGAACACCTACCCGGCTATTGCTATGCCATGGGGAATGAACTTTTGGATGCCACAAACCGGCCAAATGGGAGATGGCTGGGCCTATACCTACGACGCAGAGAAAATCAGGGGTTTTAAACAAACTCACCAACCCAGTCCCTGGATCAACGATTACGGCCAGTTTTCAATCATGCCAGTTACAGGCGAACCGGTGTTCGATCAGAACAAACGGGCAAGCTGGTTTTCGCACAAAGCCGAAATTGCAAAACCATACTACTACAGTGTGTACCTGGCAGACTATGACGTTCAGACAGAAATTACCCCTACAATGCGTGCTGCTATGTTCCGGTTTACGTTCCCTGAGAACGACAAATCATTTGTTGTTGTGGATGCATTTGACAACGGTTCTTATGTAAAAGTTATACCCGGCGAAAATAAAATAGTCGGTTATACGACCAAAAACAGTGGCAGTGTGCCTGAAAATTTCAAAAATTATTTTGTTATCGTCTTTGACAAACCGTTTACCTACAAGTCTGTTGTTGAAAACAATGCGATTAATCAGAACAAGTTGGAAAGCAAAAGTGGACATGCCGAAGCTATTATCGGATTTTCGACAAAAAAGGGGGAAATTGTACACGCACGAGTTGCATCATCGTTTATTAGTCCGGAGCAGGCCGAACTGAACCTGAACGAGCTTGGCAACAACTCATTCGACCAGGTAAAGGAAACAGGCCGGAAAGAATGGAATAAGGTATTGGGGAAAATTGAGGTAGAAGATGAAAACATTGACAATCTGCGCACGTTCTATTCCTGCCTGTATCGTTCAGTATTGTTCCCTCGCAGTTTCTACGAAATTGATGTTCAGGGAAAAACAATTCATTATAGTCCTTACAACGGGCAAGTATTACCAGGATATATGTTTACTGATACCGGTTTTTGGGATACATTCCGTTGTTTATTCCCATTCCTTAACCTGATGTACCCTTCAATGAACGAGAAAATTCAGGAAGGCCTTGCCAATGCATACAACGAGAGTGGATTCCTACCCGAATGGGCAAGTCCGGGTCATCGCGGTTGCATGGTGGGCAATAATTCGGCTTCAATAGTAACCGATGCGTATCTGAAAGGTCTAAAAGGATACGATATTCAAACCCTTTGGAAAGCGGTAGTGCATGGCACCAATGCCGTACATCCCCAAGTTGCCTCAACTGGTCGACTCGGATATGAGTATTATAACAAACTTGGTTATGTCCCCTACGATGTAAAAATCAATGAAAATGCAGCCCGAACGCTTGAATATGCTTATGATGACTGGTGTATATATCAATTGGAAAAAAAACTGGGAAAATCCGAAAAAGAAATCGGCATTTATGCTAAACGCGCCATGAATTACAAAAATCTTTTTGATCCTACACATAATCTTATGCGTGGCAAAAATCAGGATGGTACTTTCCAGTCGCCTTTCAATCCTTTAAAATGGGGCGATGCCTTTACCGAAGGAAACAGTTGGCACTATACCTGGTCCGTTTTTCATGACCCGCAAGGACTTATAAACCTGATGGGAGGGAAAAAAACGTTTAATCAGATGCTGGATTCTGTTTTCAATGTTCCACCACTGTTCGATGATAGTTATTATGGTTCTGTCATTCACGAAATCCGCGAAATGCAAATTATGAATATGGGTAATTATGCGCATGGGAATCAACCTATCCAGCATATGATTTATCTCTATAACTACTCTGGAGAACCATGGAAATCACAATACAGAGTACGAGAAGTAATGGATAAACTGTATAATTCGAATCCCGACGGATATTGTGGAGATGAAGATAACGGACAAACTTCAGCTTGGTATGTTTTTTCCGCTATGGGCTTCTATCCTGTTTGCCCCGGGACAGATCAGTACGTAATCGGTTCGCCTTTGTTTAAAGCTGTAAATCTTAATTTTGAGAACGGTAATAAAATGCGAATTACCAGCACAAACAACAGTAAACAAAACAGATATATCAATTCGTTGAGTATAAACGATACTCAATACACAAAGAATTATGTTACCCATGAAACCTTGCTAAAAGGCGGAACAATAAATTTCATCATGTCTGACAAACCGAACAAACTGAAAGGAATAGAGGATAATGATGCTCCGTACTCTTTCTCTAACGAAATGAAAAAGAAAAAATCGAACAAATGATTTGTGTTTATCAACAACGAAGTCTTAAAGCCAGGTATTAGTAAACAAAGAGGGTGCCCAAGTGAACTGTACCCCAAAAGTTAGACAAAAAACTTTTGGGGTATTTTTATGTCAACA
>CAYSTC010000017.1:63693-94574 GCA_964433885.1 uncultured Paludibacter sp. | reverse complement strand
AAAATAAATATTAAAGAAGAATCAACCACATAGAAATCATAGTGACATAGTGTTACATAGAAAAAATAAAAACAAGCTAACATAGTATCAAATAGCATATTCAATTCAACTATATGTATTATGTTTTCAACAAAAGATACTCTGTGTTACTATGTAACTAAGAGCAACTATGTGGTTGAAAGATATGACATTTAATTATTCCTCTTACTTATGCGCCTTAAGTGGTTTGAATTTTAATTTAGAAAAGTAGAATTGTTCTTAAAAATAAACATTTAAAACAGATGCAGTGTTATATTATTTCATTTAACACGAATATAAAATTCCACAATATGCAAAAGCAACATAAATTTTCGGCGAAAGATAAAATGGTTGATCTGATTAATGAAGATTATTCTTTGTTGCTCGTTATCAGCCGTTTTGGTATCTCTCTCGGGTTTGGCGACAATACCGTGAAGGATGTTTGCAAGGCCAATAACATCCACTGTGAAACGTTTCTGGCCATAGTCAATTTCCTGTCGGAAGGCGATTTTGAAGTAGGAAATGCTTATGAGAATATTGCCCCCGAATCGGTTATCGGTTACCTGAAAAATGCACACAGCTATTTTATTGACTTTAAATTACCGGCTATTCGGACAAAGCTTTTGCAAGCGGTGGGCTCTCCGGATCAGGCAGTTCCTTATTCTGCCATTTTGCTGAAATTTTACGACGAATATGTTTCTGAAGTTGGCAAACACATGGAATACGAGAATAAAGTCGTTTTTCCGTATGTACTTGATTTGCTGGTTGGTAAACGTAATAAAAAATACAGTATCTCGGTTTTCGAAGACCGCCACAACGAAATTGATTCCAAGCTGGCGGAATTGAAGAATATCCTTATCAAGTATTTCCCTGCTTCGGGCAACAATCATTTGCTCACGGAAGTGTTGTTCGATATTTTGTCGTGCGAGAAGGATCTGGCGTCACACAATCAGGTGGAGGATTATTTGTTTGTGCCGGCCATTGAAGCTATTGAACAAAAAAACGCGGAGGCCAAATGAACAACGAACTCCTGAAAGTAGCTATTGCAGAGCCTTCAGTGATTATCCGCAGCGGATTGACGGTGGCTTTGAAACGGATTCCGGGCATTCGTATCCAGCCCATGGAAATTATTTCGATAGAGTCGCTCGGAAACTTCCTGCGTTTACATAAACCCGATATTCTGATTGTCAATCCCTCTTTTTGGGGATATTTTGATATTTCGAAACTGAAGGATGAAAATCCCGAGCTGCGCTGGTTGGCGTTGCTCAGTTCGGCAGTCGACGACAGTTTGTTACGTGCTTACGACGAATCGATAAGTATTTACGACAGCGTGGATCAGCTGAAAGAAAAACTTGAAAAGCTGCTTGATTCGCCTGTGGAAGAAAATTCCGACGACACCAACGCACTGAGCCTTCGCGAAAAGGAAGTCATAGTTAGTGTGGTTAAAGGCATGACTAACAAAGAAATTGCTGAAGCGCTGTTTCTCTCAACTCATACTGTTATCACACACCGGCGCAATATTGCCCGCAAACTGGAAATTCACAGTACGGCAGGTCTTACCATTTATGCCATTGTGAATAAACTCGTGCAAATAGATGAAATTAAGAAAGATATGCTCAGTTGATTCATACATATCCAAAAATAAAACGCCTTCACTCACAGCAGCAATTGCAGGGTGAAGGCGTTTTTTTATTTTGAAAAATGAGTTTATTGCACGGCTTTGCCCCCTTCTCTTTTCTCAGCTGCTATCGACAGAATTATTGAAATCGTAAGGAACGCAACAATAACTCCCAGTGAAACGAAATTGCTGATGTGGAATGAATATCCGAACTCGTTACAAAACTCGTTTACACACATTTTGATTCCGATAAATGTAAGAATACCTGCCAAAGCATATTTCAGATAGCGGAAATACTGCATCACACCGCTCAGGGCAAAATAGAGCGAACGTAATCCTAATATCGCGAAAATATTGGAAGTATAAACGATAAACGGATCTTTAGAAACCGAAAGTACAGCCGGAATTGAATCGACGGCAAAAATCAAATCCGAAACCTCAATTAACAGAAGGGCAATAAAAAACGGGGTGGCGTAAAGTATTTTGTTTTTACGTACAAAGAAGTTGGTGTGCGATTTATCGTCGCTTACGGGCATAATCTTGCGAAAAAGGCGGACTGCAATGTTTTTATTTGGATCGAAATCTTCTTTGTCGTCTTTTTCAAACAGCATGTGAATACCTGTGTAAACCAAAAAGGCTCCGAAAATGTACATTACCCACGCAAATTTCTCGATAATTGCCACTCCGGCAAAGATAAACACGGCACGCATGATAATGGCACCAATGATACCCCAGAAAAGAATGCGGTGCTGATACCTGGCTTCAATTCCAAAGAAGCTGAAAATCATAATGAATACAAACAAATTGTCTACGCTGAGTGATTCCTCAATGAGGTAACCCGTAAGAAACTCAAGTGCTTTTTGTCTGCCTATTGCTTCGCCCCAAAGATTGCCGCCAACAAAATAGACACCAATGTTGAATAACACGGCCAGGCCAATCCAGAATGCACTCCAAAGCAATGCAGTTTTCACTTTCATCACTTCATCTTTTTTGTGAAATACTGTGAGGTCGAGCACAAGCATCACGATAACAAAAGCTACAAATCCTAACCAAAACCCAATACCAATTTCCATTTACTTGTTTTTTAAATTTTATATTCTAAAATCAATTTTTAAATGCACACAAAATTAATCATTTAAACGCATATACCCAAAAAAGGTTCTTGACTAATCTCTGACCCAAATATTTTTCTATTTCACGCTTTTAAATATCAAAAATAATTATCTTTGCGGATGAAGACGTAATTTAACAGTTCTTTTGCGCTGTGTAAAGTTCAGATCTAAATACTATTGGGCTGATACGTTCTTTCAGGAAATCTAATTTATGACCTACTAAACAGGATTTTATGAGTAGACCACATTACCGTACCTGGCTGTTTTATGCTTTAATGTTGATTTTGTTCTGCATCTTCACATATATTCTGTTTCAAAAAGCCGATTCGTTAAAAACCCTACACATAGCAGTCGGGCAAAACCACGCTGTGGCCGAGACTCCGGCGGATGGTAATTTTGGCCTGTTTAAAATGTCGATTCTGACTAACATTGCCGAACCGGCATCCATGTTGTTGCTCCAAATTATTTCCATTCTTATTGTTTCCCGTATTTTCGGTTTTCTGTTTGCCAAAATGAACCAACCTACCGTGATTGGTGAAATTCTGGCAGGTATCGTATTGGGACCATCGCTGCTGGGCTACTTCTATCCCGATGCTTTTCACTTTTTGTTTGCAGCCAAATCATTGGGAAATCTTTATATCTTAAGCCAGATTGGGCTTATTTTGTTTATGTTTACTATAGGCATGGAGCTGAATCTGAGTACATTGAAGGATAAGATTGGTGAAACTTACGTAATCAGTCATGCCAGTATTCTCATCCCGTATTTTTTAGGGATGCTCCTGGCGTATTCAGTTTACGAGGAATTTGCTGCAGGCCATACCGATTTTCTTTCCTTTGCCTTGTTTATCGGAATTTCCATGAGTATTACGGCATTTCCGGTGCTGGCGCGCATTGTGCAGGAAAAGGGATTGTCTAAAACGCATTTAGGAACAATAGCTATTGCCAGTGCTGCCAACGATGATGTTACTGCCTGGTGTATTTTGGCAGCCGTAATAGCAATCGCCAAAACGGGCAGTTTTGTCAGTTCTCTCTATACCATAGTTTTTTCAGTACTTTACGTAATGTTTATGCTGATGCTTGTTCGCCCATTTTTAAAGCGTGTAGGCGATATTTATAGTAACAGTGAGGTGTTGAATAAAAGCATTGTGGCTTTTTTGTTGTTGATATTAATTCTATCCGCTTATGCTACGCAAGTGATTGGTATTCATGCTCTTTTTGGAGCTTTTCTGGCGGGCGTGGTTATGCCGCAGTTGCCTAATTTCCGTAAACTTGTTATTGAAAAAATTGAGGATGTTTCCGTTACGTTGCTCTTGCCGCTGTTTTTTGTATTTACCGGTCTTCGTACTGAAATAGGATTGCTCAATACGCCTTATCTCTGGACTATTTGCGCCTTATTTATTGTGGTGGCCATTACCGGAAAATTTGTGGGCGGGGCATTTACGGCGCGCATTCTTGGCGAAAACTGGAAAGACAGTCTTTCAATCGGCGTACTGATGAATACGCGTGGTTTAATGGAGCTTATTGTGCTGAATATCGGTTATGAAATGGGTATTCTTCCACCACCGATTTTCGTAATGTTGGTTATCATGGCTTTGGTTACTACGTTTATGACTACTCCGGCATTATCATTAATCAACTGGATTTTCCCCGAAAAGAATGTGGCAGAAGAATATATTATTCAACAGGCACAAGGCATTTTCAAAGCCATGATTGCATTAGGAAATCCTGAAAATGGCAAAACGTTGCTTAACGTAGCTAAAACAGTACTTGATGGAACAAAGAATAGCCTGGCTGTGACCGTATTGCACATCACTCCCGGAACTGATACCAATCCGATTTATGGTGAGCAATTTTCCGTTGAAAGCTTCCGTGGAATCAAGGATGAAGCCTCTGTTTTGAGCATTCCCATTGATACTGAATACAAAGTGACTGACAATATTGAGTCGGGCATTGTAAAAACTGTAAATCACAATAATTTTGATTTTCTGTTGGTTGGAGCAGGCGTTTCTCTGTCAGGTATTCCGTTCTTTAAAGAAACCAAAATCTTCGGAAAGGTAGTATGGCTGAATAAGTTTATCAATAAAGTGTCTCAAAAACAGGCATTTTTCTATCCGGGAACTTTGATAAAAGATAAAACACGCTATTTTATCGAAAACAGTAATTGTAGTGTGGGCGTGTTTGTGAATCGTGGTTTTACAGCCATTACCACCACCCTGGTTTTACTTCAATACGAAACTGATGATTTTCTGTTGCGCTATGCGCGTCGATTAATCAGGAATAACAACGAGGTGACGATCAATATATTGGATATAAATAAGCTGGCTTCTACAAGTGAGATTATTCGCGAAGGCATTCATGAACTTCGGAAACAATTCCCCAATCAGGTGAAGGTGAATAAAGCAACGCGAATCAGTTCCAGTGTGCTTTTAAAGCACAGCTTTATGCTAATTAGTTATCAAACCTGGAATTATCTTTCTTCTTCCGATAAAAAAGAACTTGAATATATTCCTTCCACGCTGATTATCAACAAAAAAGTGAGCCGTTTCCACGGAGCATCGCGCAATCGGGCAACAGCGAATATCTCTATCGATCCTACGTCGGAAAATCTGTAGAAATTAAGAGAGCATATTAAAACAAAACAAGGTCCTCATTTTTAGTGAAGACCTTGTTTGTTTTTTATTCAGTTATGTTTATTTATTCAGTGAATTCCAGCCCTGCGCCTGCAATTGTATCTCTTCCCCTTCGCGGCCTACCAGATTCAATCCAAGTTCAGGTTTGGTCATGTGTCCTACAATCGCCACACCTTCCATAGTTACTATTTTGTCGTAATCTTCCAGTGAAACGGTGAACAGCAGTTCATAATCCTCGCCGCCATTCAAGGCAGCCGTAACGATATTCATGTTCAGTTCTTCGGCCATAACCACAGCCTGGTAACTAATTGGAATTTTATCCTCGTACACCCGACACCCGGTATTGCTTTGCGAACAGATATGCATTAATTCAGACGACAGGCCGTCCGAAATATCCATCATGGCGGTAGGAACAATGCCTTTTTCACGCAATAGTTCCACAATGTCTTTGCGGGCTTCGGGTCTCAACTGACGTTGAAGAATATAATCCTTTCCCTCGAAATCCGGTTGGGCATTTTCATTGCCGGCAAAAACAATTTTTTCGCGTTCCAATAATTGTAGACCCATATATGCTGAGCCCAAGTCGCCACTAACGCAAATCAAATCGGTTTGTCCGGCTCCATTACGGTATGTAATTTTGCCTTCTTCACCTTCGCCAATGCAGGTAACACTAATGGCCAGGCCGGTGAGCGAGGCCGAAGTATCGCCGCCAATCAAATCGACACCGTACTTCTTACAAGCCAATTCAATTCCGGCATATAACTGCTCCAGATCTTCCACCGAGAAACGCTTGGAAATACCCAGCGAAACGGTCATTTGTTTCGGAGTTCCGTTCATGGCGTAGATATCCGAGAAATTCACCACGGCGGCCTTATAGCCCAGGTGCATCAACGGCACATATACCAGGTCGAAATGAATGCCTTCCAGCAAAAGATCGGTTGTAACAAGTACTTTTTTCTTGTCGTACTGAAGTACGGCGGCATCGTCACCCACGCCTTTCAAAGTTGAAGCATTTTCTATTTTAAACTTCTCGGTAAGATGTTTGATCAGTCCAAATTCTCCGTAAGTTGATATTTCTGTTCGTTGCATGTTGTTGTTTTAAAAACTAACTTTCCCAAAGCTTTTAAGCCTTGGGAAAGTTGTATAGATGGATTATTTAAAACACTCAAAGGAGCTTTGCATTCTCCCTGAGGTTAATGAATATTGTTTATTTTATCAATACGTCGCTGGTGTCGGCCACCTTCAAAGTCGGATGCAAAAAATACTTCAACAATATTCAAAGCTTCCGATTCGGTAACAAAGCGGGCTGGCAACGACAATACATTAGCATCGTTGTGCTGGCGCGCTAAAGCTGCTATCTCAGGTTTCCAGCAAAGTGCGGCGCGTATTCCCAAATGTTTGTTGAGCGTCATGCTTATTCCATTTCCGCTTCCGCAAATAGAAATGCCAAAGTCAAACTCGCCACGTTTAATGGCCGATGCCATAGGATGAGCAAAATCAGGATAATCGGAACTTTCTGTTGAGAATGCACCAAAGTCTTTTACTGTTTCAGCTCCTTGTCCTTCAAGGTATTCTACTATTTTTGTTTTCAACTCATAGCCTGCATGGTCATTGCAAATGGCAATTCGTAGCTTTTTGTATGGATTCATAAATGGTATGTTTTTGGTTTGCAAAAGTATAAATTAATTTTCAAAAACAGGTCTGTTTATTTTTTCTTAAGGCTTTTGCTGCTTTTGTAATGTAAAGATTTTGAATCATTTCTTACGCCAAACCGATACTTCCGACAGGCGTTGTTCGCTTATCCGGGATGATTTACGTAAAGTCAGCGTCAGATTTACAGGTTCTTTTTCCAGGATAAAATGTTCTTTCAGAATGTTTTGCATTCCTTCGAACGAAGTCACAGGCTCGCCATCCTGTTTGAAACCGCCCGGCCAGTGCTTGCGTTCCACAAGGTTAGCTTCCCATTCGTAGGTGGAAGCAATAACGAGCAAGCCGTTATCGTTCAATCGCTCATGAATGCTTTGAAGAAACAAAATCGGACAAACCAGTTCTTCCAGCAGATTCGGAACAACGATCAGGTCGTAGCCCGTATAAATGGGTTTCAGGTTGTTGGCATTGTCCTGCATAAACAGGATATTTTCCTTGTTGGCTCCCAGTTTGAAATCTTCCAGCAATACTTCGCGGTAGAAAACCAATTCGCCTTCGTCTCTCACAATGTAGCGAATAAAACCCTTTTCCTGAAGTTGTATAGGCATGCGGATAAAGCGAGCTGAGAAGTCGAGTGCTGTAATTTTAGGAAAATGCGGGGCCAATTCGTAAGCCAATCGTCCGGTGTCTGCATTCAGATCCAAAACATTTTGAATGGATTCTGTTTGTATGTTTTCAAGTATAAACTGTGATAGTTGCTTCGAAAAATTCGGATTGAAATCGAAAGCATCACCCCAGTTCGCCTCACATGAATTGGCCACTTCTATATCTGTTTCATATTCATCGGTATGAATGACGGCTGGATTTTCCGACTGCACCACCCGAAATCCGGCGTGTTGGTAGAAATGCCGGCGGAAAGCGTAGCGCGCATGGCGTGTAGCCTCGTTTCCGGTCGAAATCCACGAACCGCCCTTGATCAAATTGTGCTTTCCATCAAAAGTTGGCGTTGAAAAATCGTCGTACAACGGATGCACTTTAAAGCCTGCATACCCTGTTATTGGCGTTTCGGTCCATTGCCAAACGTTTCCAACCACATCGTAGAAATCACCATTTTTGAATTTATCAACCGGGCAGGGCGATGCAAAGTATTCCAGATTTATATTTCCCGGGGCAGTTTCCCAGTCTTTTTTATCCGGCACCTTACAATAGTCGACCAGCCGATGCCATTCTGCTTCGGTAGGCAGCCGGAATGTCTTCCCTTCGCGGTCTGATTTCCACTTGCAATAGGCATTGGCTTCGAGGTAGTTCACTTCCACGGGCCAGTTCCACGGCATGGAAATTTCTTCGGCCACCAGGCGTAATTTATATTCATCCCCATTTTTTCGCCAGAAAAGTGGCATTTCTGTCTGTTTGTAGCTTCGCCATTTCCAGCCTTCTTCGGTCCAGAAGTCCGGATTGTGGTAGCCGCCATTGTTTACAAATTCCAGAAATTCTCCATTAGAAATTAAAAACTGAGATGCTTTGAAATCATCTACTTTTTCGATATAATGTCCGTATTCGTTGTCCCAGCCATAATATGGATGCTCAGCCGGTTTGCCAAGTTTAATTTCCGCGCCTGGCACCGGAAGCAGGTTATTCAGAGGTGCATTACCTATTTCGTGACATATTTTACCGAATGCACCCGACACCACTTTGTCGAGCGACAACTGGCGAATGAGCACCGAAGAGGTTTCCAAATGAATGCGCTCGTGTTCAATACCCATAAGTATCACCCAAAAATCATCTTTCCAGGTAATGGGCAGGTTCAATGGTGCATTCTGAATTATGTCGGTAATTAATTTTCTGGCTTTATCACGGTATTCCCTCACGGCCGAAACCGAAGGCCAGTTGTAGTTTTTATCATTCAAATCGTCCCAGCTCATTTCGTCGACTCCGATAGCGAAAATCGATTCAAATTCAGGATTTATACGTGTGTCAATTATTTTGGCCAGAAAGAGCTTATTGATAAAGAAAACAGCTGTATGCCCGAGATAAAACAACAGTACATGCCTCAATGGGTCACCGCGGTGGTAAAATACGTCGTCCGATTTTAGTTGTGTGTAAAGTTTTTCGTCTATAGCCCATGTTTTTTCAAAATACTGAAGAATTTCCTCGCGTTTCGCGTCTGGTGTTCCGTTTCTCAGATCAATAGTTCTGGTCAATAATTGTTGCATAATTTAATTCAGTTTTTTGTGTAAGTATATTTTTTTCATTACAAAAGTGTCTGTTCCGTTGACATTTGTTTTGATTTGTTCGATTGTGCTTATTGGTTCAAATCCCATTCTTTTATATAAGGTCAATGCAGGGATATTTTCTTCCCACACCCGGATAAAGGCGTCGGTAAAACGCGATTTATCAATTGTTTCCAGAAAACGTGACATCATTTTTTTACCGATTCCCTGTCCGCGTTTTTTCTCCTGTACCATCATTTCAGCCAGATAAACACATTTTTGGATATTAAAGTTCTGGCGAATATCGTCGGGAAGCAATTTGTCGTGTTGCAGCGAGCAGGATAAAATTGCCCCGCACACCGTGTTGCCTTCAACCGCCAGCAGGGCACTCCCTTCTTTCAGCATTAGGTTGATATAGCGTGTCAACTCCTCCGTATCGATATGTTGCTGAGATATTCCGGTTGAAAATGCCTGGATATACATAGAGGCAATTTCATCGCTATAGCCGGAATCATTGGTTACAATCAGTTGCATAAGCGTTGATGTTAGAATTATAACAGGTTGATGTCTGCAAATTTAAATAATTAACGCTTATAAGTGCACTTTAGTTGAAAAAATACCCATACATTTCAAAAATGTATGGGTATTTCTTTGTAAATGTGTGAATATAGAGTCCGGATTAATTTGGGGTCCATTTCAAAGTTACATTTGAAACCCCAGAAGCCGAAGCGGGTGTTTGCGTATCGGCAACAGTCCCTTTGGTAAAACCGAAACGGGCAATTTTACCGGTTCCGTTACTTTCGGTGTACTCCACACAAACTTTGTAAGCCCCATCGCCAACCACGTTTCCGCTAGCATCTTTGCCGTTCCAGGTGCAGTTACGCGTTCCGTGGTTTGATAAAGTGGCACCGGTTATCGCGTCGGTAGTATTTCCGGAACTTGTTGCCGAAAGCCAGTTGGTTAAGTGCTCTTTACGGGCTTGTGCATATACCATAAGCGATTTTACAAATGTGCCCGAACCGCTTTCCACCCAAATGGCCAGTACATGCCTTGGGGCGTATTGCCCGCTGTAAGTGCTGGTAGTAGCCGTAACCGATAAAGATCCGGGTGTTTTTACTGCATTGTTGATTACCGGATCGTTGCCCGAAGAGCAGGCAGAATGGATCAATAACAGGCTGGCTACGACCAGAAGAATAGCGAAATTTCTTTTCTGTCTCATAATTTTATAATTTGAATTCATTTACAAAGTAACGGAAAACACTTATCACAAATTGTAATGATTATAATTTTCAAATTATTATTAACCTTTATTATTGTTTTAACGAACAAACAGCAGCATTCGAAATGGCTTCCAGGTAGAAATGTATTTTTTCATAAATGAATCTTCGGTATCAATGTTCTTTTTCAGATTTTCTATGGCCAGTTGAATGTCTGAAATGTTACGGCTAATGGTTGGGTTGTCGCTGTTTAGAAACCGGATGCGGCTTTCGGCCGATTCGGCGTGATTTCTGGCCGAGGAGAGCAACTCCAGAATTTTGGCATCTTCCATGGTTGTGCCGTTGAATTGTTTGTTTTTATTCGTTACGTAGATATTGTACGATTCCACAGCCTTATTCATGTCTGCTACAGCCTGATTGTATTTCATATTGACAATATTCTGCTGATTTTGCGATACACGTTCACGGATCAGGTCGTTGGTTAGTCCGGCATTGCGGATTCTTTTGTTTTCGCGCAACAAAACATTCAGAGAGTCGAGTCCGGCAATGACTTTGATGGAGTCGGAAAAGTTGAAATTTGAAGGAATTTTCAGTTTCGAAAAATCATTTGATTGAAATTCCTTGTTTAATATCGGATTATCGAGAAATTGCCAAACCGGGTCAAAAGGCATGTGCGTTTTGATAAATTCATTCGGAGAAATCAAAAAATAGATATCGTTGAATTGTGCTGTGAATTTTTCATTGTCCACAAAACCGGCTGCCCAGGTGGCATCAATCAGATAATATTTCCCATCTATTACCACGGCATTCCAGGCATGGGCCAGATTCGCCATTTGGCCATCTGCTTTGGTATAACCGGCTATGACATATGATTTGATGCCGGCCGACTTGCAGCATGCATTAAACAACTCGGCATAATGCTGGCAAACTCCCATGCGTTTCTGAAGTACTTCATTCAGCAGATTTCGTTCGCCGGAGAAGTAAGTGACGCGGGCCGTTGCCAGTTGCGATATGTCGTACCTGATGTTGTGTGAAATCCAGTAATAAATAGCACGGACTTTCTCTGTAGGAGTGGAGAGGTTGCGGGTCAGGTAAGCTGATATTTCGGACGCAGATTTAAGCGTTGAAGGAACAGTGGCAGATTGTTTATCCACTTTGCTGTAATCAACTCCAAAAACCAAACTGAGAGGAAGAGAAGCAAGTGCAAACAGCAAGATTCGTTTCATGAAAATGTACTTTATAGTTCGATGAATAAACGGTGAAAATATAAAAATAGCGTATTTTTGCCTGCTAAAATAGACAAAAATACGCTGCTTGATATGGTAAATCATAGGCTTAACTCAAATCAGCCTATGATTAAAAGGTCAGAAATTAGTCCGGAAACTCCATCAAATAAGCTTTGATAAATGCGTCGATATCGCCGTCCATAACCCCGTTTACGTTCGAAGTCTGGTAATTGGTGCGGTGATCCTTCACGCGGCGGTCGTCGAACACGTAGCTGCGGATTTGCGAACCCCACTCAATTTTCTTTTTACCGGCTTCCACAGCTGCCGAAGCGGCACGGCGTTTTTCCAGTTCCAGTTCGTAGAGTTGAGATTTCAGCAAGCGGATCGCATTGTCTTTGTTGCCAAACTGCGAACGGCTTTCGGTATTTTCAATCACAATCTCGTCCTGTTGGTTGGTTACCGGATTCACGAATTTATAATGCAGACGCACACCGGTTTCCACCTTGTTTACGTTCTGACCACCGGCTCCCGACGAACGGAATGTATCCCACGAAAGCATTCCGGGGTTAATTTCAATCTCGATGGTGTCATCGACCAGTGGAACCACATACACCGAAGTGAACGATGTCATGCGTTTGCCCTGGGCATTGAATGGTGACACACGCACCAGACGGTGAACTCCGTTTTCACTTTTCAGGTAGCCGTAAGCCATTTCGCCTTCTATTTGCATGGTCACGGTTTTGATTCCAGCTTCGTCGCCTTCCTGGAAGTTCGTTATTTCGCATTTGTAACCCTGGCGTTCGCACCAGCGCTGGTACATGCGGAAAAGCATCGATGCCCAATCCTGCGCCTCAGTTCCACCTGCTCCGGCCACAATTTTGATTACGGCTCCCAGCTGGTCTTCCTCGTGCGAAAGCATGTTTTTCATTTCCAGGTTTTCAACCAGCTCCACTGCGTGGCGGTAAGCTTCGTCTACTTCTTCCTCGGTCATTACCTCTTCTTTGTAAAAGTCGAATGCCAGCTGAAGCTCATCGGCGGCTGTTTTTACTTCGTTGTAGCCGCTTACCCAGTTTTTAAGTTCTTTTACTTTGCGCATTTGGGCTTCGGCAGCCTTTGCATCGTCCCAAAAACCGGGAGCTTGCGTGCGCAAATCTTCTTCTTCAATTTGGATCAATTTTGTATCGACGTCAAAGATACCTCCTCAACGCGGACTCGCGTTCCAACACATCTTTCAGTTGGTCTATCGTTATCATTCTTTAGTTTGTTTTATTAGGTGAATTGTTTATTTGAATATAGCTTTTCCAAAATTTAAGACTTTGGGAAAATTGGGATAATTTAAAAGAAAAAACATGGAGTGAATACCATAACAAACCCCACCCCAAATCCGGCAAGTACCTGTCCCGGTGTATGGGCTTTGAGTTCAATGCGCGACAGGGCAACCAGAGCCGAAATGGTAAGCAGGAGAATGATTAACCATACCGGATTAATGCTCATGCGGTAGCACACTCCAAATACCGAACCCACCAATCCACCTATGCCAGCCAGGTGGGCGCTTATTTTCCATCTCAGGTTGATAAACACGATAACGAAAATGGAAAGTGCCGATCCTATTCCCATGGCTACAATGAACATGGGGAACTGCATGGTGCGCCACATGAACAATGCCCAGAATACATAAGCCATAAAGGAGAAAAGGTATGGCATGGTGCGTTCTTCTTTTTTGGAAATAAAAAGGTCGTGCACTTCGCCTTTGCGCATGAGCAGGTAGATGGGAATTGCCGGCAGAATGGCTGTAAACAGAAACGTGCCTACAATGCCAATCCAGCGCCACGACAGTGGCAATTCAGTAAATATATCCATGTTCATCAGCAAAATGATACCGTAGGTCGGCATCAGTAGTGGCTGAAAAACAAGGGAAATGATGTTGTAAAATGTCTTCATGATGTTGAATTTGCTTTTTCGCTTTACAGTTCTTTCCGCAGGCGTGCCACCGGAATGTTTAATTGTTCGCGGTATTTGGCCACGGTACGGCGTGCTATAAGGTATCCTTTGGTTTTTAAAACTTCGGCCAGAGCATCGTCGTTCCACGGTTTGCGTTTGTCTTCGTTATCAATGCAGTCCTGCAGAATTTTTTTGATTTCGCGGGTGGATACTTCCTCGCCCGAGTCGTTGGTCATCGACTCAGAAAAAAAGTATTTTACCGGAAAAATACCGAATTCCGTTTGGATGTATTTGCTGTTGCTTACGCGCGAAATGGTTGAAATGTCATATCCGGTGCGGTCAGCAATGTCTTTCAGGATCATTGGTTTGAGGTACGTATCGTCACCTTCAATAAAAAATTCCTTTTGAAAATCCACAATGGCCATCATGGTGGTGAGCAATGTTTGCTGACGCTGTTTGATAGCATCTATAAACCAACGTGCGGAGTCGATCTTTTGTTTTACAAACATCACAGCTTCTTTCATCTCGCGGCTTTGGTTTTGTTTGTTCCCGGCATAATCCTGAAACATCTCGTTGTAGGTGGAATTCACGCGTAACTCAGGTATATTGCTGTTGTTGAGCGACACGGTAAGCTGCCCTTCATCGTTTTCCAGCATAAAATCAGGAACAATGGTAGCCATTGATTTTTCCAGGATATTGCCACCCCAGGCATTTCCTGGTTTGGGGTTGAGGTGAATGATTTCAGTCATAACCTTTTTCAGCATGACGTCATCCATTTCCAGTCCCCGCTGTATTTTTTCGTAATGTTTTTTCGAGAATTCTTCGAAATAATCTTTGACAAGGCGGATGGCCAGTTTCACGGAATCACATATTTCTTTGCGTTCCAGTTGAAGCAGCAGGCACTCCTGCAGGGTAGATGCTCCCACACCGGCCGGATCAAGCTGTTGTACCTGGCGGATTACGTGGTACATTTCCTCGTCGGTGGTTTGCACACCGGCCTGAAAAACGATATCGTCCACCATAGCCTCAGGGGTGCGACGCAGGTAACCTTCGTCGTCGATATTCCCAATCACATATTCGATGAGCATACGCTCGTGTTGGGTCAATTGCAATAAGCCTACCTGATCGATCAGAAATTCGTGAAAAGTCATGCCCACCGAAAATGGGATGTCTTCGTATTTGTCGTCTTTGGAAGTATTGTTGGCTTTTAGTTTGTAATCGGGGATGTCGTCGTCGGCCACATATTCCTCCAGATCAAAATCATCGTTGTTGCCGCCATCGTCCAGGCTTAAGTCCTCCATTTCCTCCGATTCCTTGTCGGCTTCGGCTCCTTCTTCCAATGCCGGGTTTTCTTCCAGCTCCTGCCGAATGCGCTCTTCCAGCTCGAGGGTAGGTACCTCAAGCATTTTTATAACCTGAATTTGCGCAGGCGACAACTTCTGTTGTAATTTTTGTTGTAATTGCTGCTTTAGCATAAAAAAGGAATAGGCAATGAATCAAACAATAGACTGCAAAGATAAGCTTTTTTCGGAACAACGTAAAGGAAAAGACTGGCGCTTTGCAAATTTCGGGCCAAAGGAGGTTTGAGGGTTCCCGCCCTTTAATCGGTTTCGTGGTTTTCAACCGTGAGTGTTTCAGAACGCGGTTAAAAACCGCGAAACCCGGATTTTTCGAACCTCATATTTTCATTTTAAGTATTTTTATTTTTGTTATCCTAAAATTTAACTTCCTCCTGAAAATTATTTATAAAGGATTCTGCTCACTACAAAATTTCTTTAATTGTCTGTTAAATAAGGTGTTGGTTAATCTGATAGGAGATAGGCTTTTGCGAAATTTTATTTGCAAATCTTCCTTGTCTCCTTTCGGGAAATTTTAATTGCAAAATATCATAAAATGCATGTAATAAGCCTGTTATGCGGATTTTAGCTGTGCCAATAATCTATAATTATTGCAGTGTAGAGAAACTTCTGCGGGGATGTTTCTGTTTTTGAAGTCCAAAATGACACTTGTGCCATTTTTATTATCCAGCAACTGTAATAAACTAAAAAGATGTTATTATGAAAAATTTTCTATTTTTTGCGGTAAGTATTTTTGTATTACTATTTTCGCAGGTAAACGTTGTTCAGGCAACAAAGTTAACAACAGGTGAGGATCGAAATTTTCGAATCCCGTTAATCGGGCAGACAGCCCCTTCATTCACAGCAGAATCAACCAATGGAACAATTATTTTCCCTACTGACTATGGCCGGAAATGGAAAGTGTTGTTTAGTCACCCGCAGGATTTTACTCCTGTTTGCTCCACTGAAATTCTCGAACTGGCAAAATTACAAGACCTTTTGACGCAGATGAACGTAAAAATTGTGGTGGTTTCTACCGATCGGCTGGAAACTCATTATGATTGGAAAAAAGCACTGGAAATGATTAAAGTAGGAGATAAGGATCACCTGAAAATTAAATTTCCACTGGTAGACGATTCGAATATCTCGATTTCGAAAAAATATGGGATGATTCATGCCGAGTCAAACTCTACAATAAGTGTGAGGGGTGTATTTATCATTGACCCGAATGACGTTATTCAGGCTATTTATTTTTACCCAATGAATGTTGGGAGAAATATGGATGAACTTGTGAGGACGATTAGTGCTTTGCAGGAAAGTGCCAAAGATAAGGTGCTCACTCCCGCAAACTGGAAAGTAGGGAATGATGTATTGGTAAAAGTACCACCCAAAGCCGACGAAGGTGATGCAACGCTGGTTCCGGAAGGATATTACAGTCCGGCCTGGTTTATTTGGTATAAAAAGGTAAATGCTGAATAGAATACGAATGGTTAGTTATGTAGGGTAATGTGTTGTTAGTTAGTTTGCTAAAGGTCGGGACCCCTCCCGGCCTTTTTAATTTGCCGGAGGAATCGGTCGATTTTTTTAATTTTGCACGTGGCCGATTTACCGAATAAAATAAGTAATTTTGCGATCAGATTTTTCGTAGAAACGCACGCCATGCGTTTCATAATGCAACTCCAATGATAGACCAACCCACCATAGACCGAATAACCGAAACCGCCCAGATACAAGATGTGGTAGGCGACTTCGTTACCCTGAAAAAACGCGGGGTGAATCTGCTGGGCTTGTGTCCGTTCCACGGTGAGAAAACACCTTCGTTTATCGTTTCGCCGGCCAAGGGCATTTTCAAATGTTTCGGTTGCGGAAAGGGCGGAAATTCAGTGCATTTTATAATGGAGCACGAACAGATTTCGTACTACGATGCGCTCAAATACTTAGCCCGAAAATATCATATCGAAGTGCAGGAACGGGAACTCAGTCCCGAGGAAATGGCCGTGCGCAACGACCGAGAATCGATGTTTCTGGTCAATGAGTTTGCCCAAAAGCATTTTACACATACGCTCCACAACCATATCGATGGCAAGGCTATCGGGCTGAGCTATTTCCGCGAACGTGGTTTTCGCGAAGATATTATCAAGAAATTCCAACTCGGCTACAGCCTGGAGCAGCGTGATGCGTTTACGCAGTCTGCCCTGAAAGCCGGTTACAACAAAGAATACCTGGTAAAAACAGGGCTTACGCTCGAAGGCGATAACAATTACCTGGCCGACAGGTTCCGGGGCCGTGTGATGTTTCCCGTACATTCGCTTTCGGGAAAAGTGGTGGCTTTCGGGGGGCGTATCCTCAAGAAGGACGACAAGATGGCGAAATATGTTAATTCGCCTGAATCGGAAATTTACCACAAAAGTAACGAGCTCTACGGTATTTATTTTGCCAAACAAGCCATTGTAAAACAAGACCGTTGTTTTCTGGTGGAAGGTTACACCGATGTTATTTCCATGCACCAGAGCGGCATCGAAAACGTGGTGGCTTCGTCAGGAACTTCGCTCACGCCAGGGCAAATCCGCTTGATCCACCGCTTCACCGAAAATGTGACGGTAATCTACGACGGTGATGCGGCGGGTATCAAAGCTTCTATCCGCGGTATCGATTTGCTGTTGGAAGAAGGGCTGAACATAAAAGTATTGTTGTTGCCCGATGGCGACGATCCCGATTCGTTTGCACGTAAAACCAATGCATCCGATTTTATTGAATATGTGGAGCGTAACGCTTCCGACTTCATCCGCTTCAAAACAAACCTGCTGCTGGCCGATGCAGGAAAAGATCCGGTGAAGCGTGCCGGACTGGTGCTGGATATTGTGCGAAGCATCGCCATTATTCCGAATTTAGCTATTCGCAGCGAATACGTGAAGGAGTGCAGCACCCTGCTGAACGTAGATGAGCAAATGCTTTACTACGAAATCAACAAACTGAAAACGGCCGATCAGGAGAAAGCTGCCAACCGGGCTCAGAACCAGGCACCCGACATGCCTCCGCCCGATGAATTTTTTGCGCCGCAAGAAGCCGTTGTTACCTCCAAATTTGAAGAACAGGAACGAAATATTCTTCAGGTACTTGTAAAGCATGGCGAAGCCGTTTTCTTTTATGCCGATGAGGAAAACCAGCAACAACCTGTAACAGTGGGCGATTATATTCTGGACGAATTGGAACGCGACAATCTGGTGTTCGAGAATCCGGTTCACGCACTTATGCTCGAAGAGTATAAAATTCATCATAAACAGGAAAATTTTGCTGCCGAACGGTTTTTTCTCTACCATTCCAATAGCCGGGTTAGTTTGCTCGCTGCCGACTTGGTGACCGAGAAATATACGCTGAGCAAGGTTCACTCCAAAATTAAGCGTGTGGAAACCGATGCCGAACGATTCATTGATCTGATTCCAAGGGTTGTTTTTGAGCTGAAGAATATTATTATTCTGGATATGATTAAGCAAAAACTGATTCAAATGAAAGCCGCAAACGATGCAAAAAACCATGCGTTGGTAAATGAAATTATGCGGGAAATGAGCCAACTGGAAGTGGTGAAAAGGCAACTTTCTAAGACTCTTGGTGAACGGATAATTATAAAATTTTAGAAGACTCATAAAACATTTCCAAAGTTTAGGGCTTTGGAAATGTTCATATATAAAAAGAGGATGTTTTTATTCCACGAAATAATTTTCGGTCCTATTCGTAGCCGGCGTCTGGGGCTTTCATTGGGGATCAATCTGCTTCCCATTGATGCAAAAATCTGCTCGTTCAATTGTGTTTACTGCGAATGCGGTTTCAACACCACGATGCAGGAATCGCCTATCCCAACGCGCGGGCAGGTGCGCGAAACACTGGAAAACAAATTGAAGGAGATGGTTGCCGAAGGCCAGATTCCGGATGTAATTACCTTTGCCGGAAATGGCGAACCCACGCTTCATGCCGATTTTGAAGGGATTATCGACGATACGATTGCATTGCGCGATCAGTATTGCACTACTGCAAAAGTGAGCGTACTTTCAAATTCTACCCGGGTTCATAAACCGCATGTTTTTGCGGCGTTGAATAAAGTGGATAATAATATCCTGAAATTCGACTCGGCTATCGACCGCACCATGAAGTTGATGGACCAGCCTGTTGGGAAACATATCAATGTGGCCTGGTTTATTGAGCATTTGAAAAAATTCCATGGCAAACTGATTATCCAAACCATGTTTTTGCGTGGAGAAGTGAAAGGTGAACCGATTGACAATACCACCGATGAAGAAATTGAAGCATGGCTGGCTGCTTTGAAACAAATAAATCCACAGCAGGTAATGATTTACAGCCTCGACCGGGAAGCACCTACTCAAACCCTCCAAAAAGTAAGCGTTGATGAGTTGAATGCAATTGCGGAAAGAGTACGGGCAAGAGGTTTTGATGTTTCGGTGGCGGGGTAATACGATGTGGTAATTGTTTAAAATGCTAATGTGATAATAACTGGAAATGATTAGTTTTTGCGGCATATTATAATTGTCAAATTATCACATTGATAAATCAGCATATTATGAAGATTTTAATTTGCCCACTAAACTGGGGATTGGGTCACGCCACGCGTTGCGTGCCGGTTATCCGGCAACTGATGGCTGAAGGTCATGAGCCGGTTATTGTGGCAGATGGTTTTCCGCTTGCATTTCTTCGACAAGAATTTCCAACACTTCGTTTTATCGAATATCCATCCTATGATGTATATTATGCTGCCGGAAAATCGCAGGTTGGCGCTATGGTTTTCAACTTCCCCAATATTATCAAAGGCATTGTTCAAGAACATATCTGGCTTAGAAATCTGCTTCAAAAGGAACATTTCGACCGGGTGATTTCAGATAATCGTTTTGGCATGTGGAACAAACGGGTTCATTCGGTGTATATGACTCATCAGCTAATGGTGAAGATGCCTAATAGTTTGAAATTTTTGGAACCGCTTGTTCATCAAATTCATAAACAATTTATCGGCCGTTACGACGAGTGCTGGATTCCAGACAGGCCTGGCAATGGCTGTTTATCAGGCGATTTGGCTCATAAATATCCGTTGCCACCAAATGCGAAATTTATCGGACCACTTTCGCGGTTTCAAGGCATGGGAGATATGCAGCTAAACGCGGAGTTTGCTATTGTGGCGGCTGTTTCGGGGCCTGAACCCCAACGTACTATTTTTGAAGATTCCCTGATTCTGAAATATAAAAATCGGACGGAGAAAACGCTTATCATTCGCGGGCAACCTCAGGCTGAGAATTATAAACGACAGATTGGAAATGTAACTTTAGTTCCGTACATGTCAGATGCTGAATTAGCCTCAGTTTTAATAGGCGCTAAAAGAATTGTTTGCCGTTCCGGCTACTCGTCTATTATGGATTTGGATGCTTTGGGTTGCCTGCACAAAGCCGAACTGATTCCCACCCCCGGCCAAACCGAGCAAGAATACCTTTCGGCAATGCACAGTTGACAATGGACAATTGGCAGTTCACGATTTGTAATTGTCACTTGTCAACTGTCCATTGTCACTTGATTCTGTGTATATCTGCAAAAGTCCTTTTTATTCCTTTGGAGTAATGCACGTTGGAATAGCCGAAAATAACAACCAACCCTTCGCGCGAAGGATATTTGATACCCCATTTTTCCCTGAACTTACGGGCTTTTTTACCATTCTGGATGAATGGATGAATGGCTCCGAGCATGCAGGTTCCAATTCCAAGCGATTCGCCGGCCAACATGGCGTATGTGGCGGCAATAATCGGGTCGGCAGGGTCGCTGTAGGGTGACCCATAAAAATACATGGCCAGCGGTGCATCGTAGTTTATCCAGTTATCGCCCTTGGTCATATCATCTACGTAAATATCAAAAACAGGTTTGATAAATTCGCGCATCATTTCGTCGTTTGCCTTTCCCCAGAATGGACGCATCATGGTGAGGAACCATTTGGATGACATCCAGCGGAGATTTTTCAGGTATGTTGAAAATTCGCTTGCAAAGCGTCGAACCTGTATTTTGTTCTCGAGCACCAACACGTGCACATCAGATGGAGGCAAGCCCATCGGGGCTGTTTGGGCAGCTTCCAGAATCTGGTCGATCTTTTCTGTTTCTACCGGTTTGTCCTTAAACTCGCGGATGCTGCGGCGGTGCACGAGCATAGCCATTAAATTCTCGTAAGAGGGAATCAGGTTTTTATCCGGCAAATCAAAAAGCTGGGCTGGTGACAACGTGCGACCTTCAACGGCGATGGCACCGGTTGGACAAGCCAGCATACAATGTCCGCACGCAATACACCCGAAAACAGATTTACCTGATATTTTGGCTTTATGGTCTGTTATATCATAATTGAAGTCTTTACAAACTTCCCCGCAAATGCCACAACCGGTGCATTTGTCTGAGTTAATGGTGACGTGTGCATTTTCTTTTGTTCGGGAAGTGGGAATGGCCATATTTGACGAATTGAGGATGAGCAATTGGGTTAGCAAATGTATTAAATATTTCTTTGATATATGGTGGACTTAATAAAAAAACCGTTGAGAAATTATCGCAACTTCTCAACGGTATCGTTAACTAATCAATTTTAATCTTTAATTACCTTTTTCTCTTTTATTTATCTTCTTTCTGAGTTGTTACGGCTTCCACGTTCAGTTTTGTTTTCCCTGTTCTGATTATTTTCAGATCTGCGTTCCACGTTTCTGGGTTCAGAGGATCTGCTGGGTTGGTTTACAACCGGAGCTGGTTTATTTTCTGGTCGTCTGGACTCGTTCATAACAGGTGCAGGTCTTGTATTTGAATTGTCGCGGATAACTTCCGGTTGCCTTCTTTCCATATTTGAATTATTAGCCGGACGTTGCCGATAAACATCATCTCCACTATTACGGTTCATTTCTGTACTTCTATTAGCCGGAGTCGGTGTTTGAGCCGGAGTTGAATAATTTTGCGGATTCCTTTCTGAACGACTTCCGCTGTTTTGCCAGCCATTATTGCTCCTGCTTCCCTGATTTTCGGGGCGCGACGAACGGTTTTGATATACATCGTCCTGATTCCGGTTCACGCCTGAATTCCGGTTTGTCGACGGAGTATTAATCCGTTGGTTCATTCCATTATCAGTATTTCTTCTTTCAACGCTTCTTGAGCCGTTTTGGTAGTCATTGTTCCTTGATCCATTGTTATCGAATGATCTTCCCGGTCTGCTTCCGGAGCGGTCATAGATTGTATTGTTCTGGCGTGTCCTGTCAAAATCCCTTTTGCTGGAGATATTGTTGTTTCTGCTGCTAAAGTTGCGGTCCGGATATCTGGTAGCATAATCGTTTCGTCTTACCGAGTTGTACAATCTGTTTACATTGTCATTTCTGTACCAGCTTCTGTCCGAGTAATAATACCGGTGGTTGTGATTGATATGCGAATGAATATGCGACAGATATATGTTTACTTCAAACGGATGGCGGTAGCGATAGTAGCGTGGATAATATCCATAGTAGTAAGGTGAATACCATCTGCGGTAGTTGTATCCCCAGAAGAATGAATAAATCGGAGGGGCGTAAACGTAAACCGGTTCGATAATGTAATCATACCCGTAAATGTAAGGGTCGCCAATGACCTGTACCACGGTTCTGCGGTTTGGTCTTCTTTCCACTACAATGGTGGCTACATCCTGATAAACATCTCTGTCCAGTACGGCCTGAATAACCACTACGTGAACATTGTTTTCCATATTTTCAATAACGCGAAGGTAATCAACTTCACCATCATTGTTTAAGTCCAGATTCGAAATCTGACTGTCGTAATCGTTCAGTCTTCTTTCAAAATCTTCCAAATCTCTTGATTCGCCAAAGGTAGAAGCCACAGCTTGTAAATCGAGATTATTGCTAATGTCATCGTTTTGAGCTTCAACCCTAATTGTTCTTTGAGCCGTACATGAAATAGTGGATACGAATAAAACCACTAACAGGCTTGCCACTTTTGTTTTCATAATCGTAATTTTTTAGCTGTGAATACTATGTCTTCCGAACTTAACGGGATATTGTTTTTTATTGTGATAGTCTTTATCCAATTTCTGTGCCAAAAATATTATTAATGATTTTTCTGCATTCCTATTTTAGATTGTTTGTATGTATTTGTTTCTTATGCAGGTAATTAATCGTTTTGATTCGGTGTAATATTATTTTGATTTATGGTCTTTTTTATGAATTCAAAAGGCTAATGGCAATAGAAGAAGCAGAAAAAATATCTCTTGAAATTTCATATCTTTGTGTTTTAATAAAATTTGTTTTTGAAAATATGAATAAATTGGATATAATTCTTTTATTCCCCATTGGGTTGGGTTTTGTTTTTGGCCTTTTCAAAGGGCTGATAAAAGAAATTACATCGCTGGCAGCCATTGTGTTGGGAATTTACGGCGCTAAATTGCTCGCACCAATTGTTTCGGGCTTGTTGGTGAGTTCATTTCATTTCTCCGAAAAAACGGCTATGCCACTCTCTTATCTTGTTCTTTTTATCGGTATTGCCATTGGATTGCTGGTGCTTGCAAAATCACTCGAGAAAGTATTTGATTCCATGTCGTTGGGAGGATTGAATAAATTGTTTGGAGGAGTTTTTGGCGCATTAAAATATGCGTTGATTGTCAGTGTGTTGTTGATCGTGTTTAATGCTATTGACAGTCGTTTTTCATTATTAAGTACTGAAACCAAGGATAATTCCTTTATGTATAAACCATTGTTGAATCTGGCTCCCACGCTTTGGGATGAAGCCAAAAAGGAACATCAATCCAATCGATCACAAACAGATGAAGAAAGCGAAAATTACAGCAAATGATGCGTTGCTTTTTGATGATTCATTAGGTCTGAAAGCTCGTTATTCAAAATTTACTTACGAATGTGGTTGCGATGAGGCGGGACGGGGCTGTCTGGCAGGACCTGTGGTGGCCGCGGCGGTTATTCTGCCGGCTAACTTCGATTGTCCATTGCTCAATGACTCTAAACAACTTACCGAAGCCGAACGGGATATGCTGCGTCCGATCATTGAAAAAGAAGCATTGGCCTGGGGAGTTGCTGAGGTTGACAATAATGAAATTGATGAAATCAACATTCTGAATGCTTCCATTCTGGCCATGCACCGGGCTATCGACAAGCTTTCCATTCGTCCGGAATTTATTATTGTGGATGGAAATAAATTTAAGCCCTACGCTGATATTCACCACCAAACCATCGTAAAAGGCGACAGCAAATACCTGTCGATCGCTGCGGCTTCAGTGCTGGCAAAAACGCACCGGGATGAAATTATGCAACGCCTGCATGCCGAATTCCCGGGGTACGATTGGGATAAAAATAAAGCCTATCCAACCCCGAAACACCGCGCGGCTATTCGCAAGCTGGGTACTACGTCTTACCACCGCATGAGTTACGATATGTTAGGGGAAAAGAAAGCGGCGAAACAGGCCATTTTGAAAGCCAAAAAGGAATTAAATAAATAGAATAGTTCGTGTGATTTATGAGTCGCCCGTTGCATGAGTTGCAGGCAAAATCAGAAAGGATACCCGATAGCAAAGTGGAAAGCCACGTCATCGCCGAATTTAGGACTAACCCGCCAACGTTCAGTTCTGCTAAGGACTGGATCATATAGTTTTACTCCGAGGTCGATTCGGGCAATGAAAAACGAGAAATTGAACCGAAGCCCTGCTCCATAGGCAATGGCAATTTGCTCCATGAAAGAGTCCAGTTTGAATTGCCCGAGTGGTTGGGTTTCGTAGTTTTTTATCGTCCAGATATTTCCTGCATCGAGGAATAGTGCACCTTCCAACAACCAAAACATTTTTGCCCGGTATTCCATGTTCATGTCCAGTTTAATATCGCCTACCTGATTGAAATCGCGGGCTTTGCTGTTGATTCTTTTGTATGTGCCTGGCCCTAGCTTGCTTTCGCCCCAACCGCGAACACTGTTGGCTCCACCGCTGTAAAATCTTTTTTCATAAGGGATTACATCTGCATTGCCATACGGAACGCCCAAACCAACGCCCAAATGGTATACGAAGCGGTTTTCCTTGTCGTAAATCTGATGATGGGTGATATTATATTCGCCTTTAACGTATTGAGAATATCGCACTTTGAATAACTGGTAAGCTCCGTCTACTTTCGTGTTTCCAAGCAGATTGCTCATAGCATACAGGAAGTTACCTGCACTTTCGACGCTGTAACGCACCGATGAATAATTTTTCAGTGGCCTGTTTGGATTGAAAGTAGAAAACGACCCGGTATAACCCATGCGCATGATGAGGTGGTCCTTGTAGTTGTAAGGATTGTAGCGTGGTGCGGAGTCATTCAGATAGGTACTTTTAAATACGGGATCGACATCCAGAAAGCGGACGTAACTGAGATCGAACAGTTGGAAGACATGATGATATTGCTGCCTGTTCCACGAATAGTTTATACCGGCGCCCGCGTTGGTGGTTGTAAATTCACCGGGGCGGTTCATAAAGCTTAGTGAACTGGTAAATTCTGTGTTGGCATGAATATTTCGTTTGAAATCGTAACTGCCAAAGGGAAGTAAAACCCGTGGAAATTTCAGTCCGGCCTGAATGCCAAATTCCTGCGCCCAAATCGTACTGTCCTGTTTCTCAAAAGCTCCGCGCAACTGGATTGACAGCGTTTCGGCTCCTTTGAACTGATTTCGATTCACCGTATTTATACTGGCTGCTCCTCCCCAGAATCCGTCGGTGTAGGTGGCTTCCAGTTCGGTGGAAAGCGAAACGGTTTTTGATGGCACAATGATTATATAGCAATCCAGCAAATTGCTGTCAGATTCTTTAAAGCTTATATTTACATATTTGATCGGGCCCAACGAATTGAGCGATTGGTAGGTGCGTTCTACTGCATCATCACTGTATAGGGTGTTGGGGTTGATAAAGGTATTCTGAACCAGGGCATCCAGCTTCAGTATATGATCTTTGGGCGTAACCAGTATGAAATCACGGAACTGAACCGTGTCCAGTTTGTCTTTATTTTGAATGTCGGCCGATAGAGAAGCTTCTTTATTGATATAATAAATAACTTTGCGAATGGAGTATTGCTTGAAGATGATTTTATTTACCGAATCACTTGAATGCCTTAAATAATCCCGAAGCTCCATGGTGACATCTATCTTGTGCGAATTTAAAGCACTGTCGGCCGCATACGTCAGGTAATCCTTGTTGAAATTATAAAACCCCTGTTTGCGAAACAGCGAAGTCACGCGTTCGCGTTCGGCATTAAAAACGTCGGTGTCGAACAACATGTTTGGACGGATGAGTGACTTGGATGTGTCGGAGGCAATTCCGCTCAGTTGTTCATTCTTCAGGTTTACATTGTATTCGCGCAGGCGATAGGGCTTATTGGAAGTGACAATATATTCCACTTTTGCCTTTTTGCCCGATGTCTCCACTTTACTTTCCACCCGGGCATTGATATATCCTTTGTTTTCGGCCAGGCGTTGAAGTTGCTGTACAGAAATGGACGTGAGCGTGGAATTATAAATCACCGGCGGATCGCCGATTCTCATAAAGGTCCGGTGCCAGAACCGCTTGAATTTGCTTGTAGTGTCTTTTGGGGCCAGATTGTAAATACCCAGTTGCATGCGCCATGCTCCGAAAACAGCGGCATTGGGAGTTTGTCGAAGGTATTCCTGCAACTCGCCTTTATCCAGATCTTTGGTGTCAGTCTTAATCTCCGTTTTGTCGAGCAGAAATTCGTCATCGGGTACATATTTGGTTACATTGCATGCGGTAAGCAGCAATGCAAATACAACGAACGGACTCCAAACTCTCAACTTCATACCAAGGTTAATAAAATGAATTAAAATATTTTGCAAATATAGCTTTTTATAGTTTTCTTTGTTAGCTTTGTAACAACAAATTTCAGGCAGATTTATTAAAACCCGTTGGGTTGTGAAAGATGTAAATTTGCCGGGGAAAACTATTTTCTATAAAACTCACGCGATGTTATCTAAAAACAAGATAAAACAGATCAGCAGTCTTTCTCAAAAAAAATTCCGTGACGAAACCGGACTATTTGTTGCCGAAGGAACCAAGCTGGTACTCGATTTGGCAACGGTTTTTCGTTGCTCTATGCTCATTGCCACTTCCGAATGGTTGAATAATAACCCCGAAATAGAAGCCGATGAACTGATTGAAGCAACTGAAAATGAACTGTCCAAAATATCAAACCAAAAAAGCCCCCAAGGTATTTTTGCAGTCTTTGTTAAACCTCAGTACAACCTGAATCCGGATGACCTGGCCGGGAAACTGAGCCTGGCTCTGGACGATATTCAGGACCCGGGAAATTTGGGAACCATCATCCGCATTGCCGATTGGTTTGGAATTTCAGATATTTTCTGCTCGGTGCATACCGCCGATGCCTTCAACGCAAAAACCGTGCAAGCTACTATGGGAGCGTTGGCAAGAGTTAGGGTTCATACAGTCAATTTGAAGGAATTTCTTCAGTCTGTAGCAGGAAAACTGCCTGTTTACGGCACTTTTATGGATGGTGAAAATATTTATGATAAATCTTTGACCCGGCATGGGATTATCGTCATGGGGAATGAAGGGAATGGTATTTCTGCAGAAATTGAAGCGCTTGTTACCGAAAAATTGCTGATTCCGAATTATCCGGCCGGACAACCTACATCTGAATCGCTCAACGTAGGAGTGGCCACCGCGTTGGTGTGTGGGGAGTTCCGAAGAAGAGGATAAATCAGCTAAAAATAAACAAGGCAACGATTATCATTTATCATTGCCTTGTTTGTTTCGAATGCTTTCAGGTTTACTCCATATCCATATTCATGTCCTGCGAGTTGTTTTCTTTTTGCTGTTGTTTTTTCGGTTTCATGTTTCCGAAATTGTAGGTCGCTGTCAGCCCGATCATACGTCCGCCCCAGTAAGAATAACTTGTTTGCGAATATCCCTCTCCAAAGGTAACGGCTTGTCTTTTGCGGCTGTCGAACACATCGCGCACCATCAGATTCAGATTGATTTTTTTATCCAGGAATGTTTTCCGAAGTCCTAAATCTATTGCAAAATTGGATAATTCTTTCCCTTGTGCAATCAAACGGGGAGCATTATATTCGGCTGAAATCTGTCCGAAGAAGGTTTTACTCAATGCAAAGTTTGCCATCGTGCGGGCATTCCATGAGAATAATTCCTGTTGTGGAATTCTTGCCAATGTCACATCTTCTTTTATGTAGCTTGCAGAGTCTATTTTGCTGTAATAGAAATTCAGCGATGAAGTCAGGTTCACAACCTGGAAGATACGATTCTTAGCTACCAGCTCAATACCTGAATTTTGTTGTTTGGTTAAATTCATAGAGGTGCTTTGCATAATGCCGTCTTGCATAAAGCTAACACCCTGAATGACTTTGTCGGTAAAACGGTAATAGGCGGAGCCGGAAAGTGAATGATTATCCCAGGTCTTGATATAATTAAACTCGTAAGCAGAACTATATTCAGGAGTCAGGTCAGGGTTTCCGTACGAAATATTCGTTGAGTCGGAATAATTCCGGTACGGATTGATGTCGCGTCCCCTCGGGCGGTTTACCCGGCTCGTTACGTTTAGTTGAACCTCATTGTTTTTAGGCAAACTGTACGACAGGAACAAACTTGGGAAAGGTCTGAAATAGCCGGTCGTGGGAAGAGTCTGCATATCGTTCGCCATCGTGTTGGTGAAGGCTTTCGCATAATACTCTGCCCTCAGCCCTGCCTGAACGCTTAGTTTGCCCAACTTATTACCGTAAGTTACATAAGCAGCATGATTCTGCTCGGTATAATCAAACTTATCATAATATGAATCAAGCACCTTGGAAGCCTTGAAATCGTAACCAGAAGTATTGCTGATCTGATGTTCCATATCCGATTCCCAGCCGGCTTCCAGCTTGCTGTTTTCGGAGAATTTTTTCGTGAAATCAACCTTGAATTCATACTCGTTACTACTTCCACCGCCGCTTTGCGATAAGTCCGACGAAACAAAGCCATTATTTAGATTATCGGTTTGTTTATAGCGTGCAGAATCCGACATGGCGAAAGCAGAATATCCGAGGCTAAAGATGATATTGGATCCCTTTTTATCAAAGTCGTGCTGGAAATCGAGGTTGGAGTGCATGTGCCTGCGCGTACCGTCCGACATAGTATTGCGGAAGTATTTCTTCAAAACAGAATCTTCTTTGTTGATATTAGTCTGCTTGTAATTTATGTTGTTTGCAGAAGTGCCGCCTCCGAGCATTCCGAAACCTGAAAAGCTCAGCGTATTATTGTCGTTGAGGTGATAGTCAAGCGATAACCGGGAAAATACTCCGCCCATCGAACGCAGGTTGTCGTTTTCCTGATGAAGATTAAGCGTATCGCCGTTCAGGTAGTTTTTACGGTCGCTCGAGCCACCACTGGGCATATTCATTTGGCGGTAACCCACATTGACATTGGCATCCAGCTTCTTGCTTGAATAACTGAAGTTGGCTCCTAAAGTACCTCCCAATTTGTTGGAATTGGTATTATAAAGTCCGCCAGCCGAAAGGCTTCCGTAATATCCGGCTTTCCGGTTCTTTTTCAACACCAGGTTAATAACCCCGGCTGATCCTTCTGCTTTGAACTTTGCCGAAGGATTTGTAATCACCTCTACCGATTCGATGCTTTCGGCGGGCATTTGCTGCAGGATTTGCCCACGGTTTTCGGCAGTCAGCCCCGATGGTTTGCCGTTAATCCAAACTTCCACGGCCGTACTGTTGCGCAATGCCACGTTTCCTTCATTATCCACTGTCACCGACGGTATGTTTTGCAGCACTTCCGAGGCAGATCCACCGGCTGCGGCAATGTTCTGATCCACGCTGAACACTTTTTTGTCTACTTCGAATTTTACGGTTGTTCCCTGTCCAACGACTTCAACTTCTTTCAGTTGCTTGTTGTTGCTTTGGAGTTTAACCATGCCCAGGTTCATTTCGTTGCCGTTGTAATCCACGGGCAGGCTCAGGGTGTTGTAGCCCACATAACTCAGACGTAATGTATATTTTCCTTTGGGAAGAGCCTGAATCTCAAATTCCCCGTTTTGGTCCGAAACCATGCTTTTGGTCACTGTCTTCGAATCCTGGCGGAATACGGCAACGCTTACAAAATCGATGGGGGATTCAGTCCCTGCATCTATAATTTTACCTTTTATACTGGTTTCTGCAAATAAAGAAAGGAACGAAAATCCTGAAAATAACAGAATAAGAAATCTTTTCATGTCTAAAATAATTGTTTTTAAAGATTGTATAGACACAAATCCCGTTTTGCAGGACCCGTGTCTATACCTGAAAAATAATACCTATAACTAATCTATACCTTAAATCCGACTGTATAGACACAAAAATCACGCCTTGGTTTAATTTTTAAATGTCAATATATATTAATCAATCCATATAAATGAAAAGAGGCGCAAATGTACTTAGCACCTCTATTCTGGTTTTGTTTCCAGAGGAATTGAATAACCCGGAAGTAAGCTTTGTTTATTACTTCGATCATTCGGTGTCTTTTTCTCATTCAGTGAGTATTTTATGTCCTAAGGAAGTGATTAATCAAACAAAATCTAATTCGGGTTTTGCCGAAGAAAGGATTCGCTTAGTCAGTTTTAACGTGTGCATGCCCGAAATAGAATTTAATGAAATAGAGTCAATGCCTGCTTGCCTTTGAAAGGATTATCTGAATTGAAGTTTAGTCAGGCTTGCCTTTGAAAGGATTTAACGAATGAGATTTAAAGGAAGCTTGCCTTTCAAAGGATTTAACGAATAGGCTACAATGCCTGCTTGCCTTTGAAAGGATTATTTGAATTGAAGTTCAGTTAGGCTTGCCTTTGAAAGGATTGAACGAAATTGGTTTTTTATAAGCTTGCCTTTGGAA
>CAYSTC010000017.1:0-63593 GCA_964433885.1 uncultured Paludibacter sp. | reverse complement strand
GCTTGCCTTTGAAAGGATTGAACGAAATTGGTTTTTTATAAGCTTGCCTTTGGAAGGCATCTTCTCATTGTTTGATTTTTTTGGATGCTTCGAAATATCCTTCATTTTTCGTAGTGTATAAAAATCGCATCTTGATTCTTCAGTTATAGGCAACAAAAAAGGCATTCATGAACTTTGAATGCCTTTTAGTCTTATTTGAATCCTGATTAGAAATTAGGAAGCAGGTATTTTTCGCGTGATTTGAAAATGTTGCTTACTTTGTTTACTTCCAGGAAGGTAGTTCCCAATCCCATTCCGTAGCTTCCGCTCAGGTAGCAAACTGAATCTTCTTCGCTGATTGAGCCTTTTCCTACCAGGTCTTTCAGGGCAGTAAGGAAATACTGTTGTGTGTTTCCTGTTTTGTCTTCCTGGTACATTGGGAAAACACCGTAAGAAAGAGCCAACTGGCGTACCATGCGCTCGTTGTAGCAAATAGAGAATATAGGAGCTACACCACGGTAAGCCGACAAATAACGGGTTGTGCGGCCGGTGTAAGTATCGGTAATGATAGCTTTTGTTCCCAATTTGGTGCAGGTTTCAACCGCTGCATTCGAAAGGAATGAAGTCAGGTCGTTTGTTTCGATATCGATTGGAATATCGTTTTCAGCCATTTTAGTTGCTTCAGCTTCTTTAGCAATAGAGGCCATTGTACGTACAGCTTCAACCGGATATTTACCGTAGGCAGTTTCGCCGCTCAACATTACCGCGTCGGTGCGGTAGTAAATTGCATTGGCGATATCGGTAACCTCAGCGCGGGTTGGGCGTGGGTTTTTGATCATCGTGTGAAGCATTTGAGTAGCTACGATCACCGGTTTTTTAGCCTGAACACATTTGCGGATCAAACGACGTTGGATACCGGGGATTTTTTCCTGAGCCACTTCAATACCGAGGTCACCACGGGCAACCATTACGCCATAAGCAGCTTCGAGGATTTCGTCGATATTATCAACGCCTTCCTGATTTTCGATTTTAGCAATGATTTTGATGTCGCTGTTGTGCTCATCCAGAATTTTTTGGATATCCAGTACATCTTGTTTGCTGCGAACGAAAGAGTGAGCAATGAAATCGAGGCCCAGTTCGATAGCCAACAGGATGTTAGTTTTATCTTTTTCGGTCAACGAAGGCAGGTTGATACGTACTCCCGGAACGTTAACGCTCTTGCGGCTTCCCAGATTACCATTGTTTTGTACAGTACAAACCAGGTAATCATCTGTTTTAGAATCAACTTTAAGGTCGATTTCACCATCGTCAAATAAGATGCTGTCGCCCACGTTCAGGTCGCGAACAAAGAATGGATAGTTTACTGCAATACATTCTTTTGTAGTTAGCATATCAGGGTTTCCTGTTACTTTTACAACATCACCTGTTGATAAATCAATTGAATCATCTTCAATTTTTGTTGTACGGATTTCAGGACCTTTGGTGTCCATCAGGATAGCCAGGTTAGGGCTTACTGCGCGGGTGTTGTTTACGATTCTCTCAAATCCTTCACGTTGGATATGAGCCGAATTCATACGCACAACGTTCATACCTTCAGCATAAAGCTGACGAAGAAAATCTACTTCGCAACGGATATCACTGATCGTTGCAACAATTTTTGTTGATTTAGACATAAGAATTTTTTATTTTATATACTTAAAAAACTAATTTAAAAAAAATAACTACCTGATAATTACTTATCAGAAATGTAAAATGGAATCGATAGCCAGCCGGTACGAATCCATCCCGAATCCTACGATACAGCCTTTGCAGGCTTCCGACAAATAGGAGTGATGGCGGTATTCCTCACGTTTGAAAACGTTGGAGATGTGCACTTCAATCACGGGTACGGTTACCGACCGGATAGCATCGGCAATGGCAATGGAAGTATGGGTGTACGCTCCGGCATTGATCACTATGCCATCGAATGTGAAACCTACTTCGTGAATTTTGTCAATAAGGGCTCCCTCTGAATTCGACTGGAAATACTCCAGCTGTGTGTCGGGGAAGAGGGTCTTTAATTCTTCGTAATACGCTTCAAAGGTTTGGCAACCGTATACTGTCGGCTCACGTTTTCCCAACAGGTTGAGATTTGGTCCGTTGATGATCTGGATACGTTTCATAATTTTTGTTTTTGTTCGTTGCGTATTACGAATACTGATGTCAGGAAAATATATTCACGGGATTAAAACAAATTCCGTAGGTTGTATGTTTAGTGGCAGATTTTTGGAAAAAACGTGCTGTAGTTGATTCGAAAAATAACTTTTTTGCGCCCGGTTTTGGTAGGCAACTCTGCCAACATCCTGTGGGTTTCGTCTGTTTTTGTCACTTTGATGCTTGTGAAAGCCCTCTGCAACAATGTAAAACGGCTGAATTATCGATAATTAACCCCGTCGGTTCTGTTAGAACTAATTTTCCGCAAAAGTACAAAAAAAATAGCGAGGAACAAAATGTATGTAAATGTGCAATTCAAAAATTATAATATTTAGCAGTTTTTGTAACAAAATGGTACTGTAAATTTCATGGTTGATTATAAATTCATACTTTTATGTGGATTCTCGGGAATTTTCATACTCAATAATCTTTGGTGGAAATCGTACTTTTTAACCATTAAAAATTCCGAATAAGATAGTAGTGACTGTGCAATTGAAATGAATGTATTTGCAATGTTATTTATATTTAATATATTTGTCAGAATTTCAAATGAATAATGATGAAACATAACTTACTCTGTTTTTTCATTTTGTTTCTTACAATTTCTTCTGTTGTTGCACAGGAATTGCCTCATTATGAGCTTGCCATTTCTCCTGCCGATCTGGATTCGATGAACGCTCATCCGCGGGATGAAGTTTATTATCCAGCGGTTTTCAAAGTGGGTAGCCTAAGTTATGATGTTCAGGCGAGGTATAAAGGCTCCACCACGTTGGGTTACCCCAAAAAAAGCTGGGCTATCAAATTCGATAATGCAAATAATTATTTCGGAGCCAGCCGTATAAACCTTCATGCCGACTATAAGGATTATTCCGCTATGCGTAATTTTCTAATCATGAAATTGTTTGATTTTTTTGGATCTCCGGCTTCGCGGATAAAACACGTAACTTACGATGTAAACGGTCAGGCATTCGGTGTTTACACGCAAGTGGAGCAAATTGATAATGAATATCTCGCCCGCAACGGGCGGGGTGTGATTTCATTGTACAAATCGAACAATCATGGAGCCTTGATGGCACCGGCTGTGGTTGACGACCATTACCGTATTATCTGGGATATAGAAGCCGGCGGCGATCCAACCTACAACGATTTGCGTGTGTTTTTTAATAAATGCCTGTATTGGTCGAAGGCCGACTTCGACGCAGGCATAGCAAATGAAGTGGATGTGGATAATTTCCTGAATTTTTTTGCGGTTCATTTTGTTTTTGTAGACATGGATAATTTTACAAAGAATATTTTCCTGAACAGAAACAGTATTTCTTCCAAATTTGAATTGCTTCCGTGGGATAATGAAGGTTCGTTCGGAAATTCGGCTATCGGAGTTTTCGATTCCACATTGGTAAGCTACAACATGCGCGATTCGCATACGCCCGAGTATCAGGTCGTTTTTCAGCGGTTGCTGGAAAACCCGGCTTACAAATCCATCTTCCGGAATAAAGTCAACCGTATTCTCGCCGATGGGTTCAGTTATCTGGACACGCTGGTTGATAATACTTACCAGCGGATTAAGACTTCGGTATATGCCGATACGATGAAAGAAGCCACCAATGAACAATTTGATGCGGAAATTCCCCGGATAAAATGGTTTATGGCCAACCGCAAGGCTTTTTTGCAGGCAAATGATTTGCCGGAGCGGAATGTATTGAGTGATTTTTATAGTTCCAATCCGTTTCCCACGGTCGACAATCCGTTAGTGACTTTCCGGATAACGTCGCCTGTAGCCCAGCATGTGAATATGTTTTTTGCCGACTCGGTAAATTTTAGCAAGATGGGAGAACCTTTCAAATTCAGTCGTTTTCAGCTTTACGATGATGGATTGCACGATGACCTTTTGGCCGACGACCTGATTTATGGGAACACGATTGATGTAAGCCGTTTTAAAAGTCCGCTGGTTCCTTTTGGTATAACCGGGGCTGAACAGAATTACCCGCCTAACGGGATATTTTATGTGGATTATTACCGCTCAAAATCCTATGCCATCAATAAAGGCAACTATGACTCAAATGCGCCGGCAGAACTAAAAATTGGAAAAGTTTATACCTACAACAACCAGTCTGTTGTTGAGCTGATTAATACATCGGCAACGTCCTCAGTTGATTTGTCGTATTGCCATTTGAAAACATCGTCCAGTTTCTACGATTTCATGTTTCGCGAGCAGGTGGTACTGGCTCCGAACGAAACCATTTATGTAGCGCCCAACACGGCGGTTGGTTCAGAGTTTTTTGGAGGTAAAAGAGCTTTTGCTAACTTATATTTCAATGTTAGTGAGGGCGATTCGTTGCATTTGCTCTCGCCTGTTCTTTCTCCGGTTCATGCAGCCTATGTGTCGGCTATACAAACTCTTGTTGTCGATAGAAAAGCGTTGGTAATAAATGAAATAAACTACAAATCCGGATCTTCCAAACCTACCGGCGACTGGGTGGAAATCTATAATCCCAATGCTTCGGAAGTGGACATGACCGGTTGGATATTCAGAGATGGGGATAATAAACATAAATTCACTTTCCCGGATCGGTATAAGTTACCGGCAAACGGATATGTGGTCATTGCAGAGGATGTGGATGCTTTCCGGGCTGCTTGTCCGGAGGTGGACAATGTGGTTGGTAGCACCGGTTTTGGCCTCTCAGGATCGGGTGAGTATGTGCGGATTTATGATAACCTGGGGCAGTTGGTTGATTCCGTGAATTATAGCGATGCTGCGCCATGGCCGTTGAATGCCAGCGGAACCGGGGCAACCATTGAACTGAAAGATCCGTTGCTTGACAATACGGATGGCAATAACTGGTTTGCCGATCAGACAAAAACCGGTTCGCCTGGACAGAGAAATTCATTCCTGTCCGGTGCGGCTGACGTACAGACCGTATCTTACGCCGTTTATCCGAATCCGGCACACGATGAATTGTTTGTTCGTACAACTGCGGCCAACACCCGGGTGGATATTGTTACAATGCAGGGAGCAGTGTTACGAACCGTGCAGCTTTATGAAGCGGGAGCACAGCGTGTAGACATCAGTAATTTGCCGAAAGGCATGTATCTCATCCGGTTGACAAATGTAGGTGGTGAGCATATTGAAAAAGTGGTTGTAAATTAAATATGGATTTCTGTCGAAATACGAAATCCTGTGTAATGATATTCGGTTACGATTTATATATTTTCACGAAATAAAGGAAGATTTATCTGTTTCTGAAATCCTTGTTCTGTATTTTATATTTACTTTTGAAGCATAAGTAAAAATCATATTTTTAATTCGAAATCAATGATTAAAAAAATTCTTACCATAGTTTTATTGACGGTTGCAGGGATTCAGCTGTTTGCGGCTGGAAACACTGATAGTATACCCGGGCGGATGAACATTGCCACTTTCAATATCAGGGTGCAAACAATTGAAGATTTGGGCGAACGATCCTGGCAAAGGCGCAAAAAAGATGTCGCCAAAGTGATAAAACAGCACGATTTTGATATTTTCGGCGTGCAGGAAGTGGTGAACAAAGTACAACAGTCCAATTTAAAAAAGCTGCTTCCTCAGTATACTTACTTTGGGAAAGGGCGCGACAACCAACAGGGAACCGCTGGTGAACAGATAGGGATTTTTTATAAGACCAAACGGTTTGAAGCCAAAGAAAAAGGTTCATTCTTTTTGTCCGAAACCCCCGATACAATAAGTAAAGGCTGGGATGCTGCCTTGCGCAGAATGTGCGTGTGGACTAAATTTCAGGATTTGCAAACCAACGCAGAGTTTTATGTTTTTTGTTCGCATTTCGACCATATGGGTGTAAAAGCCCGCGTTGAAAGCGCCCGGCTGATTGTAAAACGTGTAAAACAAATTGCCGGTGATATACCCGGGTTTTTTCTGGGCGATCTGAATGCTTCGCCCGTAGATGGCGAAATGTACGGGGTACTGGCATCGGCTTTCGATGATTCGAAGGAAATTTCACCAAATACAGCTGTAGGTTCTGTCGGTACATTTAACGGATTTGATGTTTCGAAATCCTCATTGCCCCTTTCACTGCGGATAGATTATATTTTTTGTCAGCACATAAAGGTGTTTGATTATAAGGTTTTAAATGACCGGTTCCAGAATAGGATGTATCCTTCCGACCATTTTCCGATAATGATAGAGTGTGTGGTCAAAAAAACGAGCGAAAAATAAGAATGCTGGTTCAAATTAGTTAATCGTAAATTTTTATAAAATATGAATAATAGTTTTCAATTTCCTCTCGATTTTACATTCAGGATCGGGACTCTGAGTAATGATTTTGTAGCCAAAGACGCCAATGGAATGACGGTGGCCTATGTGCGTCAGAAAATGCTGAAACTGATTGAAGAAGTGCAGGTGTTTAGCGACGACAGCCGCTCAGAGCAGATTTATACCATTAAGGCCAACAAATGGCTCGATTTTTCTGCATCGTATGCTTTTACTGATAGAAACGGAATGGATATTGGCCGGATTGCGCGCAAAGGCTGGGCTTCTATCTGGAAAGCCAATTACGATATTTTTGATGAATCGCAGATGAAAGTGTTGTTTGTGCGCGAGGAAAATCCGTGGGCAAAGGTATTTGATTCGATTTTAGGCGAGGTGCCTATCGTCAGCATTTTTACAGGTCTCTTTTTTCATCCGGCCTATGTGGTTGCCCGTCCGGATGAAACTAAAGTTGCCCGCTTGCGCAAAGTTACATCGTTCTTTGGCCGCCGGTTTGTGATCGAGAAACTGGCCGAATTCGAAAAAGGCGAAGAGGAGCGCATCCTGCTGGGATTGATGATGATGATTTTATTGGAAAGAAGAAGAGGATAATGTGTGAATTGCCTTTTATTGTGATATAAATAATTCTTATGAATCAGTTATTTTTAAAGTTAAACTACAAAGAAGGACAAACGATTTATGTCCTGAATTCGCCAGCGGAATTTGAAACTGTGTTGGAAACTTTGCCTGCCGAAATCCGGGTAAAAAAAGAAATTCAGGCCGCCGATGAGGTTGAATTTGTTCTTGTGTTTGCTACCCGCAAAGATGAGTTGGATGGGTTTATAAGCAAAATTGCTCCATGTCTGAAGGGGGATTCGTTATTGTGGATGGCCTATCCGAAAGGCACTTCGAAAAGGTATAAATGCGATTTTAACCGCGATACCAGTTGGGATTTGTTTAAGCCATATAATATGCTGCCGGTTCGGCAAATTGCAATTGATGAGGACTGGAGTGCCCTTCGATTCCGGAAGGAAGAATTCATTAAAAATATGACCCGGAAAAAATGATTTGTTTTTCGAAATGTAGTGGTACTGAAAAGCCGTTAAAATCAAATTTGGTTTTTAACGGCTTTTTATTTGCCGCCGTGGGAGTATTACACCGATTTGCGGTTTTATTGTACTATTGTTCAATTTAACCGTTGAAGAGTGTTTGGAGCTAAACATTACACAAAAATGGCCTTTTTAGGCACGATTTTGCCTTTACTCTTTGGCAAGTAAAGGTATTTTTGTTGCGCTAAAGTTATCATTTGTAGTAAATGAATTAAGCTGTTGAAAATCAGCTTAAAATTAAAACGTTGGTTTTGTTTTTTGAAAATCTAATAAAATTGAAATGAGAAATCTTTTTTTCGGAATTTTTTTGCTGTGTGCTTTGGGCATGAAAGGCCAAACCTATGTGAAGATTCCTTTTTCGCAGCCCCAACTTTTCACGGTGTCTGCCGACACTATAAATAAATCGCTGCAATCGGAGGCTAATGCGCAGCTTGGCCTTGATGTGGAAATAAACGGTGGCTCAGGGCACTACACTTTCGTGTGGACAAATGGTGCTACCAATCTTGGAACTTCACCCACGTTAACAGTATCTCAGCCCGGTAATTATATTCTGAATATCCAGGACGGAAGCGGTTGCGAGTCGCAGGTTGTGTATGTGGTGAGCTCAAATACAGGCATAAATACGATTTTGGATCAGAAAGTAAACGTTTTCCCGAATCCGGCCAGCACTGTTGTTTTTCTTCAATCACCCGATTTGAAGAAACTGAACAAGGTAAGTTTATATTCACTGGCAGGCGAGCTGGTAAAAAACTGCACGTTGGAGGATAAGAGTTCAGCAACAACCACCGTAAGCCTCGAAGGCGTTCAGGATGGACAATATTTGCTTACATGCATGTTTGGACATGAAAAAGTAACCCGAATCATTCTAATAAAATCACCGAAATGAAAATAATATCACAAATCAGAATTATTTTGTTGCTTACATTGCTGATTGGATGTGGGCTACCGGCTTTTGCACAGCAGGTTGATACAATTTATGTGAGAAACAGTGCTTCTGTAATTCTTTCAATTGACTGGAAACCGGGTAACTATGGCACTATTCAATGGCAAAGATCTTCCAATCAGGGTGCAACCTGGTCGAATCTTTCCGGAGCAACCAAACCGACTTACGAGTGTCCGGCAAGTGAATTGTATTTGTATCGTGCCAAAATTCAGTCGCAGAAAGAATGTGCACCTGTATACATTACCAAGGCAATGAAAATAGTAAGGTTCACCATAAACATATCGAAGCAAAAATCAAATGCGATAGAGTTTAGCCTAGCGGGGGTGGACTTTCGAGGAGCAAAAGTGGTGGAATATGGATTTTGTTATAACAATACAAAGTTGGATACGCGGAGCTTGTTGGATATGAATAAGTTGAAAGTTGGAGAAACTTTGCCTGACACAAGCGCTTTCAAAATGGTTTGCAACGGGCTTCAGCCGGGTACTTCATACAACATTCGTAACTACTTCAAGCTTTCGGATGGGACAATTATTTACAGCGACTCAAAAGCGGCTACAACTTCTTATGGTTTGAAATGGACCAGCGAAAACTGGACTATCAGCAAAAACTCAATGGCCCTGCGGTTTGAGTTGGCCGGCTACTCAGCCACTACAGAACCGGTGATGTCGCTGATGTTTGGTCCGGCAGCAGATAGTTTAACTGCTCAAACAATCAATAAATTGGGGAGTTTCAAATATTCGTCCAGCACCATTACCGGGCTAAAAGCAAATAAAATGTATCTGGCCCAGGTCAGTGTGAAATTCGGGGATTCTACGCATGTATTCACCAAGCAGGTAAAAACGCTTTCTGATTACAGCAGTTTTATTGTTGATAACACAACGTCGGGAATAAAACATAAAATTGTGTGGGATACTACACGCCATCAAATTTCGCCGGTAGGACTGAAAACAGAATATCCGCGGGTAATCCGGTTGAATGCCGATACGCTTTTATGTGCATACCACGGGGGAGCAAACGATTATTGGGTCAATATTTATTTGCAAAAAAGTTACGATAACGGAGCTACATGGTCCGCACCAACCATTATTCTGGATAAAGAAAACTCCACTTTCGGGAAAAATTACTGGCGTTTTACCAATCCCGAAATGATCAGGCTTCAAAATGGCTGGATTCTTATGTCGGTAACCGGAAACGGAAATCCGGAAACGAATGACAATTGCCATGTCATGGTTCTGATTTCGAAAGACGGTGGCGACACATGGGGCGACCCGATTATTGTAGGGCGGGGTAGAACCTGGGAACCTATGGTAGTTCAGTTGCCCAACGGTGAACTTGAGCTTTTCGTATCCAGCGAGGCTCAATGGTGGGGAACCACCACGCCCGTGCAACAGGAAATTCTTTTTTCACGCTCCACCGACAATGGAGAAACCTGGACTACCTTCAAACGGGCTTCATATTCGCCCGACCGCCGGGATGGGATGCCTGCTGCGATAGTAATGAAAGGGAACAAAGGAGTTTTGTTTTCTATCGAGATAGTAAACGATAATGGATGGGGTTCGCCTACATTTGTAAAACGCACATTGACTGAAGAATGGAATGCAATTCCGTGGGACAATATAAACACCACCAAACGTTGGGATATTCCTATGAATACATTTGGTGGAGCACCGTATACGGTTCAGTTGCCAACGGGCGAAATTGTGGTTTCGGCGCATGCAAATGGCCGTTCGGTGTGGCAAACAAGTTACCCGCGTATTGTCATAGCCGATAATAACGGAAGAAATTTTACTTCGCCCACCATCCCGATTACCAATCTGCCGGCATTGCAGGGCTTGTATTATAATTCGCTTTTTGTCAAAGATGATACAACGATATGGCTGGTGATGACTAACTCCTTGTTTGCCGCTGATGGCACTACCCGGATAAAAGGGGAAATTAAATACATCGAGGGAAAAATTGTAAAAATAAATTAGAGATTCCTCAATTGATAATATAAATAAAAATGCAACCATCAGAAAAGATGATTGATTAGATTGGTTAATAAGTGCTGGCTATTAGTTTATAAGGTTTTAAAGAAGATTTTCGTTGTTTGCATTCAAAAGGGTTGCCGGTTGGTAACCCTTTGTTTTTGCTGGCAGTTCAGTTCTTTTTAGCTGCTATGTGATTTGCCTTGCATTTTGACATTGGTTGATGTGTGATTTTTTTATTGAAAAGATTTCTCGGGTTTTAATTGTGTTTTTCAGGAATTGACAGTGATTTTAAATCGCGAAATCCTGCAAATAAAAAAATCACTATCCTCGGTTTGTACCCGAAAGATAGTGATTTTGAATAATGTTCGTTCAGAAAGAGTTTATTTCTGAGGAGTTTTACTGAAAATAGAGTGAATACGTTTCATGTCAAATTTGGCGCTTCGGTCGTAGTAGTAAATTCCGTTTTGCTCTTGCTCCACATCGGTAAGCTGCGTGTAGCAGTATCCCCACACATGTTCGTTGCTTTCAATCACCGCGTTTACAATTCCTTCAAGGCGGTTGTAGAATTCATCCAGACTTTTAGGTGCTTCTCCGTATCCCCAAGACTGATTGTCGACGTTCTGTGTTTGCTTGTTTTGGTCTTTTACCCATTTTATACCACCAAACTCATCAATGATATAAGGCATTTTGCCATTGTAAGAAGGATATTGGTAGTTGGCATTGTCGCGCAATCCGTTGAACCCGATATTTGCCTGTGGCATACCGATTGGTTGGTTGGGAGTCTGAACATATTTTCCGTCGTTGTAGATTATTTTCTTCAGGTTTTCCGGGTTTTGTTCGTAGTTATGAAACGACCAGATGTCGGTTTTTACATGTGCGCCACCGCTGGTTGTATTCACCGGGCGTGTATTGTCAAGTGCTTTGGTAGCATCGTAGATATCTTCGGCCAGGCGTGGGTATTGTATTTTGTCGGGCCACCATTCTTCGTTCATAGGTGTCCATACCATCAATGAAGGATGATTGCGGTCGCGGGCTACCACCTCGGTCCATTCAGCAATAAAATTACGAGCCACTTCTATGCTGTTGGCATTCATGCCCCAGCTTGGAGCTTCACCCCAGGTGAGGTAGCCCAATTTGTCGGCCCAGTAGTAAAAACGTTCTTCGAAAACTTTTTGGTGCAAACGTGCACCGTTGAATCCGGCTTCCATCGATAGTTGGATGTCGTGTTTCAGGGCTTCATCCGATGGAGCTGTCCATATACCATCGGGGTAAAAACCCTGATCGAGTACCAGCCGTTGGTAATAAGGTTTGTTGTTCAGGAAAATTTTATTTCCTTCGATGTGTACTTTTCGCATTCCGGCATAAGATTTTACCTCGTCAATCACTTTTCCCGCGTTATCGGTCACCTGATAAATAACGTCATACAAAAAGGGCGATTCCGGACTCCACGGTTTTGCATTTTTGACAGGTAGCACAGCCACCGAGTTGTTGCTTGCCAGCACGGTGGTTTGGGCAACGGTTTTGGAACCATCTTTCACCGTGATTTTGAGTTTGTTTCGGCTTTCGTTCAGAAACACAGGCTTAACGATGATCTGGCTCTGATCCAGATCGGTAACTACGTGAGCTGATTGCAATGACGCGGGTGCTACAGCTTCGAGCCATACAGTCTGCCAAATGCCGGTGGTACGTGTATAATTGCAACCGTACGATTGGGCCTGAAGACACTGTTTACCAGCCGGCTGCATGCCCGAGCGCAAATCGCTGTAGGCGTAAACCACCAGGTTGTGTTTTCCACCGGCTTTTACCAAGTTAGTGATATCGAAGCCAAACGAAGAACTTCCGCCAAAATGACGTCCAGCAAACTTACCATCGATATACACTTCGGACATATAGTAAACTGCCCCAAAATTCAGCAGGATATTTTTTCCGTTCCAGTTTTGAGGAATTTCGATGTTGCGTTGGTACCAGATATGGTTGATAAAGTCGGTATGTGCCACTCCCGATAGCTTGCTTTCAGGACAGAAAGGGACGGTAATTTTGCCGTCAAAGCCTGTTGAAGAAATGAATCCTTTTTCAAATCCTGTACCTGCAAGGTCCAGGGTGTAGCTCCATCCGCCATTGAGGTTGACCCAGTCAGTCCGTTCAAATTGTGGCCGTGGATACTCGGGGCGAGGTATGCTGCCCACTGCAAATAAATGTGTTAATGCCGAAAAGGCAACTACTAAAGTTAATAATCTTCTTATACCCATGATGTAATCGTGAAAAATTCTAAAATAAATTGTTTTTTTGATTTTTTTAAGCGACTTTCTATATAATTTTTACTCTTTGTAAATATAGTTATTTTTTTAGTTATTACAAATGGATGTAACAATTAAAAAAAGCTACGTATTGTTAAATTGGCAATAAATTTTGGTTATATCAGAAATTTCGTAGTATGAAGAGTTTTGTAATCTGCCAAATTAAGCCAAATTCAACTTGTGAGAGAATAATGAACTGAACTTTGTAACAAGCAGGGCTGAATGTGTGGATGACCAGGCAACTGGTATCATAATTATTCGGAAATGAATCAAAAGTAACATGTTGAAAATCTTAATATTTATTATATTTGCAACAAAATGATTATCTAAAAATACAAACCGAAAAAATCAAACAATGACCGAAAAAATCAGACAAAAACGGACGCTTTCGTTTAGGCTGCAATTACTCATTTTAATGAGTTTTATGTGCAGTGGCATTTCCGCGCAATCTTATATACTTTACAACCAGACCAGCCAAAAAGTGCTGGACGTGGGAAAGAAATTGATTGCCGAATGGAAAAAAGTGGACGACACAGATGTTTCAATTACCTATAGCGGTAGCTGGGGAACCTATTCAGGAAATCCGGGCTACAAATCCACCGAACATTTTTCATCGAGTAAAGGAGCAATGGCTCGTTTTACTTTTACCGGAGTTCAGGCCCGGTATTACGGTTATTTGCGTTCGGATCTCGATGTAGCGGAAATCAGACTTGATGGCCAAAGTGTCGCCAAAATAAACTGTTACGATGGCAGCCTGTTTGATGCAATGCTTTATGAAACTCCGATATTGACCTATGGCACTCACACTCTTGATGTGGTATCGACCGGAGAAAGAGCTATAGACTATGAAGTCATTGTCGATGCATTTGCTTACGCAGCTTCTGCGGCAGATACCATATTATCCGTCGTGCAGGCAGATTATACTGGTTCTCCAACGCAAAAATGGACTGTGGTAAATACCGATAATGCTTATTTTCAACTGATAAACCAATCAAATGGATTGGCGCTTTCGGTTCATCAAAACAGCGATAACTCAACGAATTTATTGAAACTGGTTGAAGCATCTTCCGATTATCAACAACAATGGAAGAAAACGGCAGCGTCTAATAATTGCGTAACCCTGCTAAACCGTTCGGTGCAAAAAAATATCGACATTCTTGATGCTTCAACGCTTAATGAAGCCCTTGCCGTATATTCGGCAGCTTCTTCGTCAGCAAGCCAGCAATGGGGATTCTGGGATGCTTCCAAACTTATTTCGGATATTAAGTTTGATTATCTCCATGCATATAAATTGTTATCTTCCGATGGCCGCGTGTTGGATAACAGCAGTTCGATGGTTAATGGCACATCGTTTTATATGAAAAATGATGATGCTGCGAATAATAAAGCGCAACAATGGTCGGTAATGCCAGTTTCGGGTACTGCCTTTTTGATAACCAATTTGCTCAGTAATAAAAATATTGACAATGGAAATTCTTCAGTAGAGGGCTTTAAAGCGTTGCAATGGAATATTGACCCCGGCAATACTAATCAGCAATGGAAGCTGAATTATTGCGGATATTATTATACCATAACCAATGTAAAAACAGGCAAGAACCTGGATTACCGGAATACCACTTCCGGTACAGCGGTTGGGCAATATACCGCCGATGTTACTAATCTGAATCAGCAATGGAAAATTGAAATACTTGGCGAAAGAGAGCGGCACGATTGGGAAAATGAAAGCATTTTCGAAATAAATAAAGAACCCGGGCACAGCACGTATGTTCCGTTTGGCAGTGTGGAAGAACTAAAACTTAGTCCGAGTTGGGATAAACCCTGGGAAAAACCGACTTCATCCATGTATCAGTTGCTCAACGGAAAATGGAAGTTTAACTGGGTAAAACAACCGTCGGAGCGCCCGGTCGATTTTTATAAACCGGAATACAGCGTAGCGGCCTGGAAAGAAATTCCCGTACCATCCAACTGGGAAATGTATGGTTACGGCACGCCCATTTATACCAATTTTACTTATCCGCATGCCAATATGCCTCCATTCATATTGCCGGTACAAGGCTGGACCTGCGAAAAAGAACCGAATCCGGTAGGCTCGTACCGCCGTGATTTTACAATCCCCGAAAGCTGGGACAACCAACAGGTTTTTGTTCACTTCGATGGTGTTTACAGTGCCATGTATGTATGGGTGAATGGGCAAAAAGTAGGTTATAGCCAGGGAGCAAATAACGATGCCGAATTTGATATAACCGCCTACGTGCATAGTGGCGCCAATACTATTGCCTGCGAAGTGTATCGCTGGAGCGATGGCAGTTATCTGGAAGATCAGGACATGTTCCGGTTGAGTGGTATTCACCGCGATGTGTATGTTTATGCTACACCAAAAGTTCGCGTACGTGATTATTTTCTGAAATCAGAATTTTCTTCGGCTGATTTAAGCTCGGCTGTGTTCAAAGCCGATGTTACATTGAAAAATCACAATGTTGCAGCTGTTTCGGGTGCTAAAGTAGAACTTACGCTATACGATGCTAATGATACCGGAGTCCTGACATTGACAAAAACTATCAATCAGTTGGAAATTAATAAAGATACAACCTTTACAATTAGTGGAAATGTATTGAATCCGAAACTTTGGTCGGCCGAGGTTCCTAATCTTTATTCAGCAATTGTAACTTTAAAAAATGCCGATAATCAGGTGTTGGAAGTTTTGTCCTCCAAGTTTGGATTCCGAAAAGTGGAAATTAAAAATAAGCGTGTATACATAAATAACAAAGCTGTATTTTTCAAAGGAACAAACCGGCACGATATTCACCCACAGTTCGGGAAAGCGGTGCCTGTAGAGTCAATGATTCAGGATATTGTGTTGATGAAGCAACATAATATTAATACTATTCGTACAAGCCATTATCCCAACGATCAGAAAATGTATGCATTGTATGATTATTACGGTTTATATGTAATGGATGAAGCCGATATTGAGTGCCATGGAAATAGTTCTCTCAGCGACAATCCGGACTGGTTGCCGGCGTACAAGGATCGCATGGTGCGTATGGTACAACGGGATAAAAACCACCCTTCGGTTATTTTCTGGTCGATGGGCAACGAAAGTGGAGCCGGAAAGAATTTTTATGAGGTAAACAAAGCGGCAAAATCTATCGATCCATCCCGGCCGATTCATTACGAAGGCAATAGTAATGCTGCCGATTTCGATTCTCAGATGTATCCGAGCATTGATGGTGCCAAAAATATGGATGCGCAAAATACCACCCGGCCATATTTTATTTGCGAATATGCCCACTCGATGGGAAATGCTCCCGGCAATTTGGCTGAGTATTGGGATTTGATCGAAAGTTCGAACCGGATGATTGGTGCCTGTGTGTGGGATTGGGTTGACCAGGGAATCAATAAGTTTGGCGACGATCCGAAGAAGTATTATTACGGTGGTGATTTCGGCGATAAACCAAATGATTTTGATTTTTGTCTGAATGGCCTTACAACTCCCGACAGGCGGGTAACAGCCAAAATGGTTGAACTCAAAAAGGTGTACCAATACATCAAACTAAAAGCTTCTAATTTATCGTTAGGGAAAGTTACTGTACAAAACAAGTATGATTTCCTGAATTTGCAATCGTTCAGTTTGCGGTGGGAGGTGTTGCGCGACGGTGTTGCGGTTGAGGCCGGAATTATGGATTTGCCTTCGGCATTGCCTAATGCCAGTGTTTTGATAACAGTTCCTTATAAAACCGTGTTGAAGTCTGGTTCAGAATACTTCCTGAATCTGAAAGTAGAAACCAAAGAGGCAAACCGTTGGGCAAATGCCGGATTTGTTGTGGCTACCGAGCAGTTAGCTCTTAACTCACGCCCTTCAGTCGGAGCTATTTCAACTGTAAATATGAACTCGGTCTCTAAGCAGCTGATTAACAGTATTTATCAGGTTACAGGAGACGGATTTTCCGTGGAGTTTAATAAATCGACCGGATTAATGACTTCGCTTCAATACAATGGAAACGAAATGATACATAATGGAAAAGGCCTGGCCTTTAGTTATTATAGAAGCATCAATAATGATGTGTACACGAATCGCACTTATAGTGAGCCGGTTATAAGTTGTCAGGGTTTCAGTACAGAAATTTCTGCTGATAACAAATACATAAGTGTAACAACCAATATGCAGGCTGTAAATACTTTGGGTACTTTCCCGTATAAAATTGTTTATACAATATATGGTAACGGTGTTATAGATGTTGATGCGAGTATAACCAATGCCACAGATACCGGTACGATGCCCCGCATAGGATTACAAATGGTATTGCCTGCCGGTATGGAAAACGTACAATGGTACGGGCGAGGACCGCTGGAAAACTATATCGACCGTAAAAAATCAGCCTATTTTGGACTGTACAACAGCACTATCGATAACCTGATTGAACATTATGTTCGTAGCCAGAGCAACGGTAATAGGGAAGATTTGAGGTGGTTGAAAATTACAAATAAGAGCAATTATGGAATTCAGATACAATCGAAAGGGACATTGAATTTCACTGCAGCACATTATCGTGATAATCAGTTTTGGGATGCAAGGCATGACTTTGAATTGCCCCGATTGAGAAATACAGAAACTTATTTGAGTCTTGATTATATTCAACAGGGTCTGGGTAATGCAAGTTGTGGACCACAACCTTTGGCTCAATATCTGATACCGGGCAGTAAGATATATAATTACTCGTTTCGTATATCTCAAACTGCAATTGACAATCAAGAATGCCAAATCAATCAGGCATTACAGAAACCGGTTACCGTATCCGGGCAATCATTCTCGATTGATGTGCCTGAGAATGCAGTTGACGATAAGCCAACTACACGCTGGAGTTCGGCTGATACGGGTGATAAGTGGTTGCAGGTGGATTTGTTGAAATCCATGGAAATTTGCCGTTGGAAAGTTGTAAATGCAGGTTCGGAGTCAGCAGATTATATCACGAAGGAATACAAACTTCAATCATTATCGGGAGCCAATTGGGTTGATATTGATACTGTACAAAACAACACACTGAATGAAACAAACCGGCAGGTTTCTCCTTTTACAGCGCGCTACGTCAGGTTGTATATCACAAAATCCCAACAAAATGAGAGTGAACCAATGACTCGGATTCATGAATTTTCGGTATTCGGTTCCGAAAGTCCGTTGGCTAATCCCTCATTAATAGCCGATGATCCGAACAATATCCTCATGTATCCCAATCCGGCTTCCGGTTCGGTTACCGTTGACTTGAACGATAGCTTTGTAAAGTCATTCAAATTGGATGCTTTCAATCTGTGCGGGCAACTGAAGCATTCTTATTGGATTGATGCTAACCTGAAAAGACTTGATTTAGCCGGTTTTGAACCCGGCATATATTTCTTTTCCTCTGTCAATTCTCTTTGTTCTTTTAAAAAGAAAATCATAATAATTTGAGGCCATAATAATCCATTGAAGTGGGTGTAATATTTTTGTTTCAGGGTGTGTCTCAATAGTCACGCCCTTATTTTTTAGCATGAATTACCCTGAATCAGGGTTGTTCTTTCGCCGCATTCAGCAAACCGCGAAAGTATAAAACAAAGATGTAATTCAATCTTTTATTTCCACCGACGACACACTCTCAGCACATATTATTATCTTTACACCGATTTTTTAATAAAAAGATGTTTCGTAGAAAATATGACTAATTTTCCACAGAAGCAAAATTCGGTTAAACGGTTTACAACTTAAAATCAACTTTATGTCCAGATACATTAAAAAGAAGAAAGAACATATCGGGTTGTCGCCCTATGCGTTGGTTTTCCGGGGGCAGAAAAAGACCGAAAAAAGCATGTTGTACGGTATGAGTTTCAACATGGAAGACGTAAATGAGTTTGAGGTAAAAACCTCAGAGCAAATGAATTCACTGAAGCGGAAAGATAGAGTTAACTGGTTGAATATCTATGGGCTTGACAATGTGGAGGTGATGGAGAAGATTGCAAAGGAATTCAGGCTGGAAAATTATATTTTGTCCGATGTAATGAATCCTGCCAGTCCGCCCAAAGTGCAGGAACTCGACAACGGTATTTTTGTTACGATCAAAATCCTTCAATACGATGAAGGAAACGAAAACCTGAGGGTTGAAAATCTGAGCTTGTTTTTTGGAAATCATACGCTTATTTCGTTTCAGGAACAATCGATACACGCTTTTGAACCCATCCGGGAGCGCATTCGTAAACACAAAAATAAAATCCGCATTTCCGGGCACGATTACCTGGCTTTTGCACTACTCGATGTAGTGGTTGATAATTATATTTATATCATTGGTTTGTTGGGTGATAAAATAGAGAATCTGGAAGAAGAAATGACTGCCGACCCTAAAAAGGAAATGCTCGAAAGCATAAACATATACAAACGCGAGTTGAATTTCCTGCGCAAGCATATCAAGCCGGCCCGCGAAATGATTCTGAATCTTTGCAAGATGGAGTCGGAATTTATGCACGACGGAAACCGGATTCACTTCCGCGAGTTGCAGGACAATATTAATGAGGCAACGGAATTGTGTGATAGTTATCGCGAAATTTTGTACGACCAGCTGAACATTTACCATAGCACGATGAGTACACGACTCAATGAAATCATGCGTGTTCTGACAGTTATTTCGGTAATTTTTATACCTATTACTTTTATCGTAGGTGTTTACGGCACCAACTTTGAGTATTTGCCCGAATTACACTGGAGATATGGGTATTTTGTCATGTGGGGTATTATGTTAAGTACCATTTTGGGAATGATCTGGTATTTCAGACGAAAAAAATGGTTTTGATTATGAACGTTTTCCTTATTAAAAAGCATATTTAGGCTACGTAGACTGAACGAATCTACTGGTTATTTGTTATAAAAAAACACTTTCTACTGATTGAACGTATTGGTTAATTGGTAGAAAGTTTTTTGATTGACGGGATTTGATGAAATGTAATTACTAAATTTGATGGAAGAAATAAAAAAAACGAATAAAAAGAGTACTGTTGAGAATCAGATTCTGGTTATTTACGGCTCGAATGGCGACCTGGCAAAGCGCAAACTTTTGCCAGCCATTTTTCAACTTTATCTGGACAATCTGCTCCCCGAGCGTTTTGCGGTGGTAGGTGCCGGAAGTCAGGAAAAAACAGAGGAAGACAACCGGAATGATGTACGTCTTTCCATGCTGGAGTTTGCCACAGCCGGTGCCACCGAAAATCCCGATAGGCTGGAATTGTTTTTAGAATCGGTTTATTATAAAAAAGTACACAACCAGACTGAGGAAGATTTTGGTTCGTTGAGAAACTATCTGGATGATCTTTCGGCCACGCTTGACATACCTAAAAACATTATTTATTATTTCTCCATTCCGCCTTTTCTGTACGAAATGGTGGCAGCCAATATGGTGAAATTCGGATTGAATTCCGAAGAAGATGGCTGGAAACGGATTATTGTGGAGAAACCGTTTGGCTACAGTTATGATACGGCCATTGATCTGGATAAAAAATTACGAAGCGGTTTCAACGAAGATCAGATTTACCGTATCGACCATTATCTGGGCAAAGAAACCGTGCAGAACATCATGGTTACGCGTTTTTCCAATGGGTTTTTTGAACCCATCTGGAATCGTAAATATGTAGATCGAATCGAAATTACTGCCGCTGAAAAAATTGGCGTTGGTGATAGGGGAGGTTACTATGATACTTCCGGAGCCATGCGCGATATGATTCAAAACCACTTGTTGCAGGTGTTGGCTGTAGTGGCCATGGAACCGCCGGCCATTTTCGATTCGGAATCTATCCGCAACGAGAGTGTGAAAGTGTTGCAGGCGTTGCGCCCTATAAAATCGAACGAAGTTGGCGATAATGTAGTGCGCGGACAATATATAGAAACAATGGTCGACGATCAGATTCGCAAAGGGTACCGGCAGGAAAAAGGTGTTGCTCCAAGTTCCAAGACTGAGACTTTTGTGGCTATGCGGGTGTTTGTAGATAACTGGCGTTGGGGCGATGTGCCGTTTTATATCCGCACCGGAAAGCAATTGCCCGACCGGGTTACCGAAGTGGTCATCCATCTCAAACCGGCTCCACATCAGCTTTTCAAGCAACGTTGTGTGGCTCAGTCTACCAATATGATTATTTTGCGGATACACCCGGATGCTGGCGTGGCGGTTGATTTTGGAATGAAAATTCCCGGAGCAGGCTACAAAGTGCAAAATGTGAACATGGCTTTTCATTATTCCGATTTGGCATCGCACAAAATATCCGAGGCTTACGAGCGTTTATTGTTGGATTGCATGATTGGCGATTCTACGCTTTACGCCCGTGCCGATGCTGTAAAAGCCAGTTGGAAATTTGTAGATCCAATACTGGAAGCGTGGAAAAATAACCGCGAAATCCCGTTGTATTTCTACGAATGCAATACCTGGGGACCCAAAGAAGCGAATGCCTTGTTTGGCAACTCTGAATTGAAATGGCGTGCGCCGTTCAAAAAATTTAAGACCGATTAAGTTTACCCAAATTTGTAGGGACAGGTCGGGACCTGTCCTTGTCTGAAAATATTGATAATTATGACACCAAACCTTTACATATTCGAAACCAGCGAAGAAACAGCGCATGCTGTGGCCGAAGTAATTTTGGCGAAGGCGAAAGAAAAGAATAAAAAATCGCTTCCATTCAATGTTGCCTTGTCAGGTGGGAGTACTCCCAAATTACTGTTTACCATCCTGGCAAACGAATATGCCGACCAAATGCCGTGGCATATCGTGCGGTTGTTTTGGGTGGACGAACGTTGTGTGCCGCCTACGCATGCCGATAGTAATTTTGGAATGACTTATAACAGCTTGTTGAAACATGTTCCCATTCACGATTACAATATTTTTCGGGTGCTTGGAGAAGATGATCCCGACAAAGAAGCCAGGCGTTATCAGGGCTTGCTTGAAACTCAGCTTGTAAAGAAAAACGGAATTCCACAATTTGATCTGGTTTTGCTAGGTATGGGCGACGATGGGCATACCGCATCCATATTTCCCGATAATATGGGATTGTTGCATTCTGACCATGCGGTGGCTGTAGCCGTGCATCCTACCAGTGGGCAAAAGCGCATTACGCTTACCGGAAACGTGATCAATCATGCCGAACAGGTTGTTTTTCTGATTACCGGAATTACAAAATCATCTGTTTTGCGACAAATTTTTAAACGCGAGCCGGATTTCAAAAACTACCCTGCTTCTTATATTCACTCCCAATGTGGTGCAGCTTCTTTTTATCTGGATAAAGCTGCTGCAAACGAGCTTTAGATTTCCAAACGTTTTTTTTATGCGGCTCTAAATTGAATTGTGCTCTTGGTCAGTGACTTCTGTTATTCTTCTTCAAAATTTTATATTGGATAAATTTTGGCTGAAAGTTATTTACTAATTTTGAGCCTCATTTCTAATTGAAAAAATGAAGAAAAAGATGAAAAAGGCGTATTTAAAAATATCATTGCCAATATTGTTGCTGGTAGTCTCCAGCACATGTTTTTCTCAAAAAAAATCTCCATTCTTTACAGCCAAAGATGCTTCAAATTGGGTTTATGTTTTGAATGATAAGAGTTTGAACCCGATGACTGTTTTCAAAATGAAAGACGGAGTTTTGTCTGTTTCCGGCGTGTCAAGTGGCTATCTTCGAACCAGGAAAAGCTATAAAAACTTTACTTTGAATTTAGAGTGGCGATGGACAAAAGTATTGGCCAATAGCGGTGTACTTGTTCATATTCAGGCAAAAGATACAATTTGGCCGGTGTGCTACCAGATTCAGCAAAAGGCTGATGCTGCCGGGGACATTATTTGTATGAATGGACTTTGGGCTAAAGAATGCACGGATTCAGTAAAGTTTACTGTAAAAAAGATGCAACCGTCGAACGAAAAACCATTGGGAGAATGGAATTCGATGAAAATTATAAGTAAAAATAAAACTCTTCAGGTTTGGGTGAATGGTGTTTTGCAAAATAGCATTACAGGGTTGACTGTATCAAAAGGATTTATCGGTTTCCAAAATGAGGGAAAGCCGCTCGAATTCAGAAATCTGACGATTAAATAAATACAAAATGAAAAAGTTTAAAGGAGCCATTTTCGATTTTAATGGTACGCTGTTTTGGGATACCGCTTTTCACGATCAGGCTTTTGATATATTTCTGGAAAAGCATAATATAAAGCTTACCGGCGAGGAAAAACGGGTAAAAATTCACGGAAAGCCTAATGCCGATATTATGCGCGGTATTTTTGGTGCCCACCTCACCGACGATGAAATTTACAACATGGCACAGGAAAAGGAAGCCATTTATCGGGAACTCTGTGTTAACGATTTGAGATTTGCACCCGGAGCTGAAGAGTTTTTCAATTTCCTGAAAGAAAATGGTATAGCAATGACTATTGCCACCTCGGCCGGTATAGAGAATATGAGTTTTTACTTCGAGAAAATGCATTTAGACCGTTGGTTCAGCCTTGCGAAATCTGCTTACGACAACGGTACTTTTCGTGGGAAACCGCATCCGGATGTGTTCCTTACGGCTGCTGAAAAATTAGGTTTGAAACCTGAAGAAACCGTGATGTTCGAAGATTCTGTCGCAGGAATTCTTTCTGCTGAAAATGCGGGAGCGGGTAAAATTTATATAGTGAATTCGTATGGCGAAAATTACAGCCGTTTTTCACACGATATAATTACTGATTTTGCGCAGGTTGACAGGAGTTTGTTCGTTTAAAATTTTACCGAAACCGTTCCCCTGACCGATCTGCCCGGCATAGGAAACCAGCGGATTACCTGATAATTTTCGTTGAGTAAATTCAGAATTTCCAGGTTGGTGTAAAGAAGGTAATTTCTGATTTTAAAACTTCTGTTTACCGAAATGCTGTGATCGGCATAAGGCGGCATACGGTTTTCGGCATAGTTTTGATTCACAGCATACCGGTGTCCCGACCACAAAAGCGAATACGAAACGTTGATCCATGGAGTTTCAACAGCCACTTTACCCGAGCCGGAAACGCGCGGTGTGTATGGAATCTGATTGTTGTAATCTCTGTCTGCAGGATTGGTAACATTTAATGCACGTTGGTACGTGTAATTGGCACCAAGCACTACACCGATTTTTTTACAGGGTTGAAGCGTTGTTTCAGTAGTCAGATCCAGCCCGTTGATAGCCACTTTTCCATAATTCAGAATGGTCCAGAAGTAACCTTTGTTGGGGTAAGCTACAATTTTGTCAATCACATCATTGTGGTAAGCATCAGCGGTGAACGATAGTAACGGAAGCCATTTTTGAACTGAAACGGCATAAGTCAATCCAAGGTTGTATTGGTTCGTTTTTTCCGGTTGCAAATCCCTGCTTCCCACCTGCGAGTAATACAGGTCGTTGAAAGTAGGCATGCGGAAAATGTTTTTATAAAAAATACGAATACGAAAATCCTGATTTGAAAAGGGTTTGACAGCCAGGCTTATATATGGGGATAGATGCCGATAATTATCAGCTGCATTTCCGTTTTTCGCTGTTTCGTCAACGGTGGTGGAAAGCATGCTTGCAGTTGCCAACACCTGATTGGTGACGTATTTAGCCGCAAATGTAGAAAGCCATGAAAATCGGGTGGGATAGGCAAAGTTTTCCAGATCAGCATCGAGAGTATTCACAATTCCATCGGTCGCTGCCGAGAATGAGATGTTTTCAAATGCCCTGAAAAGAACCGAAGCCGAGCCGTAATATTCCCGTTGCAAATAGGTATTCTCCATTTTCCCGTCCATATCTGGATAAGTCGGGTCCAGATAACGTAAATATCCGCTGTTGAATTTGGCATTGGTTTGGAAAAGCCATTTTCGCGAAAACTCCTTTTCGTAATGGGCTTGCGTGAAAAAAGTATTGTCCCAAATCCGTTGTTTCGATGAACTTTCGACGTTGTTAAAAATCGTTGGACCGGGTAAACCGCGCTCCGATTGGTAGAAATAAGTTTTCAGATAACCGGTTTCATTTTCTGCAAAATTGCCGTACAATGCAGCCTCAATCCGAAGGTTTTTTACATCAGTATTCTGGCGGATTTCAGTGGTGGTAATGTTTGTTTCGTAAGGGCCTTGCTGCAGTTTATATGGATATTTCCCGTCTGCGGATAACCATTCACCGCTAAAAGTTGCAGAGAATTTCCGATTGATTCTTTTTTCCAGCAAAAGGGCCGGATTGAGCAGGCCAAATGAGCCGGCTTTCATCGAAATTTTTCCATTGTATCCTTTGTAATCGCTAAAGCGTGGGCTCAATGTCTGGATATTTAATACCGAAGCTGATGCAAAAAGGCGAGCCGGTTGAAATATATTATCGCTTTGACCGCTGCTGAGCGAAAGCAGATCCACGTTTTCGAGCGAAAAGCGCCCCAGGTCGATTTGTCCGGTTTGGCAGTCAGTTAGCGTAATGCCATCGTAGCTCACCGCCGTGTGGTTTCCGCCAAGGCTGCGCACCGAAACGGTTTTCAATCCACCAATACCACCGTAATCCTTTACGGTTACCCCCGAAAAATATTTCACGGCATCCGAAACCTGCAATACGTTCAACTGTTCAATTTGTTTCGACGAAAGAATCTGGAGCGGAGCTGTGGAACGGACTTCTGAATTTCGTTGTTTTTCGGTGATCGTAACTTCGTGGATAGCTTGGACTTTTGTAGAATCAGGCCTGTCAATGTCTTCGGCCGACAGCGGAAATGCCAAAAGCAACCAACCTGAAACCGGTAGTAAAAAACGGAAAAAGAGAGATTTGGCTGAACTAAATGGCATAGTTGAGTTGGCTAAAAAATGCGGTTGCAAAGATACTATTTTCCAATCAGATTTTTTATTGGCAATTTATGCCGTTAATCTTTTGATTAAAATCAAATTGTCCGGATAAATTCATAAAATGACGCTTTCAGTTCTTATATTTTATTTGATGGGTCCGGATTATTAATAATTGGAGCATTTTTTCGTATCTTTGTAGCCCAAAAATCATTTCAAATAAAGTCTTTATGGGAAGTCTTGGAAAATGGATAGGTGGGGGGCTTGGTTGGGCTTTTGGTGGACCGGTTGGAGCACTGATCGGTTTTGCGCTGGGATCTATGTTTGATAGTTCCACAGTCAATGTTTCTACAGAATCGACAACACAGCATCGCACCACAGAAGGCGATTTCAAAATGAGTTTGCTCATTTTGGTTGCCTGTATAATGAAAGCCGATGGAAAAGTTGATAAAGCGGAATTGGCAGTAGTAAAAAAGTTTCTGGTTGCCAACTTTGGCGAGCAAGGCGCACTGGAGGCACTGCAAATACTGAAAAAGCTTCTTGATCAGCCTATCAATGAAACCGAAGTTGCCACACAGATTGGCATGTATATGAATTATTCTTCTAAACTGGAATTACTTCATTTGCTGTTTAATATAGCTTACGCAGATGGCGAAGTGGTTGCTTCGGAATTGAACACAATTCAGCGGATTGCTACTATTTTCCGTATCGACCGGCTGGATTTTGAATCCATCAAGGCGCCTTACATGAAACAGGTAGATAGGGACTGGGCCTACAAAGCGCTCGAAATAGAACCGTCTGCCACCAATGATGAGATCAAAAAAGCATATCGCCGTATGGCTATGAAATATCACCCTGACAAAGTACACCAACTAGGCGAGGATGTCAGAAAATCGGCCACCGAAAAATTCCGCTCAGTCAATGAAGCATACGAAAATTTAAAGAAGGAACGGGGAATAAGTTAACAAAAGTAAGCAATAAAAAGAAATATAAAACTAACTTAATACCCCTTTAGGGGTTAGGGGTCTATGGAACACAACTTATATATATATAATACATTAAGTCGCAAGAAAGAACAGTTTATTCCGCTTCATGACAATAAAGTAGGCATGTACGTTTGCGGTCCAACCGTTTATGGTGATGGTCATTTGGGACATGCGCGTCCGGCCATTACTTTCGATATTTTGTTTCGCTATTTACAGCATTTAGGCTACAAAGTTCGTTATGTGCGCAACATTACCGATGTTGGGCATCTCGAGAATGATGCTGATAGCGGCGAAGATAAAATTGCCAAAAAAGCACGTCTGGATGAATTGGAACCGATGGAAGTGGTTCAGTATTACGTGAACCGTTACCACAAAGCCATGGAGGCGCTCAACGTGTTGCCACCAAGCATTGAACCGCATGCTTCGGGCCATATCATGGAGCAGATTGAATTTGTGGAAAAAATTCTTGAAGCCGGATTTGCATACGAAAGTGAAGGGTCAGTGTATTTTGATGTGGAAAAATACAATAAGCAGCATAACTACGGTAAGTTGTCAGGCCGAAATATAGAGGATATGCTCGAAACTACCCGCGATTTAGACGGGCAGTCGGAAAAACGCCGCAGTGTGGATTTTGCCCTTTGGAAAAAAGCTTCGCCAGAGCATATCATGCGTTGGAAGGCACCCTGGAGCGAAGGTTTCCCCGGCTGGCACCTCGAATGTTCGGCCATGGGCACAAAATACCTGGGCGAAGAGTTTGACATCCATGGTGGTGGTATGGATTTGATGTTCCCGCATCATGAATGTGAAATTGCTCAAAATCAGGCCGGACTTGGCAAGGACAGTGTGAAGTACTGGATGCACAATAACATGATTACCATCAACGGACAAAAGATGGGTAAATCGTTGGGTAACTTTATTACGCTGGAAGAATTCTTTACCGGAAATCATCCGCTCCTAACGCAACCTTTTAGCCCGATGACGGTTCGCTTCTTTATTCTTCAGGCACATTACCGGAGTACGGTTGATTTCAGCAGTGCAGCGTTGGAAGCCTCTGAAAAAGGCCTCAGCCGCTTGATGGAAGGTTACGCCCGGTTGCAAAAACTTTCTGCTTCGGCAAGTTCAAGTGTCGAAACAGCCGGTCTCCGTGTCAAATGCGAAGAAGCTATGTGCGACGATCTGAACACCCCGATTGTGATCTCGTATCTGTTCGATGCACTGCGTGCTATCAATCTGGTTCATGATGGAAAGGAAACCATTTCTGCTGCCGATTTAGAAGAATTGAAGTCGGTTTTTGCAACATTTGTAGAAGATATTTTAGGCTTAAAATCTGAAGCTGAAGCGTCAGCCGGGAACGAAGCTTATAAAAAAGCCATCGACTTGCTGCTCAATATGCGTTTGGAAGCCAAGAAAAACAAGGACTGGGCTACCAGCGATAAAATCCGTAACGAGCTGACAGCACTCGGATTTGAAATAAAGGATACCAAGGACGGATTTGAGTGGAAGATTTAAACTGTGAGAAGTGACCAAACGCTTCTTTGAAATTAAACAACTAAACTAAAAAAACAATGGAAACAACCAGACAACAAAAAATATCGCGGATGTTGCAGAAAGAGTTAGGAGAAATCTTTTTGTTGTATGCCCGCGAGTTACACGGGACTTTGATAACCGTTAGTAATGTGAGAATTAGCCCTGATTTAGGAATTGCACGGACTTATTTAAGCATTTTTCCAAGCGAAAAGACAGCTGCCGTGCTGGAACAGATAAATGCAGATACGAAAGCCATTCGCTTCGACTTGGGGAAGCGCGTGCGCAATCAGTTGCGTATCGTTCCGGAATTATTTTTTCACGTTGACGATTCGCTTGATTATCTGGAAAACATCGATAATTTGCTGAAAAGCGATCCGCCTTCTCCGTTGAAAGAAGGTGAAGTTATTGAGTTGGATTAGTCTTTTTTAATTCGAATGTCAGAAAGTAATTCAAATATACAAAATAAGTTACGCGGACTATCCTTCTCGTTTAGGATAGCCCGCCGTTATTTGTTTTCCAAAAAATCGCACAACGCCATTAATGTTATTTCGGGCATTTCGGCAGCTGGGGTGGCCATAGGGACTATGGCGCTGGTCTGCGTGTTGTCGGTGTTCAATGGATTTGAATCGCTGATTACAGATATGTTTTCGGCTTTTGACCCCGATTTGAAAATTACGCTGACACAGGGTAAAACTTTCGATGTCAATACTAAAGAATTTGAAAAGCTACGAAAAATGAAATCCGTAGCTGTTTTTACCGAAGTAGTGGAAGAAAATGCCCTGCTGAGGTTTAAAAGCAAACAAATGCCGGCTACTATCAAAGGGGTGAGCGAGGACTTTGAACGCATGACGCTCATTGACAGCATTATGTACGATGGTAGTTTTATTTTGTATGATGGAGCTTTTCAGCGCTCCATTCCCGGGTTGGGGGTGGCCAGCACCTTGGGGCTCGATTCGCGTTTTATCGATCCGCTGTATGTATATGCACCCAAGCGGAGTACAAAAATAAATCTGTTGCGTCCGGAAACCAGTTTCAATCAGATGGCAACTTTTGTGTCCGGTATTTTCGCAGTAAAACAGGCTCAATACGACGAACATTATGTGCTTGTTTCGCTCGATTTTGCCCGCGACTTGTTTGAATATGATAAAAACACCGTTTCATCTGTTGAATTGAAACTTGTAAAAACAGTAAATCCGGATGAGGCACAACAGCAAATAAAGACTTTGCTCGGCAATAAGTTTGAAGTAAAAAATCGTTACGAGCAGCAGGAAAATTTTTTCAAAATCATGAAAATTGAGAAATGGATTACCTATCTGATTCTCTGTTTTATTCTGTTGATTGCCAGTTTTAATATAATTGGCTCATTGTCCATGCTGATTATTGATAAAAAAGGGGACATCGAAACTTTGAGAAATCTGGGTGCTAATAATCTGCTGATTAAAAGGATATTTCTGTTCGAAGGCTGGATGATTTCGGGAGTTGGAGCTTTAATCGGTATTGTGCTTGGAGCTGTCTTGTGCCTGTTGCAGGAACATTTCGGGCTTTTAAAACTTGGAACCGGAACCGGCTATGTCGTTGATGCTTACCCGGTGGTAACAAACTGGCTGGATTTGGCGCTTGTTTTTGCTACCGTTTTGGTAATGGGATTTCTGGCTGCATATTATCCGGTGCGCTACATCCGGACGAAATTCAATCAGTCTGATTTATAAAAGCAACATTTCCATATTTATTTCGTTATAGAAAAATCAAATAAGTAATTATTCCCCTTTAATTGGTAAATGAAACATTTCAGGTCGTTGATGTTTTTTGTTGTAGTCCTGTTGGCTTCCTGCAACGGGGGCGAGCCACCACTACCATATACTTATAATGCTAATCCGCACTACACCTGGGGCTATGCCGAGTACTTTGGCAAAGAATATGCTGATTATGGGATTAATAATAATGTTATTTCAATCTCTTTATTTTCCGATTCTTTAAGTATCGACAGCACTCAAAGTCTTGTTGGTGTAGGTCAGTATTTGTTTCTGGAAGATGTTTTCGTAAGACCTACAGATAAAACATTGCCGGTAGGAACCTATACTGTTGATACCACCAGCCTTCCGTTTACGGTTACTCCCGGAAAAAACGATACAGTGGGTGCAGAGATGTTCCCCATTGGAACCACTATTTCGTATTACGAAGAGAATGCGTCTAAATCGTTGTTGAAATTTGTTACCTCAGGAACTTTCACTGTAAGCCGGATTGGTAGCAAGTACAATATCGTTTGTGATTTTAAAACTTCCGACAAAAAAGAGCTGAAGGGTAGTTTTACCGGCGAATTAGAGTATTTAGATGAATCGTTGAATCCACGGTTGGATCGCATCCGAAAGAAGCAACACAAACTCATAGGTTTTTAACCAGCCCCATTTTAATTGTCCTGTCTGTTTTATAACGGACGTGGTAAACTTTATCTGTATTTTTGCCCCAAATTGATTTAAAATATCTCCCAAAACTCTCACATTATTATCAAAATATAAAGTTTTAAAGTCAAAAATAGCAATTTCTTATTCCTGAGATATGAATATCTTTGCCTCAGTTTTAAGAAATAGCATGAAAAATAAATCATTTCTAGCATTTGATCTGGGTGCCACCAGCGGTCGTTCTATTTTGGGCACTATTGAAAACGGACGTCTTCAAATGAAGAAACTTACCCGTTTCCCAAACCAGATTCTCCAAATCGGAGCTCACTTCCACTGGAACATCTATTCACTGTTCGAACACCTGAAAGCAGGGTTAGTAGCTGCCAAAAAAGAAGGTGTTGAAATTACTTCCATCGGCATTGATACATGGGGTGTTGACTTTGCTCTTTTGGCTGAAGATGGTTCTATCCTGGGCGCTCCATACGCTTACCGTGACCCGCATACTATTGGCGCTCCCGAAAAATATTTCGAAATCGTTCCCCGCGAAAAAGTATATGATCTCACCGGAATTCAGGTAATGAATTTCAATAGTCTCTACCAGCTTTTTGCGTTGAGTCAGGCTAACAATTCATTATTGAAAGCCACCAAAGAGATTTTATTTATGCCGGATGCACTGGCCTATTTGCTCACAGGAAAAAAAGTAGTAGAATATACAATCGCTTCCACCTCTCAAATTTTAAATCCACGCACTAAAAAATTCGAAACAGAATTACTCGAAAAAGCAGGAGTTTCGCCATCTATATTGGGTGATATTGTGATGCCGGGCCACGTTATTGGAACATTGAGAGATGATTTGGCCGAAGAAAGCGAATTGGGTAAAGTAAATGTGGTAGCCGTTGCGGGACATGATACAGGATCTGCGGTTGCTGCTGTTCCTGCCGCGAACGAGAACTTTGCTTATCTGAGTTCCGGAACCTGGTCGCTGATGGGTATTGAGGTGAAAGATGCCATTATCAACGAAGAAACATCGAAATACAACTTCACCAACGAAGGTGGGGTGGAAGGAACCACCCGGTTCCTGAAAAATATTACAGGAATGTGGATTCTGGAACAATGCATGAAAGAATGGAAAAAAGACGGTATCACCTATGTTTACGAAAAAATTGTTCAAATGGCCGATACTGTTCCTGCTTTTCAATCGCTTATTGACCCTGACCATATTTCTTTTGCCAGCCCGGGCTGCATGACTAAAGCTATTCAGGATTACTGCGCTGCAACCGGACAAAAAGTGCCACAAACCCACCCGGAATTTGTACGTTGCATCTTCGAAAGCCTTTCGTTGAAATATCGCTACGTTCTTGGATTGTTGAAAAGTATGGCTCCATTCCCAATCGAAAAACTGCACGTGATTGGTGGAGGTTCAAAAAATCCTTTATTGAATCAATGGACTGCCAACTCTATAGGTATACCTGTAGCTGCCGGACCCTCGGAAGCAACCGCTATCGGAAATATCATGCTCCAGGCAAAGGCCGCAGGATGTGTAGAATCGTTGCCGGAGATGCGCCGTATCATAGCCCAATCTGTTCATATTGATGAATTTGAACCACAAAATGCAGAAGAATGGGAAAAAGCTTACCGTAAATTTATTGGAATAATTGCCCTCTAACCCCCTAAAGAGGAACAAAGTTACTTTTGTATATGAAGGATGGGTGATCTTTTATTAAAATCAATATCTTTGTTTCCAATAAATTTATTAATCAATACTAACAAAATCCCTCTTTAGGGGTCATGGGTCATATTATGTACGATTTAATCATTATCGGAGGTGGTCCGGCCGGATATGTAGCTGCAGAACGTGCAGGGCATAAAGGACTGAAAGTTCTGTTGTTCGAAAAGAAAGCAATGGGTGGAGTTTGCCTTAACGAAGGTTGCATTCCAACCAAAACCATGCTTTACAGTGCCAAAATATATGAAAACGCTTTGCACGGGGATAAATACGGTGTTTATGGAGATAATATCCGTTTTGATTACGGAAAAATCGTTGCCCGTAAAAATAAAGTGGTTCGCAAGATGGTGGCTGCAGTGGAAATTAAAATGAAAACACACCAAGTGACGGTGGTAAAAGGCGAAGCCATAATTCAGGGACGCAGCCCGGAAGGTGTGGAAGTGATTTGTGGAGGAGAAAGCTACTTGGGTGCCAATTTGCTTATTTGTACCGGTTCAGAAGCGTTTATTCCGCCTATACCCGGATTGGCCGAAGCAGGTGATATTATCCTGACTAACCGCGAAATACTGGAAACGAAAGAACAACCAAAATCGTTGGTGGTGATTGGTGGCGGTGTTATCGGGATGGAGTTTGCAAGCTTCTATAATAGCTTGGGAACGAAAGTGACTATCGTGGAAATGCTCCCCGAAATTTTGGGAAATAACGATTTTGAAATTTCGGCCATGCTGCGCGAAATGTATGCTAAGAAAGGCATTGCATTTAATCTGAATGCCAAAGTGGTAAAAATTGAAGGAAACAAAGTTATCTTCGAGAAAGATGGACAAACTGAAACTGTCGAGGGTGAAAAGATATTGGTGAGCGTGGGTCGTCGGGCTGTGACTTCCGGTTTCGGATTGGAAAACCTGAACGTGGAATTGCTCAAAGGAGGTATCAAAGTAGATGAAAAAATGCGCACGAACGTACCCAATGTATTTGCCGCAGGCGATGTTACCGGATTCTCCTTGTTGGCTCACACGGCAAGCAGGGAAGGCGAAGTGGTGGTGAATAACCTTACCGGCAGACCTGACATTATGCGCTACAATGCCATTCCGGGCGTGGTGTATACCAATCCGGAAGTATCGGGCGTAGGCGAAACAGAAGAATCGGCCAAAGCCAAAGGTATCGACTACAAAGTGGCTAAACTGCAAATGGCATATTCCGGGCGTTTTGTAGCCGAAAACGAAGGCGGCTCCGGGCTTTGCAAAGTGCTGGTGGGAGCAAAATACGGCGAAGTAATCGGTGTTCACATGATTGGAAACCCAAGCAGTGAAATGATTTACGGAGCTTGCATGGCCATCGAACAGGAAATGACATTGGTGGAAATGGAGGAGGTGGTATTCCCACACCCAACCGTTAGCGAGATATTTAAAGAAACGATATTTTCTTTTTAAGAAGAACGCGTTGGAGGGATTTTTTTGTAGATTGTCCAACCGAACACCTGAGAAGCTTCTACAAGTTGTAGATCCTTAAAATGAGCTTCCGGGAAGGTGCTACAAACTGTAGTTCGTTCAACGGAGCACCGCCGGAGGTGCTACAGACTGTAGTTTGTTCAACGGAACACCGCCGGAGGTGCTACAAATTGTAGTTGGATGAAATGAATGCCTTTGGAGCTTCTACAAGATGTAGCATTATCAGGGTTAAAGAAAAGGCATTTTATTTAATCAAAAATGCATCGTCAGGCGTTATAACGGTATAAATGATACAGATAACCAATTCTGAATTTTGCGGGAGGTATTCTGTTATCGGTAAACCATTAAAACGAATGACCTATGTTGAAGATTACAGCCTATCAGATTGCCGAAAGCATAGACCTGAAACGGTTGAAAAATGATTTCACGAGCAAATTGGTGTCGTCGACATCCTTCGAATTGTTTTATGAGTACGAGGAAAAATCGTATCTGTACGTATTCAATTACGGTGTGGTTATTTTTGCCGATTTTCCGGAGATAGAGGAAAGCAAGGTCATGTCGTTTCTGGAAAAATACGCCACGGAGCTTTTGCCCGAACGTATGTCGGAGGATTTCGAGGTTCAGATTGATAGTCATAAGCCCTTATCCTTTTCGTACAACAGCGCCACGGTGCCCGAAATAAACATTGAGCTGATCAAAATCTGTATGCTGAATGTGGGCCATTCGGTGGTGTTGGACTATTATCTGGACGAATCGCGGAAGCTGCTGCTGGCCGTCACTGATTTTACCACGCAGTTGGAAAAATTTGGGAAAATCAATATCACAAAGCGTGAAATGCTCAAATTTATTGGCAAAGCGCTTAATACAAAAAACAGAATTATCGACGAACTTTATATTCTGGATGCTCCGGACATAATCTGGGAAAACGAATATCTGTCGAAAGTAAATAGCGGGCTGTCAAAAACGTTTGAGGTCAATACCCGCTTTCGGGAAATAGAATACCATTTGAAAATTATTGAAGACAACCTCGGCAATTTTCGTGAAGTGCTGCACCACCGCGAAAACAGTCTGCTCGAGATCATCATTATCGTACTTATTTTGATTGAAGTTGCCGACTTGATCTTCAGCAAAATATTTAAATATTGGTAATACAACTTCAGGAAACTAAATATAAAAAAATAACTTTAAACTCCCCACGTCCCTAAGTAAGGGGCTAAGGGTAAATTCTTTTAATGAAACAGTTAGATGTTAGCTTGATGCATCCGCGAGAGCAGATTAATTCGATTATCGGACGTATTTATCGGAGTGGTATGACTACTACTTCAGGTGGAAACATTTCCATTAAAGATGGAAACGGTGATATTTGGATCACCCCTTCGGCAGTCGACAAGGGGTCGCTGACCGTAAAGGACATTGTGTGTGTAAAGAAAGATGGAACGGTGGTTGGTTTGCACAAACCTTCTTCTGAGTTTCCTTTCCACAAAGCCATTTTCGAAATGCGTCCGGGGTTGACGGCTATTATTCACGCTCATCCACCGGCATTGGTTGCTTTCAGTATTGCCCGTCAGGTGCCCGATACCAGCATTGTGCCCCAGGCACGCGAAATTTGTGGCGAGATTGGTTTTGCACCTTACGGTTGTCCGGGCAGTGTAGAGTTGGGTGAGAAAATTGCCAATGAGTTCAAGAATAAGAAATACAAAGCAGTTATCATGGAAAACCACGGCGTAGTGCTGGGCGGAACAGATATGCTGGATGCTTACCAACGTTTCGAAACACTGGAATTCTGCTGTCGCACCATTGTAAATGCCGGCCGCATTGGAAAAATCAATACACTGACTGGCGAGCAAATTTCAAAATACCTGACCCGTTTTCCAAAGAATATTACACCACTTATGGATGTTGAATATCCGTCTGACGAGCGTGAAATCCGTGCTGACATGGTGAATATCATCAGTCGTGCCTGCAACCAGGGATTGATGATTTCTACTTACGGAACGGTTTCTGTGCGTTGGAAAAACGACGACTTCCTGATTACGCCGTGCGACGTAGCCCGTTGGGATATTTCTCCAAAAAATATCGTTCAGGTGAAGAATGGTATGCCCGAGGCTGGTAAGAATCCAAGCCGTTCGGTGGCGCTTCATCACCGCATTTATCAACTCAATCCGCATATCAACTCTATCATTACCACACAGCCAACCAACCTGATGGCTCATGCGGTAAGCCACCGGAAATTTGATGTGCGCACCATTCCCGAAAGTTGGATTTTCCTGCAGGATGTGCCTTCTATTCCGTTCGAAAGCTTATATACCGACATGGAGGGAATTGCCCAAATGTTCTCGAAAAATCGGGTGGTGATTGTTGAAAACGATTCGGTCATTGTTACCGGAAACAAACTGATCAATACATTCGACTATCTGGAAGTGGCTGAATTCTCCGCTAACTCGTTAGTAATGGCATCGTCAATCGGGCAACTTCATCCAATGGGCGATGCCGAAATTGAAGAACTGCGCGTGGCGTTTAATGTGAAATAAATTAATTGACTCTGGCTTTAGTCGGAGATAATTTGAAATGGAGCCAGGATTGGCTTTAGCCAAATGATTCAATGTTTGGCTAAAGCCAATTTGTTTTTAATATCTTTGTTCTCCTCCTCCTAAAGTAAAAGGCCATTAATTGATGCAAGTCATTCATTTTACATCCAATTCTCCAGCCTTTAATCTGGTGGCTGAGGTATTATTTTTTGATTACAATAAAGAAAAAGACATTATTATTCAGTAAATATTCCATATATTTACAACGTTTTTATTTGTAAAGGATAAGGATTATCCGATTTTTTTTCTTTAAAAGTAATAATTCCCATGAAAAAATTCTGTCTTTATTTTCTTCTCGCAATCACAGGATATACGTTAGCTCAGGCTCCAGCCGGATATTATAACGCCGCCATAGGAAAAACCGGAGCTACTCTTAAAACCCAACTTTACAACATTATTTCAAACGGATATGTAACCCAAAGCTACGATTATCTGTATACCACCTACGAAACCAGCGACGTAACCTCTACCGGTAAAGTATGGGATATGTATTCCACTTGCAGCTGGACCCCGGGACTGAAGACATGTGGCAATTATTCGGCAGTTTGTGATTGTTATAACCGTGAACACTCCATTCCGCAGAGTTGGTTTAGCGAAGATTTACCGATGAAGAGCGACGCACACCACATTTACCCCACTGATGGGAAAGTGAACGGCCAAAGGAGCAATTTTCCTTATGGCGAATGCTCTACAGGAACTACCCTGAGCGGCGGGCTCGGACGATTGGGTAATTGCACTTTCCCGGGCTACTCCGGAACCGTTTTCGAACCGGTTGACGACTATAAAGGCGATTTTGCCCGAACGTATTTTTATTTTGCTACCCGGTATCAGAATATCATGACTTCTTTTGTGGGAGGCCCCTCTTTCAATAAAACGGCTTATCCGTCTTTTACCGATTGGAGTTTGAATCTGTTTTTGAAATGGAGCCGGAACGATCCTGTTTCGAAGAAGGAAATTGACCGGAACAATGCAATTTACGTGATTCAACACAACCGAAATCCGTTTATCGATTATCCTGAGCTGGCCGAATATATTTGGGGTACACACAAAGGAGAACCGTGGTCGTTGTCGGCGGGAATTGCTGAACAAGAAATCATATTTTCGATTTCTACCGGGCTTGTCCATGACGAATTGATAATAAAAACAGATGAACAAAATCTGAATTACACCATTTACAATTTGAATGGTCAAATGCTCCGGAATAAACCATTGGCTGCAAATCACATCATCTTGGTTGCTAATCTCCCGGCAGGAATGTACTTGCTGCAAGTCAGGGCTGGAAGCCGTAAATCAATACATAAATTTGTTGTCGAAAGGTAAGTGGTTTTGCCGGAGTGATATAAAAAAACAGGTTGATCCCTCGGAACCAACCTGTTTCAGTTTATATGTTGTTAGGTATTTGTCAATTCATTTTTAATTGAGCCAGAATTGAAATATTTTCCTCAGCCGCCGTAAGGCAACCCTTTTTTTCAATAGATTTCAATAGTTTGTTTCCCTGATATACTTCAAAAGCCAGTAAATAATCTTTTCTTGAGTCGGTTTCATACCCCATGTAGTCGGCACTGAGGCATATCACTCTTTCATCGTTTTCGTTTAGCGGTACAGGTAAATAATGTTCATTAATCTTTTTCCGTCCGGAATTATCTCCGATGTAGGTTACAATGGGTTTTTTACCATTCTTTTTGAATAATTCCACCGAGTACACTACGGCTAGTTCCTCTTTTCTAACTACAAATTTAAATTTGATTGGATCGCCAGACTTCTTAAAGTTAATTATTTCCATAGTTTCTCAAAATAAAAGGTTACTAAAAAATGAGTGATTATATTTTGTTAAGTCTTTTTATCAGAGGCGATGTTCTTATAAAACAAACAGTTTATGTAAATGTTCGTGATTGTGATCCGTTATTTTTCTCAATTTGAGAATTTTTCAGATGGCTTTTATGAAAGCCTGTTTACAAAAGAACCCGCTTTGCAAATTTAGCAAAGCGGGTTCTTTTGTAAGGAATTTTAATTTTGTTCTTCTGTTATAATACTACTTTTAATGTTTTTGTGGTAGTTTTAACCAGATAAACCGCTCCGGGTTGAGCACTGAATTCTACTTTCTCGCCTTGCGACTTTATGGTTTGTAAACGCAATCCGGTGATGGAATAAAGCGAAATAAGCTCATTTTTTGCAGTTCCCAAAACTATAATGTCTGATCCTGAAGTGCGAACATTTACACTGTTGGCAGTAGCTTCAGCATTTTCAGTAGTAAGCAATACATTGCCGTGTAGGGCTAAGTTTTTTGTTGCGTAATCAGTAGAAGATATGCTAATGTTCTCATCATATTTTTTTACAGATAAACCGGATTTTAAACGCACATATATCGGTGTCGAAGCAATGTTTCCGTTGGATGGAACCAGCAGAATCATTCCGGTTGCCGTAAATGGGTTTTCACTATCCGAAATTTCATAATCGGCAGGAGGAGTGATTACAACTGAAGATGTAAGACTTGTTCCACTTATAGAAAATAGTTGTGTGTAAGATGGACCAGCACCAATATAATAACTAAATCCGCTTAACGAATTTGTTGATAAAGTGATACCTGCAGGAGCACTAACCGTTCCATTCAGTACAATATTTTTTGTTGTTCCTGTTGTTGATAAAGCAATATTGTCGCTATAATTTCCTGCTACAACCCCTGCTTTTAATCTGACGTAGATAGTTGTTGAAGAAACTGAGCCACCTGATTGGGTAATTGTAAATGGGCTTGAGATAGCACTGAATCCGGCACCCGAAGTAATAGAAATCTCATAATTAGATGCAGGTGGAGTTACTGTTATTCCGTTTGTAAGGTTGCTGCCACTAAGGGTAAACGATTGTTGGGCTGATGGGCCACTTCCTTCTACATAAGTAAAACCTGATAAGTTTGCTGTAGAGGTTGTGATAACAGCCGGAGGCAGTGCCACCGACCCGGATAATGCTATATTTTCCACAAGGCTTCCGGAAGTCAACGTGATATTTCCGGTGTAGGTGTTTTGTGTTAATCCGGCTTTTAAACGTATATAGAACGTAACCGGACTAATCAGACCACCCGATTGGCTGATTGTAAACGGGCTTGTTAGGGGTGTAAAAGCCGTTCCGGAATTTGTCGATATTTCATATTCTGCCGGAACTTTCACAGTTAAGCCATTTGTGAGATTGCTGCCACTAATCGCAAACGATTGTTGTGATGAAGGACCCGATCCCGGAGTATAGGAGAAGCCCGATAGAGACGATGCTGATTTATTTATTACCGGAGTCAGATCTTCTGTAAACTGGCAATTGTCCCAGGATACTGTCCCGCCTTTGTAAGTTCTTATCCCTAGTCTGAACACAGTGCTTTTTGCAGGAGCCACCACTTTGCAGGTATAAGTTTGCCAAGCTCCTTTTACGTTGTCAAAAAACTTTGTCGCTCCGCCCGGGCCTTTCAATAACAACGAATCGGCCAGAGATAAAGGTATATTAGCCCCGTTTGCAGCAGTTTTGAAATTACACCAAATTCCCGCATCGGTAGCATCTCCTCCGTAGATGAAATATGAAAAGCTTACTTTGTAAGTTTTTCCGGGAGTTACGTTTACATATTGGAAAAGTTCGTGAAAATTTCCGCTCGCAATCATTTTACAGGATTTGACTCCATCGATATGGGCTGTGTCCTGTGCAAGAGTTCCGTTGGAAGTGGCAGTGATGGTCCAGTTTGATGGTTTTCCGGAAGCCCAGGTTTCAAAACCGGGATTAGTGACTAAATTTTGTGCCTGAATTTGAAAATAAGAACAGGCAAGTACAAAACATAAGATTGGTAATAGTCTTTTCATAACAGTCAGTTTAAAAAGTTAATACTATATAACTCTTTAGTATTTAACCTTGTTCGATCAATTCAACTATAAAAAGCCCATTGGTTTGCCTGTTATTTGTGAATCGGATGAAACTTGGTTTAATTTGACAAAATTAATTATTTATTTCAATAGTTATATGAAAATATCCATAAATATTTGTTTTTGTAAGAAAAAAACAAGATAAAGTTTAAAATTTTAATGTTTTTGATATATGTGAGAATTATTATGAAATAGAAAATAGTACAAAAAATGCCTGCTACGTAGAATTACGTGCAGGCATTTGATTTCGTTACAGTGAGTTCCTGAAATTTTACTCGCTCAGGAAGATATAACGTGTGATTACCAATACAAAAAGGATATACATCATCCAGTGTACCTGTTTCCATTTTCCGGTGGCAACTTTAAGAATGGTGTATGAAATAATACCAGCAGCAATACCATTAGCAATGCTGTAAGTAAATGGCATCATTACAAATGTCATAAAAGCAGGGAATCCTTCGGTAAAATCATTGAAATCGATTTCCAGAACCGATGAAGCCATCAAAACTCCTACGATGATTAATGCCGGAGCTGTGGCGGCACTTGGAATAATGCCGGCCAATGGAGCAATAACCAATGCAAGCAGGAAGAATAAACCGGTAGTAACAGCAGTTAATCCGGTGCGTCCGCCTTCGCCAATACCGGCAGCACTTTCTACGTAAGCAGTCACAGTACTGGTTCCCATTAATGCTCCGAATGAAACTCCGAATGCATCTACAAGCATGGCTTTACCAATTTTAGGAGAATTTCCGTCTTTGTCAATCAGCCCGGCTTTTCCGGCTGTTCCCACCAGTGTTCCGAAAGTATCGAACAATTCAACAAAGGTAAAGGTGAAAACTACGGTCCAGATACCCATATTCAAAGCTCCTTTAATGTCCAGTGCACCTACTGCCAGGTGTTGAAAATCAGGCAGGCTGAATGGAGCAAAACCTTCAGGAATAACAGTAACTCCCATCGGGATACCAATTAAAGTGGTTACAACAATACCGATCAATAAAGATCCTTTCACGTTGCGGGCCATTAAAACGGCAGTAATGAAAAGGCCGATCAGACAAAGCAACATGCTGTGGTTGTGGAAACTTCCCATGCCAATGTTCCATTCAAAGAATTTCAGGGTAGTAGCACCTGCACTTTTTCCCATAGCTTCGAGGGTTGGAGGAATTACGTTGGCCGATACAACCATAATTTCAGACAATTTCAGTCCGATAATGGTAATAAAAAGCCCGATACCTACCGTGATAGACCGTTTGAGCGAATTCGGAACTGCCACCACAAGTATCTGTCGAACTTTGGTGACGGTAAGTAAAATAAAGATAAGTCCGGAAATGAAAACAGCGCCCAGAGCTACCTGCCATGGCATTCCAACGCCAGCCAACGCCACAGTGGCGAAGAGCGCGTTCAGGCCCATACCCGGAGCCAGGGCTATTGGGAAGTTAGCCACAAGCCCCATAGCGATTGTAACAAATCCGGCAGAAATAGCGGTGGCAAAAAATACCGCATTTTTGTCCATTCCGGTTACGCCAAGAATGTTCGGGTTTAAAAACAGAATATAAGCCATGGTCATAAAAGTGGTAATACCGGCTATGATCTCTGTTCTTACGTTTGTTTTGTTTTCTTTGAGTTTAAAGAGTTTCTCTAACATGTAATCAGATTTATTAAAAATTAATAATTATGTAGTTTTATGTTGCAAAAATAGTTTTTTTAATCATTTATCCAATAGAAATTTTTTTAGCCGAGGAGATATTTTTGGGCTTCTCAACTCCTCGAAAGATTAAAATATCGATTGAAAATGAATAAACATACATGTTTTACAGTCGAAATAACGAAATTTATTACTTTTGTAGAGTTGTAAAAAATAACAAATAATATTACACAATGAATTTGCGGGTGTTTAAATTTAAGGTTTTGTTCGGGGTTTTGGGATTGATACTTGTCGTATCGTTGAATGCTCAGATTCCCTCAGGATATTATAAGGCTGCAGAAGGGAAAAAGGAAGCAGAACTTAAAACAGCTCTTTTTACTATCATTCGGTCGCATACACAACTTGAATATTATGCTTTGAGTACCACTTTCCGCACTACCGACTGGAATCCAAACGGATATTTCTGGGATATGTATTCTTCTATTCAACGAAATTCATGGACAGGTTTAAACAGAGAACATAATTTGCCCAAAAGCTGGTTCGGCGTATCATCGGATCAGGTAAACAGCTATGCTATTTCTACCGATGTACATAATTTATATCCCTCTGATGCTACAGCCAACACCGCAAAATCAAATTATCCTCCCGGTGAAGTTGGTACATCGAGTTTCGATAATGGTGTTTTTCGGGTAGGTACGAACAATTTTCCGGGTTATAACGGAAAGGTTTTCGAGCCGGGCGATCAATACAAAGGGGATTTTGCACGTGATTACATGTATATGGTTACCTGTTACGAGGATTATGCTGCTGTTTGGCAAAGCCTTGGAACTGCAAGTGTGTTGAGTAAGAATACCTATCCGGTGTTTACAACCTACGGGGTTAATTTGTTGCTTAAATGGCACAGAAACGATCCTGTGAGCGAGAAAGAAATTAACCGTAACGATGCAGTGTATAGTGTTCAGCACAACCGGAATCCTTTTGTTGACCACCCTGAACTGGCTGAATATATTTGGGGAAAGTATATGGGGGCAGAGTGGCATGATGATGGAATATTGCCTGAAGAAGAAATTAATTTTAAACTAAACCCCAATCCAGTAAAAACAGAACTTTCTGTGAATGTTAATAAGCCAGAGCAATCGACCTATTTTGTAAAGACTCTGAGCGGGATAACTGTAAAAACGGCTAAATTGTCAATGGACGGAATTATTTCTGTTGCAGAACTCACTGATGGGATGTATTTATTAGAACTTTACAATGTATCGACAAGGAAAGTGGGTAAGTTTATTGTCCGCCATTGAAGGTTGCGGTTTGTTCTTTTTTTGCGTTTGTTGAAAATTATAACGGCTGTGTAATCAACTATGTATGAGCATTTTTGTTTTAATTAGATAGGCTATTTCAGATATTTTAGTGTGTTAGTATGTTGATTCTATTGTTCCTTTTTGATATTTAACTATAATCACATAAAATTAATTTTATGAAAACAACCAGCTGCTTTTTTATCGACAAATTTTGGTCTGTATGCATGGCTTTTTTTCTGTTGTTATCTTCAAATAATGTGTTGTTGGCCAATAACCTTTCGTTTTTCGCTGATGATGAATCGGGAAATTATATTGAGTATAAAGGCTCGGTTGTCGACCGGAAAACAGGAGATCCTCTGGCTTATGCCAGCCTTAATGTGGTAGGAACGAATATTACTGTTGTATCAAATTCGGAAGGTGAGTTTCTGCTCAAACTACCAAAAGAGAATATAGCCCCAAGGGTTCTTGTGAGTTTTATCGGTTATAAAAATAAGTTGGTTTTGCTCTCCGAGCTTAATCCGGAAAAACCGCGGATAGAACTGGAGCCTACAGCTGTGATGTTGCCGGAATTAAGCGTAACATCTCGTGATGCAGCCGAATTGATAAAAGCTGTGCTTGATAAAAAAGGAGAGAACTATTTTGATACGCCGACTATGATGACGGCCTTTTATCGGGAAACAATCAAAAAGAACAGAACTTATGCATCACTTTCCGAAGCCGTGGTAGAAATCAATAAACAGCCTTATACTTCTTTCAAAACCGATATTGTAAGATTGTTCAAATCGCGAAAGAAAACTGATTACAATAAACTGGATACCCTTACTTTTAAACTTATGGGTGGTCCGTTCAATTCTTTGTATCTGGACGTGATGAAATATCCCGATGTACTTTTTACGGATAATATGCTGGCAAATTACAAATTTACTTTTGACCGATCTACTTATATTGACAAATCGTTGATTTATGTGGTTGATTTTAAGCAGTTGACAGAGAAAACAGAGCCGCTTTATTTCGGAAAACTGTATGTGGATGCCCAAACACTGGCCCTTAAAAGTGCTGTTTTTAGTTTGAATATTACAAATAAAGAGGAGGCTGCCAAAATGTTTATCATGCGAAAGCCTGTAAATGCGCGGGTTTATCCGTTTGAAGTGAATTATCGGATGGATTACCGTGAAAGAGATGGGAAATGGTATTATGGTTACAGCCGCATTGAATTGGGAATGAAAATCATCTGGAAGAAAAAATTGTTCAATACCAATTATTATTCAACCATCGAAATGGCTGTAACTGATTGGGGTAAGAATGCTGAAAAAAAATCCATTGATTTTAAAGACAGGATAAAACCAACAGTCATAATCAGCGATGAAGCTTCAGGATTTTCGGATACAAAATTTTGGGGAGAGTTTAATGTCATAGAACCCGAAAAATCAATTGAAACTGCCATCAGGAAAATTCAAAAACAGCTTGAAAAGAAATGATAAAGTACCGAAAGCTAAAGAAAGAGTTGCGTTTAATCTCAGATTGGCGCAACTTTTTTTTATGCTATAATAGCCTTTCTTATTTTGAGATAAAGATGTCTGTTCTAATTTATTTAGGGTCACAGTTTGTCTTTTATGTATACAAATAGCCCCAAAATAGAATCTATTTTGTGAACTCCTGTTTTTTTTTATTTACTTTGACAAACAAGCTGTTGGATGTGCTTTCGTAAAAGTTGGTTGAGGTGGAAAACATAACTAATCGGAAATGCCGCAAATGGTGAATGTTAAGCATGAACTCTGGCTGGATATTACTGCTTTTTGAATAAATTTTTGCCAAATAGTTGTTCTGCATTGATTTACTTTGTGAAGTTTTCAATAATGGTGGTAATGCCAATTGAAAATGATATAAAACTGTTGACCAAAATTAATTCTAAAAATAAATTTATGAGAAAATCATTTCTACTCTTTTTCTTAGTGTGGATTAGCTTGGCGTTTGCTACTGCTCAAACATCGACAGCACCATCCGGTACCGGTACATCCGCCGACCCGTATTTAATTGCAAACCTCGATAATTTGTATTGGGTAACGCAAAACACTGCTTCATGGTCAGGCAAATATTTCAAACAAACAGCCGACATCGATGCAACGGCTACGTCTTCTTGGGCTGGTGGGGCCGGATTTACACCAATTGGTAATGGTACAACTACCTTCTCCAGTAGCTATGACGGACAAGGATATGTCATCTCTGGATTGTTTATTAATCGCCCTACAACAAATGAGATAGGTTTTTTCGGGAAAATATCCGGAAATCCGACTATCCAGAATATCCGCCTTGTCAACATAAACGTAAAAGGTCAGGGCAATGTAGGTGGCTTGGTTGGTTCTCAATGGGATGGAAGTGCTAATACTCTTTCAGTTATAAGCAATTGCAGTGCTACGGGGGCTGTTGTAGGGGCTGGAAGTTCAATTGGTGGGATGTTCGGCTGTTTGGGGAATCAGGCTGCAATTAATGTTGTCAGGTGTTATTCTACTTGTAATGTATCCACATCTGCTGTTTCCGGGCAGAATAATTATGGTGGATTAGCCGGTTATGTTAAGGGAGGAAATGCTTCAACTCAAAAAGTTACATTTACCAATTGTTATGCAACCGGAAATGTGAGCGCCAATGTTGATGCCGGAGGTTTTATTGGAGGTGTAGGTACGGTTTCGGGTACTGCCGGATGCTGGTTAACTACCAATTGCTACTCAACAGGACTAGTTACAGTACCAGTAACGTCTAAAACTTTTGGATTCATTGGACGAATTGTTTCTGGTGGTGTTGGTACAGTAACCAATTGCTTTTGGGATACTCAAACTTCTGGACAATCTTCAAGTTTGTATGGTACCGGCAAAACTACTGCCGAAATGAAAACCTTGTCTACTTATGCCAGTTGGGATTTTATTGACGAAACTACCAACGGTACCAACGACTATTGGGTAATGACATCGGTGCTAAATAATGGTTACCCGGCTCTTACCTGGCAATCTCCGGTTGCCAAAGCTGCAACCGCTATTACTGCTTCGGGCTTTACGGCCAACTGGGGAAGCGTGCCAACTACCAACTGGGCTACGGCACCCATTTTGACTTATGTGATGGATGTGGCTACTGATGCCGCATTTACATCCATGTTGACTGATTGCAATAGCCTTTCTGTTTCAGGTAATACGCAGGTTATTCCCGGATTATCCGGAGGCACCACTTACTATTACCGTACAAGATATGTGTATAATGGACTTTCAACGAGCAATAGTTCTAACGTAATAACTTTGACAACCCTTTCGGGAGTGCCGGTTGCTACTGAGGCGACTCATAATACCAGCAGCGGCTTTACTGCAAACTGGAATTCGGTAACCGGAGATGTGAAATATGTGGTAGAAGTAGCCACTGATGCGGAATTCGCCAATATTGTACATACCAGTGCCCTTATTGCAGGAACATCGTATGCCGCAATAGGTTTAAATACAAATACAGCTTATTATTATCGGGTCAGATCGCGCAATGTGGATGGCTTCTTTAGTGCTAATTCAAATGTTATCAGTACGGCTACAACTGCCGGGCTTGCTATTCCGGTTGCCAATGCTGCCGGTAGTATTGGAACCGCTGGATTTACCGCCAAATGGAATGCCTCAGCCGGAGCTACCGAATACCGTTTGGATGTGGCTACAGATAATGCATTTGCTAATTTACTGACTGGGTATAACAATTTAGTTGTTGCCGGTACTTCGCAAGTTGTTTCAGGATTAACCGCAGGAACAACTTATTACTATCGCGTTAGAGCTTATGATGGTTCTGAGACCAGTAGCAACTCTAATATTATCACTCAGGCTACAACTCCTGTGGCACCGGTAGCCAATGAAGCAACAGATGTTACTACTAGCGGCTTCACGCTTTCATGGGCTACAGTATCGGGAACCACCGGCTACTTGGTCGACGTGGCTACCAACAGCGGCTTTACGTCTTTTGTATCCGGATACAATGGCAAATCTGTTACAGAAACAACCTTAACTCTTGCAGGTTTGCCCAATGGGACTACTTATTACTATCGAGTAAGAGCAACAAACGGAACTGTAAGTGAAAACTCGAATGTTATTACTGTTGCTACCATAAGAATTTATCCGACTATTCCATTTGCTAATTTTACCGTTTATCCTGATGGTGCATCCAGCGACGTTTATAATGCCGGTCCGGGACTGGCTAGCGACCAGACTGCAACTACAACAGAAGATAGCAAGATGGTAATTATAAATTCTACAAGCGAAGCCACATTTACCGCTTATATACAATCTCTTTTGAGTAATGGTTTTACCCAGATTTCAACTAACCGGATTGATAATAATATATTTTATGCCCTGACAAATGTTAATAAATTGTACTATTTATATTTTACAGGAAGTACCAATCAGGTTCGTATTATTCAGGATAATTCAACTAAAACAATGTTGAGTGAGCTGGATGCTTCGGTTCAGGGAACTGGTAAAACAGAATTCTATCTTTACAGCCTTGATTATACACATGGTGAGGGTCAAACTTCCAAAACCGACTACTGGAAAATTGATTGCGGAGCAACGTTGGTTGTGAAACTTAAAGACAATAGTCTGTTTATTGTTGATGCAGGACATCAACGTCAAAGCAGCAATGCAGCGATGGAAGGGTTTTTGAATTTCATGTACAATATAACCGGGCAACAAGCCGGAAGTACGTTGGATATTCGTGGTTGGTTTTTCTCCCATGCTCACGGCGACCATGTTTATTTTACATCTCCTTTCCTGGCTAAGTATCATGATGTACTGAATGTTGAAACTGTATTGTTTAATTTTCCATCATTCCAGACTATGAGTTCGGGATACGACTCGGGTACATTCCTGATGAAACAGGCTTTCAATACGTATTATCCTAATTGTAAATATGTAAAATTACATACCGGCCAGACATTCACTCTTCAGGGAGTTAAGTTTGATGTGCTTCATACCCATGAAGATGGTGTATCAAGTGCAGGCAAAACTACTATTGGAGATTTTAATGATACTTCTACAATTCTGGAAATGACAATGGATGGCAAGCAATTAATGTTGCTGGCCGATGCCGGAAATGTTTGCCAGAGCGATATGTTAGCTATGTATTCGGCAGCTACGCTTAAGAGTGATTGTGTTCAGACTTCGCATCATGGCTATAATAATATAGCGTCGTTGTATAGTGCTATTAAAGCACCGTTGGCTATGTTCTGCAATTCACCCAGAAATGTGAGCGGTAATGCTACGGTTTATGCCGGAGTTGTAAATGCAACAAGCAATGTAAAAGTGGTGTATGCCGATCCTTTTACTTCTAAAATAACTGTTGTAAATGGAAGTTTCGTGACTGAAAATGTGCCAAGCTACCGCTCATATTTTACAACGGTAAAAATTCCGAATTTGACAGTAGGTACAATTAATACAAGCGGCAACAAAGTGGCTCTTAGTGTGGTGCCAACCGAAGCATCTCTTGCCGCTCAGGTTATTGACAAGTCAGTTACAGGTACAGGATCAATATCAACTGGTGAATCATGTTCATTGATTCTGGATGGTACAACTTCAACTAAATTTTGCACTGATACTATTCCTTCTACCATTGCCTGGACAATGAAGCAACCGGTAACGTTGAAATGGTACGTGCTCTACACCGCAAACGATAACGCGACACGTACAGGTCGAAGCCCTCAAATGTGGGTATTGTCAGGCTCTAACGATGGAATCAGCTGGACCAGTATTGATTCGGTGTCTAATGCTCAGTTACCTGAGGTGAATTTTACGGGTACAGCGTTCGCTGTTTCCAATCCTCGTTCGTACAGGTATTATGCCCTAAAAGTATTTACTACTGCCGGGGCCACCGTGTTGCAGTTTTCTGAAATTGGTTTGTATGGTGAGGTTAGTACAACTACAGATGTTGTTAATAACATCAATGATAAAGAATCTGTTACCGTTAATACGATTGCAAAAAATCAAATTCTGGTCAACTATAATGGAGATTTAAGTCATGAAACATCTGTGTCGGTGTATAATCTGGTAGGACAAAAATTGGTGAGTGACCGAATTGCCGATAGAAATACAGTAATTACAGTTCCTGCCTCAGGAATCTATATTGTTGCTGTAGTGAATTCGCGAACAAAGGTTGTAAGAAAAATCAAACTTAATTAATTTAAAACAATAATTGTTTGATCGTTGTCACATAATATCTGTTTAAATTAAACGATATTGATTGTATTTATTAATGGGACCGGATAAACGTTTATCCGGTCCCATTTTTTGTAAGGTAAAATTAAGGTTGAACTTTTCAGTTTCTGTCTAAGTAAATCAACTATTTTTATCTTATCAACAATTGAACTTTAATTTTTATTTCTGATTTCTATATTCTTTGGGTGTTAGATGATATTTTTTGGAGAACTCGCGGTAAAAGTGAGCTTTATTGTTAAATCCACTGTTGTACATAATTTCCTGAACAGTACGGTTAGTTGTTTTAAGGAGCCTTTCCGCGTGTTTTAACCTGATAGAACGTATGAACTCAGTAGGAGTAATTCCTACTATTTCTTTCATTTTTCGGTAAAGTTGCATTTTACTGTGAGCTGTTTCGCTGGCAATAAAATCGAGTGAAAGAGATTCATTTTCCATGTGTTCCTGTATTATTTTTGTGATCATAAGCATTAATTCTTTGTCTTCTTTGCGAACTAATTTACCTTCGAACTGCTCCAGAGCTGCGTAGGCCGATTCGCTGTAATCAAGAACAGCTTTATTCCGGTACAGCGTATTTTCAATCAGAGCTTCCAAATGACGTGGATGAAATGGTTTACTCAAGTATGCATCTGCTCCGATTTCCAGCCCTTCAATCTGATTTTCGATAGTTCCTCTCGATGATAGAAGGATAATTGGGATATGCCGTGTGAGTTCTTGTTGTTTCATTATTTTTACAAATTCAACACCATTCATTACCGGCATAATCACGTCGCAAATAATCATAATAGGCATTCTGATTTTCATTATCTCAATAGCTTCCTGTCCATTGGCAGCTTCGGCAATTTCATACTTTTCAGACAGAAAATCGTTAAGTAACTCCCGTATCTCTTTTTCATCATCAATTATCAATACAAGGCCTTCTTTTTGTGTGTCCGGAATAAAAATTCGCTCTTTTGCTTGCTGATTTATGTTAGCTGTTTCAATTGGTTGATTTATAGCCGGTTTATGGGCTGAAGGCAACTGAAGATCCGATTCTTCCATTTGTTGTTTGGGAAGTACAACTTTGAACGTGGTAAAAGTATTGCCATCGCTTTCTACCTCAATGGTTCCCTGCAAAACTTCAACAATATTTTTGCACAATGCCAAGCCAATTCCATTGCGTGTTTCCAATCCTTTTGAAACTTGTTTTTCAAACCGGTTGAGTACTTCAAACCGGTCGAAAATGCTTTGCTGGTACTCCGGTTTTATTCCAACTCCGGTATTGGTTACTGCAATAAAAAGCTGATCGTTACGGATCTCTATTCTCACGTCGATATTTTCCTCTTCGGGCGTATATTTTCCTGCATTTGATATCAGGTTAAACAAGACTTTTTCGATGCTGTTCCTGTCAGTTTGCCAGATAATTTCGTTCGGTAAAAAAGTCATGTTGAAATTTATTTTCTTCTGTTCCAATATATCCATGAAGTTATCAACCACAAATTTCACCAATTCTGTTATGTCCACCTGTTCAATTTCTAACTTCAAATGGCCAGTTTCCGCTTTCCGAAAGTCAATCAACTGCTGAATGAGGCTTTGCATCCTTTCGGAGTTAGACTTGATAATGTTTATATATTTTCGGGTTATCCCGTCAGAAGAATGGGTCCTGAGTAATTGTTCGCAAGGGCCGTAAATCAGAGTGAGCGAATTGGAGAATTCGTGGGCAATATTGGTAAAAAAACGCAATTTTGCCTGATGGATTTCTTCAATCTTTTCTTTCTCAAGTTCTTTCATGCGAATGTCGTTTCGAACAGCTAATTGATATTTTATAAACTGTTTCACAGCTAGAGATATAAGTATGAACAGAATTGCGTAAATAACGTAAGCTGTATTGCTCGCCCACCACGGAGGTAACATAACAATTGGAAGTGAAAAATATTTATCGCCCCAAAGTTTGTCGGCATTGCTGCATTTTACCTTAAGTGTATAGCTGCCTTTGGGTAGGTTGGTGAAAACTATCGTATTTGAAGTTCCCAAATGAATCCAGTCTTTCTGAAAACCATCCAATAAGTACGAAATTTCACATTTAGAGCCTGAAAGATAATCGAGGGGGATAAATTTAAAGCTGAAAGACTTGTTTTTATAGGACAGAACAAGGGTTTCTCCAGCTTTTTTAGAAACAAGGAAGTCCGACAGATTTGTCTCAGCATTGTCGACATAAAACGCGTCTAATAACAAGGAAGGCATGTAGCTACTATGGGTTATTTCGAGTGGATTAAACATATTGAAACCACTGATTCCTCCAAAATACATTTGATGCGAATACGGACTTTCATAAAAAGCTCCATCGGAAAATTCATTGTTTTGAAGACCATCTTTTTGAAAGTAGGAGATAATGCGATAGCCGTTACGGTCTTTCATCATTTTGGCAACTCCTTTATTGGTACTGAGCCACAGATTGTGTTCCTTATCTTCCAGTATTCCGTGAATAGTATTGTTGGGCATACCTTCTTTTTCTGTAAAACGGGCAAAAACCGGGATCCCCTTTTCGTAACGCAGAAGTTTATTCAAGCCCATACTGGTTCCGGCCCACAAATACCCCGATTGGTCTTTGTAAAGACACAAAATATCATCGCTACTGATAAAGCTTGGATTGCCTGAAGAATAACGGTAAGTTTCGAAAGTTTCAGTTTTTTTGTCGAACCTGTTTAATCCTCCACCACGTGTGGCTATCCATAAATGGGTATTGTCATCGGGTATAATTGAATATACAATGTTGTTACTAAGCGATTTTTTGTTTTTCTCAAATATGTATTGTCTGTAAGATGCTATTTTATATGGAGTTGTACTTCTGTCTATTTCCAGTTTATACATTCCGTATCCGCTTGTTCCAACCCACAAAGTGGTTTTGTCAGTCGGATAAATTGAATACACTGAAGTTAGATTTACTTTTTGAAGAATATTTTCAGGGACATACAGTGTTTGTATTTTCCTCGTTTTAAGGTCATAATAATTTATTCCGCGGCCATCAGTTCCAATCCAATACTCGTTTCCCTGACCTTTGACAATGGTGAATACCGAATTGCTCAGCAGACCATTTTTCGTTGTGAAACGTTGGTTGTTCAACGATTTCAGGTCGTTCGATTTCTGATTGATGGTATAAATCCCGCTTCCCTTTGTGCCTACCCAGAGTGTATGATTCTGATCTTCAAAAAAAGTACGCACAGCGCTGTTTCCAAATGAAGGGATATTTTTTGCAGAATACGATCTGAAAGTTTCGCGTGAAGGTGATAATTGCCAAACTCCCTGCGTGTCGGTGCCAACCCACACTATTTGCTGTGTTCCCCGGCAAAGTGATAAAACCGATATATCTGGGACTATGCATTCAATTTGATTCAGAGTCGGGCTGAAACGGAATAATCCGTTTGCAGTTCCCCACAACTGGTAGGTGCCGGTGAAAACCATCGATTTGATTGTGCCGCTTTTAATTTCGTCGGGGTAATTGGTTAATAATCCTTCCGATATCTTGTATGAATGAAGCTTTCCATCGGTAGTCTGAATCCAGAGTTCATTATTGGAATTGTAAAATACGAATTCTATATTCTTCAAATGTTGAAATTCAACAACATTACGAATTTGAGGCAATGACGATTCTCCTTTAGTAAACAGAACTTTGAGTAGTACCTTTTCGTCGTTGTAGAGCCATAAATTATCATCCTGATCGAAGAACATTTTCTTTAAACGGTAATTCTTTACCTTTGGAAGACGAATGAATTGATGACTCTTATTGTCGAAAAAAAATACCCCTCTTTCATTTATTCCGGCAAAAACAACGTTTGAACTGTTTTTAGCTATCAGAAAAGAGTTTTCGCCCGAAATAATCTGGTATTCGGCATCCACAAAAAAACGCTCGAACGTGTTTCTTTGCATATTCATACGGTTAATTCCTCTATCGGTGGCTATCCAGTGGACGCTTTTACTTTCTTCAACAATGCCGCGGATGATATTATTGCTGATACTTTGCGCATTTCCCGATTCGGGTTTGAATACTTTAAACTCCCTGCCATTGTATATGTTGAGTCCGTCCCAGGAACCAAACCACATTAGCCCATTGGAATCCTGATATATGTCGTTGATAGAACTGTTTGAGAGTCCATCATTGTTTGTCAGATTAACAATATCGTATTTTTGAGCCGGTAGAGTGAGAGGAATTAGAATACAAATTAATAGCAACGCTTTTTTCATAGGATGATATTCTGCTTTAAGATTACGCAAATATACTATTTCCAGGGGTTATAAAATTTCGAAAAAGGTATCCATTTTTATCAAAAAGGTATCCTTTTGTATTTTGCAAAAAGCGGGTACTTATTTGCAAGTATAAGATACCCCTGAACACGAAGGTATGCTCTACATTTGCATTATAATTTTAAATCAAAAGAATATTATGGATATTGCAAAACGCTCCAGGAGCAATCCATTGCTTCGTCCCGAAGATTTACAACCGGGAATTAACGGAATGGAAATTACCTGCCTTCTTAACCCGGGTGTATTCCGAATGAACGGAAAAACATGGCTTTTACTTCGTGTTGCCGAACGCCCGCGACAAATCAACGATAAAATCAGTTTTCCTATATATAACAACGAAGGGAAGATTGAAGTTTTAAGTTTTGATAAAAACGATCCTCAGCTAGATGCCACCGATCCGCGTGTTATCCTTTATCAGGGGAAAAACTATTTGACCACACTATCTTATTTACGCCTGGTTTGCAGCGATGATGATATTCATTTTTATGAAGATCCGGCTTATCCACCCATTTTTGGTGAAGGTGATCTGGAATCATTCGGAATTGAAGATTGCCGCGTGGCCACTATGGATGATGGCTATTACCTTACTTTCACCGAAGTTTCTTCTGTTGCGGTTGGTGTGGGGCTTATTGCTACCCGGAATTTCCAACAACTCGATCGGAAAGGAATGATTTTCCCTCCACATAATAAAGATTGCGCTTTGTTCGAAGAAAAAATCAACGGAATGTATTATGCGCTTCATCGGCCCAGTAGCCCCGAATTGGGAGGAAACTATATCTGGTTGGCACAATCGCCGGATCGGTTGCATTGGGGAAATCATAAATGTATTGCTGTTACCCGCGAAGGAAGTTGGGATTCGGCACGCGTTGGAGCTGGTGGAGCCCCGATTAAAACCAGCGAAGGTTGGCTCGAAATCTACCATGGAGCCAACAGTGAGCACCGTTATTGTCTGGGAGCTTTGTTGCTCGATTTGAATGATCCATCGAAAGTACTTGCCCGCAGTGTGGAACCGATTATGGAACCAATAGCCGAATATGAACAGACCGGATTTTTTGGAAATGTAGTTTTTACAAATGGTCATCTTGTGGACGGGGATGTAATAAAAATATTTTACGGAGCCAGCGACGAAGTTATTTGTAGCGCTGAGTTTTCCATTGCAGAAATTCTAAACTCATTAAAGAAAATATAATGTCTAACAAGTTGACAGGAGAATTTAAATTCTTCAAAACACAGCCTAAGAATGTTCGTACAATATTGGTAACCAATATGCTGTACGCACTGATATTGCCAATAATAGAGATATTTGTTGGTGCATACATTATGCGGAATACAGGAAATTCCTCGTATGTTGCCATTTATCAATTGTGTATGTATGTTGGCGTGGTAAGTACTTCGGTGTTGAATGGCGCATTGCTTAAAATATTCAAAGTGAATTGGTTGTATAGTTTTGGGATTATTCTTACAGCTATTTCGTTGATGGTGATGATGTTTGTACAATCGCTGGGAATAGTGCAGCTGGGTATTGCCGGATTTGCTCTTGGAGCTTCGACGGGCTTTTTCTGGACCAACCGTTATTTGCTGACTCTCAATTCTACCAACGATCAGAACCGTAATTACTTTTTTGGATTGGAGTCATTTTTCTTTTCACTCTGGAGTATTGTGGTTCCATTAATTGTAGGAGTTTTTCTGGCAAGTATCGACGGGAAACAGTTGTTTGGTCAGGTGTTGAATGTAAATGCCGGCTATAAAATTATTACAGTAATTGTATTCTTCATTGCTATTGGCGCCTGCATTGTTTTGTCGAAAGGTGATTTTGTAAATCCGGTTCAAAAAAAGTTTGTCTACTTCAAATATCATATTTTGTGGCAGAAATTTCTGGCTTTGGCAGGCCTGAAAGGAATGGTTCAGGGGTTTCTGGTAACTGCACCGGCCATTTTGGTTATGCGGTTAGTCGGAAACGAAGGCTCATTAGGACTTATTCAGGGTATTGGCGGCGGTGTAACGGCAATTATAGTGTATGTTCTTGGGCGAATTGCCAAGCCTAAACACCGAATGTACATTTTCGGATTTGGACTGTTGGTTTTCTTTATCGGAACCTTAGTTAATGGAATTTTGTTCTCTGCTTTTGGCGTAATCATTTTCGTGCTCTGTAAAGTGCTTTTTCAGCCATTGCATGATCTGGCTTATTTCCCAACCATGATGAAAACAATAGATGCCGTTTCGGCCATTGAAAAGCGAAATGAGTACGCATATATTTTAAGTCATGAGGTTGGTTTGTTCTTCGGCCGGGCTTCCGGAATGATATTATTTATCTCGTTGGCCTATTTTGTGTCTGAAATCTTTGCTCTGAAATATGCATTAATCATCGTGGGAGCATTGCAACTGATTTCATTGCCGTTAGCACAACATATAATTAAAGAAATTGATACAAAGCACCTCCGCAAAAGTGAAGTTGAGGTTCCCGAAGCTGAAGATGTCGTAAAACCGATCATTGAGGAAATGAGAACTTGATGAATTTGATATTTGAATAAATTTGTTGACGTAAAAAAATAATAGTTTACAATGAAAAATTACAGATCAGCTCTTTACCTGGTTATGCTTGTCGGGGTTTTATTTTCCTGCAAGGCAAACGACAACTATGGCTCTCCGGTTCGGCAAATCGCCATTCCACGGATTGAATTGATGCCGAATTCTCCTCAGCCGTATAAGATTATTGATTGGAAACAAAAAGCAAAAGATTACGATGCTTATGTTTTCGACTTTAATCCGGATATGCCTGCCGGTAGAATGATTTGGCTGGACAATAGCCAACGCAATTTACCTCAAATAACCTTTGGACTTTATACTGCTATTAACGATTGTAGGCAGGGGCCGGAGCATAATAACGGTGAATTTCACGAAAGTTTAAATTCCCTTTCAGCAATTTTGGGAGCAGGTTTGATGGGAATAGACAAAACCCACCAAAATGGGTACAATTATGTAAAGATGATTCAGAACTATTTTAATTCAGAAACGGGTTGGAATATTGTGATGAATAATACCTGTCCGGAAGTAGCTCAGTTAGGAGGTGGCTATGGAAGAGACTGGTGGTACGATGTGTTGCCAAACGTGTTATTCTATGCCGTTAGCGATGTGTTTCCCAATGTTGAGAATGCTGATAAAATTCAGCGGAGCATTGCCCAGCAATTTTGCAAAGCAGATTCGGTGTTAAACGGGAATTATGATTATTCATATTTCGACTACGGTCAGATGAAAGGAGTTGTCAGCCAGATTCCTTTGCAACAGGATGCCGCCGGAGGTCATGGTTATGTGCTTTACGCTGCTTATCAGAAATATAAAGATCCGCGGTATCTGGCTCACGCCAAATCGGCAATTGCAGCTCTTGATGGGCAGAAAGAAAGCCGCTTTTATGAAATTCTACTTCCAATGGGCATTTATACGGCTGCACGTCTGAACGCAGAGCAAGGAACGAATTACAATGTGGAAAAAATGATAAACTGGGTTTTCGACGGCTGTAAGAGCCCTAAGGGACGCACTGGTTGGGGAGTGATAGTCGGGAAATGGGGCGGATACGATGTAAGTGGTTTGCAGGGGAGTATAATTGATGGCGGCGGATATGCTTTTCTGATGAATAGCATGAAAATGGCCTGGCCACTGGTTCCCACGGTAAAGTACCAGCCTCAGTTTGCACGTGCTATTGGAAAGTGGATGCTCAACAATGTAAATGCAGCCCGCTTATTTTTCCCGAACGAAATTTCCGACAAGAACCAATGGCTACCCGAAATGAAGAATTACACGCGCTCGGTGGTTGCCTACGAAGGGCTTCGTTATTCCGATTGCTATAATAAACCGGCATTGAAAGATGTTCATCCCGTGGCGTTAGGCGATGGCCCGAACTGGAACCCAAAGAATCCGAAAGAAAGCATGTTCAGTTTATACAGTACGTCACCGGTAGGCATTATGGGGGCCATTGTAGATACTACGGATGTGAAAATGATCCTGCGCTTAAACTGTAATGTAACCGATTTTTATTCGGTAAAAAAGTATCCCGTGTATCTGTATTACAATCCGTATACGGAATTGAAAAAGTTCACCTATCATCCTGCGGGACATGTTGATGTTTTTGATATTGTTTCGATGAAATATGTAGCAAAATCAATTTCATCCGATTGTAAAATAGATATTCCGGCCGATCAGGCTTATGTGCTGGTTGAATTACCAGCCGGGACTAAAATTCAAAGGAAGAGCAATTTACTCGTAGCGAATGGGATAACAATTTCTTATAACTAATCGAAAATCTATATATCTATTAAAATGAAAAAAACATTATTTCTGATTTTTCTAAGCATTTTCAGCATTGCGATGCAGGCGCAAACCGTTCAGATTAAAGGAACGGTCAAAGACGCAGGCACAAATGAATTGCTTATAGGAGTAAATGTAATTGTTGTCGGAACAAAAAGCGGAACAGTTACCGGTATTAACGGTGACTTTGCAATTTCAGCACAGCAAGGCAGTACTCTCAAGGTGTCATACATAGGTTACCGGACTCAGGAAATTAAAATCCAGGACCAGAAAGTGCTTGACATACGGTTGGAATCTGATAGTAAAGCTATCGATGAAGTCGTTGTTGTTGGATATTCGGTACAAAAGAAACGGGATGTTCTTGGTGCAGTAAGTAAAGTAAATGCCGATGAAATTACCAAAATTCCGGTTGCCTCGGCGCAACAGGCTTTACAGGGCCGGGTTGCCGGAGTACAGGTGGCTACTCAGACAGGAGCTCCGGGATCAGATATTTCCGTTCGCGTAAGGGGGACCGGGTCCATAAGTTCCAGCAATGACCCGTTGTATATCGTGGATGGTATTCCGGTTGAGGGTGCATTAAACAATATCAGTCCCAATGATATAGAAAATATATCAATACTGAAAGATGCTTCTTCGGCAGCTGTATATGGTTCGCGGGCAACCAACGGTGTTGTTCTTATTACCACCAAGAGCGGCAAATCGGGAACTGCTAAGATTTCATACAATACACAGCTCGGTTTTCAGACACATGGACGTCTGACACCAATGGCTACAACCGATCAGTACATTAAACTCTATAATGAAGCAGCTACAGCTGATAATCAGGCTTCGGTGGTGCAACGAGCTCTTATTGCAGGTGATTACGTGAAAGATTTCCCAAATGTAAATCATTTGGAAGAAATCTTCAGAACAGCCCCCATACAGTCTCATGAGTTATCAATAAGCGGTGGAAGCGAAAAAACGCAATACCTTCTTTCTGCGTCTTATTATAATCAGGATGGTATTATTAAAAACACCAATTACGACCGGTTAAGTTTTCGCTCGAACATAAATTCAGAGGTAAAAAAATGGCTGAAAGTTGGATTTAATGTTAACGGAGGACTTTCGAACAACCGAAGCGTATCGAGTTCTGGTGATGGATATGTAAGCGAAGGTGGGAGTGTAGTTCGCTACGCATTGTACCGCAGTCCGGCTATTCCGGTGTTTAATTCCGCCGGCAAGTATGTGGATTTACCTTCTGAGTATTATGGAAATTCTGTTTACAATTCATTTTTTGGAGATGGCTATAGTCCAGAAGGCTTATGTGTAAATACTGACAGAACAAAAAGGATAAAAACTCTGTTGGGGAGCGGAAATGTAGTAATTACTTTACCGGCAAGTCTGCTTTGGAAAACAACATATGGTATTGACTATAAGAATACAGAAACCCGCGAGTTTAATCCTACCTGGGGAACAGAAAATCGAATTAATAGTACCAATGGATTGAATATTAGTAATCAAACTAATGCCAACTGGACGCTGAACAGCACCCTGAATCACAGTATTATGCTTAACGAGCTACATAGCATTAATTCAATGATTGGTGCCGAAGCAATCAGGGAAACTGGGTATGCTTTATACGCCAGCGACAGCCAGTTTACCAATACCAATCCGGATTTCATATACATTGGTAAAGGAGAAGGTGTGAAAACCACAACTCAGGGCGAGTGGCAGTCAAGCTTGTTATCATTTTTTGGGACGGTGAATTATAGTTATAATCAAAAATACTACGCTTCCGGCATCATTCGCCGTGATGGTTCCTCGCGGTTTAGTGCTAAAAACCGTTGGGGCACGTTCTACTCGCTTTCGGCTGGATGGAATATCGACTCTGAAGATTTCATGAAGTCAGCCAAAGATATAAGCAAGCTGAAACTTCGTGTGGGATACGGATCTATTGGAAATCAGAATATCGCATTGTATGCCTATTCCGATCGTTATTCTCCAATGTTCTATTACACTTTTGGCGGAAAATCATATAATGGTTACGCGCAAACCACACTTGGTAATACCGATTTGAAATGGGAAACCAGCAATCAGTTTAACGCCGGAGTGGATTTGGAAATGTTTAAAGGAATGTTGGGTGGGTCGTTGGACTATTACTATAAAATAACCAATGATATGTTGGTTCAGGCACCACTTCCACCATCGGTAGGTAATGCTTCTACTCCCTGGATTAATAATGGGAGTGTGTTAAATAGTGGTGTTGACCTGGAACTTTTCTACCGGAAGAGCTATAAAGATGGTGGATTTAATATAACGCTTAATGGTGGGTATCTACACAATAAAGTGATAAGATTAAATGCCCCGATTTTGGGCGGACGTGTTGATACAGGCGTTTATGGAACTAAAACTGAGGTGGGGCAGCCTATAGGTACTTTTTATTTGTACCAAATGGCCGGAATTTTCCAGAACAAAGTGGAGGTACTGACTTCGGCATATCAGGGTAATAATATTCAACCTGGAGATATAAAATATGTCGACCAGAATAAAGACAATGTGATTGATGCTAAAGACCGGGTATTTATGGGCAGTGCTATTCCAACATTCACGACAGGATTGAATCTCTCCGGAAATTATAAAGGTTTTGATGTAAGTCTATTTTTTCAGGGAGCTTTTGGACAGAAAATCTTCTCGCAGGTAAATTATGATATCGAAGGCTTTTATCGTGGTTTTAATGTTACCGAAAGATACTACAATCAGCACTGGACTGGCGAAGGTACTTCCAATACTCAGCCACGTGCCTCATGGGCTGCTAAAGCTAATAATGTGAAAGCATCTTCCCGTTTTTTGGAAGATGGATCATATTACCGTCTGAAAAACCTGCAGTTCGGATATACAATCCCGAATTCAAAGAAGTTGAAAATTGAAACAATCAGATTATATGTGGCGGCAACAAATTTGCTGACAATTACCGGATACTCCGGACTTGACCCCGAGATGACCGTTAGTACTAACTCTGCAAGCGAAGGCGATAGAGCGAATGGGATTGACTGGGGAACATACCCGGTGGCAAAGAGCTATACTTTTGGACTTAATATAACCTTCTAATAATGTTGAAAATGAAAAAAAGACTTTATATATTATTATTGCCACTACTTGGGGTTCTGGCCACTTCGTGCAGCGATTTTCTGAATGCCGAATTAAAAGGAGACTATACTTCTGAAAACTATTATACAACGCCGGAAGCTGCTACCATGGCCGTAACCGGAATCTACAATTCGTTGTACGGAAATACCCTCTGGATTTTTGGCGATGTGGCCTCCGATGATGCTGTAAAGGGCGGAAATGCCGGTGATCAGGCTGATATAAATGCAATCAATAATTTTTCGGCAGCTTCGGATAATGGAGTATTAAGTACCTATTGGCAGGCTACCTACGAAACGATTGCCCGTGCAAACAATGCAATAGCCTATATTGCACCAATGAACATGGATGCTACACTTCGTGACAGGTTGGTTGCCGAGGCCAAATTCTTACGTGCATATTCTTATTTCAATCTGGTTAATATTTTTGGAAAGGTACCTTTGAAGCTTGAACCTCAGTTGACTTCTTCTACAATAAATGTCGGACTGAGCGAAGTGAGCGCAATATACTCTCAAATTGAAAAAGACCTTATCGAGGCTGTTGCTGTTTTGCCCGCTTCGTATCCCGATGAAGCCGGACGCGTAACTAAAGGGGCTGCCTTTGCTTTACTAGCCAAAGCCGACTTGTATCAAAAGAAGTATTCTGACTGTTTGGTAAATATTAAGGCAATTGAAGATCTTCATCAATATGATTTATTGAAGGATTATTCCAATTTGTTTAAAGCCGGGGCCGAAGACAGTGTGGAAGTTATTTTTGGACTCCGCTTTATCAATAATAGTCAGGTGTCATTGGGAAATAATCTTAACGTGTGGTTCTCCCCGGCAATTGAAGGCGGGTATTATTTTGATGCGCCAACTCAAAGTTACGTGGATGCCTTTACCGATAAGACTATAGATGGACAAACAGATCCACGGCTTGACGCTTCAATAGGCCGCGAAGGGAAACCATGGTTCAACAACCGGACTTTCTCCTCGTCCTGGTCGGAAGCTACCGGCTATTTGGTAAAAAAATATGATGAAAATACTGTGCCCGGACTTGCCAAAAGTCAGTCTACGATTCCTTATAATGCCATTCGCTATGCCGATATTATACTTATGAAAGCAGAAGCTTTGAACGAACGGGGTGTGGGTGATGCAGTGGCCAATGCTGCCATTGAAGTGAATCGGGTTCGCAGTAGGGCCAATCTGGCTCCAACTACTGCCTCTACCCAGTCTGCTATGCGCGATGTTATCCGGAATGAGCGTAGAAAAGAGCTTGGGTTCGAGTTTCATCGATTCTTCGATCTGATGCGTTGGGGACAAGCTACCGCTGAAGCTGCTTTAGGAACTGATTTCAAATGGGTGGAACCTAGGTTCTATTTCCCTCTGCCTCAGTCGGAATTGGATACAAATAAATCGATAAAATAAAAATATCAAAAAATTATCTCTTAGTATCATAACAATTAAAAATCAAGTATCATGAAAAAAAATCTTTTTAAAAGTGCATTTATTGCATGTGTATCAATCATTCTTTTTGCGGGTGCATTTTCTGCCTGTAAAACAGAAGAACCAGTAAAGGCTGACATAACAAAGCTGACTGCAATAATCGATTCATGTCAAACTATTTTGGATGGAGCTACTACAACTGATTACCCACAAGCTGCGATAACAACATTCCAAACCACACTGACTACAGCTAAAACAGCGGTAGCAAACTCTGCTATTTCGCAATCGGAAGTTGATAACTTAGTGGTTCAACTCAGAGCCGCCAAAACAACCTTTTTAGCTGCTGCTTATGGCGCAATTCCATCATCGGCTCTTATCATGGGAATGACCTTTGATGAAACGGTAGCCTCAAACCAATTTACCACTGAAGGTAAAGGCTGGACAGCTAAACTTATGGCCGGACCATCACAAATCTTTGGTACAGCAACCAATTTACCAAGCTTTAAAGCAGGTAAAAAAGGTAATGCTATTTATTTAAGCAATGGATCACATCTTGAAATAAGCAATTACACAGCGAGCGATCTATTGGGTAAAAAATTGTCAATTTCAGCTTGGGTAAACCCGGATTCAACAAGAGCCGGAAATTATATTATTTCTTATAACTATTGGTTTTCTTGGAAGTTTCAGTTACAGGAACAAAACAAACCATTCTTCACCATACATTCCAATGCAGATGGATGGGTTGATGCAGATAATCAAATGGATCTTTCTGCTCCAAACAAAGAATGGACACATTTGGTGGTAACATTGGATATGGATACCAAATTGTTAACTTTCTATGTAAACGGAGTTAGTACAATGGTATGGAATGCAACCACTAAACCAGGGTTGACAGGTACAGGGCCTTGGGTATATAAAAATACACTACCTTTAATGATTGGTGCTTGTACGACCTATGCCGAAGCAAATGCTGAATGGAATTGGAATTGGGCAAAAACTCCTGCTGCCTGGGATGGTTTTATTGGTTCTATAGACGAACTTAAGGTTTACAATGTGGCTTTGACCGATGGTCAAGTTGCAAAATTGTATAAAGACGAGAATAAATAAAGATTGAACGTTGTTTTTTAGAAAAGGGACTTGGTCTTATTCGTAAGTCAGGTCCCTTTATTTCTGTTTCAGAATAAGTTGTTGTTTTGTAATGTGATGTTGGCATAACCC
>CAYSTC010000016.1:0-100503 GCA_964433885.1 uncultured Paludibacter sp. | reverse complement strand
TCAAAAAAATGATTATGCCTGAATATAATCTCAAAAGCCTCAACCTGAGCAAACTAAATATTGAACTGGTTCAGGTTAAGAAAGTGGAAGAGGCGTTTCGGGTGCTGTTTAAAAAATAAGAAATATAAATCATGACCTTACGTACCGTAAATGTAACCCGCTATATCACTCCTTTGCGTGAAGGAGGATCGTTGCCGGCATTGGCCGAGGCTGATGATGGTTTTAAGTATGTTGTCAAGTTCCGGGGAGCGGGGCATGGTAGCAAAGCGCTTATTTCTGAATTGATTGGTGGTCTGGTGGCTCACCGCCTCAAACTTCGTGTGCCCGAACTGGTATTTATCCAACTCGACGAGACTTTCGGGCAAACTGAAGGCGACGAGGAAATACAGGATTTGCTGCAAAACAGCCGTGGTTTGAACCTGGGTTTGCATTTTCTGTCGGGTGCCTTGACTTACGATCCTGTAACGACTAAAGTTGATGGTCATTTGGCTTCGCAAATAGTGTGGATGGATGCCTTCCTCACTAACGTCGACCGTACAGTGCGCAATACCAACATGCTAATGTGGCACAAGGAATTATGGCTGATTGATCATGGTGCAACGCTTTATTTTCATCATACCTGGATAAACTGGGAAAAATCGGCGTTGAGCCCGTTTCCGATGATAAAAGACCATGTGTTGCTTCCTTTGGCCGATAGACTGGAGGAAGTAAATGCTGAAATTAAACAGGTACTTACGCCCGAAGTGATTCGGGATATGGTTAATATGATTCCGGATGAGTGGGCTGCTACTTCCGAAGAAGGGCTAAGCGTCTACGAAGTGCGCGAAGTTTATTATCAATTTCTGGTGCGTCGACTGGAAAATTCCGATAACTTTTTAAATGAAGCTCTCCATGCAAGGAAAACACTTATTTGAATACGCTGTGATTCGTGTTTTGCCCAAAGTGGAGCGCGAAGAATTTATCAATGTGGGTATTATCCTTTTTTCGAAAAGGGCAAAATATATCCGCATGAAATACACCATTAATGCAGAAAGGCTCAGTGCTTTTTCAACTGAGTTGGACATCGATCTGCTTAACGAAACCTTACACTCTTTTGAACGTATCTGCAACGGGGATAAGAAGGCCGGAACAATTGCACAATTTGATATTCCCGAGCGTTTCCGGTGGCTAACAGCTGTGCGCAGCTCCTGCATTCAGACTTCCCGTCCGCATCCCGGATATTCCGACAATCTGGATCAAACCGTTGAACTATTATTTCAGGAATTAGTACTATAAAACAAGAAAGCCATTCCAAAATAGGAATGGCTTTTCTGTTTCTCAATAAATTGGCTATGAACTATGAACTATAAACTACCAACTATAAACTATTTTACAGTCTCGCTTTAATAGCTTTTGTTTCAGCTTCGAAACCTGGTTTTTCGAGCAAAGCGAACATGTTTTTCTTGTAAGCTTCAACGCCCGGTTGGTCGAATGCATTTACGCCCAACAGATAACCGCTGATACCACAGGCTTTTTCGAAGAAATAAATCATTTGTCCCAAGTAGAACTCGTTCAATTTAGGAAGTTCCAGTTTCAGGTTTGGCACACCGCCGTCGATATGGGCAATCATAGTACCAAGTTCTGCCATTTTGTTTACTTCGTCAACGCGTTTTCCGGCCAGAAAGTTCAAACCGTCAAGGTTATCTTCCGAAGTTGGGAAAATTTTAGTGTAATTGCTTTCTTTAACAGAAATAACCGTTTCGAAAATAGTGCGCTCACCTTCCTGAATCCACTGTCCCATTGAGTGAAGGTCAGTTGTAAAGTCCACAGCCGCAGGGAAAATGCCTTTACCATCTTTACCTTCGCTTTCGCCGTAAAGTTGTTTCCACCATTCGCCTACATAATGCAGTTTTGGGTGGTAGTTAACAAGGATTTCTGTTTTCTTGCCGTTTTTGTAAAGTTCATTACGAACAGCAGCATATTGGGCCGAAATGTTTTCTTCGAAAGGAATGTCAAGCCCGGTAGCTTTTTCCATGCTTGCAGCTCCGGCTACCAACTGGCGGATATCGAATCCGGCAACGGCGATTGGAAGCAATCCAACAGGAGTTAATACAGAAAAACGGCCGCCAATGCTGTCTTCAATTACAAACGTTTTGTAACCTTCCTGAGTAGCCAGGGTACGAAGCGCTCCGCGCGATTTGTCGGTAATGGCAACGATTAGTTGTTTTGCCGACTCTTTGCCCTGTTGCTCTTCCAATTGTGTTTTCAACAAACGGAACGCTAAAGCAGGTTCGGTAGTTGTTCCTGATTTTGAGATAGAAATGATACCGAATTTCTTGGTTTTCAACAGTTCCTGCAATTCGTACAGGTAATCTTCACCAATATTTTGTCCGGCATAAACCACTACAGGCGATTTACGCTCGGTTTGCAACCAGTCGAAGCTGTTTGAAAGTGCATCAATTACCGCTTTTGCTCCAAGGTAGCTTCCGCCGATTCCGATAACAACCACCACTTCGCAATTCTCACGAAGGATTTTAGCTGTAGCCTCAAGATCAGCAAACTGAGCTTCGTCAATAGAAGTTGGCAAATTCAACCAACCCAGAAAATCACTTCCTTTACATGTGCCGTTGTGCAGGGCAGCGCTTGCAGCTGCAACTTCTGCTTTGTATCCGGCTACACTTTGTTCGGATACAAACCCGAACGCTTTGTCGATAGATAATTTAATATTTTCCATTATATAATAGTTTGATGTTTTTTTGTGGTTTGATTTGATATCAATGCTTAATATTTTGGTTTGCTTATGATATTAGCAGCCAATCTAAAAATTGTAAATCTAAAATCTAAAATTACTTCAGTTTTTCCGATAATTTCCGAATTTCCATGGTTGGTGAGCACCGATTGTAAAGAATTTCGTAAACGGAATCCACAATGGGCATGTTCACCTGGTATTTTTCGTTCAGTTCGTGTATTGTTTTGGTGGCATAATAACCTTCGGCAATCATTTCCATTTCTATCTGGGCTGTTTTTACAGAATATCCTTTCCCAATCATGGTTCCAAACAGGCGGTTGCGGCTAAATTTGGAATAAGCCGTAACTAACAAGTCGCCAAGATAAGCTGGCTCGTTTATGTCGCGGTGGAGTGGGTTGGTGGCATTGCAAAAACGATTTATTTCCTGTATGGCATTGGAAATGAGCACGGCCTGGAAATTGTCGCCGTATTTCAACCCATGGCAAATCCCGGCTGCAATGGAATAGATATTCTTCATTACCGACGAGTACTCAATTCCGAGTACATCATCGCTGATGGAAGTACGAATAAAGCTCGTTGAGAATTTTTGAGCCAGCAAACGTGCCCGGTCGCGCGAACTGCAGGATATGGTCAGGTAGGAAAGACGTTCCAGTGCTACTTCTTCAGCGTGGCAAGGCCCGGCTAAAACGGCGATATTGTTTTTCGGTACATTATAAACATACTCGAAGTAGTCCGATACAATCATATTTTCATCCGGAACAATACCTTTAATCGCTGATACAATAATTTTATTGTCGAGTTTGCGTTTCAGCTTTTTGAGATGTTGTTTCAGAAATGGCGAAGGAATTGCAAAAATCAGTATATCCGATGTCCGTACCAGTTTATTGATATCGCTTGTAAAATGAATCCGGTCGGTATCAAATTTTACTCCTGTTAAATAGGATGGGTTTTTGCTAAGTCGCACAAACTCATCAATTTGTTCCTGGCGGCGCATATACCAATTGATGCTTTCGTTGTTGGCAAGTGCAATTTTCGCAATTGCAGTTGCCCAGCTACCTCCGCCCAACACAGCGATTTTACTCTTTTCGTTAATCATTTTAGTCGTTCCTTTCTAGCTTTTAAATTATGGATTAAAAAAGCTATAGAAAATATCAATTTATAGGATTAGTATTCTGAAATGAAAACTAATCTTCAATAAGTGTTTTTGTTTTAAGGATATCCAGTCTGCTTACTGAATCATTTATTTTCTCTAATTTCCATTCATTCTCTATTCTCACAAAGTGATAGGTGCAGGAAAAATCAGATAAAATTCTTCTTGAATTCTTTATAATTTCTCTGGTAGACTCCAAAATAGTGTAATCCAGTATTCTCCCTTCAAAATAGGCAATATATTTGTCTTTAGAATTATCCTTTCGATCTTCACAACCAACAATTTCGAGAACCTGAATATCAATGTTTTTTAGGATATTTATCTGTTTATTCTCAACTAGTTCAGAAATAATTGTTTGTTGCTTTTGATATAATTCCGGTGTTAAAGCACTAGTAAGTGAACTGATATCTCTATTGTTCAAAGCCTTGCTCAGATTGAAAAACAGATTTCTGGCATGTGATTTAAGTTCCTCTACATTCCAAATTGGATCATACATGGCACTTCTTCCTATTATTCTATCCGTAATGGCAGATTTTAGAAAAACCAGGCTTGTAACTGCACTTATAAGAACAAGTATAACAATAATTCTCCCAAACCAGGCTTCGGGTTTGTTTGATAATAAGAAATCAGAATTCCCAAAGTACAATGAGTGAGAAACGGCAAAGGCGTCAATGGAAATCAGCATGCAACCTGCAAAAATTATTGCTGTTTTAATCCTTTTTCTTTCCATTGAAACCGTTTAGATTCTATTTTTCAGCTTCCGCAATCCAGGCTGCCACATCTTCTTTTGAAGGGTTGGTCAGTTCCATTTTATGCTTTTTGTTCAATCCGCAAATGTCCTGGTGGAATTTGTTAGGATTCAGTCCTTTCAGATCGGCTGCCATTACAATTCCGGCTTTTTGAACCACGGCTACCCAGGCTTCAGGAATTCCAAGTTCCATGAATTTTTCAGGTCCATCTTTCTTGGCCACTTTTTCAGGTTTCATCTGAGGGAAGAAAAGCACTTCCTGAATGGCTTGCTGACCGGTCATAAGCATTACCAGGCGATCCATACCGATACCCATTCCTGATGTTGGAGGCATGCCATATTCCAATGAGCGTACAAAATCCATATCGATAAACATGGCTTCGTCGTCACCCTTTTCACTCAGTTTCAATTGCTCCTGAAAACGTCCCAATTGATCGATTGGATCGTTCAGCTCCGAGTAGGCGTTTGCTAATTCTTTTCCGTTTACCATCAATTCGAAACGTTCGGTCAGTTCCGGATTGTCGCGGTGACGTTTGCATAGTGGCGACATTTCGCGTGGGTAATCGGTAATAAAAGTTGGTTGGATATAGTTTCCTTCGCATTTTTCGCCGAAAATTTCGTCAATCAGTTTGCCTTTTCCCATGGTTTCATCGGCTTCGATGTGCAGTTGTTTGCATACGTCGCGCAGTTGCACTTCGTCCATTCCATTGATGTCGATACCCGTAAACTCTTTGATTGAATCAATCATGCTGATTCGTTTGAAAGGCGTTTTAAAGCTAATGACATTGTCACCCACAGTGATTTCATTTGTCCCGTTCACATCCATGCAGATTTTTTCAATCATGTTCTCGGTGAAAGTCATCATCCAGTTGTAGTCTTTGTAGGCTACATATATTTCCATGGCGGTAAATTCCGGATTGTGCGTACGGTCCATACCTTCGTTGCGGAAGTTTTTAGAAAACTCGTATACACCTTCGAAACCACCAACAATCAGACGTTTCAAATACAACTCATCAGCCACGCGCAGGTACAACGGGATGTCCAAGGCGTTGTGGTGTGTGATAAACGGACGAGCCGAAGCACCGCCGGGAATGGATTGCAAAATCGGAGTTTCAACCTCAATATATCCTTCGGCGTTGAAATAATCGCGCATCGACTGATATACTTTGGTCCGTTTAAGAAAAATATCTTTTATGCCTTCGTTAACCACAAGGTCAACGTAGCGTTGACGGTAGCGTTGTTCAGGATCTTCGAATGCATCGTAAGCCACACCGTCTTTGTATTTAACGATAGGTAGCGGTCGAAGCGATTTGCTGAGCACTGTCAGTTCTTGTGCGTGAACACTGATTTCGCCCATTTGGGTGCGGAACACGAATCCTTTTATTCCAATAAAATCACCAATGTCCAATAGCTTTTTGAATACGGTATTGTACATTTCAGGTTGAGCCTCGGTGTTAATGTCGTCGCGGCTGATGTACACCTGAATACGGCCTTTGGAATCCTGAAGTTCAATGAAAGAAGCTTTTCCCATAATGCGGCGGCTCATAATACGGCCGGCAATGCAAACGGGTTTTCCGCTTTCTTCGTCTTTAAATTCAGCTTTTATATCAGTGGAAAATGCATCGGTTGGGTACAGGGCGGCAGGGTAGGGATCAATGCCTAAATTGCGTAATTCGTCCAGACTCTGACGTCTGAATTGTTCTTGTTCACTTAGTTCTGTGCTCATAATCTTTTTTATATACAAAATTGTTGCAAAAGTACAAAAAAAGGATGAAATAAGCTTACAAATATGCAATTTACGATTGTCTATTAACTACCTTGCGGTTCGAATTGTAAATTTTAGGATAGATTTCAATGTGCTTTTTTATCAATAAATAAAATTTGCTCCAATCGCACGATTTAGATCAAAAGCAATCAACCCGAATCGATCTTGGTTTAGAGTCTATTATTCCAGTGGCCTTTTCTTAATCATTCCACCTTTTGCATCTTTAATGCTGTGCATGATGATAAAAGCATCTTTGTCTATTTTGTCCACTTCCACTTGGAGTTTTGAAAGTTCCAAGCGTGTGAGTAGTGTGTAAACAATATCCGTTTCTTTGAGTGGTTCGCCCCGTTTCGAAAATCCTTTTTTTCCGGAGTAAAGCGTACAACCTCTACCCATTTTTTCAATTATAGTAAGCCGTATCTCTTCGCTTTTTTCAGAAATAATGGTAACCCCAATATATTCTTCGATTCCGGATACTACAAAATCGACTGTTTTTGATGCCGTAAAGTAAGTCAGTATCGCATACAGAGCTATGTTGATACTGAAAACATACGCAGCCACACTGAATATTAATATATTGAATATCAATACAACGTCTCCAATTGTTAGGATAGTGCGACGGCTGATAAATACAGCGAGCACTTCAGTTCCATCAATCACTGAGCCTCCACGAATGGCTAACCCAATGCCCAATCCCAGGAAAAAACCTCCAAAAACCGCTATGAGCAGTTTGTCGTCTGTTACTGCACCGAAAGGTATGAAATGAACGCTAAGAGCCAAGAGCAAAATGGCTATAATACTTTTAATGGCAAATTGCTTACCGACAGTGGAAAATGCCAGCAAAAGAAATGGGATGTTAATTAAAACCAGCAGCACTGATAACGGGATATTTGTAAGCTCGGTTGTAATCAGTGATATTCCGGTTACACCACCATCAATAAAGGAATTGGGCAGCAAAAAACTTTTCAGCCCGAATGTTGCGGAAACGACAGCAAGCAGAATGAACAATATGTCATAAAAATAATGCGAAACTTCGGTTGCAAGGTTATTTATGGCAGTGTCAATATAATCAAACCCGGCTTTTTTGTTTTTCTTCTTATTCTGGAATTTTACTATCTGTGTAATAATATGAATTAATATCGGATTCATAAGCTATTATGTTAAGTGTTTATATTCGCAAATATAACGATAAAAATCGACTTTTGAATATTTCGACTTTTTGTTTTTAGCTTTTGTAAAATAGTATTAAGTTTTATTATTTTCGAAAATTCTGAAAATATATTTCCAATAATCCAATACCAGAGTTTTAAAATGATGTTTGTATCTTTGCGATAATTTTACAATTAATCCCCTCGATAACAGAATATGACCGAATTAGAACAACTTTTTCATCAATATACCAACCAAAAGCCACAGAGTGTTATTGAACTTTCTGCTTCCGGCTCCAACCGGAGATATTTCAGGTTAAAAAGTGAAACGACAACCTTGATTGGTGTTGAAGGCACTTCGCTGGAAGAAAACCGGGCTTTTATTGCTATGTCGAAGCATTTTTCCACTCAGGGGCTTCCAGTGCCTAAAGTGCTGGCTGAAACTATTGATGGAAAGTTTTATATTCAGGATGATTTGGGCGATACATTGCTTTTTGATTTTATTGCCGGTGGCCGCAAAACGGGTGTGTTTGCCGAAGGAGAAAAAGAAATGTTGCGTAAAATCATGCGAAAACTTCCTGAAATTCAGGTTTTAGGAGCTAATGGATTTGATTTTTCTGTATGTTATCCTCAGCCGGAATTTAACGAGCGATCTATTATGTGGGATCTGAATTACTTCAAATACTGTTTTCTTAAATCTACCGGGTTGGAATTTCAGGAAAACCGCCTTGAAGATGACTTTTATAAATTGTCGGAAATACTGCTTCGTGCCAAAACAGATACGTTTATGTATCGCGATTTTCAGAGTCGCAATGTGATGGTAAAAGACGGAGAACCTTATTTTATTGACTTTCAGGGTGGGCGTAAAGGGCCGTTGCAATATGACGTGGCTTCATTCCTTTGGCAAGCCAAAGCGCAGTATAAAGATGAGTTGCGTGAAGAATTATTGCAAATTTATCTGGATGCATTGAAAAATCTTTTGCCTGTTGATGAAGCCGCTTTTCGTGAACAACTAAAACATTTTGTCTTGTTTCGGACATTACAGGTGTTGGGAGCATATGGTTTCAGGGGGTATTTTGAGAAAAAACCGCATTTCCTGCAAAGCATTCCGTATGCAATCGAGAATTTACGCACATTACTTAAAACCAACAATTCAGAGTATCCGTATTTGATTGATATTTTGCAGCAAATGACCGAATTGGAGCAATTTCGCGAAGTGGAAGTGCGTAAGCCACTGGTAGTGAAAGTGTATAGTTTTTCGTATAAAAAGGGGATTCCACAGGATAATTCCGGTAATGGTGGAGGGTTTGTGTTTGATTGCCGTGCAGTGAATAACCCCGGGAAATACGAACGTTATCAGAGTGTGACGGGGTTGGATGAGTCGGTTATTCAGTTTTTGGAAGAAGATGGCGAAATCCTGACTTTCCTGGAGCATGCTTTTGAACTGGTGGATGCTTCCGTGAAGCGGTATAAAGATCGTGGTTTCACCAATCTGATGATTAGTTTTGGTTGCACCGGTGGCCAGCATCGCTCGGTTTATTCCGCGCAAAAAATGGCCGAACATATCAATAAAAAGTTTGGTGTAGAAGTCCAACTGGTGCACAGAGAGCAAAATATAGAGCAAGTACTTGCTCCCGATGGTCGCTGATATTACTCACTTCGTTCGTTGATATTATTTTTCTCTGATATTACTCACTTCGTTCGTGATATAATAATTGATTCTTTTATTTTTATTTCAAACTTAATGTCTTATGAAACTTGAGGATTTGGAAATATATAACTTGTCAATGACTTTATCAGACAAAGTATGGGATTTTGTAATTAAATGGGATTATTTTGCAAAAGATACTATCGGCAAACAATGGGTTCGGGCATCTGATTCGGTTAGTGCAAATATCAGTGAAGGTTTTGGACGGAATACATACAGGGATTCGCGTAGCTTTTATTATATAGCCCGAGGATCTTTGTACGAAAGTAAAACATGGTTAGATAAAGCAAAAAGAAGAAAATTGATTTCTGAGGAAGAATATAAAACGTTATATTCTGAACATAATGTTCTGGGTTATAAGCTTAATAATTTTATTAAAACTCAAACGCTTGTGATAAACCAAAAACCACCAATTAAGGAATCTGAAAAATAATAGGACTCATCTTACGAAGTTCATATCACGAACGAAGTGAGTCATATCATCAAAGATAATATCTATATATAATGAAAGCAATGATTTTTGCCGCAGGGCTCGGCACACGTTTAAAACCACTTACCGATTCACTTCCCAAAGCTTTGGTGCCAATTGGCGGAAAGCCCTTGTTGGAACATGTAATTCTGAAACTAAAAGCAGCTGGTTTCAATGAAATTATTGTTAATGTCCACCATTTCCCGGATCAGATTATAGATTTCTTGAATGCGAATAGCAATTTCGGTATACGGATCGAGGTTTCAGATGAACGCGATTTGTTGTTGGATACGGGAGGTGGAATCCGCAAAGCAGCCTGGTTTTTCGACGATGGAAAACCTTTTCTGGTACACAATGTAGATATCCTTTCGAATGTGGATTTGAATAAATTGTATAATCAACATTTGCGCACAAATAGTTTGGCTACATTGGTTGTGAGCCAGCGCGATACGTTTCGGTATTTGTTGTTTGACGAAAATATGAAACTGACGGGCTGGATAAATGAGAAAACCGGCGAAACAAAACCTGCCTGTCTGACAAAAACAGAATTATACAATAAGCTGGCTTTTTCAGGTATACAGATCCTTTCAACTCAGGTTTTTGAATTGATGCAAAATCTTGAGTCAAAATTTCCAATCATGGATTTTTACTTGTCAAATGCAAATAATCAGACCATTAGTGGCTTTGTGCCGGATAATTATTCTATGCTGGATGTGGGAAAGTTGAATGTACTGGACGAAGCGGAAAGGTTTGTAATGAATGTGAACAAGGACTACTAAAGTAACTTATGGTACTATCATTTGGATAGCATTCAGAATAATGCTTATTTTGAATGGTGAAGCTCCGTTTACAATGATTCCATCGGCTTCCATAAGTGCATTTTTGTCGCACTGTACTAATAAACTTTTTGTTTGAAAAGATTCAATAGCTCTGTGTTCCAATAATTTTCCATTGAAAATTTTCATGAGTGCAGTAACAATGTCGACCAAAGTAGGTTTTTTAGCCAGCATGACGTCCAATAGGCCGTCGTAGGGCAAAGCATTGGGATTTTGCTTCATACCGCCTCCGCTATAGCATCCGTTGGCAATATTCATAGTAAACATGCTGTTGTTTATCGTTTTTTCATCTGAAAAAATCCTTACTTTGTGTGCTTTGTAAGTGAAAACAGCTCCCAGCAATGCTACGGTGTACATAAACGAATGGCTCCCAAAAATCTCTTTCAGGCGATGGGTCAGATTTACTACAGCCGCATCCAGGCCTAACCCAATGGAGTTGATAAAGTAATGTGACTCCTTGCTGCCTTCCATTTCATATTCAACTTTCCCAATATCGATAGGCTGTATTTTTCCTTGCAGAAAAACGCGGATCGATTCTTTATAGTCGGCGGAAAGCCCCCAGAATCGTGCCCAATCATTTCCGGTGCCGCGTGGAATAAGGGCAAACTTCAATGAACTTGTGTTCTCAATATCAGCACTGAAAATGCCATTTATCACTTCGCTCATGGTGCCATCCCCGCCTAAAATCAAAAAGTTTTTGTATTCTTTTTCGGCAAAGTATCGGGCTATTTTTATAGCATGACCAGCAAATTTAGTAATCCGGTAGTCAAACTGAATCCCTGCATGTTTCAGAGCCTGAAAAAGATACTTGCGCTGCTGTCGAAATTTCTTTTTTCCGGATTTCGGATTGATGATGACGGCCCAATGTTGCGGTGTAATTTCCATGTTTAAATAACCTCTAACCCCTAAAGGGGAATTTAGTTACCACTTTTTTTTATGTTTCGAAATATTTATTGTGATCGTTAATATTAAACGGATCTAACACAGTTCCCCTTTAGGGGCTAGGGCTCTTGTCTTAATTTTTTGTCAGCCACAAATCAATCAGCGTTAACGCAGCCATTGCTTCAACAATAGGCACAGCACGTGGCAAAACACAAGGATCGTGACGCCCGCGGGCTTCCAGTTCTACTTCGTTTGTATGAATGTCGAGTGTGTCCTGTTTTTTCGAGATTGTAGCTACCGGTTTGAATAAAACGCGGAAATAAATGTCCTCACCGTTGCTGATTCCGCCCTGTATTCCGCCGGAATTGTTCGTTTTTGTCTTTACTTTATCGCCGTCTTTTACAAATGGATCGTTCATTTGCGAGCCTTTCATGCTTACGCCTTCAAATCCACGCCCGTAATCAAATCCGTGTGTTGCGTTAATACTTAACATGGCTTGTGCCAACCGGGCTTGAAGTTTATCAAAAATAGGTTCGCCTAATCCAACCGGAACGCCTTTGATGACGCAGGATATTATGCCGCCAATTGAATCGCCTTCAGTTTTCAGTTGTTTGATGTATTCAATCATTTTTTCAGCGGTTTCTGTTTCCGGGCAACGCACAACATTGCTTTCAATCAGTGACAAATCAGCTGTTTCAAAATTTCCGGACATGGCTATATGTCCAACCTGCGACGTAAAAGCAGTGATGTCAATTCCCTGCTTTTTCAATGCAAGTTTAGCAATGGCTCCGGCCACAACACGCGAAGCGGTTTCACGGGCTGAACTCCGGCCTCCACCGCGGTGGTCGCGAATTCCGTATTTTTGTTGGTAGGTATAATCGGCATGCGAAGGCCTGTAAACTTCTTTCAAATGGTCGTAATCGGCGCTGTGTTGGTTTTCATTCCAGATTACAAAAGCAATGGGTGTTCCGGTGGTTTTTCCTTCGAAAATTCCGGAAAGAAATTCAACTTTATCACCTTCTTTGCGTGGTGTTGAAATAGCTGATTGCCCCGGACGGCGCCGGTTCAACTCATTTTGAATAAATTCTTCATCTATTTCAATTCCGGCTGGACAGCCATCCACAATTCCGCCAATTCCTTTTCCGTGCGATTCGCCAAATGAAGTAAAAGTAAATAATTTACCTATCGTGTTCGACATAAGTCTTTTAGTTATAATTTAAAATTCCGTCTCAAAAAAAAACGAAATACAAAGTTATTCAAAAGTTTGAAATAATAATAAAGTCGGTGATACCGGTTACATACAACAATGGATATCAGGTGATTTGATATTACCCGATATCCACTGTGAATGTTCTGTAAATCAGTGAAATGTATTAGTGGCAGCCGCAACCGCTTCCGCAACCACACATGTCGGCTTCTGCTTCGGTGCCACAGCTTCCGTCGCCACAACCACCATCGCCACATCCGCAGCCTCCACCACAACCTCCGCCAATAAGGGCTTCCAGTTCTTTTTCTGTAGCTTCACGCACTTCAAGTACAGAGCCTTTAAAGTGAAGATTTTCACCGGCAAGAGGATGGTTTAAGTCTACTTTTACATGGGTATCATTGATGCTTACAACCTGTGCATTTATTCGGTTACCTTCGTTGTCCATCAACGGAACAACATTTCCTTCGAAAATAACTTCTTCATCAATTTTTCCATCGATTTCGAAAATAGCACGATCAAGATCGATTACGCTGTCATCATCATATTCACCATAAGCATCTTCTGTATTAATAACAAAATCAAATTTGTCACCGGCTTGCATGCCAAACAAATTTTCTTCAAACTTTGGCAGCATCATACCAATGCCATACACAAAACTCAATGGTTGCTCAGCGGTGGCTTTTTCCATCAACTCCAATTCTCCTTCAGTTTCACCATCTACGTATAGTTCGTATTCGGCTGAAACTGCTTTGTTTGCTGTAATTTTCATTTTTCTTTTATTTGGTTTTTAAATTTATATTTCAATTAATTTCTCTATAATAGTTTTTCAGGTCAAATTGTTCAATCCTGATTATTAATTATGTGTCTGTATATTATTTTAATACCAGGTTACACTTGTAGTGCCGTAGCCGCTTCGTTTGTCGTATTTTAAGTCCGCAAGCATGCTGGCATTAACGCCAATCCGGAAAGTATATGATTTGTATACTCCAAATGGAACTACTGATCCCGTCATTTGCCAGCAATGCAAATTACGTGTAATGTTTAGATTTGTATATGTAAATTCCTTTGCTTTGAAATCATATGAAGTACTGGTGCTAAATTTCCAATTGCTTGTGAGCGACAGATTACCTGAAAAACTCAAATTGTGGGTAAACGCCATTTTATATTCCATTTTGGTTTTGTCGAACTCATTAGTGTTGCCGTATCTGATGGAATAATTGATACTTATACTCCACGGAATGGTTACTTTTTCGTAACCGCCTTCTCCCAAATTAGCTTTTCTTTTGTCCTTATTTTTGGTTTCGTCAGTTTGGTCTTTGTCAAATGAAGCGTCTGTTTCTGGCTCAGTTGCTTTGTCGGAATTGCTACTACCACCTTTTTTCTTATCGAAAAGTTTTTTTAATGTTTCGTTGCTTAATGTATAGCTATATGATGTACTTGTTCCCAAAAAACGTGGAAATCTGCCGTTTTCCCAACGAAGCTTATTAATTCGGACCGGGTTGCCGCTTCTGTTTAAGCCATACATGTATGGGTCAAATCCACCGCTAAGACTTAAACTGTAACTTTTTCCCAGTTTAATTCTAAGATTGGCATTGAAGGTAGACCAACGCATTGAGTCGGCAGCCAGATTATAGGAACCGCTCACCGTAAAGTTATCAATCAGGCTGACTTTCTTAAAAGGTACTGTGCCAGTTGTATCTTTGTCGTTACGGACTTTCATTTCCACATTATTGCCGAGCGAGAAGTTTAAACTTCCAGATTTGCCTTTGCCGGGAGTCCCATACAAACTTCCGGCATAATGGGAGTATTCAACGGTTTCATTGTGAAACAAAGTTGGGTCCTGACTATCGGCAACCTGTCTTATATAACTGCCATAATATCCCCACATAGGATCTCCAAAATCGGGCATATAGCTGAATCCGAGCGAGGGTGTTACAACGTGCCGGATTCGGTCTATTTTATCTCCAAACAAGGCTCTGATTGGAATGTAAAATCCATATAATTTTGTTGAGGCCGAAACTCCCATGTTGAAGTCGTATACACGATTGAATCCGTTAATGGTATCGGTTTTTACTCTTTTTGTTGTTGCATCCCACGACTGATTGAAAGATTGCATGTACCATCTTTCGTTATAGTTTATTGATGGTGATACGTTTATGTATTTAAGAATATTGAATGTGGCACTAACCGGAATGCTATGCCTCATTCCATTTCTCCAGTCGCGTGAAAACGAAGATGTCAGCAGTTTATATTCTTTGGTATCAATGCTATTAGCAATTGTTCCTGAATATGACATGGATATTTTCTCGTACCAACGTTCTTTGCCAATCGGATTTTTTCGTTTAAGCGGATATATCCGGCTCATAGAGAGGCTGATATTGGGCAACGTAAGACTTATCGTGGAGTCTTTTGTGCGTTGGTTTATCAACACACTTCCCGATAAACTGAACGGGCTTTCGGGAAAACGTTTTGAGAATGAAATACTTGATCCTTTGGTGTTTTCTGAGTTCAGTTCAGGACGGGAGTAACTGTTTATATTACTCTTGTTATACCCACTTGTCGAGAAATTGACACTCGAAGAAAATGTGAAATTTGGGTTCGCTTTTTGATCCTGGCTGTGCGACCAACGAATACTCATGTTGTTCGCTTTATTGTAATCCGGCATGTCTTTTTCGCCGGTAACATCTTCGCGGTAACTTATATTCAAATTCCCGCTGTATTTATATCTTTTCCGGTATGTCGAAGTGGCATTCAACGACCATGTTCCTTTGGTATATACATCCCCGCGGAACTCCATGTCCATGTAATCGTTAATGGCAAAATAATATCCACCATTTGTCAGTCCAAACCCTCGGGTTAGTTCATCTTCAAAATTAGGCATCAATATTCCTGATGAATACTTGTCGGTAAATGGAAAAAATCCGAATGGCAGGGCAATTGGCAATGGAACATCCTCAACAACCAGATGTGCAGGACCAGCAACAATATAACTTCCTGGTTTTACTTTCCCTTTCGAGAGACTCAGATAAAAGTCCGGATGATCGTGATTGTCGCAAGTTGTATATTTTCCACCGGCAATACAAAGTGTTTCATCAGCCGTTTTTTTTGTGCGGTCGCTAATGATGTATCCTTCTCCCTGCTGTGTTACTGCCTGTCGGATATAACCTTTTTTTGTTTTAAGATTATAAGTTAACTCCCGCGAAGTATATTTCGATTCCCCTTCGCTGAATTCCGGTTCACCAACTTTTGTACCAAGGCTATCTTTTGTGCCCCTGGCAAAAATAAGGCTGCTGTCCATTTTTACCCTGATGAAGTCGGCTTTTAACTCTATATTTTTGTATTTTATATCGCTTTTGCCATGCAGGAAACCTGTTCCATTACCTAGGAAAACGATAGAATCTTCCGCGGTATAGTTTATTTCCGCATCAATTTGGTTTGATTTTTGTTTGCGTGGAGCAGATAAATTAACTGAGTCAGGCAAATTTTTAGCAATGCTGTCGTTTCCGGATATGCTGTTTCCTGTATTTTGGGGTACTACTTTCTTCTGGCTGAAACCCATAGAGGGAATAATCAACCATAAAAAAAACAGTAAACACAGTGTTGATCTGCTGAAATATAAACGGTTACAGATTTGCATCCGGGACTTTTTGGGGTTCTTAAATTAGAGTGCAAATTTAGTCAAAAAATAGCAGTCTCATTTAGATGTAACCTTTTTTTATGAATAATTTAAAAATTTACAGCTTGCTATAGTATCATAAACACGATAAAAATGATTACTTTTGCAAAAAAATATGCTGTTGATTCCTTCTCAAATAACGGAATTTATATGAAATTGAAAAAAACGTATGTTCTTGTTCTTCAATGTTGTATGGCAATCATGGTGCTACTATTTTCAGTTCCGGTCATAGCTCAGGATGCAAGATTTACTGTTGTAATTGATGCCGGACATGGAGGCCATGACCCGGGTGCCATGGGCGCCATTTCGCGTGAAAAAGATATCAACCTCAATATTTCACTGGATTTAGGAGCTATTATTGAGCAAAAATACAAAGACGTAAAAGTTGTATATACGCGTAAAACAGATAAATACCTCACATTACAAGAGCGTGCCGATATTGTAAATAATAATCATGCCGATTTATTTATTTGCGTACACACAAATTCCGCACAAAGTTCCGCAGCCTATGGTGCCGAAAGTTTTACACTTGGTTTGGCCAAAACAAAAGCTAATTTGGATGTTGCCATGCGCGAAAACTCCGTAATTACGCTCGAGGAAAATTACAAAACAAAATATCAGGGTTTTGATCCTAATTCTGTTGATTCATACATCATGTTTGAATTTATGCAGGATAAATACATCGACCGGAGTGTGGATTTTGCTTCAACGATTCAGAAGCAATTTCGCAATTATTGTAATCGGTCCGACCGTGGTGTTCGTCAGGCAGGCTTTTGGGTGCTACACCGTTCGGCTTGTCCGAGCGTGTTAGTCGAAGTTGGCTTCATTTCCAATCCGGCCGAAGAACGTTATCTGACTTCCGATCAGGGGCAGAAAGAAATGGCTACAGCCATTTTCAATGCTTTTGTTGATTATAAACATGACCATGATAAGAAATCCGGCCGGCAGGTAGCGGCAGTGGCAAAGATCGACAGGCCTGCAAAAACCGAATCTATTCCTGATGATTTTACGAAAACTGAAATCCAGGATTCAACGCCTAAATCACAGGATGTAACCGTTCAATCTCGAGTTAAACAGAAGCAGGAGGTGCAAACAGTTCACAATGCAAATCGGGGGCAAAAAAAAATGATAGAAAATGATGCCCCGAAAGCTGATTCAAATCCTGCAAAACCATCAAAAGATGAATTGCAGAAAGGGAATTTGAGTAATGTTCCGGTTTATAAAGTTCAGATTTTAGCCTCGACAAAAGCATTAAAAGCAAATGCGCCTGAATTTAAAGGGCTTCGAAATCTGGATTCATTCGTAGAAGGAGGATTGAACAAATATACTTTAGGAGCCGAAACTGATTATTCGAAAATTGAAAAGATAAGAGTGGAAGTTCTGACAAAATTCCCCGAAGCCTTTATAATTGCATTTGTTGGCGATAAAAAAATATCTGCAAGAGAGGCTTTAAAATTGAAAAAATGAGAAAAGACGTTTTGGAAAAAACGTATTGTTATTAATGAAAATAAAAAGAATGAAAAAGAAATTTTTTACACGTGAAGTTAAAGTAGGAATTATGGCTGTAGTAGCCATATTTGTATTATATTTCGGATTAAATTTTCTGAAGGGGATTGACGTGTTCTCTTCGGTTAATAATTATTATGCAGTCTACGAAAATATTGGTGGCCTGGTACCCTCTGCCCCTGTTTATGTAAAAGGATTTAAGGTAGGGCAGGTCGAAGAAGTGAAATACGATTTTACCAGGAAAGAGTCCTTTGTGATAAAGATATCAGTTTCTAATGATATTAAACTGCCAAAAGGAACCGTGATTCAATTGTATGACGATGGTTTGATGGGTGGTAAGGCTGTTCAGTTGGTTTATGAGCCGCTTTTGCCAACGCAGGCCCTGTATGAGCCCAATGATACGATTGCCTCCGAAGTAGGTATCGGATTGATGGGGCAGCTGGCAGGTGATTTAATGCCCAAAATTCAAAGTATTTCTACTCAGGCCGACTCTCTTATCCGCTCGGTTCGTGTGTTGGTTGAAAACAAAGATTTGAACAAAAGTATCTCTTCCATCGAAAAGACAACAGCTGATTTGGCTGTAAGTTCTGCTCAGTTGAAAAAAATGATGAGTTCTGATGTTCCGCACATTCTTGGCGATGTAAAAACGGTAACTTCTGACTTTAAACAGATTACCGGGAATCTCAAGAAAATTGACTATGCGGCTACTTTTGCAAGCATCGATCATACCATTGCCAACCTCAATCTGATTACAGATAAAATGAATAGTTCTGAAGGTACAATTGGTATGCTTTTAAATAATAAAGATCTGTATATCAACTTGTCAAATACTGCTGCAAGTTCAGATAAATTGTTAATAGATTTAAAAGAAAACCCCAAAAGATACGTTCATTTTTCTCTTTTTGGAAGCAAAACCAAATAGCTTCTTATTTAATGCGATTCTAAATAGTGGTCCTTCTGAAAAATCATTCGATTTGAATTGTTTTACAGCCGAAACCTTTTGTTAACAAGAGTTTCGGCTTTTTTATCTGTAGAAATGATAAAATTGCTTACAATTCGTTAATTGCTTTAATATCAGAGATGTTTCAAAAATGTTTCAAGTAAATGTCTGATAATCAGTATGGCAGTCTAAAGTTCTGATATTAAAACGGATGATGAGTTATTTGAAGTTGCAAAAATTAAATGATTTTTTTATCTCAGAAAAGTTTCAGAATTTTGTAGTGCTGAAAGTAGCCCGTTGTAGAAACGCATTTTAGCATGTCTGAATTTATTATGTTTGTACCAACTCATAGTCTTTAATTTTTTTTGAACTAAAACCAAAATGTTGAATAATCACGATCAATTATGGAGCCGCTGTCTAAGCGTTATTAAAGACAATATTAGCGAAGCATCATTTAATACCTGGTTTGCACCTATACTTCCTTTAAAATACGAAAATAACATATTCGTATTACAAGTGCCCAGCCAATTTTTTGTTGAGTACATTGAAGAGAAATACATCGATCTGCTGAGGATGACCCTATATCGTGAAGTAGGAGTCGGAACCCGTTTGGAGTATCGTGTTTTGATTGATAAGTCGAGTGGGAAGGGAACTCAGATACCAAGTACCGGAGAGCACCCCAAACCCAAACAAGCAAAGGGTAATTCAACATACGTAAGCCCATATCACAAACCTCAGTTGCCAGAAATTGACCCGCAGCTGAACCCAGCCTACAATTTCAATAACCTAATTGAAGGAAACAGCAATAAATTAGCTCGCACGGCAGGTGTTAGTATCGGGAATGAGCCGGGAAAGAATATTTTCAACCCGCTGTTTGTTTACGGACAATCAGGAGTTGGTAAAACTCACCTTGCAAATGCAATTGGCGTAATGGTTAAACAGTTGCATCCTGAAAAGCGAGTGTTGTATGTCTCAGCCAATACTTTTCAAATTCAGTACACAGATGCGGTAAGAAATAATACTGTAAACGACTTTCTGAATTTCTATCAAACAATTGATGTGTTGATAGTGGACGATATTCAGGAATTTGCAGGAAAAACAGGAACTCAGAATACATTTTTTCATATCTTCAACCATTTACACCAATCAGGTAAGCAGTTGATATTGACTTCGGATCGTTCGCCTATTGTAATGGTTGGTTTGGAACAACGCTTGCTTACCCGCTTCAAATGGGGTTTGTCGGCCGAAATAGAAAAACCGGATTTTGATTTGCGTAAGTCTATTCTTCAGAGTAAAATTTACCGTGATGGACTTGAAATTCCGGATGAAGTGGTTGATTTCATTGCAGAACATGTGGTTGATAATGTCCGCGATTTGGAAGGGGTTTTGGTGTCTTTGTTAGCACATTCTACTTTGGCAAATATGCCTATTGATATTACTTTGGCTGAGAAAGTGATTAGCAGAATTGTAAATATCACACGCAAAGTAAATACAGTAGAGAAGATACGCGACGTAGTGTGCGAATATTTTTCGCTTTCTGTAGATGCAATTTCAACCAAAAGTCGTAAACGTGAAGTTGTACAGGCACGTCAGATAGCCATGTATTTATCAAAACAATTGACAAAAAGTTCTTTGTCTTCTATCGGAACTGTTATTGGGCAGCGCGACCATGCTACCGTTTTACATGCTTGTAAAATTGTTAACGACTTAATGGATTGTGATAAGAACTTCCGGACAAGTGTTCGTGAAATTGAAGAAAAATTGAAGAAATAATTTTTGTTTTTGATATATAATTTCAAAAAAGCTGCCGTCGGTCTGATAGGTGGCTTTTTTTTGTACAATACTGGTAGGTTGCTGTTCTACTTAAGCTTAGGTTTTTTCTATCTAACGAGAAGTCTTTTGTAATTAACTATTTTTTTTATATTCTTTTTCTTTTGGTAGAAGGTCTTGAAAAAGAATAAAGTGTGGGTGTATTCTCCATTTGTTTGCAGGATTCTTCCCGAAATATCTTTGTGACGATTCGATGTCAATAAAAAAAAAGTTGTATTTTTACAACCGAAATTAAAACTGATAAACATGGTATATAAATTCACAATCCTATCCGATGAGGTAGATAATTTTGTGCGGGTAATTACGATTGATTCGGAAGCGACGTTCTTCGATTTGCATAATGCAATTCTTGATTCGGTGAATTATGAAAAGAATCAGATGACGTCATTCTTTATGTGTTCTGATGACTGGGAAAAGCAACAGGAAGTGACTTTGGTTGAAATGGAATCAAGTTCTGAATATGATAACCTGGTAATGGAAGATACCAAACTGGAGGATTTGCTTACTGAGGAAAATCAAAAATTACTTTATGTGTTTGATATGATGTCGGACCGGGTCTTCTTTATGGAAATGACCGATATGATTCCAAGAAAGAGTCAGGATAAAGCCGAGTGCGTAACTTCTGAAGGTGATGCGCCTGTTCAGATTATGGCTGATGAAGGATTAGCTGTTGCTCCGAAAGCAAACATTGATGAAAATTTCTACGGAGATGAGGACTATGAACTAGATGAATTGGATGAAGAAGGATTCGGAGAAATGAATTTTGATGACAATGCCTTGTTTTCTGAAGATCCAAAATTCTGATTTTTTTAAAAGAAATATAATGAAAGACAGAAAATAAGTTTTTACTATTTTCTGTCTTTTTTATTTGTTCCAAATGAATACAAAACCAACCTTACTCGTCATTTTAGGCCCTACCGGAGTGGGAAAAACAAATATAAGCCTGAAGTTGGCTGAGCATTTTGGTTGTCCGATAATTTCTTCTGATTCGAGGCAGTTTTATCGCGAACTTAAAATTGGAACAGCTGCTCCTACTCAAGAGCAGTTGAATCGGGTAAAGCATTATTTTGTTGGCTCACATTCTATTTTTGACGAATACAGTGCCGGACAATATGAATTGGATGCAATCAGCCTGCTGGATGAATTATTTGTAACGAAGAATGTTGTCATGTTGGTTGGTGGATCGATGATGTATATCGATGCTGTTTGTAACGGGATGGACGATATTCCGGCGGTGGATAGCGAAACCCGGGAGTTCTGGATGCGGCAATATGCTCAATCGGGTTTGGAGTTTATTCAGAATGAACTGAAACGGCTCGACCCGAAGCATTACGAAGAAGTTGACCTGCAGAATGCAAAACGTATATTGCATGCACTGGAGATTTGTAGTATAACAGGAAAGGCGTATTCGGAATTGAGAACAGGCGAACGGAAAAAACGAAATTTCAATATTCTTAAAATAGGGTTGAATCGTCCGAGGGCGGAACTGTATGACCGGATCAATTGGCGTGTAGATGAAATGATGGCTGAAGGTTTGTTGCAGGAAGCTGAGCAGTTTTATCAGTTTCGGCAACTAAATACTATGAATACGGTCGGTTACAAAGAACTTTACGAATATATGTCAGGTAACTGGACATTGGATTTTGCTGTGAATATGATCAAGCAGGATTCCCGCAGGTATGCTAAGCGCCAGTTGACGTGGTTTAATCGCGATAAAGAAATCCAATGGTTTCATCCGGCTGACGAAGATGAAATTATTGGTTTTGTAGATGAAAAAATTAAAAATTCATAATTAGAAAAATATCCACAAAAACGATATAGATGAGAACAATCCCTAATGCTTCGCTTTTGGCATACAATACGTTTGGTGTTGATGTTAAGGCTGATTATTTTATTGAGTATGAGTCTGTAACAGAACTACAATCCCTGCTTCAATCCGATATCGTGAAATCCAATCCGGTGTTTCATATTGGTGGGGGGAGCAATTTGCTTTTTATGAATGATTTTAAAGGTGTTATTCTTCATTCTGCCATTAAATTTATAACTAAAATTGCTGAAGATGATAAATTTGTTCAACTGGAGGTTGGCGCCGGAGTGGTTTGGGACGATTTTGTAGCGTATTGCGTCGAAAATGGTTGGGGGGGGGTAGAGAACCTTTCGCTTATACCGGGTGAGACAGGTGCTTCTGCAGTGCAAAATATTGGCGCTTATGGTGTGGAAGTGCAGGATGTGATTCTGGAAGTTAAAACGGTTGATATGGAGACCTCGGTTGTGCGAACTTTTTCGAACATAGACTGTAGCTACGGTTATAGGGAAAGTGTTTTTAAAAAGGAATTGAAAGGAAAGTGTGTTGTTACTTCAGTAGTTTTCAGATTAGATAAAAAGCCTGAATTTAAATTAAACTATCAGCATCTCGAAGAGGAAGTGTTGAAAAATGGCGTTGTGAATCTTCGAAATATTCGACAAACGATTATTGCAGTGCGCGAAAGCAAATTGCCCGATCCTAAGATTTCGGGTAATGCCGGAAGTTTCTTTATGAATTCGGTAATCCCGAAACAGCAATTTCTGGATTTACAAGCTGTTTATCCCCACATGCCTCATTATTATGTGTCTGAAACAGAAGAAAAGGTACCTGCCGGTTGGTTGATTGATCAGTGTGGCTGGAAAGGAAAGCAAATAGGAAATGCCGGGGTCCACGACAAGCAAGCGCTGGTTTTGGTGAACAAAGGCGGTGCCACGGGTGCCGAAATCGTTTATCTGGCAGAACAGATCCAGGCTTCTGTAAAAGAAAAATTTGGGATAGAGTTGCGGCCTGAGGTGAATTATATTTGAATTTCTGTTGTAGTTGTCATTTAAAAGCAGTAAAGTCCGTCAATCGACGGACTTTACTGCTTTTAAAGTATGTTGGGTTAATGTATATTCAGCGCATTCAGCTTTTCCTGATATTTTTTTGCGTTAGCCTGATGTTCTTCCCAGGTGGAGGCAAATTTGTGTTCGCCATTTAGCGTTTCCGATGCGCACATGTAAATGTAGTTGTGGTGTACGTAATTCAAAACGGCATCAATGCCACTCTCAGAAGCTACACGGATAGGCCCCGGAGGCAGGCCATGATTGCGGTAAGTATTGTAAGGCGAAATATACAGAATTTGTTTCAATGTAAGTCGTTTCAGTCCAAAATCTCCCACGGCAAACTTCAGGGTAGGATCTGCCTGAAGTGGCATGTCTTGTTTGAGCCGGTTGATATAAAGCCCGGCTACTTTCGGGCGGTCCGTTTTATTGTTGGTTTCTTCTTCCACAATCGATGCGAGTGTACTTACTTCTACAGGGGTCATTGGGATGGCTGCAGCTTTTGCCTTGCGCTCATCGGTCCAGAATTTGGTATATTCCTTATTCATACGTTCAAATAAGTCTTTTGCATTCAGGTTCCAGAATACTTCGTATGTGTTTGGGATAAATAAAGCTATCGCTGTATTCGGATTTAGCCCATATTGTGCCAGAAAAGCCGTGTCATTCATGAGGGAAAGGATAGCCACAGAGTCAGCCATTAATTGGGTGCCAAGTCTTGCTGCGAGTTGCTCCTTCGTCCGAATGTTATTGAATGTAAGACGAACCGGTGTTTGACGGCCACTTCGCAGGATTCGCACTAATTGAAAGTTGTTCATCCCGCTTTTAATTTCATAGCGTCCCGAGCGGATTTTTGCTCCATAGCGCAAAAGCCCCGACACTTGTTTGAATGCAGACATATTAAAAACTTTGACGTCTTTTTCAAGAAGTTTTGTAACATCGTCGAATGTGCTGCTGTCAGGAATACAAAGAAATGCTTTTTCTTCTTCTATGGGCGAGAAGTTAGGCGTAAACAGGATGTAGGCAATGTATAGGAAGGCGGCCAGTAAGGTAAATCCAATCCATTTAATTACGTTGCGTGCTGTTTTTGGCTGTTTCTTTTGTTTCTTTTTTGTTGTCATGATTTGCAAAAATCTTAAGGTTTGTTTGTGCTGCAAAAGTACGGATTTGTTTTGAAATAGAGATGTGGAAATTAAATTGGAATTATTTAAAGAATGTTTTGTAATGTAAAATACAGTAACTCAATTACAAATAATTTTGAATTGAAATTTATGGGCCGCTAATTGCGAAAATGGTTTGTGTAATTGAAAATTCCTTCCTATATTTGCACCCGCTAAAGCAAAGTCAGGAAGTGTGGGTGAGTGGCTGAAACCACCAGTTTGCTAAACTGACGTACGGGCAACCGTACCACGAGTTCGAATCTCGTCGCTTCCGCAAAACGCCGGTTACTGAAAAGTGGCCGGCGTTTTTTGTTGTTTTAAATAAGTGTGAAAACAAATGGCATGAAAACAAAGAAGCCTCCCGAAATTAATCGGAAGGCTTTGACTCGTGAGCCAGCTGGGGCTCGAACCCAGGACCCCATCCTTAAAAGGGATGTGCTCTACCTGCTGAGCTACTAGCTCATCAAACTTTGTGTGTGCCTCGGAAAGAAGTGATCCAGCTGGGGCTCGAACCCAGGACCCCATCCTTAAAAGGGATGTGCTCTACCTGCTGAGCTACTAGATCGTTTTCTCGAAAGCGGTTGCAAAGATACTGCTTTTTTTCAATTCAGCAAGTGTCTGTACGGATAAAAGTTGGAATATTTTCTGTTTGGGTTGTAATATTCAGGAATCCAATAGTTTGAAAATGCATAAAAAAATAAGCGAATTTTTATTTTGTTGTAGTATGTGGGTTTATTGCTGTTTTTTTGAGTATTTATGCGCTTAAGGAGGGCTAAAATTAATGTCTTTTTTATCGTTAGCGTATAAAATATTGTATCTTTGCAGTCATAATCCACGTTAATTTACAAAATAAGCACAAACTTTGGATAGCATTACTTACATTTTATTTGCACTTCTTTTCTCGGCTTTCTTTTCGGGATTAGAAATTGCATTTGTAACTTCCAATAAGCTGCGTTTTGAATTGGATAAAAAGCAGCGCAATCTGACATCTGCAATTTTGTCGGTTTTTTATCGCAATCCGCAGCAGTTTATATCCACCATGCTTGTTGGAAATAATATCAGCATTGTTATATATGGATTGTTGATGGCAAAAGTGATGACTCCCTGGCTTAGTTCATTGGGAAATCAGTTTCTTATTACTTTGGTCCAAACTGTTTTTGCCACAGCTGTGGTGCTTCTAACGGGCGAATTTCTTCCCAAAACAATTTTTCGGATAAATCCTAACCTTTGGATGCGTGTTTTTTCCGGTCTGTTGTTCTTTTTCTATGTGATTTTGTATCCGGTTTCGCGTTTTAGCACATGGCTGTCTATGGGAGTACTGAAGGTGTTCAAGGTGCATATCAGTCAGACAACTCAGGAAAATGTATTTACACGCATTGATTTGAATTATCTTATTCAGGAAACCTTTGATAATAAGGAAAGTGAGAAGGAACTTGAGAATGAAGTAAAGATATTTCAGAATGCGCTTGACTTCTCCAAAGTGAAATTGCGCGATTGTTTTGTACCCCGAACAGAAATTGTGGCGTTGGAGTTTAATTCCAGCCTCGAAGTGCTTAAACAAACATTTATTGAGACCGGATTGTCGAAGATTCCTATTTACAAAGGCGATATCGATAATATAATTGGTTATATTCATTCTTCCGAAATGTTTGAACATGAGAAGGATTGGAAAAAGCAGATTAATCAGATACCGATTGTACCCGAAAATATGGCGGCACAAAAACTAATGAAGACTTTTATGCTTCAGAAGAAAAGCATAGCGGTGGTGGTGGATGAGTTTGGCGGAACGGCCGGAATTGTTACGTTGGAGGACATAATGGAAGAGATTTTCGGGGAAATAGAGGATGAACATGACACCCGTGATTATTTGGCAAAGAAAATTAATGACAATGAATATCTGTTTTCCGGAAGATTGGAAGTGAAAGCGATAAATTCTAAATTTAGTCTGGATATTCCTGAAGCTGATGATTATGAGACGATAGCAGGCTTTATTTTGCATAATCATCAACATTTTCCCAAAGTAAATGAAGTTATCCGCATCGGAAAATTTACGGTTAAATGTGTGAAGATAACTAATAATCGAATTGAGTTGGTCAGAATAATTACAGGATGATGTTTGAGTCTGTGTTTAAAGTGTATTTACTCACGACGATTTTCAACTGGAGGCTTAAGTCTAAAAAAACACATAAAAATTTAGAAATTGCACGAGGGTAAACTTTTTTTTTGTATATTCGTGCCCTCAAAAATGCTGAAAAAATTAAAACAAAAAATATAAATTAATTTCAAAAAATGGCAACATTAGAAAAGATTAGAAGCAAAGGGGTTTTACTTGTAGTAGTGATAGGACTTGCGTTATTCGCTTTCATTGTCGGCGATTTCCTGAATTCAGGAAGATCCTACTTTAATAAATCGCGTGAAACGGTTGCAAAAATTGCGGGTGAAGATATCAATATCAAAGATTACACTGCGGCAATCGAACAAATGACTGAAGTGTACAAAATTGAAACCGGACAGTCCGAATTGAACGAAGAAGTGATGACTCAGCTTCGTCAATCAGTGTGGGAAACAATGGTAAACGAAAAAATTTTGTATTCAGAAGCTAAAAAACTAGGTCTTGCTGTTAGTCCTGATGAGCTTTCTGACCGCTTGATCGGAAACAATATCCACCCATTGATTCAACAACGTCGCTCGTTTGCCGGTGAAAACGGTCAGTTCAGCCGCCCTGCTTTAGTTCAGTTTTTGAATAGCCTGGAGCAAGCTCCTGCCAACGAAGAAATGAAACAGCAGATTGAAAAAGCTAAAAGCTACTGGAAATTTTGGGAAAAAACTGTAAAAACAAGTATTCTGCAGGAAAAATACAATACGCTTATTTCTAAAGCTGTTACTGCCAATAGTATTGATGCCAAAATGAGCTATCAGGACCGTAAGGTTAGTGTAGATGTAGCTTATGTTGTAAAACCTTATTATTTGATTCCGGATTCAACTGTGAAAGTTAGCGATAGCGAAATCAAAGAGCGTTATAATAAACAAAAAGAGCAATACAAACAGGAAGCTAATTGTGCTATCAAATTTGTGGCCTTTGATATCAAACCAATGAAAGAAGATTACAAAGAGGCCGAAATGTGGATGAATAAATTGTCTGAAGAGTTTAAAACCACTACAGATGTTGTAGGTTTGGTTAACTCAAATTCGGATGTAATGTATGATGGTCGACCATATTCTGAGAAAACAGTTCCGGCTACGCTAAAAGATTTTGCATTTTCAGGTGCAACCGGTGCTGTTTACGGTCCGGCATTCACTAATGATACTTACACAATGGCTCGTATCGTTGAATCGGGTATTATGCAGTCGGATTCGGTGAAATTGCGCCATATTTTCCTGGTTGAGAAAGATGCTGCAAAAGCTGACAGTCTGGTTGCTGCTATTAAAGGTGGTGCTGACTTTGGTGCTTTGGCAAAACAATATTCTGCTGTTCAGCAAACAGCTGCTAATGGTGGAGAAATTGGCTGGTTGACTGAAAATGTTCAGGGAATGGATAAAGAGATTACTGCCAGCGCTTTCAGTAAGCCTGTAAACGAAGTGTTTACTATAAAAAACGCACAAGGTGTACAAATTATGCAGGTGACTGCTAAAACTCCGGCTCGTCGTAAGGTTAAACTGGCTATTCTGGAACGCAAAGTTGTTGCAAGCAGCAAAACTCACAGCAAAATATATAACGATGCAAAACAATTTGCTGCGGATCTCAAATCTGAAAACTTTGATAGCAAGGCTAAAGAAAAAGGATATGTTGTTCGTACATCAACTGATATTATGCAAAGTACAAATCGCATAGCAGATATTCCTCAGTCTCGCCAAATTGTCCGTTGGGTATTCAACAATGATAAAAATGAAGTGTCAGACGTATTTGACTGTGGAACGCAATTCGTAGTTGTTGCAAATACAGAGAAAAACGAAAAAGGATACCGTTCAGTTGAAAAAGTATCAGATCAGTTGAAAGCAGAAATTATCAAAGATAAAAAAGCTGAGTTAATGATAAAAAATATGTCAGAACAACTGGCAAAAAATCCTTCGCTCGAAGCATTGGCAGCATCAATGAATGATTCTGTAAAGGTTGCTAAGGGAGTAAACTTTGCCGCTTATCAGTTTGGTATGGCAGGATATGAGCCAACTGTAATTGGAAAATCAACTGTGGTTGCGCTGAATAAAGTTTCAACTCCAATCAAAGGTAATGCCGGAGTATTTGTTATCCGTACAGCTAATAAAGTTGAAAATCCTCAACCGTTTGATGCCAAAATGGAAAAAATGCAGTTGAACGGACGTATGAACTATTCACTGCCTTACATGATTATTCAGGATTTGAAAGATAAAGCTGATATTACAGATAATCGTTTGAATTTCTTCTGATAATAAAATAAAGCAATTCAATCATAATACAGAAAACGGAGTGAGTAATTTCATTCCGTTTTCTTTTTATCGGCAAGTTTGTGTAACTTTGCAAAGAAGCATAATAGCCAAAAACCAATCAAACTAACCAATCTCAAAATGAATAAAACTTCCCTTGCAGGCAAGACACTTGACGAATTAAAAACCATTGTTTCAGAACTGGGCATGCCCGCTTTTACGGCAAAACAGATATCGGAATGGATTTACAAGAAACGGGTATTCAGCATAGATGAAATGACTAATATATCTGCCAAAAACAGGGCTTTGCTTGCTGACAAATATGAAATAGGAAGAGTGCTTCCCGCTCAGGTTGCCGAATCGAAAGATGGCACTAAGAAGTATTTGTTTCAAACAGAATCGGGTCATTTTATCGAAACAGTTTATATTCCTGATGAAGACCGGGCAACGCTTTGTGTATCGTCGCAGGTGGGCTGCAAGATGGATTGTAAGTTCTGCATGACCGGAAAACAAGGGTTCACAGCACAGTTAACAACAACTGAAATCCTTAATCAGATAATGTCAGTTCCTGAAGCTGAAAAACTGACAAACCTCGTGTTTATGGGTATGGGCGAGCCGTTTGATAATACACTGCCGATGCTTCGAGCACTTGAAATTCTGACTGCTGATTATGGTTACGCCTGGAGTCCGCGCCGGATCACGGTTTCTACTATAGGATTGATCCCGGGCATGAAGGTTTTTCTTGAAAAATCAAGTTGCCATTTGGCTATTAGCCTGCACTCGCCATTCAGCCACGAAAGACAGCAATTGATGCCCGTTGAAAAAGCATATCCCATTGCCAGTGTGCTCGACGAACTCCGCAAACATGACTTCAGTAAACAGCGCCGGGTGTCATTTGAGTATATTCTGTTTGATGGATTGAATGACTCCATGCGTCATGCGGTTGAATTACTCAAAATTCTGAAAGGGATTGATTGCCGGGTGAACCTGATTCGTTTTCATGCCATTCCGGGTATTGACTTAAAAAGCTCGAACCCGGAGAAAATGATTTTTTTCCGCGACTATCTTACAAATAATGGAGTGACAACTACCATACGCCGTTCGCGTGGTGAAGATATTTTTGCCGCTTGCGGCATGTTGTCGACTTTAGAAAAAGAAAAAGCGAATAATCCGAGCTGATTTTCTCCATTTTTTAATCTGTTGTATAACTCGTAATTCATAAATATGAGACAAATTCTGCATATATTCACGGTTGTATTATTGATAGCGGGAATCAACCAGAGTGTATCTGCACAAAAGAATATCGAAAGGGAAATTGCAGATTCTCTAACGGTTATTGCCAATAAATATACCTACGTAGGCCGGATAAACCTGACTTCTTTTCAGATAAATGCAAAAGCAGGCACTATATCTGTTTCTGCCAATGAGAGAATGTCGTATATGCCTTTTCGACCGGATAATGTGAAGCGTATTTATAATGCAATCAAACACATTTTGCCTGATAAATATATAGGATACACTGTTGTGTGCCAGGTTGAAGGTAAGAGTATTGAAGATCTTATTCCGAATTTTTACCGGAATGAGAATGTTGATTCCCGGACACAATTTGCGACAGCATTGACCTCACAACCTTTGGTAATCAACTCGTCCCGCCCGTTTGATATTATCGATGGTTTAAAAAACCGGCATATAGCGCTTTGGCAAAGTCACGGGAAGTATTTTAATCAAAAACTAACCCGTTGGGAGTGGCAGCGCCCGCGCATGCTCGAAACGGTTGAGGATCTTTACACCCAGTCGTTTGTACTGCCATATTTGGTGCCTATGCTCGAAAATGCCGGAGCTAACGTATTGCTTCCGCGTGAACGTGATACTCAAATTCATGAAGTCATTGTTGATAATGACACGAATCAGAGCAATAATTCCCGTTACAGAGAACATAACGACCGTAAAAGCTGGAAAATAGGAGCGGAACCGGGCTTTGCAAACGTTAGTAAGTTTTATGTGCAGACTGAAAATCCGTTCAGATCGGGGACGTATAAAATTGTCGATGCAGTGAATGGTGATGACGAAATCAGCACTGCTGAGTGGTTCCCTAATTTTCCGGAAGCCGGACGTTATGCTGTATATGTGTCTTACAAAACATTGGAAAATAGTGTTTCTGCTGCTCATTATACGGTGATTCACCGCGGAGTGAAAACCGAATTTATGGTAAATCAGACTATGAACGGTGGTACCTGGTTGTATCTGGGTCATTTTTATTTTGATAAAGGGCGGAATAACCAGAATAAGGTCGTGCTGACAAATCAAAATACGGAAGATGGAAAGGTGGTTACGGCCGATGCAGTCAAATTTGGTGGTGGTATGGGCAATATTGCCCGCAGTCCGTATATAGCTGCTGTTTCCAATGGAGTGAATAGCGAGGGCGTAACCCCGCTCGTACAAGATTCAGTTATTTACGAGCCCGAAATAAGTCACTATCCCCGATATACTGAAGGAGCCCGGTATTGGCTGCAATGGGCCGGGGTTCCGGATAGTGTATATAGTCGCACGCAAGGCAAAAATGATTATTCCGATGATTTTCAGTCGCGTGGATTTTGGGTAAATTATCTGGTGGGTGGCTCGTCCGTTTCGCCAACTACAAAAGGATTAAACGTGCCGGTTGATCTGGCTTTTGCCTTCCATAGTGATGCCGGAGTGACGACCAACGACTCAATTATTGGTACGTTAGGTATTTGCTCTGTGCCCAATACGAATGGCAAAACGGTGTTTGCAAACGGAGTTTCCCGTTGGGCTTCGCGCGATTTGACGGATATTATACAGACGGAAATTGTAAATGATGTTCGAAGCGATTTTGCACCGGAATGGACCCGCCGTGGATTGTGGAACAAATCGTATAGCGAATCGCGTGTACCGGAAGTACCAACCATGTTACTGGAGCTGCTTTCGCACCAGAACTTTGCCGATATGCGTTATGGACTTGATCCTCGTTTCCGTTTCACGGTGAGCCGTTCCATTTACAAAGGCATGCTGAAATACCTTTCGGCAGCCAATAAAACCGGATATGTGGTACAACCTCTTCCCGTGGAACAGTTTAGCTGCCGGTTTGTGGAGAAAAATAAAGTGGAACTGCACTGGGTGCCTGTTGTTGATAGTAAAGAACCTACTGCAAATGCCGAGCAATACGTCCTTTACACCCGTGTTGATGATGGCGATTTTGATAATGGGGTATTGGTCACTTCCAACCGGATTACTTCGACGATACAAACCGGGAAAATCTACAGCTTCAAAGTAGCGGCAGTGAACAAAGGTGGACAGAGTTTTCCTTCGGAAGTTCTTTCGGTCTATCGTGCTCCTCTCGAAAAAGGGGAGGTGCTGGTCGTAAATGGTTTCGACAGGGTGAGTGCTCCTGTCAGTTTTGTGATGGATAGTGCTTATGCCGGATTCTACAACGACAAAGATGCCGGAGTGCCTTATATGTCGGATATCAGCTTTGTGGGCAAGCAGTATGAGTTCAACCGCAGTAAGCCCTGGGTGAGTGATGATGCTCCCGGTTTTGGAGCCAGCAATGCTAACTATGAGTCGACTGAAATAGCCGGAAATACTTTTGACTACCCGTACTTACATGGTAAAGCGATTAAGGCTGCCGGGTATTCTTTTGTGTCGGCAAGCGAGAAAGCTGTACTTCGATCGGATGTGGATTTGACTCAATATAAGATGGTGGATCTGATTTTGGGTGAACAAAAGCAAACTTTCGTAGGAAATGCTAAAAATGCACCGGAATTTAAAACTTTTCCATTAGCTTTGCAGCAATTGATTCAACGGTATTGTCAGAAGGGTGGAAACCTGTTACTCAGTGGGGCTTATATCGGTTCCGATTTGTATGAGGGAACTAAGCCGTTGAAAGATGACAAGCAGTTTGCCGAGAATATCTTGAAATATAAGTTCAGAACTTCACGGGCAAGTGTAACTGGTAATGTAAAGGTTGTAGGTTCGCCGTTCAGGCAATTCAGAAAAGCCGATCTGACCTATTTCGATCAACCCAACAAGACTTCTTACTTTGTTGGGACACCCGATGCAATCGATCCGGTAGGAGAGGGAAGTTACACCATTTGCCGCTATGCGGAGAATAACCTGAGCGCCGGAGTTGCATATTCAGGAGTTTATAAAGTTTGTGCGTTCGGATTCCCGCTGGAAGCTCTCACTTCCGAGAAGGACCGTGCACGGTTGATGGATTCCGTGTTGCAGTTTTTTTCTAAGAAGTAGCCGGGACTATCCACGGGTTTTTACCCGCGGTTATTCATATTGAATCCCTTCAGGATTCTAAATCGGTACAATACCTACGAGGTTTTAAAAACCTCGTAGGTATCATAACCGGACATTGTGCCGGTAATCCATTTAAGTTTTTATTTAAGGCATTTTTATTATCACATAAAACAATAATACTAATAGGTAAAAAAAATAATATTATGGAAGCTGACAAAATAATAATAGGTATTACCCATGGTGATATTAATGGTATTGGTTACGAAGTTATTCTTAAAACAATGGCGGACAATCGGATGCTGGAAACATTTGTTCCCGTTATTTATGGTTCGTCAAAAGTGGCAGCTTACCATCGTAAAAACCTCGATATTCAGGGTGTGAATCTGAATTCAGTGAATTCAATCGAAGAAATAAATCCGAAACGGATTAATATAATCAATTGCGTGGATGACGAAGTAAAAGTGGACCTGGGAAGCTCAACTCCCGAAGCGGGCAAAGCGGCCCTTGCTGCACTGGAACGCGCCACCGAAGATTTGAAAAAAGGAGCATTGCATGCTATTGTTACAGCGCCTATCAACAAAAAGAATATCCAATCGGACACCTTTAATTTTCCGGGACATACCGAATATCTTGAAAATAAATTCGGAACAGAAACACCGGCATTGATGATGCTCGTTAACGACGTGATGCGTGTGGCAGTGGTTACAGGCCATGTTCCGGTAAATAAAATTGCAACCGAGCTGACCGATAAACTTATTCTGGATAAACTGATCGTGTTAAATGCTTCGCTTAAAAAGGATTTTTCAATTATACGTCCGCGCATTGCCGTATTGGGCTTGAATCCGCATGCAGGTGATGATGGAGTTATTGGCGATGAGGAAAAAAAAGTGATTGTACCTGCATTGAAAGAAGCTGCCAGGCTTGGTATTATTGCCGTTGGGCCTTATCCTGCCGATGGTTTCTTCGGCTCGGGCAATTTCAATAAGTTCGACGCCGTATTGGCTATGTATCACGATCAGGGGCTCATTCCGTTTAAGACCGTATCGATGGATACGGGTGTGAACTTCACGGCCGGATTGTCGGTAATCCGTACTTCGCCCGATCATGGTACTGCTTACGACATTGCCGGAAAAAACATGGCTTCCGAAGAATCGTTCCGCCAGGCCTTGTATATGGCCTACGACGTGTACCAAAGCCGCCAGTGGAATGCAGAGATAGCTGCCAATCCACTGAAAATTGAGCCACGGGCCGAACGTCCGGAAAGAGGACCAAGGGTGGAATAGATTAATTCATAATTCATAATTCATAATTCAAAATTGATAATTGATAACTGAAAAATCCGGTACCGGTGGTATCGGATTTTTTTGATTAGGGCCTGCTAAAAAACAATTACTCTATTGAAAATAAATCTGTTGCTGCAATATTTAGTGTGTTGAACGCAAGAGAAAAAAAAGATAAAAAAGCTTGCATCAATGGTTCGGTGCTTTGCACCTTTGTTTTTGTTGGAAAATTATTTCTATAAATAGTACGGTGCTCAGCACCTTAAAATTAGCTGCAGAGCAGCAAACCATTGGTAGAAATAGTTGATTTAACAGATAACCAAAGGTGCACGGCACCGAACCAATAAAACAGTTAAATTTTTCAGCAGACCCTAATTAGTAGCCAGAATTTGCGCATTTCTGCGATAGACTCTGTATCGAAAAAATTCAACTATATTTATTACTTTTGAAAAATTCATTTTTACAGAAACAATAGCTTAAATGAAATTTGCATTTCGATTAATTTTCTTTTTTACCTTAAATGCCTGTTTTGTTGCTTGCTCGTTAATGCCTGATGAGTTGAAAACAGCCGAGGAGCTTATCGAAACTGCTCCCGATTCGGCATTGCATATACTCCAACAATTATCGCCCGATAAGTACGCATCCGGAGAAAACCGGGCATTGTACGGGCTGCTCATGATAGAGGCCTTAGACAAAAAATATCTCCCATTGAAACCGGACTCTTTACTTGACTATTCCATTGATTATTATCAACAAAATCCGGATAATGACCGTTTAGCCACTTGCTATTTGTACAAAGGAAGGTCGTTGAAATATGCTTTGCAATACGAGAATGCCATGCAATTTTACATTAAGGCCACTGATGAAGCTAAAAACTCAAAAAATATGGCTCTGAATGGCCGTATTTTTTATGATATTGGCGATATTTACAGCATTCAGGGTGATTTTAAATTAGCTCGGGAAAAATACGATAGGGCGTATTCTTATTTCACGAAAAGCAAGATGAAAGATATGGCTTTTTATGCCCTGTTTTGCAAGGGGCGCACCTATCATGAGGCAAAAGAATATACAACCGCGCAGAATTATTACCGAAAAATACTTCGCTACGCCAATGATTCAATTCAGCAAGGCGTACTGTTTCAGGAAATGGGATTAAATTTCTTCGATCAGAAAATGAACGACTCGGCCATGTTTTATTATCGTAAAGCGCTGAATTACCCCTATATTAAGAATAATAAAGCCATCCGGTACAAACTGATGGCCGATCTGCATTTCTCGCTCCAGCATGTCGATTCTGCCTACTATTACGCGCTCAATTCATTTAAGTATCAGCCCACTATCCGCACGCAGCGTGAATGTTACCGCATTCTGACCAACTCCGAATACCTGAGGGGAAACATGCAATCGATGTCGGCCTACATGAATAAATATGTTCAGCTGGGCGATTCGTTACGAAAAGTAGATTCGCAAATCAAGGGTAGCTATATGGAATCCATGCACAATAAAACGCTGGAAATTGTAGAAACCAGGAGCCGGCTGTGGTACATGATTATTCTGTTTTTAGCGGGTATTGCCATTACCGGCTATATTATTCAAAAAATAAAGCATAAGAATAAAAAAGTAATTGAGCAGAAAGAAGAGAACCTTTTGCAACAAAAAGCGGACATACATAAAGAAGCACTCCAGAAGCAACGGAACGCTTTGCTTCATAAAATAGAAGACAGGAAAGCGGCACAATCTGCCCGGTGGAAAAAGGCCGGCCCTGACGAACGAAAGGCAATGGATATTGAGATCTATGAAGAATTGCTTTACTTTGACAGAACTGCTCTTTTCAACAAAGAAATGGATACTATTCTTAATAACCTGGTTACAAAACTCCAGGCAAAATACCCCGGGCTAAACGTGAAGGAAATACAATGGTGTTGCCTCCATTTGTTGGATATTTCGGTGAATGATATTATGCTGTTACTCGATTATAATGTAGAAGGTTTAAAAAAAATGAGACAACGACTTGCTAAGAAAGTAGGAATCCGGTATGTCTCGCAAATTGATGATTTCCTTCGTGCTATTCTTATTGAATAAGTATTATAAGTAATGAGTAGTATTTAATGATGAAGTCGTTTTGACTTTCTATTCCTAAAAACTAACAACTAATTGATTGAATCCATTCGGATTCACATATTTATAGAAAATATTGGGTCTCGAATAATACGACTCCGTACGGAGTCGAATATAAGATTTGTAATTATTTTCTATAAACATAAGATTCCTACGGAATCAGGCAAACATAATTATCGTATACTTACACCCATTCTTTTCTCAGTCAGGGCTGTCCGCTTTATTGCCGGACAGCCCTTCTTTTTTACAAAAAACACAATCATACCTTTAAGATAGCAACGCTGACGGATAAACAAAAATGTTTTGCCGGGCAGGCTGTTCTGTAAGTGTGGCTCGTTAATATTCGGGCTTTTCTGAAACCTGCCGCTTATTCAAATTGACCTGTCCCTCTATATTCTGGTGAATTAAGTTTAACTCATTGGTAATCAGAGGTTGTGTTTTAAGATATGTCCCCCTGATTTCCCCTACAAAATTTGGCAATACCTTGCGTCAGGCTATAATTTAGCACCACGATCGATCGAAAAATTTTGTCTAACAAAAGCAGTATTTAAAACACCCAGCTGGGGTATTTTAAATTTTAAACTGTAATTAATCAAAAAACGGTGCAGTCATTTTTTGACCAAGTATAGTGAACATAATGATCCTGAATGAAAAAATGTTTGTTTCCTGTGACTGCGCCGCTTAAAAACCAGCTTCCCTTCGTTTGCACGGGGAAGCTGGTTAAATGTTTACAACGCTGCCAATAACTGTTTTAAACAAGAAATCATATAGCTCTCGTTAGAGCCGGGGAGAGGTAGATTGGTTTATATAAACTCTATTAAGTGCCACATGAAAATTAGTTTATACTATTCCAAACAGACCTAACAGGTTTTTAAAATATGTTAGGTGTTATCCAGAACAGAAAGTATGATTCAAAAAATAATATGAACTAATTTCAAGCACGTACTTATAACCGAATATCTCTAATAAATAAATTGGTATAGGCGCTTAGACCGCACTAATATTTATGGTAATTCTTTAAAGAGCAACTCCGAAGGAGTTAAATTTGCATAACCCCCGGTGCAACCGAGGGATGATAGTGCCCTCTAAATACAACTCCGTCAGCTGACGGATTGAACATCAATGTTATAATAACATTCAACCCACTCCGGGGTTGTGTATCTGCGGGTCTTATTTTCCCCCAGTTACGCTTCGCTTACTGGGGGTTATGCATATTAAACCCTTTCAGGGTTTTGTGACTTACATGACAAAATGTGTTTTATGCATATATTTGAGTAAAACAAACACATTAATACTCTTGAAATCAACAATATAATCAGGGCGGACTAAACGCCTATACCAATAAATAAAATAACATTTTTTTAACTCAAAAGAAAACGAATATGAAAAAAACATTGAATGCATGGTTGAAAAAGAACTTGTTAACCGATGATCCGAAAGATTACAGCGCCTCGGTACAAAGTAAAGGGAGTGTCGGAATATCCGACATTATTGATGAATTGGTTAACGAAGGTATGGAAATAAAGCGGGAGACAGTGATTGATATTATCAGTCGTTTTAACCGTAAAGCCGCCGATTTAGTATTGTCAGGCTATAATGTCAACACGGGTTTGGTATATATGCGCCCGGTGATAAAAGGTGTATTCTACGATAAAGTATGGAATGCAGAAACAAATTCGGTGTACATAACTATCAATCAGGGTGCGGATCTCCGAAATGCTGTGGCCGAAACAGTTGTCGAAATTATGGGAGAACAATCGCAACCGATGGAAATACTCAGCATTACCGATAGCACTACCGGCAAAACAGATGGCACGCTTACCAAAGGTCGCAACGTGGAATTAAAAGGCTCTTATCTGAAGATTGCAGGAGAAAATTCCGATTGTGGTATTAGTTTCCGTGACACAGCCACACAAGCAATTACCAAACTTCGTATAACTGACATAGTCATTAACGAACCATCGCGTCTGTTGATTTTAATCCCTGCCACACTCCCTGCCGGAGAGTATGAATTAAGTATCACGACACTGTTTACAGGAGGAAATTCCTTGTTGAAAGCTCCGCGCACAGTCGTATTAGACATCCCCGTATTTATAGCCTGATTATTAATCCCTCATTAGTAACGTTACTAAGAGGTCGTTAGTAGTATTACTAATACATCATTAGTAGTACTACTAATACACGGTTAATAATGAAAATACTATTCTGCCTGCCCCTCGTTTGCAAGCGAGGGGCAATTAGTAAACCGTTTACAACTCACCAATACTTGTTCTAAACAAAGAATTATGTATCCCTCAATAGCAAACAAGAGGCAGAAACCAAAAATACACTCAATTATGAATTATCAATTAAAAAACTATGTTTTATTTACGATTAAACAAACTCCGGATTTATAGCAACGGTGCCTTGCTTGGCATGAGCGAACTGCAACTTATGAGCTTCGTAACGTTGGGCGAGGCCGATTTTCCGATGATAAATGAATTTTTCCGTACCACCGATATAGCGCTGAAGCGTGAGTTGGTTTCGCAGGCGGTGGCCCGGGTGGTCAGTTCGCGGGTAATGCCCCAGATACAGCGGGTAAAAGATAACCAACTCATCTTTTTCGGTGATACGGGCTACAATGTGTTGGTGTCCGACACCATTCCCGAGAGCATCAACTGGATGCTGCTGGCCATAAAATCCAACCAGCAAACGCTGGATAATACCACCCTGCTGTCGCAAATACTCACCGAGCAAAACCTCACAAAACTGGTAGGCACCATTGGCATGCTGGGCTGCGCAGGCAATCCCGTAACGGCTGCCGTAAGTACGCTTACCACGCTGGTGGCCGAATCGATTCTGAAACTTTGTGCCAACACCAAAGACCGCCAGTTGGGTTTGCTGCTCACTTCATTCGCCCGGCAGGAACATTACCCCTACGGCAAACGCGACATGCAAAACGTACCCGATGCCACCGGAAACATGAAGGTAGATTATACAATATTCGGATTTTGATCCGCGTAGGTACAGGTCGCGACTTCGGCAAATTGAATATAACAGCGCGTGGATAATTTGGATGTAATTGATAATTGATAATGGCGAATTCTCAATTCTCCATTGTCCATTAAAGAAACTTCTTCTTTAGTGAAAATAATTACTTCATTAAGTTAAGCTTTGTAAAAATAATGTGTATATTTGTGGCACGTTAATAAAATGCAATGGCACATACTCCAAATATTAGTGGATATGTGCTATAAAAGGAAATATATACCGGGGATATATGGGCAATTGGACATATATCTGTGTTAGCTGTAAGTGTAAAAAAGAAAAAAGATTTGAGATGTGCCAAGAGTTTGAAACTAAAATGAAATCACGTCTATGACATTTAAAATGAAATCGAATATACTGAAAACAAGTTTGTTTCTATTATTTATCGTGATAACCTTGTTTAGTTGTCAGACTAAATCAACTGAACCAAATATCGAAAAGGTAATATGTGATTTAACGAATGAGTTTCCTCAACTACCAAAAGGGAAACCGAACCAGTCAGATTTTTACAAACTTGTTCGTTCTGTGACAAATGGAGAATGTAACTTTAAGTTACAACTATTTTCTACTCCCGACAGTATTAAAGACAAGCAACAAATTATTATTCTTATAAATTCAAAGGGCAACTATTGTGCTATTCCACTCTTCTCAAACAAATATCGAGATTATTGGAACTTTGAATTTGAAAAACCTATTGAAGGGGTAATAAGCACGAATACTACGTTCGAGAAAGAATTTATAAAAGCTATAAATTCCTTGGAACTCAACGATACTATCGGAACTGGGGCAAAAGTCCTTGATGAAATACTCCTTTCTTTACTTCATTGCCAAAGTATAAAAGAAAACGACAGTGTATTTTTTGAGAGATTCTCACTTACAAATTATCAAGACCAACCTGTAGAAGACTTTGATAGTTGTAGAATTAGACAACGAAAAAACTTTAAGGAGATTTTGAAAGGAATTCACCCAAGAGAGAGTTATTATAATTATAACGCTTATCTCGACATACGAAATGATCGCATTATTCAGATAATTAATCAGGGTCAGAATCGCAAGAAAAAGTTCAACCCCCAAATAAAAACTTTTAGACAAAATTGTAATACAACATTTTAGGTGATTGATTATTTTGAGTACAAATGTTTTTTCTCAGTTTTTGGACACAAAAAAACAATTAAGAATGAAAGAAAACACCTACAGCTAACACACGCCTATGTTCATTGGCTGGCTGACGTGCATTCCGGCAGTTTTGCTCCCGCATTCACCTTGTCGCTGTGCGACAGTGAACGCTCCCGCAACCCGCCAAATGCCCATAGCCTCGGTCGTTATGGGCAAGTGTAGAAAAAACGAAGTATATAAAAACTTAAACAAAATGAGAGAAAAAACAACACTTTTACTACTATTGTGCTTATTTATTTTTACTATTGGACAAGCACAAGTAATTAAATCAATTAATGTCTCTACTTCGGGGACACTTAATACATTTTTTACTATTTCAGAAAAGACAACCGTTACAAACCTTACTGTTATAGGAAACATTGATGCACGAGATGTGAAGTATTTAAGAGATTCAATCAGTAATTTAGTAGTTTTAGATATAAGTAATGTCAATATCAAATATTATAAAGGTGCTGGTGGTACTTCTATTTCTGATACCATTTCATATCCTGAAAATGAAATGCCTTTATTTTCATTTTATAATTATGCAACTAAAACAGGAAAAGATTCATTAAATACTATAATTCTACCAAATTCAATATCTTCAATCGGTAATTGTGCTTTTCAATCTTGTACCAAATTGAACAATTTGACAATTCCAAAATTAGTCACAAACATCAAAAGTTCAGCTTTTTATGGCTGTGTAAGTATCACAAATATAACATTATCGGGATTGTTAATATCTATAGGTAGCAGCGCATTTTCAAAGTGTATTGGGTTGACCAGTTTTATTATACCAAATCATGTAAAAGATATCGGAATGTATGCTTTTAGTGATTGCACAAATCTGGCTGATATCACTATGGGAGATTCTGTAAAAACAATTAATAGAGGAGCATTTTATAATTGCGAGGCACTGAGAAGCATAATCATACCAAATAATGTCACCTCCTCGATTGATAGTTATACTTTTAAGGGTTGTAAAAGTCTTACAAGTATTATTATAGGAAATTCTGTTCCAACAATTGGTGGTTGGGCCTTTGATTCATTGAATTCTCTCAGTAGTGTTAAAATAGGAAATTCAGTAAAAACAATCGGTTACGGTGCATTTCAATGTTGTAGTGGATTAACAGATATTGTTATACCAAATTCTGTAACTTCAATTGATGATTATGCATTTTTACAGTGTTATAACCTTCAAAATATAATGATAGGAGACTCTGTAACATCAATAGGAGTTCAGGCATTGTCCATGTGTAATAAACTAACAAAAGTAGTTATTCCTAATTCTGTAAAAACATTAAAGAATTCAGCATTTTACAATTGTTTAAACTTGACAGATATCATAATTGGGGATTCCGTTACAAATATAGGAAGTGGTACTTTTCAGTATTGCAGGTGTCTTAAGAATGTGACTTTCGGTAATTCTATCACTTCAATTGGTAGTTACGCATTCTCAAATTGTAGTTCTCTGGTATCGGCAATCATTCCTAATTCAGTTATTACAATTGAGAAAAATGCTTTTGAATTTTGTGGCCAAATGAGTTCCTTATCTATAGGTAATTCGGTTACAACAATTGCAGATTATGCTTTTGTGTTTTGTTCCAGCATAGGAAATATCAACATTCCTAATTCAGTAGTTTCTATTGGAAAGTGTGCATTTAGTGAATGTACGCATCTATCAAATCTAACTATACCTAATTCAGTAACCTCTATTGGAACGGAAGCTTTTGGAGGGGAATTACTCGGATCTATAACAGTAAACCGAATTACTCCTGTAGATTTAACTAACTCGCCTAATGTTTTTAAATATGTAAGTTTGTATTTATGTAATTTATACGTACCGCTTGGCTCCAAAGTTCTTTATCAGTCAGCTAATCAATGGAAAGATTTTAAAAATATTATTGAGATTGCAACAGAGATAAAGCCAATAAGTCAAAGCAATATGAGAATAGTAACTGATAATGGCAAACTGACAATTCAAAATGCAGAAGCAGATGTTGAGTTGGAAGTATATACAATTTCTGGACAAAAGATAAAAGAACAACTAATAAGCGGCCATTTGACTGAAATTTTACTACCAAAAGGAATTTATGTTCTTCACATTGGCAATTATTCGGACAAAATAGTAATTAAATAACCAATTTGAAAAAAAGGGGAAAATCAAACACCTAGCCCATAACACACGCCTATGTTCATTGGCTGGCTGACGTGCATTTAGCGGGTTTTGCTCCCGCATTCACTTTGTCGCTGTGCGACAGCGAACGCTCCCGCAAACCGCTGGACGCCCATAGCCTCGGGCGTTAGGGGTAAAAATGAAAACAATCAACATAAGCATAATTATGAGAAGCTTAATAATTCCGATACTGTTTCTATTATCATGCACAAGTTTCACAAAATCAACAATAACTAAAACAGATATTGGTGATGGGTTTTATGTTATTCAAGACACGATAACATGTGATATAAAAGGTAAAATGACGCATGCCTTGAAATTTCATGATAAATATTATGTGTTATTTGAGGAAATAGCTAAAAGCTATTATGGTGGCTATGAAAAAAGATGGCTATATATTTTCTCACAGGGAGAAGTTGAGAAAAAAGTGGACTTGCCGAAAAAGTTTGAAGTTACATATCTTGATTTTTTCGTTCACAACGACAGTATAATTCTAAAACCCTATATGGACGAACATATTTACACATTTAATAGCCAAGACTATAGCTGGAAGGAAATAAAAAAAGCAGATGATTTGATATTTGAAGATGAGAAATACAGTGTTTATTCGATGAATTTTGGAGAATGGGGAGGAAAAACATGGTTTAAAGATAAACATACAGGAATTGAGTATGAACTGGAAGCTACTACACCTTTAGTAAACAAAATAGACACAACGTATTATCTGACAAACTCATTTAAAATACTGAAAATCAAAAGCCCATTATTGCTGAATAAATGTCAGAGCGAAGTAACTTATGAGAATATAGAGAAAAATGGTAAATACACGTATTGGTATGGAAAACCAATTGGTTATCAGGAAATATACCGCGATACTACCTTTAATTATTTTGATAGTTCATATAAGCCAAGCATTGTCAGTTCATTCGTGTCAAAAAATAAATTATTGCATTTGTACGAAACAGACACAGCAACTTTCATAGCAGAAATTGTAAACAATTCGGTAAAACCGATTCATAAAATAGCAGAGAACCTGCGTTTTTATAATTGGAGTCATTCATATCGTTGTCGAAATCAAAATGGAAACAATGAATTATTAAAATTTGAAACCAAAGATGAAAAGTCAACAGGCTTAGTTGATGTAGTAGATAATAACATTTATATTCATTACATTGTCAATAAAGCTGAATTATTTCCAAAATCAGTTGGAATGACAAATGCAAACAAGCTTTTCATTGAGCGTTTAAATCTTATTTTATCTGACTTGAATGATCTCAAACTATCGAGAGTGGAAAATGAAGAGAAAAAGTGGAAAAGTTATGACAATACACCGAATCATTTTGTCGGGGTTGGTGATTGTTGGAATCCAAAGAAATATCCTCTTGATACATTTAAATCATTCTTAATTCAGGAGGATTCCTTAATGTCTTACACAACTGAATATTATGGAACTAAAAAGAATGATTTAGTTAGAACTGTATTATTCGAATGGAATGAGCCTTATGATCTTAAATTCCAAAATCGAGAGTTAGCAAAAACGACTTTTCTGAAAAAATTGGACTTTATAGAAAACTGCGTAACACAAATAGCAGGCAAACCCTTTAAAGAAAAAAACAATACTGGGAAATGTTGGAAAACAAAAAACGGATTGACAATAGATTTGACAGTATTTGAAAGTATTAATCAGATAAGATTGGCAATTTTTCAACATTGAACCATTAAACGAACAACAAAATGCCGACCGCCTAACACACGCCTATGTTCATTGGCTGGCTGACGTGCATTTAGCGGTCTTTGCTCCCGCATTAGCTTTGCTGATTTTCAATTCATTTTGTCGCAGTGCGACAGCGAACGCTCCCGCAAACCGCCAAATGCCCAAAGCCTCGGTCGTTAGCAGCTATTTAAAAAAATATCAGAACATAACATAATTGAATTTTAATGAAAAAGAATCTTATTTATTCTGTAATTGTTTTTATCACGACTTTACTTTTAATAAGTTGCGAAAAAGATGTTGACCAAGATACTATGGGAGAATTTGAATTTACAATTGACTCTATTTACAACATTACTGAAACTTCAGTTACCTTACAAGCGACTTTATATACACAGAAAGTCGAGAATAAAATTATTGGACTTGAAGTTTATTGTAGTCATGTAGACGACATTAATAACGGATTTACTAAATCATTCGACAACAAAGAAGGAACTGTTACAATGGTAATAGATAACCTTGAACCAAATACAGAATACAATATAAGTCCATTAGTAAAAACCAAAAACATGTCTTTAGGCTCTCCATTTTCTGACCAAACATTTACAACAAAAGGAAATTTGCCAAAAAAAGGAACTGTTGAAGATATAGATGGTAATGTTTATAATTATATAACTATCGGGAACCAGACTTGGATGGTCGAAAATTTAAGAACAACTCGACTTAGAGATGGTAGTCCAATTCCTCATGTAAAAGACTCTATAAAATGGTGTCTTTCTATGGAAAATCAAGCTTTGCAGACTTCACTTTCTTATTGTGATTATAGAAATGATTCTACTTTTGGCAAAAAGTATGGACATATTTATGATATACAGGCTAGTAGGTCAGAAATTGCACCTAAAGGTTGGCGTGTTCCGACACGTTCTGACTGGTTTATTTTGATAAACTATCTAATAGCAAATGGTTATAATTATGACAAATCGATCGAAGAGAATAAAATAGCAAAATCATTGGCTTCAAACACCTCAGATTGGTTAATTCAAGAGTATAGTAGCGTAAGTTCAATTATGAAAAATATGGATCTAAATAATACAACAGGCTTTACTGCATTACCAGGTGGATTTCGTTCGCGTGATGGTGAGTTTAAGAATGCTGGATATACTTGTCCATTTTGGAGTTCAACTCCTTATTATCAATACAATTATTTTGTTGAATTAAATTCAGCTGGCGACGCTTTGTACATGAGTGAATCTTGGGAATTTACAGGCATGTACATTAGATGCATAAGAAACAACTAAAAAAACGATAGTAATGACAAAAAACTGGTGCTAACACACGCCTATGTTCACAGGCTGGCTGACGTGCACTTAGCGGGTTTTGCTCCCGCATTAGCTTCGCTGATTTTCAATTCACTTTGTCCCTTGCTACCGCGCGATTGTATCGCGTGGTAGTTGCTGTTGATTATGCAGTAAGGAAAAGCCTTATTGGACATTGTGTTGATTTAATGTTGTTGCCACACGCTGCAATCGTGCAGCAGCAAGAGAAACAGCAAAAAAAGAAGAACGTCTTCTTAACGGTTTAAGTACGGAAGCCTAACAAATAGAAATGACTCCTCTACGTGTGGAAGATACACGAATAAAATTATAAGAAGAAAAACAGATAATTCATTAACTTCTAAATATGTACCTCAAATGAAGAAATCACTTATCACAATTTTGACCTTTTATTTCTGTATAAATGCATTAGGACAGATCAAAGAAACGAAGAAAGCCGACAAGCTGTTACAAGAACTATCTGACAATGGGTGCAAATGCATTGATTCTATCAATACATCTAACATGACTCAGCAAGAGATATCAAAAGCAATAAATCGCTGTATTGATTCTCAGGCAGGTGCTTATCAGTTAGGTTCGAAAATGATGAACATCGACCTCTCAAATCTGTCGAAGAAAGATAGCAAAGACACAGTTAATATCGTTGTAAATTCGAATGTAGAATCAAAAGAATATAAAGACTATTATTATTATGAAATAGAGCGATATATGATGGATAATTGCGAATCAATTAAAAGAAAGATAGCTGCAAGTGACCTCGAAAATTATTATTCTATGTCAAAAAATCCTGAAGCAAAGAAATTGTACTACAAAGGAATAGATCAGTCCGAAAAGCAAAATTACAAGAAAGCAATAGCATATTTCGAGAAAGCATTAAAAATTGATTCTTTATTTGCTTTTGCATGGGACAATATGGGATTATGTTATAGAAAACTGGATAAGTATGATGAAGCAATTTTTGCATATAATAAATCACTTGAACTAGACCCGTTGGGACTTATGCCACTTCAAAACATTGCTGTTGCCTATAAATATAAAAAAGAATATCAAAAGGCACTTGCCGCTTATGAAACCCTGGCTGAACTTGATAGTAAAAATCCCGAAGTCTATTATGGCATTGGATTACTTTATGCATACAGTTTGAATGATTTGGAAAAAGGACTTGATAATATGTGTAGGGCTTATACATATTACGTAGCTCAAAAATCGCCTTATCGCACCGATGCTGAGAAAATAATTAATCTGATTTATACAGATATGAAAAAACAAGGAAAAGAGACTACATTTGATGAAATTCTTAAAAAGAACAATATAAATCAGGATAGTAAATAAAATCAAACTTTAAAACTTTATTTCGACGCCCCCTTGCTACCGCGCGATTGTATCGCGTGGTAGTTGCTGTTGATTATGCAGTAAGGAAAGACTTATTGGACATTGTGTTGATTAAAAGTACGTGCCAGACATTACATTTGTTTGGTAGCAGACAAAATCGTGCAAAGAATAAAAAAACTATAACATACAAATATGAAACGGAAGTCGTTTCATTTAACCAATTAAAAATAAATTATCTTTATGAAACGAATTCTTTTTTTCTTTTTAGGCCTGAGTGCATTATTGGTCGGTTGCAAAGACGAACCCTGTTCCTCGTAGCGTAGTTGGTACGGTTGTTCGACCAAGCGTCTTTCGCTTGGTCGTGGTTAGAAGGAAAGCTCCTGCTTTCCATATTGAAATAGAATATGGAAAGCGGAGCTTTCCTCCCGTCATCGGGGATATGCAATAATTATTAATTGAGAAAAGTTGGCGGCATGGTCGGCAGGTTATAATTCTCTTACAATAAAGAATAGTGAAAATAATGCACATAATGCGAGAACTGTTATGGGAACATTCGGGTTGAAGCTGGGATTTTCAGTGTTATTAGGCTCAAAATAATGGCTTGCATAAGGCTTGAAAGTCCAGCCAGCATTATACAAAACGAGCTTGTTGCTTTTTGCAACAAGCTCGTTTTGTATAAGATCCTTTTATTTTAATATGCCGATTCAAATTGCTGTAGGAACCGGACATCGTTTTCGGAGAACATGCGGAGGTCTTTTACCTGGTATTTCAGGTTGGTGATACGCTCAACACCCATACCGAAGGCGTAACCTGAGTAAACTTTGGAATCGATACCGCAGTTTTCAAGTACATTCGGGTCAACCATACCGCAACCCAGGATTTCTACCCAGCCGGTGTGTTTGCAGAAAGGGCAACCTTTTCCACCACAGATATTGCAGGAGATGTCCATTTCGGCACTTGGCTCGGTGAATGGGAAATAGGATGGACGCAAACGGATATCGGTGTTTTCGCCGAACATTTCTTTAGCAAAATACATCAGCGCCTGTTTTAGATCGGCAAAGGATACGTCTTTGTCGATGTACAGACCTTCCACCTGATGGAAAAAGCAGTGTGCACGGTAAGAGATTGCTTCGTTGCGATATACACGGCCGGGGAACAACATACGGATAGGTGGTTTTTGATTCGCCATAACGCGTGATTGTACCGACGAAGTATGCGTACGAAGCAGTACATCCGGGTTTTGTTCGATAAAGAATGTGTCCTGCATATCACGGGCAGGATGCTCAGGCGGAAAGTTCAACGCGCCAAACACGTGCCAGTCGTCTTCAATTTCAGGTCCCTCGGCAATGGTGAATCCAATGCGTGAGAAAATATCTATAATTTCGTGCTTAACCAACGAAAGTGGATGGCGGGTACCCAGTTTAATGGGATCAGCGCTACGCGTTAAGTCGGTTTTATCATTATCGGCTGCCGAATTGCTAAACGCCTCTTTTAATTCGTTTATTTTATCCTGAGCAGCATTTTTTAGTTCATTAAGCAATTGTCCTACTTCACGTTTCTCCTCATTAGCTACGTTTCTGAAATCATTGAATAACTCCGAAACCTGTCCCTTTTTGCTTAAATATTTAATGCGAAGCGCTTCCAGTTCATCCTGATTTGAAGCAACCAGTTGGTTTACTTCTTCCAGTAATTGTTTAATCCGATTTTTCATTCTTATTTGTCTTGACGTTATCTGTATCTCAGCTGATGGTCTGTCTTACAGAAAATTGGTGGTTCATTGACAGGCTTTTGCGTTTTTTTATCAGCTTGCAAAAGTAATCATTTTTCTACAAAAAATTAGATGTGTTTTAAAAAAAAAGGCTGTAACCCCCATTTTGTCTGAATTTTGCCTTATATTTGTCAACCGCTAATTTATTTCAACATGAACATTCACAACATACTTCAATTTCTGGAAGAATTGAAAATCAACAATAATCGCGAGTGGTTTGCCGAGAACAAGGATAAATACGATATTGTCCGGTCTGATTTTGATAAATTAAGTAAAGAACTTATACGTCAAATAGCCGGTTTTGATGAAGATATCAAACATGTGGATGTGAAGGACTGCGTTTTTCGCATATATCGAGACACCCGTTTTTCGCACGACAAAACACCTTATAAAACCCATTTTGGCGTTTTTATCGCTTCAGCCGGCGGGCGCAAAAGCCAGCGGGGAGGGTATTACCTTCATCTCGACCCTGACGGTTGTTTTATTGCTACCGGCGTGTGGTGTCCACAGCCCGATTTATTAAAGGCATTGCGACAAAGTGTTTATGATAATATTGATGAATTGAACGAAATACGTCATAATCCTGATTTTGCCCGCTATTTCAATGAGTTTTACGCTGATGATAAACTGAAGACTGTACCGCGTGGTTTTCTGAAAGATTTTCCGGATGCAGAATTGCTAAAACTGAAACACTACATGGTTGAATATAAGCTCGATAAGGAAATGCTTGAGAGTGATAATTTTATACAACAAGTTGCTCAAATAGCCCAATGTGCTTATCCACTAAATCGGTTTTTGAATTATACGGTGGACGAAGTTAGCTCGAAATAAATAATCCTGACAATACATAATCCGTAATGTGATAGTTGTGATACCGATACCTGACTGTCGCAAACGGGTTTCAAAAAACAAAATTACCAATCAAAAATGATTTTAGATTCTTTAGAAAATGCCGGGTTGTACGAATCAATTCATCCACGGTTTAAACAGGCTTTTGATTTCTTAAGAAGTACAGATTTAGTGTCGCTTCCATTGGGTAAAGTAGAGTTGGACGGTAAAAATCTGTTTGTGAATGTGGTAGATGCTGCCGGGAAAACTCCCGATGTAGCCAAAATGGAAACACATAACAAGTATATTGATATACAGGTTCCTGTAACCGGAATTGAAACTATGGGATGGATAGCTGGCGACAAGTTAAAGGAGATTACCGAACCATATAACGCCGATAAGGATATTACTTTTTTTGCCGATAAAGCATCGAACTTCATTGTTGTGCAACCTCTCGAATTTGCTGTTTTCTTCCCTCAGGATGGACATCAACCTCAACTTTTCGAAGGAACTATCAAAAAGATCATTGTAAAAGTATTGGTTTAGCTATTTTTCCTTATCAAAATGATTCGTCTTGTTTATGCGGGTGGAATCATGTTTCTATAATGCTTGTTGGTTCATCGAATCAACAATGTTTTTTGTAATCTTATCTATAAAATATAATTGGTTTGAAGGTTAAAACTTGAATATATGAAAGATCTTGCTATTATTAAATCTGATCCATGGTTGGCACCTTTTGCCGGTGCAATAAGAGGTCGCTATGAATACTTTGAGAGTGTGGAAAAAAAGCTGACAGGCGATGGACAGACTTTATCAGGTTTTGCAACCGGGTACATGTATTTTGGCTTACACCGGCTTTCGGATGGTTGGGTTTTTCGGGAATGGGCTCCCAATGCTACAGCCATATTCATGATTGGAGATTTTAATAACTGGCAAAGACATCCGGATTATCAACTGAAAAAAATGCAAAACGGCATTTGGGAAATCAGGTTGCCGGAATATGCGATTGCTCATTCTCAATTGTATAAACTATTGATTGAATGGGAAGGTGGGAGTGGAGAACGCATCCCGGCCTGGGCGCGTAGGGTGGTTCAGGATGAGTCGACTAAAATTTATAGTGCTCAGGTTTGGAGTCCGTTTAAACCTTACGTGTTTAAAAATACTGATTTTGTTCCCACCACCGATCCACTGCTCATTTACGAATGTCATATTGGCATGTCGGGTTCAGAAGAAAAAGTATCAACTTACGAAGAATTCAGGATAAATGTTCTGCCCCGCATTTCGCGGGCGGGCTACAACTGTATTCAGATAATGGCTATTCAGGAACACCCTTATTATGGCTCATTTGGTTATCATGTCTCCAGTTTCTTTGCCGCATCTTCCCGTTTTGGAACTCCCGAAGAACTGAAACATTTGATTGATGATGCGCATGCTTTGGGCATTGCAGTGATTATGGACATTGTGCATTCACATGCCGTTCGGAATGAGGTGGAAGGATTGGGACGTTTTGACGGCACACCTTACCAGTATTTTCATGGAGGTTCCCGACGCGAACATCCAGCATGGGATTCGCTGTGTTTTGATTACGCCAAGCCATCTGTGCTTCACTTTTTACTCTCTAATTGTAAATTCTGGCTCGAAGAATACAAATTTGATGGCTATCGGTTCGATGGTGTTACTTCAATGCTTTATCGCAGCCATGGATTGGGCGAGGATTTTAGTGGTTACGAATCCTATTATAATTTGAATCAGGACGGTGATGCCATTTGTTACCTTACGTTGGCCAATAAATTGATACACGAAGTCAATCCGAATGCCATTACCGTGGCCGAGGAAGTTAGCGGGATGCCTGGTTTGGCTACCAAAGTAGAGGATGGAGGAATTGGATTTGATTACAGGATGGCTATGGGAATTCCTGATTTCTGGATCAAAATGATCAAGGAAGTAAAGGACGAAGACTGGAAAGTTGGTCATATTTTTTGGGAGCTAACTAATCGTCGTGCCGATGAAAAAACAATCAGCTATGCCGAGAGCCATGATCAGGCCTTAGTGGGCGATAAAACCATTATTTTTAGGCTTATTGATGCAGAAATGTACTGGCACATGCAGCGTGGAGATAACACATTGACCGTTGACCGTGGAGTGGCACTGCATAAGATGATCAGGCTTATTACCGCCAGTACTATTAATGGTGGCTATCTGAACTTTATGGGTAATGAATTCGGTCATCCGGAATGGATTGATTTTCCGCGCGAAGGTAACGGTTGGTCGTATAAATACGCACGTAGGCAGTGGAATTTGGTCGATAATGAAAAATACTTGTATAACGCATTAGGTGAATTTGACCGGGCTATGATTGCCTTGATCAATTCGCTTCCGGAGTTTAATGAAACGCCAATTCAACAGCTGTGGGATAAAGAAGGCGATCAGGTGTTGGCCTATCAGAGGGGCAATTTTGTGTTTGTATTCAATTTTAATGGAACAAAATCTTTTACAGATTACGGAATTCTGGCTGATAAAGGAAGTTATAAAATAGTGCTAAATACAGATAAGAGTGTTTTTGGAGGCTTCGATCTGATTGACGAAAGTATTGAGCATTTTACACTTCCCGGCACAAAAGAATTATCAGGTAAGGAATGGTTGAAACTTTATATACCGGCGCGTACGGCATTAGTGCTTAAAAAACAGTAAAAGTTCCATATTTGAAAATAAAAAAGCTAAATGTCAACATAAAGACATTTAGCTTTTTTTGCAATATTTTTTTAATGAACTTGCTTAATGCGCTATTTCACTTCAAAAAAACTGAAATTTACATTTCCGTAATTGCGATGGTCCACAAAATTTGGATGATTGGTGAACGAGTGTTTAGCTGAATGTTCCAACACGAAAAGTCCATCGTCTTTGAGAAGGTTCTGTGCAAATATAAGGTTGGGAATTTCGGCCAATTTCTCGAGTTCGTACGGAGGATCGGCAAAAATCATATCAAATTTTGAGTGGCAAGTATCGATAAACTTAAAAACATCCATTTTCATTAATGATAAATTGGTTATTTTAAGCTCAGCGCATACTTTGCGGATGAAATTGCAATGGCGTTCATTTTGTTCAATGGTGATAACGCTTTTACAATTCCGCGACACAAATTCTACGCTTATGCTTCCAGTGCCGGCAAAGAGGTCCAAAACATCAATTCCTTCGAAATCAATACGATTGTTTAATAGGTTAAACAGGCCTTCCTTTGCAAAGTCTGTTGTCGGGCGAGCCGTGATATTGGCCGGAGCCGATATTCGGCGTCCTTTATATTTTCCGCTAATTATTCTCATGTTTTAATACAATAGTTTTATTGTAAGCTGCTCACAGTTACGTATTTTTCCAGTATTCTTGCTAATTCAGGTTTTTTCTCGGAATTGTACAGGTAAACCTGACATTTTTCAATGTCAAGCGATAATTGCTCAATGATGTTGAGCGTATGATAGCTGAAATCTTCGGGCGTTTGATAGCTGAAGCTATTTAAAAGTTGGAGTTTCCCGTCTTTTAATGCAATTACATCCAGCATTTTGCCGCGAGCCCAAATAAACAGCGAGCTTGAAAACTGTTGCTTCACCTTGTTTTTCAAAAGCCAGGTGAGTTGGTGCTCAATGATAGATTCGGGATATAACCGTGCCAAAGCTTGTTCCAACACAGTGGGAACAGCAAATACATTCACCGTATTCCAATCCGCGATGTAATTATACATGATTCGCTCATGCTTTTCTTTTTTGTGCTGAAAATAAAGAAAATTTGTCGCCTCTTCCGGTTTGAAAAATGGGGTAGGGACAAATATATATTTGTCGGATTCGCAAATCACATTTACTTTTTGGTAATTATTAGGCGCTTCAACGCTTATTATCCGGGCAATTTCTTCTGCAGATAAGCTGTAAAGAGCTGTCGAAACATGTTGGGTTGAGAGCAACGAACCCGATTCGTCATTGATCAACAAAGAAAATCCATCCGAGTTGATTCGAATGGACAAAATGTAAGAATTTCCGGCAGTATTTTCCATGTTTTTTATATGTATGCAAATTTAGAAAAGAAAATCCAATACTGTTCTATCTGTCTGTTTTTTTATCTGATTTTTTCAAAGGCATTGTGGAAATGTTTTTTTGGGAAGATTTTTTTTTCTATCCTGATAGGAATGTTGTTTAAATTTGTATCGTATCTTTGTATCCTGAATACATTGCGACGCTTGCTAATAATTAGTTGTAATGTGTTTTTAACTGTAAACTGAAAACTCAAGACTAACATGAATTTATCGTTTCGTACATCATATAGCCGCATAATTCATGCTCATCCAAGTCTTTTTACCTATCAGGAGCGAAAAGAACTCAGGGCCATTTTGAGCAGATATTCTGAACTCTATCCACCCGAAGGTGAGACTCCGGGACGCTCAATTGCGGATAAGATCCAGATCGTTGAAATTATTTTAGATGAAATTGGATTGGGGAAAGCGGCTGTTTTGAGCGTGCTTTTTCATGACCTGGTTGCGAAGAAGCAACTTAATATTGTCGAGATAGAAACAAAATTCAACACTCAGGTGTCTTCAATTATTCACGGAATGATGCGGGTTGAGGAGCTTTATGCACGCAACGCATCGCTGGAAACAGAAAATTTCCGAAAATTGTTTTTGACATTTGCTGAGGATGTTCGGGTGATTTTAATCATTATTGCCGAACATTTGCAAATTATGCGTACCCTGGAAGCATTTCCGATAGAAAAACGGCAAAGTATAGCTCGCGAAGCTTCGTTTCTTTATGCCCCATTGGCCCATCGTATGGGCTTGTATGCGGTTAAAACCGAGATGGAAGACCTGTCTCTTAAACATACAAACCGCGAAATTTACCGCGAGATAGCGCAAAAACTGAACGAAACCAAGCGCTCGCGCGATCAGTTTATTGCTGATTTTATCGAGCCTTTGAAACAAAAACTCAGCGAAATAGGTTACGACTTCACCATTAAAGGCAGAACAAAATCAATAAATTCGATTTATTCCAAAATAAAGAAGCAAAATACTCCATTCGAAAATATATACGATTTGTTTGCTATCCGTATTATTTTCGATGTGCCTTTGGAAAAAGAAAAAGCGGCTTGTTGGCAGGCTTATTCTATTGTGGCTGACATGTATCAGCCTAATCCGAAGCGCTTGCGCGACTGGATTTCCATACCAAAAACTAACGGTTACGAAAGCTTGCATACCACGGTGTTAAGTTCGCAGGGCAAGTGGGTGGAAGTGCAGATCCGTACGGTGAGAATGGATGAAGTGGCAGAAAAGGGACTTGCCGCTCATTGGAAATACAAAGGTATCAAAAGCGAATCAGGCATGGACGAATGGTTGAAAAACATTCGTGAAATTCTTGAAAATCCGGAACTCAACGCCGTCGACTTTATGGATGAATTCAAGCTGAATTTATACGATAAAGAGGTTTTTGTGTTCACTCCAAATGGTGATTTGCATAAATTACCTAAAGGTGCTACGGCACTCGACTTTGCTTTTTCTATCCATTCCGGATTAGGAAGTAAATGTGTGGGTGCTAAGGTGAATGGCAAGAATATGCCCATAAAATATGTGCTGAATAATGGCGATCAGGTAGAAGTGCTTACTTCGCCCACTCAAAAACCCAATCCGGCATGGCTAAACATTGTTACAACTTCAAAAGCAAAGAATAAAATTCGTCAGGCACTGAAAGAAGTTGAATATAAGGATGCAGAAATTGGTCGCGAAACACTGATACGGCGCTTTAAGAATTGGAAAATTGACCTCGATGATGGTAAAATTTCCCGGCTGGCCAAGAAGAAAGGCTTTAAAACCGTAAGCGATTTTTATCAGGAAATTGCACACGAAAAATTAGATATGCATGTGATCCGTGAGGCCTATCTCGATTTGGATAAACCCACGATTCCGGATATATCCGAAAGCAGAAAGGCAGAAACATTTTCCAAAGAGCCTGAACTCGCAGCAATTTCAGCAAAAGAAGATGTGTTGGTAATCGGTCAGGATTTGAAAAATGTGGATTTCAAATTAGCAAAATGTTGTAATCCTATTTACGGTGATGATGTTTTTGGCTTTGTGTCCGTTGTGGGAGGGATCAAAATTCATAAAACCGATTGTCCCAATGCGCCTCAAATGATTGCACGTTTCGGTTATCGCATTGTGAAAGCCCGTTGGTCGGGAAAATCGGCCGGTTCGCAATATCCTATTACTTTGCGTATCGTGGGGCATGACGACATTGGTATTGTTACCAATATCACCTCGCTGATTTCGAAGGAGAAAAATATATCCCTGCGCTCGATATCTATCGATTCCAATGCCGGACTTTTTCAGGGAAATCTGACTATTATGGTGAATGATACAAAAGATTTGGATGGAATTGTAAAGAAATTGAAACTGGTAAAGGGAGTGAAAAATATTTCAAGATCATAAGTCCGGTAAGAACTTTTTTCTGCATGAGTCGACTTGAGATATAAAGAGAATAAAATAAATCAGAAATTAAAAATATTATGTTTTCAGGAATAATTGAAGAAGCAGCTCAGGTAGTTGCATTGAAAAAAGAGCAGGAAAATTTACATATAACCATGGCATGCTCGTTTACTAATGAGTTGAAAATCGATCAAAGTGTTGCACATAATGGTGTTTGCCTGACGGTGGTTGCTAAAACGGAAGACACATATACGGTTACTGCAATTAAAGAAACACTTGAACGTACAAATTTAGGTTTGCTTGTGCCGGGCAGTAAAGTGAATCTGGAACGCAGTATGCTTATGAACGGGCGTTTGGATGGACATATTGTTCAGGGGCATGTGGATCAGACCGCTGTTTGCCGGGAAGTAAAGGAAGCTGATGGAAGCTGGTATTATACTTTTGAATATGTATTTGATAAGGAAATGGCTAAACGTGGTTATATGACTGTTGATAAGGGTTCTGTAACCGTAAACGGGGTAAGTCTGACTGTTTGTAATCCTACAGATGACAGTTTTCAGGTGGCTATCATCCCCTATACTCATGAACATACTAACTTTCATCAAATAGAAGTTGGGACGGTGGTTAATATAGAGTTTGATATTATCGGAAAATATGTTAGCCGAATGATGTCTTTTTGATTGTAAATATACTTTTTCAAACAGAAATCAAACTATATCAGTCTAATGGTTGTTAGTAAACCGTTGAAAGTAGTTGAATGAATATGGAAAAGTTGAGAAAGCAAATCAAAGAGTCGTTTTTTAATCCAGTCTTACATTTTCTCCCACTGTTGGTTTTTTTAATAGTGGATGAATTCTCCGGAATGAATTTAGCGTGGAAAGTCTCTTTTCCAATTGCTTTAGTTGTTTTGACTTATATATATGTTGTATATAAAAGGCTTTTTACATGGCATTTGGTGTTCGCCCTTTTGTTTTTAATCGTAGGTGTTGTCGCTTATGCTGAGCTTTTTTTTGCAATACCGGCTTTGTTTCTGAAATTAGGATATGAAATTGTTTTCTTGTTGTTTCTCTCTGTGCTTTTGATATTTAAGAAGCAAATGCAGGGAGGGATAATGAAAATAATATCGAAACTTATCCCGATGAAAAATAATTTCAGCGAACTTTACAGAATAATCTGGAAATTGTTTTTCTTGATGTTGGTTTATGTTGGAGGTACAATAGCCCTCTTTTACATGGGATTGGCCGGTACATCTTATCAGCAATATTTTCAGTATGTTTATTTGACTTTGATTCTGTCTTTGATTATATACGAAGTATTCAGAGTTCAGATTATTCGGTCTAAGTTGATTCGCGAAGAATGGTGGCCCATTGTTACCGATCAGGGGAAAATAATTGGAAGTATACAACATCTGACCAGCTTAAACGAAGATAATAAATATATGCACCCCATTGTGCGGGTTTTTATAATAGATAAAGGGATGGTTTTGTTGCAGAAAAGATCTGCCAAAAGTTATTTCTATCCGGGGCTTTGGGATACGGCTATTTCAAACCATGTGAAAATGGGCGAAACAATCGAACAATGCATAGAGCGTACCGCAGCAGAACGCTATTCTCTCAACAATTTCAAGTACATGTATCTGTCGAACTATACATTGGAACTTAGCAAGGAGTATCATTATGCCTTTTTATTTGTAAGTTGTTTGCAGATGGAGTTTAAGCTTAATCCTACAGAATTTGCCGATCAGCTCAAATGGTGGACGCAGCAACAGATTGAACAGGAGTTGGATACAGGCATTTTTACAGATAATTTTAAAATCGAATATGATTTGCTTAAACGAAGCGGATTGCTGGATAGTGGAAAATGCGAATGTTCCTGCAGGTTAAAAGATACCATATACCAACAATCTGGTGCAGTAGTGACTAAAGAGTAGCCTTAAAACGGTTACTCTTTCTTTTTTGTTTTATATCTCAAAATATGAAAACTTACTCCCACAGCAATAGCCACCAAAACTATTTGTAACCAAAGTTTATCAGAGGCCACCGTGAAAACAGTAAGAAGTATGGATGTCCACATCATTGATATTGAAATTATTTTGGCATAAAGCGGAATTGTTTTGTGCAGGTGAAAATCACGTAATATTTCGCCGAAAATCCGATGATTATACAACCAATTGTGCATTTTTTCAGAGCTTTTTGCAAATGCAGCTGCCGAGAGTAGAATAAATGGAGTAGTAGGAAGCAGTGGAAGAAATGCCCCTATAATTCCTAATCCTAAGCTTATAAATCCTATTATTGTAAGTATATTTTTCATACGATCGTTTGTTTTGTTGTTGTATAGCTTATACCAACTACTAGCTGAGGCCTGCAAATCAGTTTCTTCAATTTGTACAAAAAGTTGTTTAGAGCAATATGTTTATCATTCTTTGTAAAACTCCTGTAATGGTTTTAAAACAAAAGCGTCAGGCTCAAAAATAAACCTGACGCAGAAGCTATGTTTTTAATTGAAGAGACGACGTTAAACTAAATTTCTCCCATTGCTTTTTTAAACATTTTTTGAGCCTGAGCGTAATCCACCTTTCCACATGGACCAGAAATGCAACCGCCTTCGCAAGCCATAACTTCAACAAAGTTGCCCGGTGCTTTCCCTTTGGTATATGCACGTAACAACCCAATATTCTTTTTGTTCAGATTAGCCACCTGAATTGGCTGAATGCCCAGATTCGGATACATAGCCTGAACTGCAGCAATTACACCGCCTGCGCGTGCAAAGCCGCGTCCGGATAATGGAGCGGTCTCCTTTTCAATGGCTGGTTTTTCCATTTCAATTGAAAGCCCGCTGAAAAGCGTATCAATTTCTTCAAAAGTTAGGATGTAGTCAATCATGTTATTGTCCTGAACTTCTTTGCGTTTGCCAACACAAGGACCGATAAAAACTATTTTAGCCTCCGGATATTTCTCTTTAGCCATTTCTATAGTGTAATACATTGGCGATTTGGTGTGTGAAACAAATGGTTTCATTTCCACCAAATGCTTGTTTACCAACTCTATGTACGAAGGACAGCAGGAAGTGGTCATAAATTGTTGACCCTCTTCAAGTTTTTCCTGAAGTTCGGCACCTTCGAGCCGGGTGGTTTCCATGGCACCGTAGGCAACCTCTATGGCTTCTATGAAACCTATTTTTTCAATAGCATTGCCAATCTCGCCAATCGTGTTACCGAATTGCGACATGATGGATGGTGCCATGATGGCGACGAGTTGCTCTCCTCGTTTTATAGCCTGAAGTACGTCGAAGATCTGTGAAACTTCATATATGGACCCAAATGGGCATGCATTGATACATTTTCCGCAATAAATACATTTTGACTCATCAATGTGTTCAATTCCGTTTTCGTCTTTCTGGATAGCTTTTACTGGGCAAGCCTCTTCGCAGGGAATAGGGATATAAACAATGGAGTGGTATGGACAGGCTTCCTTACAAATCCCACAGTTGATACACTTGCTATGGTTAATGTGGGCTTGCCCGTTTTCCATAAAGCTGATGGCATCTTTAGGGCAATTCATATAACAAGAACGTGCCACACAACCTTTACACAAATTTGTTACTACATAATTTGTTTTAACGCAGGCTGTACAGGCTTCATCTACTACGGTAAGAATTGTTTTTTTTACTTCTTCACGTTTTAAGGCCTGTTCTGCATACGCAGAAAGTGGAGTGAGTTCGTCTACTTCTTCGTCGATACTATAACCTAAAATAGGTAACATTTTGTATTTCAGAACGGCGCGTTCCTTGTGGATACAGCATCTCCCGCGCGCAACGGCATTTTTGGGAGACATTTTTATTGAGATACGGTCAATTTCGGAAATTAATGTGCCTTCGTGATAAAGTTTTATCAACTTGGTCATTAGCTCCCGTCTTACAATCATCGTGTTGTTTACAAATGCCATCTGTTAGTCTTTATTGTTTTCGGGCCGCAAAGTTAGTGAAATGTTCTTGTCGGATACGCAGATTTTTTAGCGTTGCTGACAAAAAGATAGTGTTTGTTTCAGCAAGTCTGAATAGTTGCCGTATTAGTTACGGATAATAATTAAAATCAACTTATTGTTGTTTCTTTTTTATGCCCTGGAATACAAATTCGACAATGCTGTTTTTGTTTTTTTCGAATTCAGCGCTTATATTCTGGCGGATATAGGGAACTTCAAGCCCCTTGATTGCATAAAATATGATAATGGAAGACAAGTCGACATCCATACGTTTGAAAATGTTTTTTTCGATACCTTGAGTAATGATAGAGCGAATCAAAGCAATTTCTATTACATCGATCTTACGCCTTTTGCGTTCTACTTCATATATATCGTGAAAAAAATCAGCCCGGAGAGATCCATTTCGTTCAACAACACTTTTTACTGCATCTAAGTGAGTGAGAATATGATTGGTGAGTTTGACGTCTGGTTCTGTTTTTTGAGCCGATACTATTCTTAATCGTTCTAAAATAGTGTCTAATTCTTTGTCTATGACTGCCTTGTATATTTCTTCTTTGTTGTTGAAGTAGGTGTACAAGGTACGTCTTCCTTTTTTGGATGCTTCGGCAATGTCATTCATGGTTACTTCTTTTTTGCCTTTTTGTGCAAAAAGTTGACGGGCAACTTCAATAAGCATTTTTTTTGTGTTTGACATTTTATGAGGGATTTAAGAATGGATTATTGTCTGTGCTCACAAAGATAATGATTTGTTTATATATTTACAATTGTTTGTTTTGTGAAATTTGATTGTTCTTTTTGGAGTGTCACCCGGACTTTTGAATTGGGTTTGCCTATTGTTTCTTATGAGTTCTAAGAGTCGTGTAGGGTTGGGATCTGATAAATGTAATTGCTCAAATGATTATTTGATTAATTCTTATCTTGTTGTATGTGAGGTCTTAGTGTTGCGCGTGGTTGGCCTGATTTAACCTGGTTTTTTGTGGGTTTCACTCTTGGGGTATAAAAACAAGAAAGGTTGTCTCACGACAACCCAATCTTTTAGTTAACCTTAAATCTAATACCATGAAAAACACAGTGCAAAGATAATGGCTATTTTTATGTTGTACAACATATTTATCGAATAAATGCCTGTGGTTAACATTAATTAGCATTTCGATTGGCTTTTATGCTTTTTGAAACGTTTTTTAGATGCGTATTATATTTGCTTTACTCTGATCCAGGTTTGTGAACGCCCGATAAAACCTCCGCTATCCAGCGAGCCGCGCACGTTCAGATTGCCGGTTTTCGTATCTAAGCTTATATTGCATTTGTACACTTTCCCATTTTTAGGGTCTAAAATGGTGCCACCGGTCAACTTACCATCAACTTCAACTAAATTATTGATAATTCTCAAACCTAAATTGGGCTTATTTTTATTTGCACCTTCACATTCAGAGCAAATGCCGTTCGGATTTTTGAATAGTTTCTCAATGGTACCATAGTATTTGCCATTAGTGGCTTTAAAGATCAGCACAATGGATTTTTCGCTTCCATCTTTGTCGTCGATAGTTTTCCAGCGTCCTACTATTTTGTCGGCTTGAGCTAACCCGGACATGCAGAATGCCATAAAAAATGTGATTGATATAAGTACTTTTCTCATGTTTACTAATTTTTAAATTTGGACAAAGATATAAATAGTTTGCACAATTACAATGTTTTTGTGCAAGAATGATTGCAATTGAAACTAATTTTGAAGATTAAAAATATGGCAACTAAATTGGAACCGTTTGTTTTTTTAGTATTTTTGTAAACAAAAAAAGATTGTATGAGAACTAGTCTTATTACTGAATTGAATGAGTTGGAAGGTGTTATAAAACAATGTGATATCTGTTTTGTCGGTTTCGTAGAAAAGGATGGTACTCCTTACGTCATTCCTATGAATTTTGGATATTTGAACAACCAGATAATTTTGCATTCGGGGCCGGAGGGAAAACATCTTAGTTTGCTTGAGCTCAATAACCGGATTTGTGTAACGTTTTGCACAAAGCACAAATTGGTATATCAGCATCCTGATGTGGCTTGTAGTTACAGTATGACCTCGAAAAGTGTAGTTTGCAAAGGCTTGGTGTCGTTTGTAGAAGATCTTGGCGAAAAGGAAGAACTGCTAAATGTATTGATGAAAAATTATACAGATAGAGCTTTTAAATACTCGAAACCTGCTTTGCAGAATGTAAAAGTGTGGCGGGTAAACATCGATGAGATGACGGGCAAATCTTTTGGACAAAATTTTAAGCAGTCATCTGACCTGTAGAGTTTATATAAAGTTTGCTACTTTCTAATAAGTTGCGCGTTGGCTAGTGAATAAATTCAGGAACGTTTCAATACATTTGCTTCCTATGTTATTGCTTATCGAACTGACTTAAGCAGATACTAAGAGGTGAATTGTTTTTTTTTGGCATGGCTATTGAAAATATAATACATTATTCTGTGATAAATTCTGTAAGTTGCTTAAAATAAACTGTGTGCGGTTTTTGGCATATAAAAAGATTGATAGATGAAATAAGATTTATGCCAAATTGGCAGTTTAAATAACCTTTAATAAGATGAGTAATCCCTTTGATAATTTTTTTTCTGAAGATATGCCAGGTTCTACCGAGATGTTTCCAATAATTTCCCTTGATGAGCGCTCATCGGAGTTGAGCATTGTGTCCGGAGATATTCTTCCCATCTTACCATTAAGAAATATGGTGCTTTTTCCCGGTGTTTTGTTGCCGGTGTCAGTTGCGCGTCCTAAGTCGTTAAAGTTGGTGCGGGCCGCACATGAAAACGATATGCTGATAGGTGTATGTTCGCAAATCGATAAAAAACTTGAAGATCCCACTATAGAGCAGCTTTATCCTATGGGGACTGTGGCACAGGTGGTTCGTATTCTGGAAATGCCGGATAATACAACAACTGTTATTTTGGAGGGAAAGCGTCGTTTTCAGTTGGGTGACCTTGAGTCTGTAAAACCGTATATGAAAGCTAAAGTTAATCTCATCGAAGATATCTTTCCCGATCCTAATGATGGCTTATTTCAGGCATTAGTTTCTTCCATCAAAGATTTAGCTACAAATATTATTAATAATTCCGGCGCTATGTCCCCCGAAATGGCTTTTGCCATACGGAATATTGAAAATCCAATTTTTCTGATAAATTACGTTTGCGTTAATTTTGGACTGAACGTAAAGGAAAAGCAACGCTTGCTGGAAATTGATGAAGTTATGGAGCGAGGCTACCAATTGTTGGAGTTATTGAATAAAGAATCTCAATTACTTGAAATAAAATTGTCGATTCAAAATAAGGCTAAGGAAGGAATTGATCAGCAACAGCGGGAGTATTTTCTTCAGCAACAGATGAAAACCATTCAGAATGAATTAGGCGGAGGGTCTGTAGAAGAGGATGTTGCCGATTTTAGGGAACGGGCAAAAGCGAAGAAATGGAATGAAGCAGTTGCCCGGGTTTTTGAAAAAGAATTGAAAAAACTTGAAAGGACCAGCCAACATTCCCCCGATTATTCCACGCAGCTAAATTATGTGGAAACGATGCTGGATTTGCCATGGAACGAATATACAAAAGATAACTTTAATCTGAAAAATGCAAAGAAAGTCCTTGATAAAGATCACTTTGGTATGGAAACGGTTAAAGATCGTATTTTGGAACATTTGGCAGTGCTGAAGTTGAAAGGTGATATGAAATCTCCAATCGTTTGTTTGTACGGCCCTCCGGGAGTTGGAAAAACTTCATTAGGAAAATCTATTGCCAATGCATTAAACCGTAAGTATGTGCGCATTTCGCTGGGTGGTTTGCATGATGAAGCCGAGATTCGTGGGCACCGAAGAACTTACATTGGAGCCATGCAGGGACGGATTATGCAAAATATACAAAAAGCTGGTTCGGCCAATCCTGTTTTTGTGTTAGATGAAATTGACAAAATTACAGCTGATTACAAGGGAGATCCATCTTCGGCGCTGCTCGAAGTGCTGGATCCGGAGCAGAATACTGCGTTTCACGATAACTATCTGGACGTGGATTTTGATTTGTCAAAAGTTCTTTTCATTGCCACAGCAAACAATTTAAGTACTATTCCACGGCCATTGCTGGATCGTATGGAGCTGATTGAAGTGAGTGGGTATACGCAGGAAGAAAAAATAGAAATCGCTCGCCGCCATTTGGTAACCAAAGAACTGGAAAATCATGGATTGAAAGAATCAGACTTGACGGTGCCAAAACCAATAATCAATAAACTGATAGAATCATATACACGTGAATCAGGTGTGCGTGAATTGAACCGTCAGATTGCAGGTTTAATGCGTAAGGTGGCTAAACGTGTGGCTACAGGCGAGTCATATAATCATGAACTTACAGAAGAGGATTTGAAAACCTATCTTGGTGCTGCTCGTTACAGTCCGGATAAGTATCAGGGAAATGATTATACGGGTGTCGTTACCGGATTGGCATGGACACAGGTTGGTGGCGAAATTTTATTTGTAGAATCAAGTTTGAGCCGGAGCAAGGCACCTAAGCTTACGCTTACCGGGAATCTGGGTGATGTAATGAAAGAGTCGGCTATGCTTGCGCTGGAGTATATTAAGGCCCATGCCGATCAATTAAACATCGATAGTCAGCTTTTTGAAGAGTGGAATGTACATATTCATGTTCCGGAAGGTGCTATACCCAAAGATGGACCTTCAGCGGGAGTAACAATGACTACTGCTCTTGTATCGGCATTCACCAAACGTAAGGTACGAAAAAATCTGGCAATGACGGGTGAAATAACCTTGAGGGGGAAAGTGCTTCCCGTAGGAGGTATCAAAGAGAAAATTTTGGCAGCCAAACGAGCCGGAATAACGGATATTATTCTTTGTGCAGATAATCAGAAAGATATAGATGAAATAAAGCCTGTATATCTTAAGGGATTAAATTTTCATTATGTGACTGACATAATGGAAGTAATAAAATTTGCTTTACTCTGATTCTCGTGTATTCTAATATAAACAGAAAGCCCGCTGGAGTAATTTTCCAGCGGGCTTTCTGTTTATTCTATTACCCAACCTTTTTCCAGCATCAGTTCCTGGACTGAATCAGCGTACTTGCTGTCGACATCCGAAATATGCATTAGAAACCATTTGCGCATAAAATTAATCATTTGTTGATGTAAAACCGAATTTTTATAGCTATAAGCAATTTTGAATTCTTCTATTTTTCTCAGAAAAATAGAATGTTGTAGTAAATGCAGCTCATAGTCAGCTGTTTTTGCTTTCCGCATTAAAGCTTCTTCTGTTTTGAAATGGATATGGGTGTATTTGTCCAATTCATCAATGATTTCATTCAGTTTGTCAAAATTGTCTTCATTTTTGCTTAAAGCATATAGATGATCGAAAATTTTGAAAAACTTCATGTGTTGCTTGTCAATTAACGGAATGTTTACTGAATAGGATTCATTCCATGTGTGCTGAGGGTTCTTAATCGTTTCCATAAAATGATATAGTTAATGGTTTTTAGGTTTGTTTAGAAAATCCTTTTCTTGTCATATCGCCCCATCTGTTTTTGTCCTCCTTCCTGAAGTAGAAATCAATATGACCGGTCAATGAAAAAAACATATTTAACGGTTGATAAATAAACATCTCTAGAAAAATAAATGATATTGCCTGACTTAAATAGCTTACACCTTTATATTTATTGAATGTATATGCCTCAAAAAAGATGGCAAACAGCGAATACATAATTGAAAAAGTTAAAACAAAAACAAGTAGGGTTAAGAAAACCTGAAAGTTTACCAGTCCGAAAATCAATAGGAATATGAAATAAATGAGCCCTACCGACTGAATTATCGGGCCAAGCCATTCGAAAAGCACCCAATTCGGAAAACTCATCATACCTATTAATCCATATTTGGGATTCAGGAACATTTTCCTATGTTTCAAAATTGTGTCGATTGCACCACGGGTCCATCTGTTTCTCTGGCGGGCCAGTACTCTGTATGATTCGGGTACTTCGGTCCAACAAAGCGGATCGGGGATAAAGGCCACACGATATTTCTTTTTTTCTACTTCATGCATATATCTGCGCATTCTCACCACCAGTTCAAGATCTTCACCAACGCTGTGTTTGTCGTAGCCTCCCACCTTTAAAACTCTTTTTCTATCAAAAAGTCCAAATGCTCCGGATATAATTAATAAACCGTTCAGTTTACTCCAGGCCATTCGTCCCAATGTAAATGCGCGAAAATACTCCAAAACCTGAAATTTAGCCCAAAAGTTTTTCGGATAATTTACCTTGACAATTCTTCCTTCGGATATTTGGCTTGAATTGGCTATACGAATAACTCCACCTGAAGCAATAACAACTCGCTTGTTGTCATCCATAAATGGCTTAACCATTTTAAGAATAGCATCTGGCTCAATAATGCAGTCTACATCGATGGCCAAAAATAAATCTTTTTCAGAAATATTGATTCCTGCATTCAGTGAATCTGCTTTTCCGCCATTTATTTTATCAACAACCACGAGATTGTAATATGCAGGGTTTCGCGATTGGTAAATTGCCCTGATGGGTGAACATTCTATTTCTAATTCGTATGCTCTGTTTACTTTTACCAGATCGAAATGTTTAGTAATTTTATCCAACGTGTTATCCGTACTTCCGTCATTCACAATTATTATTTCAAAATCTTCATAATGAAGGGACAATAAGCATTCGATATTATCAATAATTGTTTTTTCCTCGTTATAAGCCGGAGCGATTACCGAAACTGTTGGTATTTTAGGGAATGAAAGCATTGATTTATAATCAACATATTTATTTTTGCTTGTATATTTGCGTAATTCCAAAATAGACAGAAGGGCATTAAAAATATAAATGCCAAACAAAAAACATGCATAAATGAAAAATATGCTATTAAATATATCTATCCAGTTTATTTCGTTCATGATATGTGTCTTTTATATGTTAATGTCGAGTATTTGAAGACACGATTTTCGAATCAGGCTATCTTCCGATTTTTTAAATTTGGTTATGGATTCTAAGTCTAAATCCAACAGGAGTGTTAGTGCTTCTACTTTTTGTTTGTGATTTTTGTTTTCTACGATCCAGTGCAAAAATTTTATGGCTTCAGTTTGTTCGGTTGATTGGGCTATTGCTTTAATGATTTTCAATTGAGCCTTTTCGGGTGCCAAATCAAAATTATCTGCTAAGAACTTATAATCTTCTTTGCTTTCTGCCAGTTCGGTAAGCGCCAGAAATGCTTCTTCATTTAACATCTCTTCAGCGTTGCCAATTTTTTTTAGAATAATATCTTTGAATATGTACTGCTTGTTTAGCCGGGCTAACATGATTCCGAGAACGGCAACATTGGTTGAGTTCGACAAAATAAGCGATTTATAATCGATGTTTCTTATATTCAGATCTTTTACTGTTTTTACAATTGTATTTAAATCCCACAAAGTAAGTGTCATTTTAAGCTCTTCAATAAATTTAAGGTCTTCGAAAACCTTCAGGTTCATTAGAGTTACAATGGCTTCGGCACGTAGCACGTTGTTTCGTCTTTTGCTCAGTCTGAGAATGTGTTTTTCATATCCTTCAAGTTTGAAGTCTGATATTACTTTCAACGCGAATATCTTATGTCTGAGATAAGGTGAATTCAGATATGCTCTGACTAAGCCGTCATATTTTACCGACCTCATCAACTTCATCGTTTTGTCGCTTACAGGCCCCGTGGTTTGTGCGTAAATTTGTCGGAGAGTATTTATAAACAATCGACGGGCATGATCGGTTCTCAGTGTTTGTTTTAGAGTTTTTAGTTTGCTTTTTTTCTCTTTTTCGGTAAATTTTTCCACCATGAACAGATAGCTGAACAGGTTGGTTACAAACAGGTGTATGTATTGTTTGTCGGTTTTTTCCTTATGCCGTTTGTTGGTGTTGTAATATATAATCCAACTGAAGACCAATAGAATCCCCACAATAAAAATGAAAATGAAATAATCCACCGCATATAACCATACCGGTATATTTTCCAGATTTTCATACAGAGGATTGTGTATTAAATAATTCCCGACCACAATCTCCGGATTGGCATAATAATAACTTCCAAAAAGGATGAAAATAGCAAGCGAGATATAAAATACTCTCAGCAACCAGTAGCGAATATATATGATTAATGTTCTCATTTAAACCGTATTTTGTATCCCAATTCAGCTGTGAATCTGTTTCTGAATTGTGTTGATGTAGTGCCGTATTCTTCTCTGGAATAACCTAAAGCTAAATGTAAATCGGAAACTCTGTTTAGCATTAAATTCTTTTCTATCTTAACCTTGTAGGCTTTCAACTGATTAAAACCATTCTGAGAGGTTGAATAAATGTCGTCGGGTGAGTTTCCAAATCCGAGTTCAATGCCCCAGTAGTCCAATTCATTTTTATCGAAAATCCGGTAATTGGCAATCAGCGAGAGCGATTGATTATTTTCCGGGGTTTTGTATACATAAAAAGGACGAACGCCTATCCAGCTTTTTGCTATATATTTTCCTAAGTGGCCTGTTGCAATAAAAACATCAGAGTTTGTGTAGTCCAGGTACCGGCCACCAATCGAGGCTTCGAATTTATCGGGCAACGGAAAATAGTATTCCGCACCGACTCTGTGAACCGGGAAAAGGGTTGCATTAAAAGCATAGCCGTAATTAAGATAGATATAGTGTTTGTTTTTCAATTTCAGATAAAAATCTGTTTCCAGTTGAACGTCGTTGAGCCCGAAACGTTTGGCGTAATTTAATCGAAGCCCCAGGTTATGTCCGTCTACATCAAAAGAGTATCCCAACGATGCCAAATGCTGGGGAGCAAATCCGCTATCGAACATATCCAGTGTGTAATATGCTGAAATAACGTTGGTGTTTCTTTTTAATAACATGGCCGAATATAATTGATTTATGGATTCAGTTTCCAGGTATTTTTTGTTCTCGGGTAGTTCTGCCAATTCAATTCCAGAACTGTATCTTTTCAGGGCATCGTAAGCAATCATTTTCTTTAGAATGATATCTTCTGTGTTTGAATAATTGTTTTCCAAAGCTTCGTTGCAACTTGCAATCAGTTCACTGTACTTAGCTGATCGCAGTAAAATGTTGTTTTTAGCTTCATAAAAATCATTTTGCAGATATTTGACTTTCTGTGCTTCTTGAATGTAAATCAGTGCACTGTCGTTTTTACCAGCCCACGAATAGGCATTAGCCACAAACACCATGATATCACCTCTCTGTGAATCGTATTTCAATGCTTCTTTTGCTTGGGCAATGGCTGAACTGTAATTCTGATTTTTAGCCAGATTTATAGCCTGGTTAAATAAAGAATCGATGTTGATTTGCGCATTAAGGGCTATCGGGAAAATTGAAAGAAAAAATATCCTGAAAATATATTTCATTTTTTATACAATAAATGTTAGTTTATTAGTTCACTCTCAGGAACCCGATGCGCGGCTTTTTTGCTTTGTGTGTGGAGCCGCTTTAGGTTCAGGTTATATGTTTTGTTTATTTAGCAAGGTTGTTATTTCATCTACTATCAGATAGGGATCAAAAGGCTTTGTAATAATTCTGTTTACGCCCATTTCTTTGGATTTTAGGATATAGGTGTCAGCCAAAATCTCAGGGAAAAACCAAATCGGAGCCAGAATTCGTTTCTTCATCCGGATGTATTGAATCAGTTCAATGCTCGAAAGATTTGACAACCCACCATCAACAATAACTAAATCACAGTTTGTTTTTTCTGTTTTTTTGTCAATTTCGCGATAAGTTCCGCATACCAAAGTCTGAACACCGGGGATATTCCTGTTCAGAAGAGGAATAAAGAGATTCCAAAACAGAATGTCATCTGAAATGATAGCTATGTTTATTTTCATATATAGTAAAATTGGATGATTGCTCTTTTCAGAGCATTTTTTTGTTTGGAAATATAAATCAGGATGCAAATATGAGTGCTGCTAATTTCAAAATTGAGTTTAAGCACTAGTAAAAGGTTTGGGCTGCATTAATTTATATTAATTGCTACATATATAATACAATTTACTACAAGAAATTGTTCATTAAATATGTGACAAAAGTATAAAATAAGGTTAAAATAATGGCGTTTAGGTATCAAAGTCCAAATTTAGTTGAAAATATTTAAATTATCCATTTTTTTTGCTAATTATTTATCCTTCGGCTTTTAAATATCTGTTGATAAGGTCGTTTTTCTCGCTAAAAATGGTTAATTTTGTGGCCGATTTATTTCTGTAACATAAAAAAAGAACTGAAGTGAAAAAACTACTATTTTTAGGAACCGTAACCATTGCTGCGTTATTGTTCTCATCTTGCAAAACAATGCAAATTGAAAAACCCAAAGAATCTTATTTGCCCTCAAATCTTGCTCCGGCAATTTCGGAACTTCCTTTGCAGGTAGAATTGGATGTGAAAAAACTGGAAGCTTCCATCAATAAAAAAATGAACGGCTTGATTTTCGAAGGTTCAAACCTTTCGGATAAAGACCTCTCGGTAAAGGTGTGGAAAGCGCAGAACTTTACTTTTTCTATCAACAATAATGTGATTGAATACCGAGTTCCGCTGAAATTGTGGACCCGTTTTGCATGGAAAGTTGAAAAATTCGGATTGGCTGTAGGCGATAATTATGAGGCCAATGGAAGTATTGCCCTGACTTATAAAACAACCATCAGCATTGACAAAAACTGGAAACTGGTGTCGAAAACAACCGGTTCGGGTTATCAGTGGCTGGAGGCTCCGAAACTCAACGTTGTGGGCGTAACCGTACCCGTAACACCCGTTGCCAACCTGGCCTTGTCGCAATGCGATAAGCTGATTTCTGCGCAGATTGACAAGGCGTTGAGTGAAATGGTGGATTTGAAAAAATATGTTTCGATGGCATGGGCTGAAAGCCAGAAACCACGTCAGGTGAGTGCAGAAAATAACGTGTGGTTACGCATAACTCCCAAAGATATTTACGTGTCGCCATTTACAACTACAGCCAATAAACTGAATCTGGCGGTGGCCATGTATGCACAAATTGAATCGTTCATGGGAGCACAGCCAGCCGCCAACGCTCCGGTTGCGCTGCCTGCATTCAAATACGTAAACCGTCCGGCACAGCAGTTCAACCTGAACGTGGGTGCTGATGTAACGTTCGCTAAAATTGCCGAACTGGCCAAGAAGCAATTGCAGGGAAAAACCTTTTCGCAGGGAAACAAAAAAATTACCATTACCGATCTGTCGCTTTTCGGAAGCGAAGGAAAGGCTGTATTTGTGGCTGATGTAATCGGATCGTTGAAAGGGCGGATTTATTTCACCGGAAACCTGACTTATAACGATGCCAAAACTGCTGTTGAAATTACCGAGCCTGAGTTCGATGTGAAAACCTCGAATGCATTGGTAAAAACGGCCAACTGGTTGTTGCACGGAATGATTTTGAAGCAACTGACTCCTTACCTGACTTACCCGGTGAAGGATGATATTGAAAAAATGAAGACCGATGTGAATAAAATGATGAGCAACTACACAATTATGGACGGCGTGTCGTTGCAAGGAAAGTTGAACAGCTTATCGGTTACCAACCTGAGCCTTGTTCCGGGTGCGGTTCGCATCCAGGCCAATGTGAAAGGAAACGTGGGGCTGAAAGTGCAGGATTTGAAGCTGTAGAATTCAGTTTTATGGACTAACAGAAACCTCACAGGCATTGGCTTGTGAGGTTTTTTTTGTGCCCGGATGAATCAGGAATTATTGTTGTGTCAAAGAAAAGCATGTTCGCAACATGGAGCTGTTGTACCCGAACGATGGGTCTATGTTCCGAGCATGGAGATTTTGTATGACATACAAAGGGGCTATGTTCGCAACATGGAGCTGTTGTACCCGAACGATGAGGCTATGTTCCGAGCACGGAGGTTTTGTATGACATACAAAGGGGCTATGTTTCGAACATGAAGGTTTTGTAAGCTTGCAAAGCGCTTGTGTTGGCAGCAGGTTGGATTTTGCATGGTGGCATATCATAAAATCGTCATTGCAGCGTTATTTTAAATAAAACAAAATTATAATAAAAACTGAAATACGATCATTTATTCGATAGTTGGTATTATATTTGCCTCTGCATTAACAAAAAACAAAATATGAAAAAGGTTATTCTAATGGTTGCCCTGGTTGTATTGCTCCTCGGCACTTTTTTATTGGCTCAAAAATCGGATGTCGCTTTCGAAAAGCGTTGGGAAAAAGTGGAAACGTTGGCAGAAAAGCAACTCCCCGAGTCGGCATTAAAAGAAGTGGATGCTATTCTGGCACAGGCTCAGAAGCAGAAAAACTCAGTGCAGGTAATCAAAGCCATGGTTTACAAAATGCGCTTCACGCTCGAAAAAAATCCGGACGAAGCCCCGACTCTGATCCGCGATTTCGAAGCTTTTACCGAAAATAGTACCGAGCCTGCCGAGCGGGCCTTGCTCCATTCCATGACGGCTGAATTGTATGTTCATTACTACCAGCAAAACCACTGGAACGCAAACAGCCGCACTGATGTTACCGGCTTTGTGCCAGAGGACATGAAGGAGTGGACAAAAAATATTTTTTTCGACAAGATAACCCAACACCTGTCGGCTTCGCTCAGCAATCCGGAAGTTTTACAAAAAACCGATGCGCTGAAATTTAGCCCGTTGCTGCTGACCGGCAACGACAGCCGGACTTTGCAACCTACCTTGTTCGATTTCCTGTGTTACCGGCGTATTCAGCTTTTGCAGGAATTGTGGCAAATTACAGCGCTCAAAAACCCGCTCACCGATCCGGCTTATTTTGCCGAAGCTGATACTTTTTCGGCCTTTAAGCAAGATACCTCTTTTGCAAAATCGGTTGAAAGCAACGTATTGGACAGCTACCAGCAATTGCTCTTTTTTCGCACGAAGTCCAACAATGTACCGGCTCTGCTTTATGCCGATTTGCAACGCTTGCAATATGTGCGGCAGCATACCGAAACTCAGAATTCCGATTCGCTTTACCTGGCTATATTGAACCGGTTGGAAAAGCAATTTGACGGCAACGAAGCCGTTGTAGAAGTGCTGGCCGAAAAGGCAAACTACTATTTAGGGAAACAGGATAGCGAGAAGGCTTATAAACGAATGGCCTACGGAATCTGCACTGATGGAATCAAGCGTTTTCCCAATTATAAACGTATCGAATTGTTGAAAAATATCCAACGAACCATTGGCCAGAAAACAATCAATATCAGCTATAGCCAGGTGGTTAAACCTTCGAGCGCCGTTAAAATCAAGCTAAATACGATGAATGTGCCTGAGTTGGTGTTGAAGGTATACCGCGTTAATGCTTCTGCGCTGGATTACCTCTCCCACCAGCAGAAAAATGGATACCGCAAGCAAATTTACCCAGACAGAAATCTGGTTGAAACACGGCAGATCAAAATTAAGCCCGATGAAAACTTTGGAAACGTCGAGACTTCCTATGAATTTAAATCGGGAGATTATGGTATTTACGAATTCAGCCTCGAGGTTGCAGGAAATCAGAAAGCGACGGAAAGCGTGAAAGGCTCCTTTGTAGTAACCGATTTTTCATACATAAACCGGCCGATCAGCAAAGAATTTGCCAATTTGTACGTGCTAGACCGAGTGAGCGGGCAGGTACAACCCAATGTGAAAGTAAAAATGTACGAAAAGAAATGGGTTGGAAATGGTTACACAACCAACTTAACGGGGGAGTTGAAAACCGACCAAAACGGACTTTGTGTGTGCCCGCGTTCTATCCAGAATAATCAAATTATTGTTTTTGAGAAAAATAACGACAGGTTCTTTACTTCTCGTTCTTACATGTATTATTATGAAACCAGCAACGTTGAGAATGAAAAAGTAAAAGTAAACCTGTTTACCGACCGCTCGTTGTACCGTCCGGGGCAAACGGTTTATTTCAAGGGTATCGGCTATTTGGCCAATAAAAAAAAGCAGGAAGTTGCTTTGGGTAATACCTATACGGTTGAGCTGTATGATGCTAATAATCAAAAAGTGTCGTCAAAACTGCTATCTGCCAATCAGTTTGGGTCGTTTGCAGGTGAGTTTGTGTTGCCGCAAGCCGGCTTAAATGGTGCATATCGGTTGCAGGCGGGCGAATACTCACAAACAATCTGGGTGGAAGAATATAAACGGCCTACTTTTGAGGTGTTGATTAACCGTCCGAAAACAGAAGTCAGCTTTGGCGAAAATGTGACTGTAATAGGAAATGTAAAAGCGTATGCCGGTTATGGCATTGCCGATGCAAAGGTGAAATACCGGGTGGTTCGTCGTCCGCACCGGTATTGCTGGTGGTTCAACGAACCTGAAATTGAGGTGAAAAACGGAACTGTGAATTCAAATGCCGATGGCAGTTTTGAAGTGTCGTTCATTCCTCAAAAGACAAAGAATGAAGTAAGCTGGTTGCGCGGCCAGTTTTATACTTATTCAATCTATGCCGACGTAACCGACCCGAAAGGGGAAACCCAAAATGGCGAACAAACCGTTTCGGTGGGCGACAGGGCGTTGTTTATCCTGGTCGATGTACCCGAAAAGATAAATAAAAAGGTAAAAGCAAACATTGAAATATCAACAGTTACCATTAATGATGAGATTATCAATTCAACTCTGAAATATAAGGTTTCCAAATTGGAGGATAGTGATATTTATGCCGAAAAATTGGATAAATCAGTTGATTTAAAAGAAACTCAGCAGGTTTTGTCGGGCAGTTTTGATACCAAAGAAAAGAAAATGAGCCCGGATTTCAGCAGCCTGAGTTCGGGACGTTACAAAATGACTCTCACCACTACCGATTCGCACGGCAAGGAGGTTAAAGAGGAAAAAGTATTCGTTCTTTATGATCCGAATGATAATCGTCCGCCCGTAAAAAGCTATGTGTGGATGCTCACTCCGAAAACCGAATGCGAAACAGGCGAAGATGCGAAGATAATTTGGGGCACTTCCACCCGCAATTCGATGGTTTTGTATGAAATCATGCAGGGAAATACGGTGCTGGAAAGCCGTTGGATCTCGTTTTCGGATGAAAGCAAAACCTTTGAAATCCCTTTTAAAGAAAGTTATGGAGCAGGAGTAACGGTGATGTTTACTTTTATGAAAGATGAGCAGCTATTTACGAATTCAGTGCAACTGAAACGTAAAGTATTTGCCAAGAAACTAACGCCAACTTTGAGCGTTTTCCGCAATAAGTTGCTGCCCGGCGAAAAGGCCGAATGGACTATTACCATTCCCGAAAGTGCAAAAGACAAAAAATCAGCAGAGCTTTTGGTTGGCATGTATGATGCCTCTTTGGATGCTCTTCGTCCTCATAGTTGGGATTTTGACCCTACCTACCGGGAATTTGTGCCGAACTCGCCAATGTGGGTGACAAACACGAATAACGAAGGGGATGACTATGCTTCTATAGACGAAGAATATAAGGATTTATATGAATATCAGTTGGATTTTTTAAATTGGTTCGGATTGGAAATTTCTGAATATTACTCTAGAAATCGATTTGGATCACGACCTCCCAAACTTAAAAATTCTGTAAAATTTACTGCGCCTGTGATAAAAAGAGATAAAGAGGTTGTAGTAACTGATGAGTTGAAATCGCAGGAAGAAATTACTATGTCAAAGGGAATAATTTCAATTGCAGATGTGAAAAGTAATAACGAAATAAACTCAAAAAGAAATTCAGGGATTGAGAACGATAAACCGGTTCAGGTTCGCACCAACTTCAACGAAACAGCTTTCTTTTATCCGCAGTTGCGTACCGATATGCAAGGCAATGTGAAGTTTAGCTTCACAGCTCCAGAAAGCCTGACCCGCTGGAATGTAAAAATGCTGGCGCATACGCAGGATTTATATTTCGGGCAAGGCGAGGCGCAGGTGGTGACGCAAAAAGACCTGATGGTTCAAATGAACTTGCCACGTTTCGTCCGTCGTTCCGATAAACTAGTGCTGAGCGCTAATGTCGTTAACCTGACTGATAAACCGCTGACGGCTTCCGTGCAGTTTGAAATGATTGATCCGGCTACTGAAAAACCGATAAAATTAAAAGATTCAGCACCCCGGAAAGTGGATCTTGCCGCTAATGGAACCAAAGCGGTAGAGTGGGAGCTTACCGAGTTTTCGCCTTACGAGTTGGTAACGTGCAAAGTGGTGGCGCGTGCCGGAAACTTCAGCGATGGTGAACAAAAATACCTGCCCGTGTTGCCGGATAAAGTGTTGGTAACCGAAAGTATGCCGTTGACAATTCGCAGTAATCAGACCCGTACATTCACCTTCGAAAGCCTGTTGAAAAATGGGTCGAAGGTTGATAGCAAAAACCTGTCTGTGGAATTCTCGTCGAATCCGGCCTGGTACGCGGTGCAAGCTTTGCCAACAATCTCAGCTCCTGAAAATGAAAATGCGCTGGATTATTTCACCGCTTATTATGCCAACAGCCTGGCGGCTTTTATTGCCAATTCCAATCATAAAATTGCTTCTGTTTTCGACCGGTGGAAGAAAGCCGGTGGCAGTCGCGATGCTTTGCTGTCGAACCTGCAGAAGAATACGGAATTGAAAAATATGTTGCTGGAAGAAACACCCTGGGTGATGGCTGCCAAAGACGAAACGGAGCAAAAACGCCAGATTGCCCTTTTATTTGACCTGAATATGCAGAAAAATCAGGCAAAGCAGTATCTGGATAAATTGATGGAATTGCAATTGCCTTCGGGAGGTTTCGCATGGTTCAAAGGCATGACCGAGAGCCGCTATGTTACGCAGGAAATCCTGTTGAATATGGCCCGGCTTGCTAAAGTGACAAAGTCTGATTTGCCCATCGCTTACCGCTTACCGCTTACCAATGCGTTGAATTACCTGGATATGGAGATTGCCCGCGACTTTGACAACCTGAAGAAATACAATAAAAATTATGATAAGGAAATGTCAATCGGGAATATGGAATTGTTCTACCTGCACATGCGCTCGGAATACCCGCAAGTGCCGGTTCATGTTTCGGCTCAGGCTGCGGTGAAATTTTACACTGCCCAATCGGAGAAATACTGGACTAACCTCACTCTGTATGGCAAAGCGATGATGGCTGTGGTGGCTCAGAGGAATGGAAAAATCCAAACAGCTAACGATATTCTGAAATCGTTGAAGGAGAATGCATTGAAAACGGATGAGTTTGGCATGTATTGGGCAAAAAACACTGCCGGATATTTTTGGAACGAACGCCCGGTTGCGGTTCAGGCAGCCATTATTGAGGCCTTTGCAGAAATAGAGAAAAACACTGCCGATATTGATGAAATGAAAATCTGGTTGCTCAAACAAAAGCAAACCCAGCGCTGGGATTCGCCCATGGCCACCGTAAATTCGATTTATGCATTGCTTAACCAGGGAAGCGATTGGTTGGCAAATGATGGAACTGTAAAAATAAATGTTGGAAATACAGTTTTGAATCCGGCGAATACCGAAGCCGGAACCGGGTATTTCAAAGAAACGATTCCCGTTGCGGACATTCGTCCGGAAATGGGAAAAGTGACTGTTTCTTCAATTGGAAGCGCGACTTCAAATAGCACCACCAATAATACTTCGATTGGTTGGGGAGCGATGTACTGGCAGTATTATCAGGACCTGGATAAAATTGAAGGGCAGGGTGGTCCGCTGAAAGTATCGAAAAAACTTTTTGTTGAAAAACTAACAGCTACGGGAAAAACAATGCTGCCCATTGAACAATCCAAGTTGATGAAAGGTGACAAGGTAATTACTCGCCTGGTGGTTACAACTGATAGAAACCTCGAATTTGTAGCTTTGAAAGATTTGCGGGCTTCGTGTTTCGAACCGGTAAACAAGCTTTCGGGTTGTAAATGGAAAGAAGGTGTTTGTTATTACGAAACGACGAAAGATGCTTCCACACAATTCTTTTTCTCGTATTTACCCAAAGGAACCTATGTTTTTGAATATGAGTTGTGGGTGAACGCGGCGGGTGAATATACAAGCGGCATTACTTCCGTTCAATGCCAGTATGCCCCTGAATTTGTTGCACATACCGGTGGAGAAAGAATAAAAATTCAGTAACATCAAATAAAAAAAGTCGGAGTCAACTTGATGTTAGACTCCGACTGTAACAAACAGATTTAAGGTTTGGGTCAGAATGTATCTGAGAAGCTAAGGTTTAGATTAAAATAGAGATTTTTAGTTTTACCACCAAGGAATTGGTACCTTTGGGTCGTCTTTTGCTTTTTGTGGTTTGTCGAGATTCAATTTGTTTAGAGTATTTCTGGGCAACACATTTGAAAAATAGGTTTTCCCCTTCATAACATCTTCAATAGCTTGTTCAACTTCGCTAATTCCACTCGATTTCAGGATAAATCCCTTTACCCCGAGTTCGATCATTTTATTGTAGTATTCTTCGTCTCCAAACATGGAGAAAACGATGATTTTCAATTCAGGTATTTTTTCTAATGCTTTTTGGGTGGCTTCCATACCATTGATATTAGGCATATCAATATCCATGAATACCAGATCTGGTATCGGAAGTTCGAGTAAATCAATGAATTCTTTACCATCCGATGCCTCACCAATTACAGTTCCTAAGTTTTCGAACGTAATAAGTGATTTTAAACCTTGACGAAAAACTACGTGGTCATCTACAAGAATAATAGTCGGTTTTTTCAATAATGTAGTTTTCATGATTTTTCAGATATTTAGTTACACAAATCAATAAATTCCAGTCTCCTGTTTATGTTGCAAAGTTATGATGAACAGAGCTTCTTTGCAAGAGCTAAAAGGTGGATACTGCTAAGCGTATAGTAGGATTTTGTCTGGTCCTTTAGATGGATAGTTGTATCCGCCTAAAGGACTAGATAGGGAAATGGAATAAAACTACAGGTTTGATTTACAGGTCTATAATTTTATTTTTCAGGGCGTAAAGTATGAGGGTCGGAGTGTTTTTGCAAGCGGTCTTTTCGAGTAAGTTTGCCCGGTGCGATTTCACAGTTTTTGGACTGATATTTAGTTTTTCGGCAATCTCTTCCGTAGTAAGGCCGAGGCATATTTCTCTGAGCACGTCCAGTTCTCGTTCTGTTAAATCTTTGTTGCCCTGTTGCTCCTGAACTGAGTTGCGGTTGAAATTTTGAATTATTTTCCGCAACAGTTCGTTCGAAAAATAACTTTCACCTTTCATAACGTCACTTATCGCTTTTTCAAGTTCATTAATTCCCGTTGATTTCAGAATGAATCCTTTAACGCCAAGGCTGATCATTTTATAATAATATTCCTCATCGCCAAACATGGTTAAAGCAATTATCTTTATGTCGGGTACCAGTTCAATGGCTTTTTTGGTAGCCTCCATTCCATTCATTTGTGGCATGTCAATGTCCATAAGAACCAGATCGGGCTTACAACGGGAAAGGAGTTCGATGAATTCTTTCCCGTTGGCAGCTTCGCCAATTACATTTGCAATGTTTTCGGCAGTGATAATCGACTTTAAACCTTGTTGGAAGATAAGATGATCGTCAACAATGATTACGCTGGGTTTTTTGAACGGATTTGGATTCATTTGTTAGAATTTGTCTGAGTTGTTGTTTTGAGAAAGCGGTTTTACAGGAACATTAATGTGATAATTGACTCCTTCGTGCAGATTGCTGAACATTTTTATCTCCCCGCCAATTGTTTGTATTCGGTTTTGCAGATTATACAAACCCAGTCCTTTTTTCTCTGAGAGGATTTTTATAATATCGAATCCTTTCCCATCATCCATATATTGTAGTAATATGTGGTTTCCAAGGTCAATAATGTGAATGTGTATATGTTTTGCCTTTGCATATTTGATGGTGTTGTTAATACATTCAATCACTGCACGATACAAAGCCACTTCAATTTCTATTTCTATCCTTCTGAGAACATTGCTCTGGAAATCGATTTTTACTGCGTTTGTCTCCCCAAGTTTATTAATGAAACTTTGCACGGCCGATGTCAAACCATAATTTGTAAGCAAGTGCGGGCTCAGTTTATTAGAAATTTCTTTTACGGCCGTAAGTGCTTCTTCGAGAATTTCTTCGGCTTTAAATATTATTTCTTTTCGCGATCTGTTGCTGTTTGGCCTAACCGACCATTGCAGGTAGAGTTTGATAGTCGACAATAGTGGCCCGAGTCCATCGTGCAATTCTTTAGAGAAATTTGCCCGTTCTTTTTCTTCGGTTTGAATTATGGCTTTAACAATGCTTTTCTCCTGTAATTGTTTCTTTTTGGTTATATCATGCATAACTCCGTAAGTAAGCATTTCCGAAGCCACATGATTCAGGAATATTTCCAGAAACACGATAGAATTATCTTTTCTCAAACATTCAATTTCGATATTGTTTACCTGATCAGAGGTAGGATCAAATGAAATGAATGCTTCAAAATCATCCCTGCGCTCTGGAATAATTAATTGATCAAGATGCAATCCTTCCAGTTCGGATTCTTCATAGCCAAAAATCTGGCTCATTGATGGGTTAGCATATTCTATTCTGCCATTTTTGGATATAAATATACCGTCTGTGATATTTAAGGAAATGAGTTTGTATTTTCGCTCGCTGTTTTTAAGTTTTTCTTCCGTTTTTTTTCTTTCGGTTATATCGCGGTTGCTGCCCCTGATTCCGATATATACGCCTGAATCGTTATACACCGGTTGGCAGACGTGTCCTATCCATCTAATCTCACCATTTAAATGGATAATCCGAAATTGAAGTTCCGTGTTGTGAAATTTTACCAGTCGTTCCTGCCTGTGTTTCTGGTAGGCAGGTAAATCTTCAGGGAAAATTATTTTATCCATCATTTCCGGATTCTGGATGAATTCAGATGAGCTATAGCCGGTTATCTTTTTACACGATGGAGAACAATAGATGAACTTATCACCGGGATCGAGCCAGTATTCCCAGTCATCAGTGAAGTTTGCTATCGTCCGGTATTTTTGTTCGCTTTCTATTAAGGCATCTTCGGCCATTTTCCGGTCGGTAATATCGTTCGAAACTCCAATTAAGCCAATGATATCACCTCCATTTTCACGTATCGGAATTTTGCTCGTATCAAACCAGGTAATTTTGCCATCAGCCCGATGTTGTGTTTCCACAATGTGCAGTTTTGTGATGCCTTTTTCCATTACTTCAAAATCGTCTGCACGATAATTTTCAGCTTCAATTTTACTCCAGGGCAAATCAAAATCAGTTTTACCTACAATTTCGGATGAACTTTTTAAGCCGGCTCCGATAGCAAATGTCTGGTTGCAGCCCAAATAGTTCAGATTCCGGTCTTTCCAGAAAACCACACCCGGGAAATGATCCAAAATAGCCAACAGCATTTGTTCGTTTTTTCTGAGAGCTTCTTCCGCTTTCTTGCGGTAGGTGATGTCTATTACAGACGATTGATAGCCAATCATTTTGCCATCTTTGTCTGTCAGAATAGTTGCCAGGGCGTGAGCATCGAAAGTTGATTCATCGCCTCTTTTAGCTATAAAATCGCCTTCCCATTGTCTGTAACTGTTAAGACTGTCGATAATTGCTTTAGCATCGGTCGGATCTTTGAAAAAATGATATATAGGTTTGCCAATAACGCTCTGTTTGTTTTGATAGCCGTATATGTCTAAAAAGGCTTTGTTGACATCAGTAATTAAACCATCTGTTCCTGCCATGCTGTTGGCTGTTAATGAAGAGTCAAAACAAATATTTTTAAGCCACAACGCCTCCTCTGCTTTTTTTCGCTCGGTAATGTCGGTAGAGACGTTGCCTGTACAGAATAGTTTTCCTTCCGAATCAAAGATTGGAAATTTTCTGGTTAACATAATCCGTATTCTGCCATCAGCCAGTACCAATGGTTCTTCCTTCAGAATAGACTCTCCCGGAAGAAGCTTTTGTGCCTTTCTCTCATCATCCATGTAAGATTTGATAGGTTCGGTATCCGGCGAAACTTCAAACAGTTCTGCATCGGTTTTTCCGATCATGCTTTTATTGGACGAGTGTGCAACTGCTTTTACAAAAGCCGGATTTGCAGCAACAATTCTTAGATTCAGATCTTTAACTGCAACAATACTATCTGTGTATTCAATGGCAGCTAACATAAATTTTCGTTCTTCCTCTGCTTGTTTACGTTCAGTAATGTCGCGAATGGTACCAATCATTTTTACAGGTTCATTCTTGTCGTTGTATTCCAGAGTGCCAATGCCATGAACCCAACGCTCAGCATGATCGTTCTGCCTGATAATTTTATATTCTTTGTCGAACTTGGTTTTAATCCCGATCATTTCCAGCATGAAGAAATCACTCAATGTTTTTCGCCATTCAGGATGAACAATTTTTATCCAGTTTTCAAAAGTCTTTTTGTATTTGTCGTCAATTCCTAAAATAGTATCGAGCACTTCGGAACTGACCCAATGGCCGGAAGAAATATCTAAGGTAAAGGTGCCAAGCATAGCTATTTGCTGTGTTTGCTTCAGAAATAGTTCGCTTTCGCGTAAAGCCTCTTCCATGAGTTTGCGCTCGGTGATGTCTGTAGAGGCCGATCCGGTGCAAAATACATTTCCTTTTTCATCGAAAATTGGAAATTTTTTCACAATAGCAATTCTCTCTTTACCATCCAGCAATTTCATGGATGTCTCGCTTTGAATAAATTCACCGGGAGCAAGCTTTTGGGCTTTTCTGTCGTTTTCCATGTCGGTATGTACCGGCTCGCTATCGGGCGAAACCCCAAGTATTTCCGCATCTGTTTTGCCCAATAAATTCTTTATTGAAGTTTCGTTTCTGGTGGCTATCCATGCTTTGTTGGCGGCAATTATTCTAAGGTTAAGATCTTTAACTACGATTCGGTTGTCGCTGTTTTCTACGGCCGCAAAGAGAAGATTACGTTCTTCTTCGGCTTCTTTGAGTTCTGTGATATCCCGGATTGTGCCAATCATTTTTACAGGATTGCCGGCTTCATCAAACTTCAAATCGCCCAATCCGTGTACCCAGCGCACGGCTTTATCGTTTTGTCTGACAATTTTATAATCCTTGTCGAACCGGCCTTTCTTGCCGAGAACTTCATTTACATAATAATCAGCCATGGTTTTTTGCCAATCGGGATGGATAATTCCCACCCAACTTTCAATTGTCTTTTCGGTAGAAGCTTCAATGCCCATGATATCATCCATCACTTCGGAGCAAATCCATTTCCCGCTCAAAATATCAAGGCTGTAGCTGCCCAGCATGGCTATTTGCTGAGTCTGTTTTAAGAATAATTCGCTTTCGCGTAACGATTCTTCCAGTTTTTTTTGTTCGGTGACGTCAATAAGGTAGTGAAGAAAAATATCTGAGCTTACTTTTATCCAGTAGGCATCCCAGATTTTACCAAATGCTTTTACTTCGGGATTATTTTGGCAGGGTGAGTCCGAAAAACATTCGGAAGATTGGCAAAATGAACATTTAATATCGAACTTTTCCGGAACCAGTTCAGGGTATTCTCTTATAATTTCTTTATGTTTCTCGGAAATAAATTCGGTTCGGCCAAACTCGCGCCAACAATGTTCACCTACTTTAGCTCCATATTCAATCGCAATTTTGTTCGCAGCTAAAATAACCCGGTCTTTGCGGCTGATATACATTGCCGGGTAGGGCAGGGAAGATAAGAGCGTTTCGTTAAAGTCATGGTTCAGGCTTTCAGTTGATTGAGAATTGTTATCCGGGTTCTCCTTTTCCGGAAAATCGTTAGGGCCAGATTCGGGAGTGTTGGCTTTCTGATGCGTAAACAAGTTTTTCATAGTTACCTCCTTTTTTTACATCGTCTGCAATGCACGTATTTATGGGGGTAAATTTATGAAAAAATAGGATTAAATCAAGCGATTAGTCCTATTTTCAGCAATATATATTGAAATTTATGAACGGAACCTTGATTTTTACTCAAAGTTGGAAGATATTTGAATTTTTATTCTTCTTTTTCGATAGCCTGAACGACCAGCGATGCGATAGTCATACCAAACATGGCTGGCATATAGGAAGTAGTTCCGTTAATTTTAGCTTTCAAACTGCACCATTCGTGATTGACCAAATCTGGATCGCCAGGACCTTCAATGGCTTTCGGGCACATGCATTTTTCGGTTCCACAAGCAGCGTTCTCGCCTTTGTTTTTAAGCAATTCGTCGCTGTATACGCACATAAACTTTTTGCTGGTTCCTCCCAGTTTTTTCAGTCTTCCACGCAATGCAGCGCCAAGCGGGCATCCCTGTACTTTCCAAAACTCAGCTACTTTAATACGTGTTGGATCCATTTTTAATGCAGCACCCATCGACGAAAAGAACATTGCATTTGTTTTGGTGGCGGTTTGTATGAGGTGGACTTTGTTGGACAAACTGTCGATGCCATCAATGATAAAATCGTATGAATCAAGGTTGAACGATTCGGAAGTTTCCGGGCTGTAAATTTTTTGCAGGGCAATGATTTCTGCCTTTGGATTTATTTCCAGCAAACGATCTTTCAATACTTCGGTTTTTACTTTACCAACTGTTTTGGTTGTTGCCATCAATTGCCGGTTCACGTTGGTAACGCAAACCCGGTCGGAGTCAACAATAGTCAGATGACGTATTCCGGAACGTATCAGACTCTCGGCACACCAACTGCCAACTCCGCCGATTCCAAAAATAATGACGCGTTTTTCGGACGCTTTTTCTATAAAACTTTTTCCCAACAATAATTCAGTCCGTTGGAAAATTCCTTTTTCAATACCCATTAATAACTTCTCTTTTTTGTCATTTATTTTGCCTGTTTGGCTGATAAACGTATTTTTTTGGAAATAGTTTACCTGTTTTTAGTCTTTGATGTAACAGCGTGTGCGGAAATATGGTTCGTGTTCGTAGTTGTCCCAGATACCTACGGCATTGGTGTTAGTCTCAAGTTGTCCCGTAGTAATAGCAACTTCTATATTTTTCTTAATTGCAATTTCATTCATGGCCGCATAGTAAAGTGAGTGAATTCCTTTATTCTGCCAATCAGGGTGAACTCCATTGAAATACAGGTCGATAGTATCGTATTTGTTCAAAGCTTTCAGCAAGTGGATAAATCCGAAGGGGAACAAACGTCCGTTGGCTTTTTTAAATGCCTTTGAAAGTGAGGGGAAAATTATACCAAAAGCTACCACATCGTCATTTTCATCCAGAATAAAGCAAAGCAATTCAGGTCGTGCAAACCCGAAATAAGCATCGGTGTAGTATTTTATTTGTTTCTCGCTCAACTGGCTGAAACCGTACAGATTCTGAAAAGCAGTGTTCAGCGTATGGAAAAACTTGGGAACGTAAGGAAGAACCTCTTTTTTTGTTTTTGGAATAAATGTTCTGAGCTTGTATTTTTCGGCAATCAGTTTATTTATCCGGGCAACTTTTTCCGGGATGGGCTGGTTTGCTTTCATCTTTTTCTGAACCCAATCCACCGATTTTCTGAAACCCAGTTTTTCCATATGTTCGGCAAAGTAGGGATAGTTGTAGGCGCTTGTGATAGATGGTTCATTTTCAAATCCTTCTATGAGCATTCCTTCCGGGTCGAGATCAGAGAATCCAAGCGGACCATGAATGCCTTTCATTCCTTTTTCTGTACCCCATTTTTCAGCAGCTTCAAGTAGCGCTTTTGATACTTCCGGGTCGTCGATGAAGGCAATCCAACCAAAACGGGTGCGGTTGTCGCCCCAGCGCTCGTTAGCTTTATGATTGATGATGGCAGCAATGCGCCCTACCACTTTATTGTCCTTATATGCCAGCAAATAAGCTGCTTCACAGTGTTCAAAAGATGGGTTTTTATCCCGGCTGAATGTATTCCATTCATCAAAAATCAAAGGTGGAATCCAGTTTTTATCATTTTTGTAAAGTTCAAAAGGAAACATGATGAATTTTTTCATTTCCTTTTTGGTGGTAGCTTCTTTAATTGTGATCATCTAAAGTTTATATAAGTTAGCAGTCTGGCGACTCTCACCTGACGGAATTTTATCGTTTTTTTATCGGCTGCAAAATTAACCGTTCTGGCTGATTAATTGCAACGATTTCTTGTTTAAAATAGTTATTTGTTTGCCATTTAAGTTTATTATCTCATCTTTATCAAATTCAGAGAGAACTCTGTTCACACTCTCACGGCTTGTATCCACCAAATTGGCAAGTTCAGCTTGCGAAAGCGGAATAGTAAAGGTGTCTGATATGAAAATTTTTTCTGAAAATTCCAGTAATGCATCGGCCATATTCCCTCTTATTAGTTTTTGAGTGCGGTTGGCGCAGCGGCGGAAAGATTCCAGCTCGTTTCGGCAAAGTTCCAGGATTATTTCGTGTGAAAATTCTCGGTTTTCGTTCAAGATGGTCTGAAAAACTTCCACATCGATAAAGCAAACCTCCACATCTGTAACGGCAGTAACTGAATACTGGTTAATCTTATCCCCGAAAGTGGTGGGTAATCCAAGGTAAGTTGGGGCTTTTACCAGTTTTACAATTTGTTCGTGATACGGACCCGCCAAATGGATTTTGGCCAAACCTGTGCGCAGAAAAACCACATTGGTGGAATACATTCCCTGCTTGATAATTGTGTCGCCTTTTTTTAATTTTAAAACCAGATGGTTTGCCGATAATTGTTCAAAACTTGAATCGCAGAGCGTAGCTGCAGCCTTTGAATTAAACGGGCAATTTTTACAATTACTTTCCATGTATTAGCTTTTTACTAAGAAACAGTTTGCAAATATATATAATGTGACACACATCACAAAATAATGTATTCAAGTCCACTTCATATTTATGATTAAATAAATATTTCTTCAATACATTTGCAGAAAGAATTCATTAATCAAACTCTTTAAAATCAAAATAGTATGGAAAATACAACAGAAGCTGCCCTTGAAGCACTTCAGAAACAGGTAGACTTGTTGACAAAAAAGGTAGGGAAATTGGAAAAGAACCGCAAGGATCAACTGTCGATGGCTGTAGTGTCGGGTGATATGGATAAAATTCTGGCAACCATGATTATTTCGCTCGCTGCTGCTGCCATGGACACAAAGGTGAAACTTTTCTTCTCGTTCTGGTCGCTTTCTGCACTTCGCGATCCGAAAAAACACCCCAAAGGAAAAGACTTTATTTCTAAAATGTTTGGTATGATGTTACCAAAAAGCAAAAATCATCTGAAACTGTCGAACATGAACATGGCTGGCATGGGACCGATGATGATAAAAATGCTAATGAAACAGAAAAATGTTCTTTCGTTGGAAGAAATGTTCAAACAAGCAGGCGAGTTGGGCATTGAAATTACCATTTGCGAAATGTCGATGGATTTGATGGGTTTCAAGAAAGAAGAATTTATCGATTATCCACACTTGCGCTATGCAGGAGCGGCCACTTTTGTTGCTGATGCAGGCGAAAGTGCAATGCAGCTATTTATTTAAAGCTGCCCCTAACCCCCTAAAGGGGGAATAAGAAAGAATATATAACAATAAATCAATTTAAAAAATAATCCAATTTTTGCTCTTTATTCCCCCTTTAGGGGGTTAGGGGGCAGATATAATAACTTACAATTATGACAAACGAAGAATTAAAAAACCTAAAATCAAATTTAGTAGTAGATGCCCGTGGAACAGCTTGCCCTGGGCCGCTTTTGGCAGCTAAAAAAGCCATTGGCGAAATAGAATCAGGTGAAATCATGGAAATCCTTTCGGCTGACGAAGGTACAAAAAACGATATTCCACGCTGGTGCGAAAAGGTAGGTCACGAATATCTTGGTTTCTTCGACGAAGATAGCTTCAGCCGCTTGTTTTTAATCAAAGAATAAAACCTGCCCCCTAAGCCCCTGAAGGGGGAACAAGAATTTGAGATTAATTCATCCGTTAATGGATAGAATAGTTTTAAGATTTATAAATTATTCAAAAGCTTTGCTCTTAATCCCCCTTCAGGGGGCTAGGGGGCTCATTTACCACTATGTCAACATCACCCAAAATACTGGTTTTTTCCACCGATAAAATATCCGACCCCGGAATAGATCAGGCCGGTTTGCGTAAAATTCATTACGCTCCATCTGTTTATGTTATCAGTTTGCCCTGCTCTTCGGGTATCAAACCTAAATGGATTATGCATGCGCTCGAGAATGGTTTCGATGGCGTATTTATTGCAGCCGACGGCCACGAATGTTCCTACAGCTCCCGTTGTGCCGAACATACCAACACGATTGTCGAAACTACCCAGGAATTAATGAAAGCTAAGAATATTAATCCCAAGCGTGTGCGCATGGCTGCTCTTTGCTCTGTTTGTGCAGAACCATTCATGAATCACATGGAAAATTACGGGAAAATTCTGTCCGGGCTTGAAGATTAATTTTTTTTGTCTCTGAAACTTCAATATATGAACATGTATCAATATGTTTTGTGCGTAATTTGATTGCAGAATTATTGAAATTCATACGTAATTATTAAAAAAGAAATCAATGAATAAACAAGATAAAAACTACGACGCACTTGTAATCGGTGGTGGAATTGCTGGTCAGGAAGCGGCGTTGAGTCTGGCAGATATGGGTCATGAAGTACTGTTGGTAGATAAAGCTTTATCTATTGGTGGTAAAATGATTCAGTTGAGTAAGGTTTTTCCTACGCTCGACTGTGCTGCCTGTATCACAACTCCCAAAATGTCGGAAACGGCTCGTCACCCGAAGATTACCCTTGCACTGAACAGCGAAATAGATGGAATTACAAAGGAAGGTGATGATTTTAAGGTGCAAATTTCTAAAAAAGCACGTTATGTAATTCAGGAAGATTGCACCGGTTGTGCCGAGTGCGAAGCGGTTTGTCCGGAAGTGCGCTCAGACGATTACAATGCCAATCTGGCCGGTCGTAAAGTGGCTTATATTCCCTTCAACCTCGCCAACCCGCGTATTGCTACCATCGACCGTCAGGGACATTCCGCTCCTTGCATCAACGAATGTCCGGGCGGTGTAAAACCATACGGATACATTACGCTGGCCCGCAACGGTCAGTACGAAGAAGCCATGAAGCTTCACCTCGAAGATATACCTTTCCCCGGAAGTTTGGGTCGCGCCTGCTATGCGCCTTGTCAGAATGCCTGTACACGGGCAAGCCTGGAAGGTGCCGTGGATATCCGCAAAACCAAACGCTTTTTTGCCGACTGGTATTACGAAAAATACCCGGAAGCTCCCGAAGTGGAAATTAAAAATAAAACTGACAAAAAAATTGCGGTTATCGGTTCGGGGCCTGCCGGAATTACAGCTGCCTATCATTTGGCGTTGAAAGGTCATAATGTAACCATTTTCGAAGCAGCGCCCGCTGCCGGAGGTATGTTGCGCCTGGCGTTGCCAGAATACCGTGCACCCAAGAGTGTGGTGGATCGCGATTTGAAAAATATCACCGTTCTCGGAGTGAAAATTGAATGCAATCAGAAAATTACCGACTTAAAATCTTTGAAAGAAGAAGGTTTTGATGCAGTTTTTGTTTCGGTCGGAACACACGATGCTGTAAAATCGGGCACCGAAGGTTCGAACCTCAATGGCATAACCGACTGTCTGACTTTTCTTCGCGAATCAAATATTGGCAAAAAGGAAGACCTGAAAGGCAAGCGTGTGATGGTAATTGGAGGCGGTAACACGGCAATCGATGCTGCACGTACTTCATTACGTTTAGGTGCATCGAAAGTAACTGTTATTTATCGTCGTAGTCGCGAAGAAATGCCATGTTTTGCACCTGAAATTCACGAAGCGGAAGAAGAAGGTGTAGAAATCATGATTCTCCGCAATCCGATGAAATACATCGGCGAAAATGGACACATCAAACAGGTTCAATTAGTAAAAATGCAGTTGGGCGAAAAAGATGCCAGCGGTCGCCGCAGTCCGGAACCGGTGAAAGGCTCTGAATATATCGAAAACGTGGATTTTGTGATTGAAGCTATTGGTTTGAAACCGTCTACTTCGCCATTTGCCGGACAAATTGATTTGAACAAAAACGGAACCATTGCGGCGGATAAAAAAACGCTGCAAACATCCATAGACTATATTTTTGCAGGAGGAGATACCGTAACGGGAGCAACTACTCTGATTGAAGCTGCCGGACAAGGCAAGAAAGCGGCTTTCTACATGGATAAATACCTGCGCGGACTGAATATGCTTGATTTTGAAGACGGCGATAAACTTCCGGCGATTGATAAAGCAAAAGTGCTGAGCAAAAGTTATAAAGTGGCTCCGCAGGTTCAAAATGCCATGATGCCATTGGCGCAACGTGCAACCAGTTGGGAAGAAGTGGAACAAACATTCACCGAAGCCGAATTGAAAGCCAGCACCGAACGTTGTCTGGATTGCTCCAATTGCCGCGAATGTCACCAGTGTGTGGCAGCTTGTCCGTCGAATGCCATTGATTTCAGTCAGAAAACACAGGTGATGAACACCACCGTAAAATCAGTAATTGTTACTACAGGCTACAAACTTTTCCCACCAAGTGGAAAACCGAATTACGGTTATACCAAATTTGCCAATGTGATTGACTCCATGCAAATGGATCGACTCATTGCACCGACTCGTCCGTTCAATAACGTGCTTCGTCCCGGCGATGGAAAAGTGCCCGACAACATTGCTTATGTGCTTTGTACAGGCTCGCGTGACTCTGCTATTGAGAATTCCGGTTGCGGTGCCGATTGCGAAAACAACCCTATCTGCTCGCAGATTTGCTGTATGTATTCCATTAAGCAGGCGCAACTTCTGATGGGTGCGCTTCCGATGGCCGATATCACCATTTATTATATGGATATCAGGGCATTTGGTAAAGGCTACGAAGAATTTTTCATGGAAGCAAAATCGATGGGAGTGAACTTTGTGAAAGGAAAAGTGGCCAAAATCCGTGAAAATGAAAATGGCAGTGGCGACCTGATTCTTCGTTACGAAGATACCACTAAAGGCATTGTAAAAGAAGCCAAACATGATGTGGTGGTGCTTTCGGTGGGTGTTGTACCTAATAAAGATGTACCTCAAATGTTCAAAAGCGACAAGCTTGAACTGGATGCATTCAACTTCGTGAAACAAACTGACGAACTCATTAGTCCTGCGCTGACAAGTATCGAGGGTGTTTACGTAGCGGGAGCGGCTTCCGGACCAAAAGATATTCCGGATTCGATTTTGTCAGCCGGTGCAGCTGCATCGGAGGTGGCGGGGTATCTGAGCAGAAAGACAGGCCCCCTGAATCCCCCTAAAGGGGGACTTTCAGAGAGCAAAGTCTTTACATTACAATAAATCATAAGTAATAAATTAATAGTTTTCCCCCTTTAGGGGGTCAGGGGGCTAATATGAAACAAAGAATAGGTGTATATATTTGTCATTGTGGCGGAAATATTTCCGATTACGTGGATGTGGAAGAGTTGGGTAAAATGTTTCACAAAGAGGAAAACGTGGTTGTTTCCAAAGATGTGATGTTTGCCTGTGCCGACTCCAACCAGAAGGACATGGTCAGTGACATACAAGCAAATAATCTGGATGCTATTGTGGTTTGCTCGTGCTCACCCAAACTGCATTTACATACGTTCAAAAATGTGGCTGCACGTGCCGGTTTGAACCCATCGAACTATGTGCAGGTAAATATCCGCGAGCAATGTTCGTGGCCACACAGCGACCGTCCGCGCGAAGCAACCGTGAAAGCTGCCGGACTTATCCGCGCCGGAATCAACCGTGTGGCGTATTCCGAATCACTGGATAATATCGAAATTGAAGTAAAAAAATCGGCTTTGGTGATTGGTGCAGGTGTTTCGGGCATGAAAGCCGCTATCGATTTGGCGCGTTCGGGCAATGAGGTTTTCCTGATTGAAAAAGACTTTTTCGTGGGTGGACGTATTGCTCAGAAAGAAACGCTTTTCCCGACCAATCAGAACGGAAAAGAGGTGGTGGCGGCACTTTATGCAGAAATGAAAAAGTTTCCGAACATTACCATTTTCACCGGAGCAACGGTGGAAAAAGTATCAGGAAGTTTGGGAAATTTCAGTGTAGATATCAAGGTGAAACCGCGTTATATCAATCCTAATGCCGATAAAAAAGCGGTGAAACGTGCTATGGAAGAATGTCCGGTGAGCGTTTACGACGATTTTAATTTGGGATTAGTAGAACGCAAAGCCATTTATAAAAACTATCCCGAAGCATTGCCCGATGTTCCTGTAGTGGTGGCCGAAGCATTGAAAAATCAGGAAGATTTTATTGGAAAATTTGCTTCCACACTTAACCTCAAAGAAGAGGAGCAAACCCTTTCGCTCATTGCCGGTTCGGTGTTGGTAACTACTGGTTACGACCACTATCAACCCAAAGAAGGTGAGTTTGGCTATAAAACCATTGATAATGTGGTGACTTTGCCCGAACTGAACCGATTGATGGAAATGAATCCTTCAAAATTGGTTTACAACGGCAAGCAAATCAAAAGTCTGGCATTTATCTATTGTGTGGGTAGCCGTCAGGCCAAAGGAGAAAATAAATATTGCTCGCGCCAATGTTGTACTTCCACCATCCACACTTCGTTACAACTGAAAGAAAAGTACAAGGATATTCAGACTTACCATGTGTATCGTGATATTCGCACCTATGGCAAGCAGGAATTGATGTATGCACAATCATCGAAACAAGGCGATTTGTATTTTAAATACGAAGATAAACCCAAAGATTTGCCCGGAGTAGAAAAAGTAGGAAAATCAACTATCGTGAAAGTCAAAGATTCGTTAACTGCCCGAAAGGAGTTGGAAATTGAAGCAGATTTGGTGGTGTTGGTAACGGGTATGGTAGCACGTGAGGATTCAACACACATTTCTGAACTGTTCAAAATTCCAATTGGTCGCGATAAATTCTTCAACGAAATTCACCCGAAATTGAAACCGGTAGAAACCGTTATCAAAGGCGTTTACATTGGCGGAACCTGTCAGGGACCAAAGAATGTGAGCGAATCCGTTCAATCGTCATTGGCTGGTGCTTCAAAAATCACAGCATTGCTCAAAAGCGGTACCGTTTCGGTCGACCCGATTATTGCCCGTGTAAATGCTGATGCCTGTACCTGGTGTGGTAAGTGTGCTGATGTATGTGATTACACAGCACTTAAAGAAATTGTAAACGAAGCCGGAAAACACATTGCTGCGGTGAACAAAGCCGTTTGTACCGGTTGCGGTATTTGTGCTCCGGTGTGTCCTGAAAATGCCATTGAAGTGGCTCAATACACCGACAACGAAATAGAATCGATGATTGACGGCTTTATGATGGATTTTGATATCAAAGAAAGAGGAGCAGGCGAAGCTGTTGAAATGGAAGAGGAAGGCAAAGTGGGTATGAAAGAATATCCGTTGGTTTGGCGCGAAATTCTGGCCGGCATGACCGACGAGAAAAACACCATTCCCGAAATAGCTGCCAACTCCAAACTGGCCTCCGAACTGGTTACTTTCCACCTGATGACCATGAACCGTTACGGCGTGGTGGTTCCTGCCGGAATGGATGCGAAGGAAACGTACTATTATTATAAAAAGAAATAAAAAACAACCCCCAACCCCCTAATGGGGGCTTTTGTGGCTCCCCTTTAGGGACTGGGGGTAAATCTTAATCAATATGTCAAGAGTAAATCCAAAATTTGCAACTGAATTATCAAAATATGGGTCGGCCGACTTTAACGCCTGTTTCAATTGCGGGAACTGTACGGCTACTTGTTCGCTTTCGACTGCCGACAGCTCGTTCCCACGCGAAATGATACGTTACACCACCCTCGGGTTGGAAGACGATATCAAAGCATCATTGAAACCGTGGGAATGCTACTATTGTGGCGAGTGTTCGTCGGAATGTCCGCGTCAGGCTGAGCCGGGCGAATTGATGATGTCGCTGCGCCGCTATCTTACAGCGCAGTACGACTGGACTGGACTTTCAGGGCTATTGTATAAATCGTTGCCGATAAGCCTGGCTGCTTTTATCCTCACTTTTGTAGGCGTAATGGCGTTTGTGGCGTCGGTAGGTTTTGAACTGGAACGAATGGTGCATTTCGGACATATGTTCGAAGCCATTGCCATTGGCACAGTAGGTTTGGTTATTTTAATGCCAAACGTAGCACGGATGTGGTATTTCACCATTCTGAAACCAAAAGTGAAAGTGCCGTTTATGAAATATGTAAAAAGTATGGGCGAATTGTTCGTACACATGTTCACACAAAAACGGGCATTGGGTTGCGACGATAATCAGTTCCGCTGGTTCGAGCACTTTATTCTGGTTATCGGGTATCTTTCATTGCTTTTTACCACGGTAGCGCTCGACTGGTTTTCGTCTGAAAATTTGTTCGTAATCATCCTGGGTTATGTAATGAGCGCCATTGTTTTTGTGGTAACTATCGACTTTGTGTCGAGCCGCATAAAGAAAGACAAAGCAGTGAGCAAACATTCGCAACCTTCTGATATTTTCTTTGTGGTATGGCTGTCCCTGATGGGTTTTACCGCTTTTCTGGTACGCTTGTTTATCGACCTCGATATACTGGAAATGAATAAATGGCTGTATGTTTTCCATCTTACCGTGTTGGTGCAATGGGCTTTAATTATTGTTCCTTTCGGCAAATGGAGCCACTTTCTGTACCGTTCTTTTGCTATGTATTTTGTGAAGTTGAAAGAGAAATAGGGAGTACGGATTTCCAAATCCGTGTAAAAAAACAACTCCGGCTGAATTTCTGAGAAGAGATTCAGCCGGATTATTTTAGTCTTCGATACCAAGTAATTCTATTTCGTAAATAAGTGCAGAGAATGGTTTAATATCACCGTGTTTAACATGGCCATAAGCCAGTTCCTGTGGGATGTATACTTTAAATTTCGAACCAACGGGCATTAGTTGTAGTGCTTCAGTCCAACCTTTTATTACGTCCGACAATTTGAAAGCCATTGGCTGGCCTGACTTTAAATTTTCATCAAAAATACTTCCATCAATTTTACTACCCTTGTACAAAACCCGAACTTTGCTTGAATTGGTAGGAATTTCACCAACACCTTTTTTTATTATCTCGTATTGCAAGCCCGACTGAGTAGTTAATACTTCTTTTCGAAGTTTATTTTTTGCCAGAAATGCTTCGCTGGTGGTTTTATTCAGTTTATCTTCGGGAGAAATATTTTGCTGCTTGATTTTGGCCGTGGTTTCCTGCAAGTATTTTTGCGAATTGGCAGGAGACATGAGGCTGTTATTATCTCTCATCCCATCATTTATTCCTTTTTTGATAAGTTGAAAATCAACTTTCTGACCCGAAATTCCCATTAAACCTGTGCTTGCTTGTGCTTTTAAGGCTGTTCCAACTTTATTCCCTATTTCAATAATGGGCGCATATATATTTGTTGAATCAGGCTTCACAAATTGCTTATCGGCGGCAAAGGCTTCATCCATAGATTTCATAAATACGCCAATACATTCTTCCAGCGGTTTATTTTGGAAATAATTGTTTTTTATTCCATCTCCATTGGCAACTCCCAGCGCGTAGTTTAAGCTATCGGTTTGTGAGCGAAGCGAAATCTGATTTTGTGCTGTTGCAGTCTGTGCAAAACAAGTTGTGGCAAAAATCAAAGTAGCAATTGCAATTCTAATGTCTTTTTTCATGGTGATATTGTGTTAGATGGTTTGAAATTTAATTTTATGTTCCGGCATTCATTACCTCCTGCTTTAGCTAGAGGCAATGAATCATTCCTACATGTTCATAGTATTCTCGAGCGGCTGCAGAAAGGATTATGTTATTTAAGTTTACAATAAACCTATTCGATTTGAAGGTGGGAATACTTGAAAGTAAGTGTTCCTGATAGAGAAAATGCTTCTTTCTTAAAAATTAACGGGTCAAAGATATGTAATATTTTTATATAAAAAACAGGGCGGGTTATTTTTTCTAAAAAAAAGTTATCAACAGTATTTTAATCCAGACATAAGAAACCCTTATTCATATATTGTATAGCGTTTTAGAATTAAAGCAGACGAAAATGTTCTATCGAACTCACCTCAGGTAAATAACATGATTTTATGCAAAACGCATGATAACGAAAAACCGGGCTGAATCTCCTGCGAGATTCAGCCCGGTTCGGTTAAGGGAGTCCACAAAGGACTATTTAATTGCGTACTGTTTGCTGTCAGCTTCGCTTACTTTGTTCAGAAAATCGCGGAAGGCCGGATAATCTTTGGTCGTAATCTGGTCGGCTTTGCGTTCAAAGTGGCGGGTAACAATGACTTTGCCCGGCGTGTTGGTGTCGAATTTCAGGCTATAAGTGGCTGTCGGGCAGTCGAAGTTCATGTTTTGAGGCACTTCCACCAGCTTTTTACCTTGTTGAAGTTCAATAACCATTTTTTCGGTGGTTTTATCTTCGGTTTGGTACGACCAGTATTCAAGCGGAAACTTCCTGTCTTCGGCAGCAACAATGTCAAGTGAATTAGTATCGGTCCATGGCAGACGGAGAATTTTCATGCCGGCCACATCCTGCAGGGCATTTTTCACATTTACTTTATAATTCACAACTACACTGTCGGCCAGGTTGTCGAGCTCCCTGAAGTTCAGATTGCTTACTTTGGTGGAAACTTCAAATTCTTTTGCAACCGCTTCGTTCATTTGTTTCAGCTGTTCGTCGGCGCCTATATTTTTGAAATCGCTACGTTGGTACGAAGCCATAGCTCCATAGCAAATCAGTTGGCGTTCAATGGTCATGTCGTTTTTCGTGAAGCTGATTTTATGGTTACGTACTGAGCAGTTTGATTTTCTGGCGGGCATGTCCAACGTCAGCAGTTTGTCGCCAAATTGTTCGTCGGAATATGGGATAGGCAGAATTTCCGAATTCAAATCCGCTTTCAATGCCGCTCCAAATGGCAGGGTATTGTCAGTAAGTTCGAGATAATATTTTTGCTTGTCGATATTCAACTGAGCAATGCAGTGGTTGAAACCAATGCCAGGCAATACGAGTGAATGATTCCCATAGTTGCGGGTAGAAATTAGCACCAGGTTGGCATTAATTCCAACTTCGTGGCACAATGCCACAAAGAGAGTCGACAAATCCTTGCAGTCGCCCAGACGCGTGGTGATGGTGCGCGAGGCTTTTTGCGGAATGTAATTGCTTTGCAGGAAGTCCACGCTGGAATAAGTGATATTTTCCAGGATATAGTTGTAGAAAATTTTAGCTTTTTCCAGCTTGCTCAGGTTTTCTTTTCCGCTCAGCAATCTGCTTACAGTTTCTTTCAATACAAAATCGGAATTGAATTTACTGGTGGTAAGGTCCTTGTACCAGTCGCTGACGAATTTCCAGTCGGGCATGCTGCTGTAATGTAATGTAGTTGCCACATCGGTCAGAGCGCTCATGTGAGGTTCATCTTTCACCGCTGGTTGGTTGTTTAGTTCCCATTTGTAAAGTTTCATGTTTTCAACGGTTGTAATCACCGGCTCAATATTGCCGTTTGTAACCAGATAATTGAATTTTTTGTCTTCGGGAATCAGTATGCTGTACCGGCAAACACCTGTAGGAATTGAGTACTGAAACTGGAAGTGGTCGAAGAAGTGGTTGGCCAGCTTACCCGCAGACAGGTCCTGAATGCGGTACTCCAAATGAAGGACATCATTCACTTCCAGGTTGGTGAAAACGATCTGGTTGTCGTTGTCTGTTTCTGCTTTTACCGTGCTACCATTGGCTTTAAGCACTTCGGCTTTGTCAATAATCAGTTTCTGGTTATAGCTGTTGTAGCCGATAGTATACTCTTTCCATGTCTCAATTCCCGACTGGTTCAGTATTTTTGTTGCCAGTTCGCGATGATATTCCTTGGCGCCTTCGGGGTAAATGACTTGTTGGAAGTCGTTAAGAAGAATATACGAATTGTCTTCAGGATAATCTTTACTTTTTGGGGCGTTGGCAATCAAATCCTGTAAATTGTTTTTAGGGAAAAGTTCATATACTTCTTTTTTGTTTGCGAGCAACCTCAACTGCGTTCTCGAATCGTAGCTTGTAGGTCCAAAGTAAATGGATTTTTCAAAATTTTCTTTCGCCTTTTCCGGCTGATTAGCATTTTTGTAGATGTACCCCCGGGTGGTATATAAATTGGGTAGGAAAGGAGCCAGATTCAATGCTTTCTCGGATAAAGCCAGTGCCTGATCGTATTTTTGCATGCCAAACAGTACCGAAATAAGGTTTTCGTAATAGCCGGTTGCGTAAGGTTTGCTCTCCAGTCTTTTGTAAAGCACAGCCAGTCCTTTTTCTGTATTGCCCAATTCAAGATACGATTTTGAAAGTAAATCCACTACCTCTGAATTGTTGTGGTTTTTTAAATAGTCTTCTAAAATTAAGATAGCCCCCTTTGGATTTTTTGAAACATTTTTTTCAATCACGTAATTGATTTGCATGTAATTGCTGTTCTCAGGATATTTCTTGTATAACTTTTTTGCCATCGCAATTACATCATCAAAACGTTTCTCGTAAGAAGCCAGGTTAATGTCCCATTCGTCAGTTGCCGGGCTTTCGCCATACAGTTCCTTCACCTTTTTGCAAATATCTACGGCTTCGGTATATTTTTCAGCTTTCACAGCTTCAGTGTACTTTGTTTGCAGGCTTATGTACGAATTTGGATCGCTGCTTTTGATTGTTTCCATTTCTTTTTCATAATCCGTTTGGTTTTGCGCCCGTATGTAAGCTTCGTACAGACGGTATGAACTCAGGGTTGATTTTCCGGCGATGGCCTCAAGGCTTTTCAGGGTCTTTGTGGCATCGTACGATTTGTCATTCCGTAAGTATGTTTCTGCTAACAAAAAATAATTCAGCGGATTGTCTTTTGAACTTTCAATTTTATTGCTAAAGTATCCTTCTGCAAAAAAAGGCAATTGTTCACACGAAAATTTTTCGGTTGATTTTGTGTAATCTGCGTATTCCGGGGAGCTGGTTATATTTGTCAGTGGATTGGCATTTTCGTCTGTAATTCTCACCAGAAAGTTTGCCCGTTCAATTTCGCTTAGTCCTATTTGCACCAGAATGCGGTTATTTCCCTTATTTAGTTTTACCTTATAGCTGTAAATGTCCAAATCGCAGTTTCGCTCTTCGGGAACTGATGAAACCAACGCATCGTTTACCCACATTTTAAGTGAGCCCGAAGTGCCTGCACGCAGATACACCTCCTGGTCAATAGCACTGTTGACAAAAGTTTGTGCATACATAATGGCATTGCTTAAGTAAAAATAATAATCGAAATGAAACCAGTTGTTTATATTGTTATATCCCGGCGAATACCAACTTACATTTGCATCTACTTTGTTTTTAAAAATAGCTGCTTGAGTCGGTTTTGAAACTGCTCCCCAGTCTTTGGAGAAGCCGCTACCCGAGGTATTGTCAAAACTTCCGAGCACTTGCCAGCGGTTTAATGTACCCATTTTAGCATAATACTCTGCCGCTTTTTTAGCATTATTCGAACTTTCGTAATGTGAGCCTAACTGAGCAATAATCATTGCTTTAAGAGTTCCGTTCATTTTAGAATCGTTCGAAATTTTATCAAAAAAAGCCAACTTTTCCGGTTCAAGCCTGTTATTTTGCTCAAGCATGAATGGAAGCGCACTCATTGCATAAAGATATGGATATGGGTTGGGCGATGTTTCATAGAATTTCTGAAAATTTTGAAAAGCAGCATCAAGCTTGTTCTCATTCCAATCCAGTAAACTGAGACTTATTAATGCTTCGGGTCCGGAAGTGGGATCGGAAACAGCCTGAGTGAAGTACTTTCGCGCTTCTGTGCGGTCATTTTTCATGAAAGCGTTCCAACCATTCTGATAAGCTTGCTGGCCGGAAATAAAACTCATATTCAATACTAATTGAAAGAGCAAAATCAAATAGAACGTTCTTTTTACCATACTTTTATTATCTTTAGCTATAAATTATTATTGGCAATTCTCTTAAATATAACATGAATTAACAATGCTGCAAAGGTGGGAAATTTATTTTGTATGTGCAATATTTAGAATGTAAATCGTTAATTCTTTTTTTGATTATTTCTTGATGGTTTATTTTCAAGAGAGTTGACAATTTTAAACAGTACCTTAAAACGCAAGCAGCCGGTTGAAATCAATTTTCAACCGGCTGCTTCTG
>CAYSTC010000015.1:57941-100828 GCA_964433885.1 uncultured Paludibacter sp. | reverse complement strand
AGGCTGTTTATCAGATCAAAGATACAATTTTTTGAAAGCAAATCACAACCCACCTTTCGGAGTCAAATAGAATTCAATGGCTGTTTATCAGATCAAAGATACAATTTTTTGAAAGCAAATCACAACTGATAATCTCCAACTATTTCAGCTTTAGCAGCTGTTTATCAGATCAAAGATACAATTTTTTGAAAGCAAATCACAACAATATATCTGATACTTATACTATCTGCTATGCTGTTTATCAGATCAAAGATACAATTTTTTGAAAGCAAATCACAACTGCTTTTTGCGTACATGTACGCATTTTTCGGCTGTTTATCAGATCAAAGATACAATTTTTTGAAAGCAAATCACAACTGCTTTTTGCGTACATGTACGCATTTTTCGGCTGTTTATCAGATCAAAGATACAATTTTTTGAAAGCAAATCACAACGTGGTGGAAGGTGCTACGGTAACGATTACAGCTGTTTATCAGATCAAAGATACAATTTTTTGAAAGCAAATCACAACTCTAAAATGTTCGTGCCAACCAAATGGAAAGCTGTTTATCAGATCAAAGATACAATTTTTTGAAAGCAAATCACAACCAACTTCCTGTCATATCTATACCTTTACTGGCTGTTTATCAGATCAAAGATACAATTTTTTGAAAGCAAATCACAACGTACAAGAATACATATCATTAGGTATATGGCTGTTTATCAGATCAAAGATACAATTTTTTGAAAGCAAATCACAACATGGAAGTATAGATATTGAAACTGCTGAAAGCTGTTTATCAGATCAAAGATACAATTTATCTTATTCTAACTTACCTAACAATACTCTTTTGCCATTTCACCATTCAGCACTCGCAATCCACTCATGGCTAATGCTTCCATTTCATCTTCGCCGGGATAAATGACCACTTTGGCAATCGGAGAAATCATCCGCTCAATGTAATTCACCACAAATCCGCTGTGGGCAATACCACCAGTCAGGATTACAGCATCCACATCGCCTTTCAGCACAGCAACCATAGCTCCTATTTCCTTGGCCACATGATAAGCCATGGCCTGCAAAACCAGCCTGGCATGCTCATCGCCTTCATCAATCATGCGGGTAACCTCCTGAACTTCGTTTGTACCCAAATGAGCCATCAGCCCACCATTACCAACCAGCATTCTCTTTAATTCAGCTTCCGGGTACTTTCCACAGAAACAAAGCTTTACCAATTGTCCGGCATCAAGAGTCCCCGAACGCTCCGGCGAAAAGGGGCCATAACCATCGAGACCCTGGTTTAAGTCAACCACCCTGCCCTGCCTGTGCGCCGCAACCGAGATACCACCGCCCAAATGCGCTATGACCAGGTTCAGTTTCTCATACGAAGTACCATGCAGTTTAGCATATTTTCTACCAACCGCCTTATGATTCAGGGCATGAAATTGCGATCTCCTCGGAATGATTGGCAGTCCACTAATCCGGGCTACATCCTGCATCTCATCCACCACCACCGGATCGGCAATAAAAGCCCTGCAACCGGGTATTTCATGGGCTATTTCGTGAGCAATAATTCCGCCCAGATTGCTGGCATGCTCGCCCTGAGTTGCATATTTAAGATCGTGTATCAGCTTGTCGTTCACAGCATAAACACCTGATTCAAGCGGACGAACCAAACCGCCACGCCCTACAACGGCAGATAATTCCGACAAGTCAATCCCATCTTCTTTCAACCTTTCCAGAATAACATTTTTCCGGAATTCACATTGTTCTGTCAACGTATTATATGGCTTAAGTTCATCGGAAGAATGTCGCTTCGTGTGCAGACAAACCAGCTTCTCGCCCTCGTAAACAGCGAATTTAGTTGAGGTTGATCCCGGATTAACTGATAGTATTTTATACATAAACTGCAATTTTTCTAACACAAAGATAACGGAATGTATAGTATTTCAGAATTATAACATCCAAAATATTATATCAACCTCATGTATTTAATGATTGACCCAACATCAGTTGCCATTTTCAGTATCATCAACCAGTCTGATTAAACAAAATTATCACATACAGCACTCTGAATTTATTTACACACAACTATAACATTCCCAAAGTTTTATATTTCCAGCTTCACTTCCACTTCAAAACCAAACAAACGAATTATGCCACTTGTTTTAATATGGAATAAAAGTGTTTATCTTATTTATCTGTCACACCATGCAACAAAACAGGCTCATAACTGCATCATAATATAATGAGCATTGAAATTTTGTAAAGACCTGAAAAAAAACAAGAACTATGGAAGCAAAAATTTACAACATGATGATGTTTTTCATGGCCATCATCTTCAGTACTGCGAATGCATTGGGCCAAATAACCACTCCCGTACCGGCACCCAACTATGATGGGGTTTATGTGTATCCTTACCAACCATCCGCTACCGACAGCATTTATGTAACTTATACCTATGTATCTTCTGATGGCTGCCCCGATTATTTTTTAGTCCGCGATTCGGCAGCAGGAAATAACGTGTATGTCAGCAGGCATTCATACCCCCTAAACGAAAATCCGTGCATACAAGTAATCTCAAAATTCAGCACTACAATCAACCTTGGCCTTCTCCCACAAAACACGAATATCTATTTCAACGGCAAACTAATCAAAACCATTGTTTTTCAATGTATCCCCGACAGGAAAGGCGTAGTAGTGGAATGTAACGGCCGGCTGTATATTCAGGAAATGCCATACTACACAGATTCCATTAAAAGCAGTACCGTTGCAATTGTACCTTTTGCCAGCAGGTTGTTCAGCTTCAACAACGATCCGGTGGCAGAACCGGCAACTAATACATTGAGAAATCTAAAAACAGGAGACAACGTGAAGTTTGGAGCCGATTTATTGCCCAAAGACTCGATCGGGCCAGACAACTGTGCAATTGCAGGATTTGCCCGCTGCTATCAACTCATTTACGAACAACCCAAGTGCATAATGGATAAAAAGGGCGTGGTAATTGCGTGTGCGGGTCAGCTCTATATCAGACAATCCGGCACTCCCGACATATCAGATGTAAATACATCCCGGTTATTTTACTTTCTGAATCAAACAACGATTGACGCAGCCGGAAACATCCGCAACGCTCTGAATGTGGGCGATTCTGTAATGTTTGGAGGTTATTTGTTTACGTCCGATTCTGTAAGCAACCCACTATGCCCGGTTGTGGGTGTGGCAAAATGTTATCAGGTATTGTACCAAAAACCAGACTGCATCATGGACAAAACAGGCGTTGTAGTTGCCTGTGGAGGACAGTTATACATACAGGAAATGACTACCATTACTGACAGTTTGATTATCAGCCCTAATGCAACACAATCTACTGTTGTACGACTCTATACATTTATCAATAACACAGCCATCGATCCTACAGGAACTATTCTGAGTACGTTGAAAGCTGGCGACAAAGTAAAATTCGGAGCCATTTCATTAAGAAAAGACTCCGCCTATATAACCAACTGTCCGATTGTGGGAATTGCCAAGTGTTACCAACTCATTTACATGCCACCGGAATGCATAACCGACCGAACAGGCATCGTAGTAACCTGCGGAGGTCAATTATATATTGAAGAAAACACACCGTATGCATCTCCGATAGCCCGCCTTTTCAGCTTTGCAAAAAATCCGGCAGAGAAAACCGGAGTGAAAGCCGGAGATAAAGTGAAGTTTGGAGCACTGTTATTTACCACCGACTCGATCAACACCACCGGTTGCCGCGTGATAGGTATTGCCAAATGCTATGAACTGATTGATACAACCACCCAGTGTACTTACAACCGGAAAGGCATGGTGGAACCAGGTATCGATGGTTGTACGGGAAAATTGTTTATCCTGGAAGACAATTCTGGTTTACGATTTCTGGTGGGCAACAATTACGGAATTTATGCCAATGCCACGTATACCAGCAAGTTGCAGCCCGGCGACAGAGTTGCTTTCTCAGGCTACCTGATAACCCCCAAAGACTCGACAACGATTAGCCTTTGTCCTTACGACGGCGTAGCCGTATGTTACGTCCCGGTCTACCCGACAACAAGCTACGTGCTGAAAGGATCAGCAACGGCCGGAAACCAGATCATGAAAACAGGTTATGCCATTTTGTTTGCAAAAGGCCAGCGAAAAGCCATTGCTTCTTATGTAGTTAGCAATGGAGTATTTGAGTTCAACGGAAAGCCGCAAGGCGAATATACCGTGTATGTCATTCCCGAAAGAACAGATTCGGCCAAATACCTGCCAACCTTCTACGTCAATAAACTCTTCTACCGAAATGCCGATTACGTCATGCTAAGTGATAGTATAACCTCCATTCAGGTTGAGCTAAGACCATTTGTACGCACCATGGGAACAGGCCGAATACACGGAAATATTTATTATGAAAGCGGTAGCCTGAATGATAATATCCTCGCAAAAAACGGCTGGGAATATGCTGCCAATGCAGAGATATTCATGATGGCAGTAAACATTCCGGTACTATTAGTCAATCCTGAAAAGGCAGTTGTAGCCTGGACACTTACTGACATGTACGGCAACTATATCTTCGAAAACGTGGCTTCTGACAACTACACAGTTCAGGCTGAAACAGGTTCGGCTACGGGCGAATCGACTGTGAATGTGAATGCATCCAACATGGATGCAACAGCCAGTTTCACTCTGAAAAGCGCTGAAAATAGTTCCGGCACAACAAATCCCCAAAATGCAGTTACCGCCATCTACCCTAACCCAACAAGAGGTAAAATCATACTGGTTCTTCCCGAAAAGCAACTGGTTAGTTTCTACAACACCATGGGCCAGCTATTAAAGCAGGAAACGGTTTATGCCGGAAATCACGAACTGGACATCAGCTCCTTTGCTAAAGGAGTATACGTTGTCAGGGCCGGAGCAACCATAACGAAACTGATTAAGGAATAAAGAAATAGAACTTACTTACTTTGGGGCCGCCTTTGAAGACGGCCCTTTTTATGGAATTAAAAAAAAATAATCCAATTAATTCTACTGCAATAACCGGCTTATACACATAAGTCTGTAACGGAAATCTATAAATACCGAATTTTTACTCATAAAACTTTGTATAATAAAGAATTATTTTGTACTTTTGCAAGCGAAATAGGATATGGAGGAGGGGACAACAGTCCCCTCGTTTGTTAAATAACACTTGCACATGATTTCAAAAGACTCTATATATCAAGAGGTTGAAAAGTTTTTAGCCGATTCAAATTACTATTTGGTCGATGTAAAAGTAACACCAGACAACCGTATTTCGGTTGAGATTGACTCATTCGATGGTGTTTCGCTGGATTATTGCATTGAAGTTCATCGGCATATTGAGTCTCAGTTCGATCGGGAAGTAGAAGATTACGAACTGGAAGTCAGTTCTGCCGGATTGACAGAACCTTTTAAAGTAAAAAAACAATACGAGAAAAATATTGGCAACGAGGTTGAAACCCTGACTAAAACCGGAAAAAAGATAACCGGGGTTTTAGTGGAGGCACACGACAATGAATTTGTTTTGCAAAGCGAAAAAACGGTAAAACCGGAAGGAGCAAAACGAAAAACAACTATCATCGAGAACCTGACGTTTGCCTACGAAGATATTAAAAGTACAAAATATATTATTAGATTCAAATAAGCCATGAGCAAAAAAGAAACTGTTAGCTTAATTGATACTTTTTCGGAGTTTAAAGAACTAAAAAGCATCGACAGAAGTACATTAATTAGTGTAATGGAAGAGTCGTTCCGCAATGTGATTTCGAAAATGTTTGGAACCGATGAGAATTACGATGTTATTATCAACCCGGACAAGGGTGACTTCGAAATCTATCGTAACCGTACCGTAGTGGCTGATGAAGATCTGGAAGATCCCAATCTGGAGATTTCACTGACAGATGCAAAAAAAATTGATGAAGATTTTGAAATTGACGAAGAAGTAACAGAAACAGTGAACTTCCTCGATTTTGGCCGTCGGGCTATCCTGACACTTCGTCAAACCTTATCATCAAAAATCCTTGAGTTACAAAAAGACAACGTTTTCAGCAAATACAGCGAAAAAGTAGGTCAGATTGTAAGCGCCGAATTATATCAGATCTGGAAAAAAGAAATGTTGCTCATCGACGACGAAGGCAATGAACTTTATTTACCAAAATCCGAACAAATTCCAACCGACTTCTACCGCAAAGGCGACACTGTTCGTGCCGTGGTGGCCATGGTTGAAAACAAAAATAACAACCCAAAAATCATTCTTTCCCGTATTTCGCCGGTATTCCTCGAAAGACTTTTCGAACTGGAAGTACCTGAGATTCATGAAGGTCTGATTACCATTAAGAAAATCGCCCGTATCCCGGGTGAACGTGCCAAAGTTGCAGTAGAATCGTACGACGATCGTATCGATCCTGTAGGAGCCTGCGTTGGAGTAAAAGGTTCACGCATCCATGGAATTGTCCGTGAGTTGCGCAACGAAAACATCGACGTAATTAACTACACCAACAACCTGAGCCTGTTTATTTCGCGTGCATTGAGTCCGGCTAAAATATCTTCTATCCGATTGAACGAAGAAGCCAAAAAGGCGGAAATCTACCTCAAACCCGAAGAAGTATCCCAGGCAATTGGTAAAGGTGGTTTGAACATTAAACTGGCCGGTTTATTAACCGGATATACCCTGGATGTATTCCGCGAAATGGATGAAGAAGTCGACGGAGAAGATATCTATCTGGATGAATTCAGCGACGAAATCGACCAATGGGTTATCGATGCATTGAAAGCCATTGGGTGCGACACTGCCAAAAATGTATTGGCAATACCCCGCCAGGATTTAATTCGCCGTACCGATCTCGAAGAAGAGACGATTGACGATGTACTGGCAATACTAAATGCCGAATTCGAAGACGAAGAATAACACTTTTCGTATTCTGTGGCCGGCATTATATGTTCCGTACTCTTCTTCGTGCATTAGCACACGGTTGACGGGAACTTTTTAAAAATAGAAAACTGTAATAATAGAATATGTCCATAAGATTAAGTAAAGCCTGTAAAGATTTGAACATCGGTATGTCTACCGCTTTAGAATTTTTGGCGAAAAAAGGTCATAAATTAGCTCACGACCCCAATTTAAAGTTGGAGGATGATTTGCACCTTTTACTTGCAAAAGAGTTTAACAAAGACATGGCTCTGAAAATAGAATCAGAGCGAATTAGCCAGGAGCGCCACCTTAAAGAAAAGGCTGCTACCGTGGCTCTGGAAGGATTCAACAAACCCAAGCCTGTTGAGAAACAGCCTGAAACCATTCATGTTAGTATTTCAGAAGACCAGCTTCCTCATTTCAAGCCTGTTGGACATATCGACTTGGAATCAAAGAACAAGTCTGCTGAAAAGAAACCGGAAGCACCAACTCCAAAACCTGTGGCTGAGAAACCGGTAATAGCTGAAGAAAAGGTTGTTGAAAAGAAAGAAGAACCGAAACCGGTTGTTCAGGAAGTAAAACCTGTAGCACCCAAAACAGAAGAAGTGCGTGCTGAAGAGCCCGTTTCAAAACCGGTTATAGAAGAGAAAAAGCTTCCGGAAGAACCCGTAAAAAAAGAAGAAATAATTGCTCAGCCGGTTAAAGAAGAACAAAAAACAGAGCTTGCCAAGCCTGCTAAAAAAATCGAAATCAAACCGGAAGCCGAAGTTCAACAGGATAATGAACCAGTTGAAAAAAGTGCTGAGACTAAAGATAACAATCGCGAAGAAGAGGAAATTTTCTCATTAGGACGTCCCACTCTGGATGTTGCGCCGGTAGTTATCGGAACAATTGATCTGGATCTGCTCAATCAGAGCACTCGTCCAAAGCCCAAAACCAAAGAGCAAAAACGCCGCGAACGCGAAGATAAGAACAAGCAGTTTGCAGATGCAAAGAAAAATGTTGCTCCCGGTGAAAAGAAAATACTACGTTCGCCATCCGAAGTTGAGGCTAACCCGTCTCCACTTGGACAACCGAAGAAAAAGCGCGAACGTTTCTCAAACCAAAAAGTAGATATTACAAAAGTTCCGCAAACAACAGGTCCAAGTCAGGGTCTTGCTCATCCGAAAAAGCCTAACCAGGGTGCCGGAGCAGGAGGCGAAAAGAACAAAGACCGTTTCAAGAAATCAATCAAAACGGTTGTAAACGAAGAAGACGTACAAAAACAGATTAAGGAAACGCTGGCTCGTCTTTCAGGCGCCAACAAAAAAGGGAAAGGTGCAAAATACCGCCGTGACAAGCGCGAAAGCAACAGCATGCGTCAACAGGAAATGGCGCAGCGCGAACGCGACGAAGAAAACGTACTGAAACTGACCGAGTTCGTTACAGCCAGCGAATTGGCAACCATGATGGATGTTAGTGTCAATCAGGTTATTGCCACTTGCATGAGCATTGGACTGATGGTATCTATCAATCAACGTTTGGATGCAGAAACTATCAATATTGTGGCTGAAGAATTTGGTTATACTACCGAATACGTTAGTGCTGACGTGGTGGAAGCTATTGGAGAAGACGAACCGGACTCAGAAGAAGATTTGATGCCACGTGCACCGATTGTTACAGTAATGGGACACGTTGACCACGGTAAAACCTCATTACTCGACTATATCCGTAAAACCAACGTAATTGCCGGTGAAGCCGGAGGTATTACCCAGCACATTGGAGCTTACAATGTGAAACTTGAAAACGGACAACGGATCACTTTCCTTGATACTCCTGGTCACGAAGCATTTACCGCCATGCGTGCCCGTGGAGCAAAGGTTACCGATATTGCCATTATCATTGTGGCTGCCGACGATAACGTTATGCCTCAAACCATTGAAGCTATCAACCACGCAGCAGCTGCAAATGTTCCAATGATTTTTGCCATCAACAAGGTAGATAAGCCTGGCGCAAATCCTGAGAAAATCAAGGAAACTCTGGCAGGTATGAATTATCTGGTAGAGGACTGGGGTGGAAAATACCAATCACAGGACATTTCGGCCAAAAAAGGTGAAGGTATTGCTGAGTTGCTTGAAAAAGTATTACTTGAAGCTGAATTGCTCGAGTTGAAAGCCAACCCGAACAAACGGGCGGTAGGATCAGTTATCGAATCGACTCTGGACAAAGGGCGTGGTTATGTAGCTACTGTATTGGTTCAAAACGGAACACTGCATCAGGGAGATGTGGTATTGGCAGGAACTCACCACGGTAAAATCAAGGCTATGTTCAACGAACGTAACCAACGGATTAAAGAAGTAAAACCAGGCGAACCTGCTTTGGTTTTAGGACTAAACGGTGCCCCTCAGGCAGGCGATAACTTCAACGTTATGAGTTCGGAACAGGAAGCCCGCGAAATAGCAGGTAAACGTGAACAACTGCAACGCGAACAAAGTATACGTACCAAGAAACACTTTACGCTGGACGAATTGGGCCGCCGTATCGCTTTAGGTGACTTCAAAGAGCTGAACATCATTGTAAAAGGTGACGTGGATGGTTCTGTGGAAGCTTTGGCCGATTCGTTATTGAAGCTTTCTACCGAGAACATCCAGGTAAATGTGATTCACAAAGCCGTGGGAGCAATTTCCGATTCGGATATTTTGCTTGCGGCCGCTTCGAATGCTATCATTTGTGGTTTCCAGGTTCGTCCTACAACCTCCGCGCGTAAAATGGCTGAGAAAGAAGAAATCGACATTCGTCTGTACTCCATTATCTACGATGCAATTGAGGAAATCAAATCGGCAATGGAAGGTATGCTTTCACCTGAAATCAAGGAGGAAATTACTGCCACAGTCGAAATCCGCGAGGTATTCAAGATTACCAAAGTGGGTACGGTTGCCGGTTGTTTGGTTCGTGAAGGAAAGATCAAACGTGGAAACAAGGTGCGTATCATTCGCGATGGCATCGTAGTCTTTACAGGCGAGCTTGAATCATTGAAGCGCTTTAAAGATGATGTAAAAGAAGTGGGAACGAACTACGAATGTGGTTTGAACATCAAAAACTACAACGATATCCGCGTGGGTGATATGATTGAAAGTTTTGAAGAAACTGAAGTTAAGAAAACTCTATAATCATTGATTAATTAGTAATGATTAGTAATACGTAAAATAAAAATGCTGGATTCTAAATTGAATCCAGCATTTTTATTTTACAGTATATCTGCATTAGTTAGAAACGATAACGTGCGGCTAAACAAATTCCACCATAAGATCCCGAATACCACAACCAGCTTGGTTTCAACAGGTATAGCTCAGGGCGATAGTCTAAAGACAATTGCAATGGGAAGCTAAAATTATATTCAGCTCCGATTTGACCTGCAATTCCAAGATACACACCATTTGAGTTTCCATAATAACCATACAAGTTGTAAGTACTTGGGTAGGTAGTAATACCAACTGTTGCCCCCGGTCCGACATACCATTTAAGACCATCGGCAATTGATGACAAATCCCAAACCCAATGATAGATGCCGGTGAGGCCTAATCTGTAACCGGTAAATCCTAAATCTAATTCAAGGCGGTTAGCATCACCAAGTGGGTGTTGATAAGATATTTCGCCTCCTGCTCCAAAACGAAGACCAATGGCTTTACCATCTACCTGTGCATTCAACGCACTTACCATTCCTGCAACTAATGCAAGCGAAAGAATAAATTTTTTCATACTGTTCTTTTTTAATTAATAATATATTCGGAATCGTATTAAAGAGTCAAAGAAACAAACGGGAATCTAACCCTTCTCAGAAGCGATACCGGATAGACAAGCCGTTGCCTCCGTAATAGGTATAATATGAATTAAATATTGTAGGACGCCAATCCAGCGAAATCTGCAACGGAATATTAAAATTAAATTCCAGACCCAACTGTCCAACAATACCTAAACCGAAATTCGGATTATAAGTACCTACTGAGCCACCTAATCCGGCATACCAATTCAGTCCGGTTGCGATTTTATTCAGGTTCCAAACCCATTGGTACAGACCCGTTAATTGAAATCCATCCCCATACCAGTTATTTACTCCCAAATCCAATTCCAATCGGTTAGCTTTACTCAGACCACTCTGGAAAGAAATTTCACCACCGTGAATCTCGTTAGCCAATCGCAAACCAATGGCTTTGCCTTTACCCTGGGCACTCAAACTACCGCCCATCACACTTGCAACCAGTGCAAATAAAAAAAGAAGTTTTCTCATATCAATTCACATTTACGTAGTCCAACCTTTAATAACAAAAGATTTGAACATTAATTTAAACAGTCATTATTATAAAAAAGTTCGATGAGCTATTCATGCCAGTCACCATTCACTTTTATTAAATCAATCAATTTATCAACAGCTTCATCCTCTGATATATTGCGTTCCAGACATTCTTTTTTCTTATAAAGACTTACTTTTCCGCGTCCGGCTCCCACATAGCCATAATCGGCATCGGCCATCTCACCCGGTCCGTTTACAATACAGCCCATAATGCCAATCTTAAGCCCTTTCAAATGCGATGTGCGTGCTTTAATACGGGCAATGACGTGTTGCAAATGGAACATTGTACGTCCACATCCGGGACAAGAAATAAACTCAGTCTTGGTAACACGCACCCGCGAAGCCTGTAATATGCCAAAAGCAACAGAGTTAATTGCTTCAGCGGATATACTACCTTTATTTTCAAGCAAAATACCATCTCCAAACCCATCGATAAACATAACACCCAGATCAGCTGCGGACTTTATCTGAAGATATTGGAGTTCATTTTCCGTATAATCGCGACAAAGAATAACCGGTACTGTGCAACCCGCGTTCAACAACGTATGAAAAAATGCACGCTGCTCCCCTACTCCGTTTTGATGCTTTGTTTGTAACAACACCACAACATCACGTTTTTCAATAAGAATTCCTAATACTTTAGGTGTCAAATCATCGTAACCAAGTTTCAGAAATTTTATCTCAGCCGTATCTTTCTGAAGGGCATCAATGTCATCAACAGTATAAACAGAATAACTATCGCCCGTAGCTGCAACAACTTTTCCATCCGATAAAATATAATCGGGAGCAGTAGCAAAACTGCCATCAGACGCCGCAACGACTACAGGAACCTGATCGCCACCAATGTTTCCTACTTCGTGTGTTTTACGGCGACTATATTCAAAACGTGAGTGCAACACATTTTCAGTGGCTACAATCGGGTCATGACCGGCACGTTGTGTAGTGTAAGAAACGAGCAAACGGCCTACCGGAATTTCAAATTCAGGATCTTCGCTTAACGACACACGAATGGTATCACCAATGCCATCGGCCAGCAAAGCACCAATGCCAACTGCCGACTTTATGCGTCCATCTTCTCCATCGCCCGCTTCAGTCACTCCCAAATGCAGAGGAAAATGCAATCCGGCTTTTTCCATTTCATCTACCAGCAAACGAACAGTTTGAACCATCATCACTGTATTGGATGTTTTCATGGAAATAACCACATTGTGGAAATTCTCCTCATTGCAAATGTGCAGGAATTCCATGCAAGATTCCACCATACCGCGCGAGGTATCGCCATAGCGATTCATCATCCTTTCGCTTAGTGAGCCGTGGTTGACACCGATACGAATGGCAGTATTATGCTCTTTGCAAATATTCAAAAACGGAATAAAACGGGCACGTATTTTCTGATATTCAGCTTCAAATTCCTCATCTGTATAATCCGAAGTATCTCCTATTTTAATACTGCCCACATAATTTCCGGGATTGATACGCACTTTCTCAACATTTCGCGCAGCCACATCAGCCGCATTTGCATTGAAATGAATATCGGCTACCAAAGGGATATTGCAGCCTTTTTCGCGTAAAGCAGCATGGATTTTGCCGATACTTTCCGCCTCCCGAACGCCCTGCGTGGTAAAACGAACGATTTCGCCACCGGCCTCCACTATCCGCAAACATTGTGCCACCGAGTTCTCAATATCGTTAGTATCGGTGTTTGCCATAGATTGTACACGTACCGGATTGCTGCCACCCAGCAATATATTTCCTATCTGAATCGCGTCCGTTGGACGACGACTATAATTAAATTGATTTAGTTTCCACATTGTATAAAAGTTCTCTGTTAGTTCTGAATGATACGTTTTATTATTAAATTTTTAAGAGAGTGTAAAATTACACTTTTTTGAGGATGTAACGTTGATGAACCTAAAAAGTTAGCAGAGCCTCGTTAATTTTTCCCAATTCTAACAGATAACCCAGAATAAAAATACAATGAAGTTACAAAAACCGAAAATTTATGCTTTTTCACAGGTAAATGCAAGATACTTAAAGCCTTAATTGACTGCAAATTGACATATAAAAAATAAGAAAATATACATTTTTTGAACATTTTCTCTTATTTTGCCGTAATTTTGCAGCCAACTAAAGCTTAATTTTTATGATAGAATTGATTAATTTGAGTTGGATACTACCGTTGGCGGCAATTATCGCCCTGCTGTTTGTACCAAACAAAATCAAAGCATACACGGCCGCATTCGCAATCATTATCAATTCCATAATATCCAGCTATTTATCCTTTTCTGCATTAACCAGACAAATTGTAAATTTTACGTTCAGCGGAGGTAACTTACTGGGAGATGTGCTTATCCGCGTGGATGAACTGTCGGCCTGGTTTATACTCATTATCAACTTCACGTGCCTGACAGGCATTTTTTACGGAATAGAATACCTGAAAAAACAAAAAGAGCCTGCGAAAAAGCTCACACTGCACTGGATATTGTTTGTACTGTTTCAGGCTTCCATGCTGTGGGTGTGCATGATTCAACACGGGTTAGCATTTCTAATAATTTGGGAAATCATGTCGTTATCATCCGTGCTGTTGGTAATATTTGATTATCAAAATCCCAAAATTATCAAAGCCGGGATCAACTATCTGATTCAAATGCACCTGAGCATCGTGTTTCTGACCATTGGGTTTATCTGGCTTTATTTCCGGACCGACTCATTCAGTTTTGATGCTTTCAGCACTTACTTTGGGGAAAACAGCAATATCGGGCTATTTCTAATACTGTTTACAGGGTTTGCATTCAAAGCCGGCTTTATTCCTTTCCACGGCGGATTGTTGCAGGGCGACCCGGCAGCGCCATCGCACATTGCAGGCATCATGTCGGGAGTTTTAGTCAAACTGGGCATTTATGGCATTTTCAGGGTTATAACGTACCTCAAAGCCGATTATTTATTGCTGGGAGAAATTATTCTTTCCATCTCGGTACTCACAGGTCTGTTCGGGATACTAAATGCTGCCGTACACCGCAACCTTAAAAAAATGCTGGCTTATTGTACCGTAGAAAACATAGGAACTATCGGAATCGGGATTGGTACAGGGCTTATCGGGCTGGGAAATAATGTACCCGTTTTGTATTACCTCGGGTTTGGCGGAGCATTGCTGCACGTATTAAACCATTCGCTGTTCAAATCGTTGTTGTTTTTCTCAGCCGGATCGGTTGCACAACAAACCAACACCTCGGACATGGAGAAACTGGGCGGGCTTATCAAACGTATGCCCCGTACGGCTGTAGCTTTTCTGATAGCAGCCATCGGCATTTGCGGACTGCCACCTTTCAACGGATTTATCTCCGAATTTCTGATTTACAGCGGGCTTATTGAAGGAGTAAAAGTACACAATACGAACGAAATGATCCTGTTTTCGCTTAGTTTGGCCGGACTAAGCATTATCGGGGGACTCTCGATCCTGACATTTACAAAATCATTTGGAACAGTATTTCTGGGAAATGCCCGAAAAAAATTACCGGCTGAACCACGGGAAGTCTCCCGACAAATGCTGATTCCGCAATACATTATTATTGCTTTAATGATGAGCGTAGCTGTTTTCCCTCAATTTTACTGGCAGGTTACCGGCAACATACTTTCGGCTCTGACAAAGAATTTTGCAGTGCCTCAACCGCCGGAATTCAGCAATTATCTTTCTATTTTACAAAACATAAGCAGATATTCAATGCTTTTCATTGGCCTTATTCTTATTTTCTGGGGTATCCGTAGTTATGTGTTGCGCGGGAAAATGCAAGCCGTTCAGCCAACGTGGGGCTGCGGTTACACGGCGCCAACCAGTAAAATTCAGTATACCGGCAAATCGTTTTCGAAATCATTGAGCAAAATGTTCAACTTTATAGTTATCGAACGGAAACAATACGAAGAACTAAAAGCAGGCGAAATTTTTCCACAAACGAGGAAGCATGCTTCGCACTATCATGATTTTTTCGAGTTCCGGTTTATCCATACTATTACTAATCAGCTGGTTTACGCAGCCAATTATTTCCGGTTTATCCAAAACGGACGCATTCAGTCCTACGTATTATACGGCATTGTGTTTATCCTGTTCATATTTATACTGACAGCTTTCAACATCGTTTTATGAATATAGTCTGGAGCTTTATGCTTATTCCGGTCATAGCCATTTGCCTTATTCTCTTTCTGAAACTGAAAGGGAAAGCCATTGCTATGTACACGGCAGTAGGGATGATCGCTGGCCTCACGGGATATGTCGCGGTAAAATCGCTGCTGGGCAAACCACTCGAACTCACTTTGCAGGGCAGTTTTGTAAGCGGCCCCATTCGGTTGCAGGTAGATGTGCTTTCGGCCTGGTTTATCATGATTATCAATTTCGGGTTTCTGACAGGAGGTTTTTATGGAATATTTTACATGAAAGCCTACAAGAACCAACCGAAAAACCTGACATTAAGCGCAGTGCTTTACGTACTGCTCCATACGGCTTTGCTCAGCCTTTGTGCCATACAAAACAGTTTCGTGTTTATTGTAGCCTGGGAAATAATGGCACTTTCGGCATTTCTGAGCATCCTGCTGGAACATGAAAAAGCAGCAACCGTAAAAGCATCTATCAACTTTTTAATCCAGTCGCACGTATCAATCGTTTGCCTTATAGTCGGGTTTATCTGGGTAGCCGCCCAAACCGGCAGTTATGATTTCAGCGCTATCCATTCCTATGCCCTGGCACATCCGGGAGCACTGTCCATGGGGTTATACCTGCTTTTCTTTGTAGGATTTGCCATAAAAGCCGGACTTGTTCCGTTCCATACCTGGCTGCCTTACGCCCACCCGGCTGCACCCGCCCATATTTCGGGAATCATGTCGGGCGTACTGATTAAAATAGGGATTTTCGGTATACTCCGAATGCTTTTGCTCATTCCGGTCGACTATACAGTGGTTGGTATTATCATCCTGTCATTATCCGTATTCTCGGGCGTATATGGCATCATGATGGCTATTTTACAAAAAAACCTGAAGAAACTACTGGCCTACAGCAGTGTCGAAAATATTGGAATCATTGGCCTGGGCATTGCCTTGGGCTGTATTGGTTTGGGCACAAACAACGCGGTGCTCAGTTCGTTGGGCTTTGCCGGAGCCTTATTACACACACTGAATCATTCCCTTTTCAAATCACTGTTGTTCTTTACAGCCGGCAATGTATATCAATCCACACATACACTGAACATTGAAAAAATGGGTGGTTTAGTCAAAAAAATGCCGCAAACAGCCCTTTTGTTCTTAATAGCCGCCCTGGCCATTTCAGGATTGCCGCCCTTCAATGGGTTCATTTCCGAATTCATACTCTACTCGGGACTTCTGGGGCTAATCAAACAAGGATCCACCATTTCGTTGCTGGGCATAATATTCACTATTACTGCATTAGTTCTGATCGGAGGACTGGCCATACTGTGTTTCACCAAAGTGTTTGGCGTAGTATTTTTGGGAAATGCCCGTCACGAATTTCATCATGAAGTAAAAGAACGGTCACACTTTCAACTGGCGCCTCTGTACTTCATTGTTGCACTCATAGTTACGATCGGTCTTTTTCCAACGCTATTTCTGGATTTATTAGTAAAACCGGTCGGGTTATTCACCGCTTTAAAACAGCTTCCCTTCTCTGCGTTTCAGGGCAATGGCATTGAAATACTATCGGCAATAAGCAAAAGCGCACTGTATTTGGTTTTCAGCGTGCTGATCCTCTGGATCGTCAGAAAACTGGTACTTCGTAAACGAACCAGCACCGTTTCGCCTACCTGGGGATGCGGCTATACGGCTCCAACTCCAAAAATACAATACACCGGAAGTTCATTTTCCAAGACTTATAGCAAGTTATTCGGGATGTTGTTCCAGATAAACAAAAAAGAAAAAGAAGTATCGGGTATTTTCCCAACGCATACACATCTTGAAACCCGGACGTACGATAAAATTGAAAAATGGCTGATAGATTATCCGACCAACAATTTAAGATACTTTCTGGAAAAGTTTTTATTTATCCAAAACGGGCGCATGCAATCGTATGTGGCTTATGGTATTGTATTTATAGTGGTAGTACTGATACTTACTGCATTCAACATTATTTTTTAAAACGAATTTCTCAGCAATAAAAACCGAAACATCATGTTAAGTTTATTATTAATCATCCTGGCAGCAACCTTTTTCACCGGAATTATTATCCGCACCAAAAGTCTTGCCTCCGGTCGCAAGGGGCCGGGCATATTCCAGCCACTGAAAGATGTAATCCGGCTTTTCAAGAAAGGGGCCGTTTACAGCGAAACCACCAGTTTTATCTTTCAGATTGCGCCCACCATTTACTTTGCATCGGTGTTTGTGGCCATGCTGGTAGTGCCGTTTGGACAGTCGAAAGGAATTATCAGCTTCAACGGCGATTTCATCTTTTTCGCTTACGTACTGGCATTGGGGAAATTTTTCAGCATCATCGGCGCTATGGATACCGGCAGCAGTTTCGAAGGCATGGGAGCCAGCCGCGAGGCGCTTTACTCTATGTTTGCCGAACCGGCTTTCTTTATCCTCATGGGATCGCTGGCTTTGCTCACCGGTTTTACATCGTTTCAGGAAATATTCTCGGCTCTTCACCTGGGTTCATCCATTAGTTACGCTTTAGCGGTTTTGGCAGCCATTGTATTTTTGCTTATAGCTATGATCGAAAACAGCCGCATGCCGCTCGACGACCCCAAAACCCACCTGGAGCTGACCATGGTACACGAAGTGATGATACTGGACAACAGCGGCTTCGATCTGGGATTGATCCTGACTGCCGGCTATCTGAAATTTGCCATTTACGGAGCCATTATTTTCAATCTTTTCAGCGGGACCATTGCTTACGGGTACGCTATCCCCATGTTCTTTGCCATGCAACTGTTCCTGGCTTTTGCAGTGGGAATGATAGAATCGTTCATGGCGCGGTTCAGACTGAATCACAACGCCCAGTTTATTGTAGTGCTTTCGTCGGTTTCATTGCTGATATTTTTCGGAGCCTTGCTGGTTTCGGGCAAGTTTATTTAAACATTTTCAAACTACGAATTATCCATTTATAATCCGGAAATTATGTTACACGTACTGTTAATCGTCTTTCTGATTTCACTATTTTACCTGTCTATTGCAAACCGCATGACTACGTATATCAGTGTGCTTGCCCTTCAGGGAGTGCTGCTTTTCTTTGTGGCTTTTATGGAATTGAAAGACATGAACACACTCAACCTTATCCTAATCCTGCTGGAAACAGTCATTTTCAAATCGCTTGCCGTGCCTGTTTTTCTGAAATACGTACTCAAGCGAAATCATATCACCCGCGAAGCCGAACCGTATCTTCCCAACTTTGTGTCACTGATAATTACCACCGTAATTGTGATTACCACCATTATACTTTCCAACACTATGGAGGAAGGCAAACTGGATAAAATGTTCTTTGTGGTGGCACTATCAACGCTGTTTACCGGGCTGTATTTTATTGCTTCGCGTCGCAAAATCATCACCCACGTCATGGGTTATCTGGTTATTGAAAATGGCGTATTCGTCCTTTCGTTGGCGGTGGGTAACGAAATGCCGATGCTGGTAAACCTCGGTATCATGCTAGATATTTTCGCCAGTGTATTGATATTGGGCATTTTCCTGAATAAGATCGGAGACGTATTTAAAGATATTGATGTAAACCAACTGACAAACCTGAAAGACTATTAGAATAGTGATTAGTCGTTAACGATTAATTATTAACCACCATCACTAAACACTTATCACTAATCATTTATTTTTATGATAATACTATATTTAATAGCAGCCGTATTGATTGGAGCCGGACTCTTTTTCAACCGGGGAAAAGCGCTTAACTACGTGCTTATTTCGTTGTTTCTTTTATTACAATGTGTATTCACAGGGTACGCCTGCCTGCACTACAACGAAACAACAGCCAGTTACTTCACTTTCGACTCGCTGGGAATTATCATGCTACTCACCGCCACCGTCATTTCTATTCCGGCTGTTTTTCATAGCTATATTTACATTGAGGAAAGCGACGAAATGACGCCGGCCTCCAGAGCAACCTTCTTTGGTGCGCTGGCTCTGCTGATTACCGCTGTAAGCGCCGCCTATCTGGCCAATCACATTGCTGTGGTGTGGATTTTTACTGAAATAACCACCCTGAGCGCTTCGGCCCTTATTTACCATCACCGCAACAAACTGGCACTGGAAGGCACCTGGAAATACGTGTTTATCTGCGCCATAAGCATTACATTTGTGTTTATTGGCATATTGTTCCTGAGCCTGTCGTTTGCCAAAGGCGGCGCCGATGATTTGTCGTACTCCAATTTACTGTCGAACAGCCAACTGCTGAACGTATCGTGGCTGCGACTGGCATTTCTGTTTATCTTTACCGGATTCACAGCCAAACTGGGACTTTTCCCCATGTTTACAGCCGGTGTCGATGCCAAGGATAAAGCTCCCGGGCCGGCAGCTGCGCTTCTTTCGAGCATTGTAATGGGCATGGGCTTCGTGGGTGTTTTCCGCGTTTATGCGGTGGTTGCCAATACCAGTTTGCTTCATTGGGCGAGTCTGGTGGTGGGTATAGCCGCTTTTCTGTCGCTATTTATTGCAGCCGTATACATGATCAAAGTAAAAAATATCAAACGTATGATGGCTTATTCCAGTGTCGAGCACATGGGATTAGTCATGCTGGGCATAGCCGCCGGCGGAATTGGATATTACGCTGCCATTCTGCACATTGTATTGCATTCACTTGTAAAATCGAGCTTTTTCTTTCAATACAACCAGCTGTACAAAGTATTCCGCAACAAGAATATTTATCAACTTGGCAATTATTTCAAATACAACACAACAGGCGCTATCGTAGTGCTTTTTGCCTTTATCAGCGTAACCGCCATGCCTCCTTCAGGGATGTTTGTGAGCGAATTTCTTATTTTCCGTTCCATTTTTGAGCAAAACCAGTTTATCGTGCTGGCAGCAGTCTTATTGCTTCTTACGCTTATAATCTGGGCTTTTGCCAAGAACATATTCAAAATTCTGTTTATCCCGGCAGTTGGTTTCGACGAGAGTAAAGTGCCGGTTATCAGCCCGTGGAGGTCTACTTCTCAGTTTATTCTGTTAGCTGGAGCTGCTTATCTGGGACTGAATCCGCCCACAGTCTTTGTAGATTTAATAAACCAAAGCATTAACCTGCTGCCACACTGATTTTTCAGAAGTAAGAGGCAAGTAGTAAGCAGTAAGAGGTAAGAAAGCACCATTAACATTAAGTCAGTTATTATGAACTACATCAGCATAAAAAACAACCAGACCATTCCGCTTTCGGACATTCCGGAAAGCAACTACGAATATTTTTATGAAATGATTGTTGAGTTGATTTCCGGTCATCCGCAGAGGCATTGTGTGAATTATTTCGGGTACAAGGAGGGCAATAATGTAAAGCTTATTTGCTGCATTGCCGATGATTCCACACATGAAATATACGTATCCACCTGCCTGGTTCATAAAGATCACGCGCTGGAATCGTTCAGTAGCCAACTGTTGTGCTTCGAGAAATTCGAACGCGAAATTCATGAAAATTTCGGGATCAACTACGTCGACCATCCGTGGCTGAAACCCGTACGATATGCTTTCAATCGGGAAGACAAATCGCAAACGCTGGAAAATTATCCGTTTTATTCCATCGACAGCGAGGAGCTTCACGAAGTGGGTGTTGGCCCGATCCATGCCGGAATTATTGAACCCGGACATTTCCGCTTTATCTGTAACGGAGAGCAAATCCTCCATCTCGAGATTCAGTTGGGTTACCAACACCGTGGTATCGAACAATTATTTCTGGAACAAAAAAATTTACTTCAGCGTGCCATCCTGGCCGAGAATATTGCCGGCGATACCACCGTGGGACACAGCGTGGCATTTGCAAACACGTGGGAAAGCCTGTGCGGATTTAAACCTGCGCTTGACATAGAATTTGCCCGCACGCTGGCTTTGGAACTGGAGCGCATAGCTGTTCATGTGGGCGATTTGAGCGGAGTTTGTACCGATATTGCCTATCAGTTAGGAAGCGCTGTTTTCGGTCGGTTGCGTACGCCTATTATCAATTTTCTGCAAGAATGGGGTGGCAACCGGTTGGCAAAAGGACTTATCAGGCCCGGCCGCAACCAATTTCCGTTTACACCCGCTCTGGCAGAGCGCCTGAAAAACGTGCTGGACATATTTGAACCGGAATTCAACGAAATGGCCGATCACTTATTTGGCTTATCCAGTGCCTTATCGCGGTTTGAACGCACGGGATTGGTCTCTAACGACGATGCCACTACCATTGGCGCTGTGGGGCTGGCAGCCCGCATGACCAATCTGAACCGCGACATCCGGGCTTCGCACCCCACCGGATTGTATCCCGAACTGGATCATCAGCCGATCCTGAAACGCCACGGGGATGTGTACTCACGGGTTCAGATACGTCGGTTGGAGGTTAGCCAATCTATCCAATACATACGGAAGTTAATCGAGTCAGTTCCCGCGCAATCACCATTGGTGGAACTCACAAATAAACCCGCTTCAAACTCATTTTGCCTATCGCTGGTAGAAGGCTGGCGGGGTGAGATTTGCCACTGCGCCCTGACCGGCAAAACGGGAGAACTGATGCTTTATAAAATAAAAGACCCATCATTTCACAACTGGCTGGCATTGGTATTGGCTGTCCGCAACAACGAAATATCCGATTTCCCGATTTGCAATAAGAGTTTCAATTTGTCGTATTCTGGACATGATTTATGACCCCTAACCCCTAAAGGGGAATTATGTTAGTATCTTCTATTTTTATGAACTGATTTTATAAATTGAATAAACAAAAGTAACTCTGTTCCCCTTTAGGGGTTAGGGGTTCATTAATTATTATGCTAGAGAATCTTAAGATAGTATACCATCAGGGAAAACAATTTATCCCCGACCCAACAACGGTGGGAGTTCCCGGTATTTTCAGAGGGCGCCCTGTTATCAGCGATACAAAAGTAAATGAGGCCGCATTATTGGATGTATGTCCGACTCAAGCCATTACGGCCCATCCTCTAAAAATTGATTTGGGAAAATGTACTTTCTGCGGAGAATGTGCCATACGCTTCCCGGAGAAAATTTCGTTTAGCAAAGATTACAAGTTGGCTAGCAATGAACGTGACCGTCTGATAATTTTGGAAGGCACCGATAAACCCATTGAAGTCAATCCGGAAACTGTACGTAAAGAAATTCACAGCGTTTTGGGGCGCTCTTTAAAACTTCGCCAGATTTCGGCAGGCGGAGATAACAGTTGCGAGATGGAGCTGAATGCCGCCAACAACGTGCAGTTCGACATGAGCCGCTACGGGATCGACTTTGTAGCTTCGCCCCGCCATGCCGACGGCATTGTTATCACCGGACCTATCACTAAAAATATGGCCGAAGCTGTTCAGCTTTGCTACGATGCCACTCCCGAACCCAAAATCATTGTGCTGGTTGGTACTGACGCTATCAGTGGAGGCATCTTTGCCAATTCCCCTGCCCTTGATCGCAGCTTTTTAGACAAATACCACGTCGACCTGTATATCCCCGGCAATCCGGCTCATCCACTTACCATTATTAATGGATTGCTTGATTTGACACGAAAAATGAAATAGACCTGATATAGCAACAAACAGTTTTAAAACAAACTTTTATCACGAAACAGGGATGCAACAAGCGAAAAGCCTGCATGGTTTAATGGTTGGACACAAAAACAAGCACCTGCCTAAACATACTGAATAGCCTCTTCAACGGTCATTTTTTCGTGGATATTTCTTGATTTTGCCAGTTGATTGCAAACAGAAATAATACCATGGTCAAGCATATCCTGCCCGTTAAAGATTTCGGCACTCATGCAGTCGACGGTGCAGGCAAGAATCCCGGCATTGCTCAGGGTGTTAAGACTTTTTACTCCGGCATCGTTTTTACCGATTCCGGCATCGTTAAAAAAAACTGCTTTCAAATGACGTTTCTGTGCATATTCTCCTGCACTTACACCGCCATGCGAACCACATACTGCAATGTCTCCTGCGTTGTTTTCATTCAGGAAAGTAATACTGTCGGTTACCGTGATGCTTATTCCAGCAATTTCCGTCCGGAACTGTTTTTTTAAATCCACCTTGCCGTTGTTTTCCTCCTTGTTTACAACAAGAGATTCAGAACCAGTATTGTTTAGAGTCAATGCAGGGGTATTGAGCCAATAAATTATACGAGTAACAGCTTCCTGAACTGAATCGCCAATTTGTATACCGGCTTTTTCAGCCAACGTATTGGTGTGGCTGATAATTCCACATTCCCAGGTATCGCGGGCAACACCAATTTCAGCACTGTAATTATCAACAGCACAGGCCAGAATACTCTCAGCCTCATAATATGAGAGCCCGCTGATACCTGCCTGATTTTTGCCTATACCGGCATTGTTGAGAAAAACTGCTATTACATGACAGTTCTTTAGTTTTCGGGCAAATGTACCATTATCACCGCAATGCGACCCACACACAAGTATCGGACTTGCATTATCGTGCAGCAAATCACCTAAACTATCCAGCAGTATTACATTTTCAGGGATTTTCATAAGTATAAATATATCTCCCCCCTAACACCCTAAAGGGGAGATGTGAGGGTTATGAACTGTTAGCAAAACGAGAACAATTTTCTATACGAACTCTTAATTCCCCCTTTAGGGGGCCAGGGGCCCACGTGCAATGGCAATTCCTTTTTCGTATGCTTTCATATTGCCTGTAACAAATTTTTCAGGAACGCTCTCCTTCACTATTTGCATCATTTCTTCATGCGGGTAGCCTCTGAATTCAGCATAGATAGCAAGCATAACGATATTCATCATTTTGCTGATATCAAAATCCGGACTTTTATTTTCTTCGGGATCAATAATAAAGGTCTTCTTTCCTGATCTTTTTATCAAGTCTGTTTTAGACTTGGGCATATCTTTTTCAAGGCGAGTGTTTACGCTGGAAGTAGATAATTCAAATGTGCTTGAGAAAACGATACCATCCTCTTTCAGACAATGCAAGTAGCGCAGCGTTTCGGTTTGTTCGAATGACAAAAGGTAATCCACGTCACCGGCTTTGATAAACGGAGATAACACCGGCTTGGTAGAATACCGGAAATGACTTTCGACACCTCCACCACGTTGTCCTAATCCGATCACGTCTGATATTTTTAACTCATACCCAAGTTTCATGTAATACTTGCTTAAGAGGTTGCTGAAAAGGAGAATTCCCTGACCTCCCACGCCAGCTATGATTATATTTTTTCCTGTGTCTTGCATTTTCACGATTTTATGGCTTCAAACTTACATGCTGTAGAGCATAATCCACAGCCCATACAAAGATCCTCGTTAATAACTATTTCAACCTTTCCTTCTTTCCCTTTTTTACTCTCAATAGCCAAGCAGCCGATATTGATACACTTCCGGCATTGCGTACAAAGTTCCTGATCAATAAAGTACGGTGTTTGTTTAGGCAGTTTAAATCTCGTCACACATGGTTTTTGTACAATCACAACGGAATTGGTATCTGCATTAACCGCATTCAAAATCGCTTTTTCGAGGTTTTCATATTCGTATGCATCTACAGTTACAATATCTTTTACACCAATAGCTTCGCACACTTTGGCTATTTCCAGTTTATTTTCCGGTTTGTAATTAAACCCAAACTCGCTGGAAGCTACATGCTGACCACCGGTCATGGCTAAACAACTGTTGTCTACAATGATCGTAGTTGAACGGCTGTCGTTGAAAATCAAATTCATCAGCCCGTTGATTCCGGTAGCCCAAAAGCCACCATCACCTATCATGGCAACAAAATTTTCCTGATGATCTGTTGCCACGTTATATCCATGTGCCAATGCAATGCTCGATCCCATGCATTTTTGCAGCGAATAGGTTTCCATGTGTGGAAAACAAGCTATCAACCCACAGGTAACATCTGAAGCCGCTTTGATTTTATGGGTCTTTAGAACTTGTGAGATAAAGAGGTGAGAACATCCGGCACAACTTACGGGCAGACGAAATGGAATACCTTCAATTACCGCTCTTTTGGGTGCATCCGGAATGAGTTTTTCCTCTATAATATCCGGAGTGAAGCGCATCATTTCGGGGAATTTGGGGAATAATTCTTTTCCAATAACCGGAATTCCCAAATCCTTGATATTCTTTTCCAGAATATCATGACCATCTTCAATCACATATAGTGTTTCTACATGCGCAGCTAATTCCCGAATCAGCTTTGCGGGAAGAGGCATAACCATACCGACCTTTAGAATAGAAGCTTCGGGTAAAACCTCTTTTGTGTAATAGTATGGAGTGCCTGCAGTAACAACCCCGATCTTTTTGCCATTCAATTCCAAACGATTAATATCGAAGTCGTTGCAGTCGTTTGCAAGACGCTTCATATGAGCCGGAAAATCATTAAAGCATTTGGTTAGTTTCGGGTGTTCGGAACCTTTAGCATTCATCATCATGGTGGTCATGATCACCTTACTGAAACTCACGGGATATTTATTTCTGCATTTTACTTCGTAGGAGTAGTTGTCATCAATTGACACCGCACTGGTGGTCTTACATATTACCGAAGTGATTTTCAGAATAACGGGAGTCGTGTATTCTTCGCTAATTTCGAAAGCTTTAATCATCAAATCTTTGGCTTCCTGACTGTCGGCGGGTTCTAATACAGGAATGTTGAACATATTTCCATAATGACGAACATCATTATAGTCATCGCCTGCAGTACGGCCTACATCATCGCCTACAACCAACACCAAACCACCGTTAATCTGACTTCCGGCAGCACCTCCCAAAGCATCGGCAGCCACATGTAACCCTACGGTTTTCATTACAGCAAAGCTTCTATACCCTGCAAACGAAGCACCTATGGCTACTTCTAAGCCAACTTTCTCATTAGTAGACCATTCACAATAGATATCCGAGTATCTATGTTTGGTATAATCCATTACTTCGGTAGAAGGTGTTCCCGGAAAACCGGAAGCGACTTTTACACCTGCCTCAAAAGCACCTCTGGCAACCGCTTCGTTACCATTCATCATTTTCAGTGTGATAGTACTATTCTCTTTATTCATGTAAAAAAAATGACATCTATTTTTGATGTATATTTTATTTAGTTTTATTATAATTTGGCGCAAAAATACTGCTTTTACATTACACTCCAAAATCAAACGACAATAATAACAATTAAACTGTAACATTTATATCATAGACACAATAAAGAAAAGTGTGCCAGGTAGTCGGACAAATAAGAAATAGGTCTAATGAATATTGTATTGATTTAAATTCGTTGCACAATTCGGCAACATGTAAATGGAGCTTAAAACACATTACACAGCTTTTAACGCCGCACCCCAAATACGCTATCACTCTATTGGTTATCATTGAGGCTTAATCTTGTCAAAGTATCGATTTTATCGAAAAAAGCCAAAAATGTTTTATTATCTCAAAGCAAAAGCGTATTTTTGTATAGATTTTTTTGAAAAATGGCTAATAAATACGAAGAACTTGCACGCGCATTTGAAACAAAACTGCGAAAACTGATTTCGGAGTACAAGTCATTACAAGAACAAAACATCCTGTTAAAAGCCGAATTAGACCGGAAACAGACCGATTTAATGATGGCTCATCAGGAAATTCTGGAACTTCGAAAAAATTACGACCATTTACAACTTGCTAAAAACATGCTGGGCGGATCGGAAGCTGCGAAAGCTGAATCCAAACAACAAATCGCGAAAATGGTGCGGGAAATTGATAAGTGTTTAGCTCTTTTGGATGAATAGAGCGTATGAAAGACGATAAATTTACTATAAATGTTACTGTTAATGGCTTTAAAATGCCATTAAACATTCCACGTAAAGACGAGGAACTATATAGGAATGCCGAAAAACTGGTTGAAAAGTACATAAATCATTTTCAAAAACAATACAACCAGCGGTCTACTGAACAGATTCTTATTCTGGCAGCTTTTCAAATAGCAGTCTTGGTTGCAAAACAGGAGCTTAGCGAAGACGTTAGTCCCTTGGCCGAGAAGATCCAGGCTTTGGACGACGAATTGAAGGCACTATTAATCAAGGAGTAAAACTCATTTATTTCGTTTTTTTACACACACATTTCCGCATTACATTGTCTGAAGAACCTTCTGTTGCAACGGAAAGGAAATTCATTCAGTGCAATGCTTTTTTTATGCTTAAATATTAAAAACAATAATTCTCAATTACATACTTAAATTTCATATGATGGTAAATATAATAATCGGACTGATTGCACTTGTTGCCGGAGCCGGTGGGACTTATGTCCTGCTACGTTTCGTGAACAAGCGTGCACTTCAGGAAGCAGCAGCAGAGGCTGAACTGCTTAAGAAAAACAAACTTATAGAAGCTAAGGAAAAATTCATTGCCCTGAAAGCCGAGCACGAACAACAAGTGCAGGAACGAAATGCCAAAGTTCAGGAAAAGGAAGTAAAGCTTCAGCAACGCGAGATGCAATTGAACCAGAAACAAAGTGAGGTTCAGCGCAAAATGAACGAAGTGGAAGTACTAAAAGACACCCACGAACAGCAGATTCACGCGCTCGAAGGCAAGAAAAAAGAGCTGGAACACCTGCAACACCAGGCACAAATGGAGCTTGAAACTATTTCAGGACTTTCGGCCGAGCAAGCTAAAGAACGATTGGTAGAAGCGTTGAAGGAAGAAGCCAAAACCAATGCTATGTCATACATAAACGACATCATGGAAGAGGCTAAAATGACTGCCAACAAAGAAGCTAAAAAAATTGTGGTTCAGAGCATTCAGCGTGTGGCAACCGAAACAGCCATTGAAAACTCGGTAACCGTTTTCCATATTGAATCGGACGAAATCAAAGGTCGCATTATCGGTCGCGAAGGACGTAATATCCGCGCACTGGAAGCTGCCACCGGTGTTGAAATTATTGTGGACGACACCCCTGAAGCTATTGTGCTCTCGGCTTTCGACCCTGTTCGCCGCGAAATTGCACGCCTTTCGCTCCACCAACTGGTAACCGACGGACGTATCCACCCTGCCCGCATCGAGGAAGTGGTAAACAAAGTCCGCAAACAAGTGGAAGAAGAAATTATTGAAATTGGTAAACGCACCACTATCGACCTGGGAATTCACGGGTTGCACCCTGAACTGATCCGTATGGTGGGTAAAATGAAATACCGTTCGTCGTATGGCCAAAACCTATTGCAACACTCGCGTGAAGTAGCGAACCTTTGTGCCACTATGGCTTCGGAACTCGGACTCAACCCTAAAAAAGCAAAACGTGCCGGACTGTTGCACGATATAGGCAAGGTACCTGATGATGAACCGGAATTGCCACACGCAATCCTTGGTATGCGTTTAGCCGAGAAGTACAAAGAAAAACCGGATATCTGCAATGCCATTGGTGCCCACCACGACGAAGTAGAAATGGAAAGCCTTATAGCTCCTATCGTCCAGGTTTGCGATGCTATCTCGGGAGCACGTCCGGGAGCACGCCGCGAAATTGTGGAAGCTTACATCAAGCGTTTGAATGACTTGGAAAACCTCGCATTATCGTATCCGGGCGTATTGAAAACATATGCAATCCAGGCAGGTCGCGAGTTACGCGTAATTGTGGGTGCTGACAAAATCGATGATAAAGAAACCGAATTATTGTCATTCGACATTGCCAAGAAAATCCAGGATGAAATGACTTATCCTGGCCAGGTAAAAATCACGGTTATCCGTGAGACCCGTGCAGTAAGTTACGCGAAATAGTTGCAAGTCGTCAATATATAAGTCCGCAAAACAGTAAAAAATCTGTTTTGCGGACTTTTTGTTTGAAACATAGCGTTAAAATTGAACAATTAAAAATAATCAGATGTTATTCTATTAATAATTGACTTTATTATAGTTATACAAAAAATACATCTACCTTTGTAAATAGCACAACACTTATCTTCCTAAAACGCAAAGCATTATTAAATGAAATATCATTTCTGTTTAAGTGCGGCGTCAGCACGGTAAACACTGACAACAAGTCAATGAAACGGTCAATTTTACTCACTCTTGCCACAATTCTGGTGGCACAGGTTTTTGCGTTCGATTTTTCGTCAAATGGGATTTTCTACAAAATCAAATCACCTGCTTCGTCAAACAAAGTAGCCATTACAGCCGGATCCAACACCGGCAACAGTTACTCAGGGGCAATTATTATCCCTTCAACAGTAACTTACAATGCCAAAACCTATTCGGTTACCGAAATTGACGCATGGGCTTTTGGTAGCTGCCACTCCTTATCAAGTGTTGTTATCCCAACTTCGATAGATACGATTAGCGATGGTGCTTTCTGGGGTTGTATCAAACTGACAACCATCACGATACCTGCTTCGGTAAAAGAAATCGGAAATTATGTATTTGTTGGGGATACAACTTTAACTGATATAACGGTAGATGCTGCAAATCCAAGATTTGCGAGTGATCAGGGAGTATTGTACAACAAAAACAAGAATTTCTTACTTGCCTATCCGGGTGGTAAAACAGCATTAAACTACACCATTCCTTCAACAGTAGACACGGTTGGAGGTTTTGCATTCAGCTACTCGAAGTTCAACTCTGTTACCATCCCAAATTCAGTAAAATACATGTATCATGCTACTTTCACTTTTTGTGAAGGATTAACTACTGTAACCATACCTGCATCACTAACATATATGAACAACAATCCTTTTTACGACTGCAAAAACATGAAGTCGGTAAATATTGACCCGGCCAATCCATTTAACGAAAGTATTGATGGAATTATCTTCAAAAAAGGATTGGAAACCATCATTTATTATCCTCCGGCAAAATCAGGAAACAATTACGCAATCCCTTCAACAGTAACGTACGTTCGCTCAAGTGCATTTATGAATTGCCTGAATTTAAACTCCATCACCATACCTGCATCAGTAAAAACCATACGCTCGGGCATGTTGCAAGGTTGCAAAAACCTATCAACAATCAATTCTTATTCTGAAGTACCTATTGATTTGACATCCCTGATTCCGGGCGAAAACTCCGAGAAAGTTTTTGATGGTGTGGATACCTTGCATTGCGTTTTACATGTGCCTATGGGCTCACGTACACTTTACGCCAATGCTTTTCAGTGGAAAGGTTTCAGCAACATAGTTGAAGGATTTACAGCAGGAACAACGGCCAACGCCAGAACTTCAAAATTAAAAGCAACAACAGTTAATGGAAAAATTCTGCTCAGTGGCTACGCTCTGGGCGAGCTCATTACTATATACAACACTCAGGGGATAATACTTTATAAACAACGTGCAAATACCCCAACAACCACAATAAATATGAATTATACTGGTGTAATACTGCTGAAAGCAGGCAATGAAAATGTAAAATTATTGTCATTCTAACTGATAATTGAAAAGGTAAGGTGGTGTTAATTCGGAATCGACTTTTTGGTTGTATATTTGCACAGCAATTTATTTCCTGCAACAAGCCGATATTTAAAACAGATGACCGACAACCAACATACAGCACTCAATCCTTCCGAAACACTACCCCTCACCTGCTCCCGTTCCGGCAATTGTTGCCATGGCAATAAGGTATTGCTCAATCCGTGGGAATTGGCTTGCCTGGCCAATGAAAAGAAATTGAGCACACGAGAATTCCGTGATTTATACACAGCATGGAGTGGCATACGCCTTTGGTTTAATGGCAATGTTGGCTATAACGGCAAACAGGCTTGCAACCTGTACGCAACAGGAACTGGCTGCAGTGTTCATGTTGCCCGACCACTCGCCTGCCGTCTCTTTCCGTTGGGTCGACAAATCCGGAATGGCGAAACGATTTATATGCATCAAGGTGAAGCGTTTCCCTGCCTGGAAGGATGTAACGAGGTATTGGATTTACCATATATAAGCGTGGCTGATTATTTGGTTGAGCAGCAAACTAAAAGTTGGGAAGTAGCTCAAAATGCCTATTTAGAAGTAGTGCAACTATTGGCAGATATAGCATTTGAGTTGCTATTGGATAGCGGACTGGCCGAATCGGGCGACAAAGAAACTTTACGGCAATGGCGTCTTATGGCCAACGAATCGCCCGAACAGTTAGCGGACAGAATCGGCCCGGAATGGCTCGATTATCTGACTATCCCGGACTTAAGCCCTGACATCCAGCAACCGCAGCTATTTTGTGAGCAACACGCCGTAATCCTTCAGGAGCAACTGCAAGCAACATTTGGCAATGCTCAAACCGTGGAAGAACTTCAGAAAGCGACAGTAACGGTAATGGCACTGGCTCTGTTTTTGTCAGTTGCCGTGGGTGCTAACCCACGGCTGCTGGCAAGCCACTGGATAGAAATAGCTAAAAACAACGGAGCGCGAGAGTAAGTAAGCACTAAAATTGGCTCAACGAACTAACTTCGACTTATCAAGAACAGGTACTTTGCTTTAATTTAATGATATTTACAGTTTAAGTGAGGGCAAATCACTAAAAATGCTGTATTTTTGCACAGAATTTGTACCTACACCTATCGCAATAAAAGAATTGCAACGTACAAAACCGGGCCTGTTTGGTTTTGACAGCAGGTAGAACTGATATGTAAGCATGTCGAGCTTTGAGAAAACAGCTCGTTAATCCAGGGTCTCAAAATTATAACTGGCGAAACTAATTACGCTCTTGCTGCTTAATCGAATCATAGTAGATCGAGCTTAATCCGGACACAAGGTGTCTGGACGAGACATTTCCCGGCGGCCGTCGCTCCGAGGCCAATGATATGGAAGTGCAGCTAAATCGGGGATAGTCGCGCTTAGCCTTGGAGGCACGATGAAATAAAAAGGATAAGGCGCAGGTTGGTGGCTTCGGTCTTGCCTACGCACGAAAACCTAAGCGAAGATAAACATGTAGAAAGCTTATTATTTCCTTGTTTGGACGAGGGTTCGACTCCCTCCAGGTCCACAATTTCAATTTAGAGCAAAAGCCTGTAAAATCAATGATTTTACGGGCTTTTATATTTAAGATCATCACACAAATACCGAGACGGGCAATATAAACAAATTAAATTCATTTTTTTGATTTATAAAAAAGGCCTCAGGAGAATGAAAATCCTGAGGCCTTTTTATGGGGTTTTATATTCTTTTATTTTTTTATAATCACATCGCTCAAAAACAGTTTATTGCTGCTCAACTGAATGTGATAAATTCCTTTAGGCAATTGGCTCATATCTATTTTATCGCCGGTTAATTTGCCCGTCAGTTGTTGTTGTCCCGAAATGCTGTAAATTGTATATTTCACATCGTTCAACTCTACTTCCGATTTGATGGTTGCGTAATTATCAACCGGGTTTGGATAAATACTTATTCCTGATGTGTTCTTCAGGTTTATTAAACCCGAAGCATCAGTGATATTCACGGCAACCGGAGCAGAAGAAATTACCATATTATTATCGCAAACTACCACGGCTTTGATTGCATACTGACCTTTAGACATCCCCTGCCAGTTGTATTCATAAGGGGCTTCGGTATCTGATCCAAGCAATGTGCTGCCATTGTAAAACTCAACACGGGTAATCGCACCAAAAGGATTTGTAGCTGTAGCGGTCAATTTCACTGTCTCAGTTTCATTAAAGCTTGCATTAGCTGTTGGAGCAGTAAGTATCGCTGTCGGAATTGAGTTTGAGAATAAATTTGTCTGCGGAACAGCCTGCTTGAACTGTGATGGACTTGACCAACGCAAATGAATGCTGGCTCCTCCAACTTCTTCGAAGTATTCAACTTTAATATCATACTTTTTGCCGGCCTCCAGATCAATAGTTCCCGAGTATTCTGTACCCCAGTCGCTAATCCATTTGTCTATAACCAGCTGGTTGTTTATCCACAAGCGGCGTCCGTTATCGCTATCAATATAGAAAGTATATTTTTCAGAGTATTTCGGTTTGATCTGCCCCGTCCAGCGCATCGATGTTTTATCAGCTTTTAGCATTGGATCGGCATTACCGTTACCCCAGTCGAAATCCACTTTAGGATGTTTGGTGATACCTGCCATATTTTCAAAGTTCATACCGTTGTACATGCGACAAAGCAACCCATCTCCATCCTCGCTGACCGTAGCAGGCGTAAATTTCCATTTGGCACTTTCCTGATTGTTGTCCACATAGGTTTGCACGTTAGCGCGAGCCGAAGTTGAGCCTAACGCAACATCAATAACCCGTCCGCTGTACAGGGCAACCATTTTGTAACAACTATCGCCGGCATCTACAAGTATAAATTGCTGATCGGGAGACGAACCATCCTGCCAGATTTGCACATTGGCACTGTCCACAATCTGAAGGTCGTTCACATCCAACAATTTCAAACTCTGCACACCCATAATTTTATACACTCCATTACCCTGATGCGTAACTATAAACTGTTGATTGGTAGCCTGTGTAGCCGTATTTTGCTGAACATTTGTTCCATTGGTAAGTCCGGAGTTATAAACTTCCATATTCATACCACTTTTTTTGTTCTGAATGGTAAAAATACCATTCAGCCCGGTAACACCGTTAGGGATCACTTTCAACGAACTAACCTTATTGTCCCACGAAATTGAACTCAGGCAGGCAGAAGAGGATGTAAGTTCTACCATGCTTCCGGCAAAATTATCATCCGCAAATAACTGAACCTTGAATCCGGGAGCAATTTTCAGTGATGAAATATCATCATTGGCCAGTCCCAGAGACTGAAGCTTACTCAATGTATATTCACCCACATCTATTCGGGCTGCTTTATTGGCGTAATCACAATCGGAATACGCGGTAACAGCACCTTTTAAATCATTATCATCATCGCTTGTAAGTGTTACATACGAAAGTCCGGCATCAATATACTGTCCACCGGTAGTTTGTATACATCTGATAGCTATCGTATTGACATCATTTATTTTAATAGCATTTTTAGCCGCTGTGCTTATTTCAACATTTACATAATCAGTAGTATATCCACTCAGACTGGCTGCTAACTCGCCATTAATGTATATAGCGCAATTTTCATCATGAAAGACACTCATTTTCAAATTTTTGATTTGATTAGGAGTCAGATTTCCAACCGTAAACGACTTGCGAATCCAAATAGTCGATGTGTTCCAAAGCGTTCCGATTTGGTTACCATTTGCATCTTTGAGCGTTCCAAAACCACCGTTGGCAGATGCCCACGAACTATCATCGAAAGTAGTCGTATTCCAAGTGCTGGCAGGTGAAGTGGTTGTATATTTCCAAGCCTGTGGAGTAGACTTGGATGTCAGTACTAAATCACCATCCGATGTAACATTGTCATTTATAATCTTTTCATTCAACACTTTAATGCGATCCGGATCAACTTTCCATGTACGATCGTAGGTCATAAATCCATTGATTTCCGATTCAACGTCGGTAATTTCTGTATATACCGCTGCCGACATACCTTTGTTCTTTTTAAACTTAAGTAACATATCAATGTAGCCCGAATAGATATTTACCAAACCATCAGCATTGCCAGCATTACCATACGGATTGCCCGCAGTACTCCACAAGTGACCGCTAACAGCTAAACCGATACCTCCATACTCACCGCAAACTACAGCATAGTTTGTACTTGTAGGACAATTAGGTGGCGCATAATAGTGACCATCCAGAATATCACACTGTTCTTCAGCACGTTCGTGTCCGCTACCCTGGTTAATCAAACGGGTAGGATCTAACCCCCTGACCATTAATGTATGTCTTGGCGATTCAAATTCAGCTTGCCACTCGTTGAAAATAACCCAGGTAACAATTGAAGGGCTATTGTAATGAGTATTAATCATTCGGGTCAGCTCCACATCGAACTGCGCTTTTTCAATGGCCATTCCTGTAGGAGCATCGTAAGAATTAGGAGAAGGCATATCCTGCCACACCATAATTCCGAGTTTATCGGCCCAATAATACCAGCGTTGAGGTTCTACTTTGATGTGTTTACGCACCATGTTGAACCCGAGCGCTTTCTCAGCTTCAATATCTGATTTCAACGCTTCATCTGTTGGAGCAGTATAAATTCCATCTGGCCAGAATCCCTGATCAAGCGGCCCCATCATGTAAACAGCTTTGTTGTTGAGATACAGCTTAGGGGTAGGTGTTTCGCGAACCATGGCTATTTTACGCATACCAAAGTAGCTTGATACTGAATCCACAACGGTATTTCCACTCATCAATTTCACATCCAAATCGTACAAAAACGGATTGGAAGGAGACCAAAGCTTTGCATTAGGAACAGGAATAACCAACTCTGCATTGGCTTCACCACCAATTGTGCTTACTATTGCTGAACCATCTTTGGCTGTTGCTTTTACAGTTAGCCCGGTAGCATTAGCTGCATTCACGGTCAATTTCAATACATTATTATCAATATCCGGTGTAATTTTCAATCCTTGTATATTTTGCGCGGCTACTGGTTCGAGCCAAACAGTTTGCCAAATACCTGTTACACAAGTATACATAATTCCTCCGGGGGCAGTAGTTTGTTTCCCGCGGGGTTGTCCGAAATCACGGGTAGGGTCGTACACACGCACAATCACTTCCTGATCGCCGCTACCCACTAAATAATCAGTAATATCATAGGTTATCTCATCGTAACCACCTTTGTGAATACCCATGCTCACGCCGTTGATATACACTTCCGATTCCCAGTCGATAGCGCCAAAGTGAATCAGCACCCGTTTTCCGGTCCATGCAGCAGGTACAGTGAAAAGTTTCCGGTACCACACCCGGTCATAATGTTTTACCACACCCGAGAGGGTTGCTTCGGGAGCAAACGGAACCACAATCTGTCCGCCAAGCGATTGATTAACGGGTACTGCATCGCCTGAGGCACCGCTTTTAAATTCCCAGTATCCGTTCAGGTTCTTCCAATCGGTACGTACCAATTGGGGACGGGGATATTCCGGCAAGGGATTGTTTTTGTCTACCTTGTCAGTCCAGGGAGTTTTGATTGGAGTGACTTTTGGGGTGAATTGTGCCATAATTGACCCCGTAAAAAGAGCAAAAAGTAATAATACAACAAAAATTTTACGCATAAAATTGTTTTTTTGATTTAATCACAAATAATTTTAGATTATACTGCTTATTATAAACGCTTTACAACACATAAAAACAAACAGAAGTAACTATGCAAATGTATGCATAATTACTTCTGTTCAATAAAAGATATCTTTCAATTTACAACAAAAACTAACCAATTATGAATAGTCTTTGTTGTAGGCAATGAAACTAAAAGTTAATACTTCGAAAAGCTTAACCTGATTTTTTCTTTACTAATCTGATCGGTTAGCACAAGTACATAATACGATGCCGGCAGGTCAGAGACATTTATTTCTGTCAAACTGGAAGCAACCGAAGTTTGAATAACACGTCCATCCATTCCACAAATAGTATATTCATAAAGCCGGCCATTGTTCAGCCCATCAATTTTAAGAGTGTGACGCACCGGATTAGGATACATTTTCACACCTGCAAACTGAGCCGGAACAGATGTTGCCGACAGACTTACTTTACTAACTGTAGTTGTACTCTGAGCAATATTTTTCAACTGATCGGTACCAGCAGCCTGGCCATCAAGCGGCGCATAAAGTTCCAATCCCGATTTTAGCATTTTACCAGCATACAAAGCCGAAATCTCATCCTGATTCATACCGGCACGATAGAAGAACCAATCGCGGAAAGTAATCCGTGTTGGACCCTGCAAATCATTCAGGCAGAACAAAGTTGGCACAAGACGTTCGCTAAGTTTTCCAACAAAGACATTATCTATATACAAACCTGTTTCACTGCGTGCATAAAAATGTGTCAGCGTAACCTTGTGCCATTGTCCATCATTAACTGCATTGGTAGTCTTAATCTGATTAGCCGCATTTGAGGGCGACACATAAACAAGAGCACCGGTCTGGGCATCTATTTTCAATGTTCCTGTCAACGACATAAATTTGAATGTAGAAAGAACACCGCTTGAAATGGTTTTAAAGTCGAACGATTGGGTAAACGAGTGAACTGTATTATCAGGCGCATAAGTCAACTGGTCAACAGTGCTTCCATTATCAAAAGTCATAGAATTGCCGCTCGCTTTTGTAGGAAGCGGTTTACCTGCATCCAGAGCATCAAACAACGAAGGAATCATAGAATATGAAAATTCGCGGTGACCGGCATCATTAGGGTGCAAAGCATCAGACCAGAAATTAGTAGTCCATTTTCCGGTACCATCGTCAACGGCTCCCAATAAATTTACACTCGGCACATCCCATTCGTGAATCAACATATTCATTTGACGTACATAACTATAATCAGTCAGGGTATAATCGTTACGGGTATAACAGTTTGTAACTACCGGCACCAATCCTCTGGAACGAGCCAGCGCTATCAGTTTCAACATATTATTCTTAAACTGGTTGAAAATAGCCAGCTGATCGGCAGCTCCGTGTATTCCTTCGTTTCCAAGTCCAAGTCCGAAAATAACATATTTACTACAAAGCGGGAACAAATCGGTATCTATACGGCCTAAAAGGCTTATTGTAGTGTTTCCGCCTATCGAGATATTCACCGTCGACCAGTTCAGGCCTTTACCAGCGGCATAGCGCTGCGAAAGCAACTGGGTGAACAAATAGTTGTAACCCTGATTGTTTGTAGCTCCCGTTCCAGAGGCTACTGAAGATCCCATGTATGCAATCTTCAGTTCATTGAGTACCGGGCAAGCTATCGAGTAAGTATAGTTGTTCAGATCAAGTGTGACCGCATAACTGTTTTTATCTGTTGGAATTTGTTCCACCAAAATGCCCGTAGCGTTAGCCTGAGATTCCAGACGAAGCGTATTTACGGTGCCTGTAATCCGTTTCAGCTCATAAGCAGCATTTGAATTAATTCTGAAATTGAACTTCAGATTGGCATCGGTAACAACATTAGCCATATTGACAGTGGCCGACCAGATTCCCAGGCCTTTATTAGTCAACTGAACCTCCCCTGCTGCACCTACCACACTTACACTATTGGTTTGCAAAATGGTGTAAGACTGAGTAGCCATATTTACCGATATCAGAACCAAACCTGTTTCGGCCGGATCAATAGCAGGTCCGTTCTGAGCCAATGCCCCTGCAGTTCCGCCATATACAACGGCCTGATTGCTTTGTGAACTATAGAAATTCAATGTACCGGCATCTTTCAATGTAGTATATATTTCAAAAATACCTGTCGGATAACCCTGTCCATCAGTAAGCCGTTTCATTGCCGGAGCAGTTGATACATTATCACCATTTTCGGTAGCAGTACCTGACAAATACAAAACACTATACTGATTAGTGATATTAATTTGTTTAGTAGCACTGATAGTAGCGCCCGTTTGTTTACTTGTAGCTGTAACAATTACGGTTCCGTTTTTCAATGGGTGCAATAATCCATTGGCATCAATCGCCGCAACAGAACTGTCATCAACGGTCCAGGTAACGGCTGTAACCGAAGCATTTTCAGGGCTAACATTAGCCGTCATTTGAGATGTTGCACCGCTTGCGGTTATGTCGCTTCCGGAAACACTTAGCGATGTAACAGAAATATAAGGCCGGTCAAATTCTTCAATTTTCATTGCATTGATATAGCCAAAGGTTGATTGCTGATTAGCCATATTGAGACTAATTTCACCATTGGCCGCCGGATAAACCAGTTCAGATCTGTAAATGTCGCTAACATTGCGGTTTACACCCGTTCCACCCAAATTAGCACCCGAAGTTTGGTGCAATCCGGTAACAACATTCGCCCCTGTAAATGTATACTTCGAAATCCTTGTTTCGGTAGTTTCCCTGCTTCCGAAAATTTTGAACCGGTAAGCCTTCGTATTATCCAACCCTCTGAACGTCAGCGTACCGCTTCCATTTTCCGCAAAGAAATAATCTTCTGTTGCCGTTGCAATACCCAGTTCTCCCAAATAATTAGCATTGGGTAGAAGCAAAGCCCCATTTAGCTTTCCATTTGTTTTTAACGTTCCAGCAGTCAAAACCACCGAAATATTGGTTGCCAAATTTGATTTATCAACCGCATTAGCAACTAAAGTAGATGGCACAGGGGTAATTCCGCCCGGAGCATTAGCAGTTAGATTATTCCAGAAATTTCCGTTTGCATCAGCAGTAGCCGGAGTCAAATCTCCATTAGTACCATCATTCGGACCAAGGTCAAAGAACATTTCTTTAGTTGCAGCGTTTTGGTTGGTAATAACAACCTGCTTTGAGCCAGCCACTGCAGATCCGGCTTCGGCAGTAGTTGCAGTAACCAACACTGTACCATTGCGTTGTGCAGTAAGTAATCCCGACGGGCTGATTATTGCTATTTTCGGATCGCTGACACTCCAGTTATACCCTTTTACAGTTGCGTTATCAGGCAAGACTGTTGCAGTCATTTGTGCGGTACCTCCATCGGTTTCGATGGTTGAATTTCCGGAAACAGAAATATCAGTAACTTTTACGGTACCAACTCCGCTGTACTCCTCAACTTTAATGATGTTTATATACCCAAAACCTCCTGTTTTAGCCAAAAGTTCAAGTTTAATTTCACCGTTTGCATCAGCAAAAAGTATAGGAGTAGCATACGTGCTACTATTATTGGCATTAATACCAGCCCCACCTAAAAGTGAACCTGAAGTCTGTAAAGTTCCTACTGTTGTGGCAGCGCCGGTGAAAGTATATTGCGAAATACGGGTATCGGAAGCAACGCGGCACCCATATACATAGAATTTATACCCTTTGCTGGCACTGAGTCCGGTAAATTTCAGACTGGGGGCAGTAGATGTTGTAAAGAAATAATCCATCGTTGCTGTCGGGATTGCTATGTCGCCCAACGCTGTAACGTTGAGTAACGACAGAGATTTCAGCCCGCAAGCACCCGGATTGGCATTGACCGAGAAATCCACCAGCGTCTTTATGGAAATCCCTGTAGCAGCATTCGCTTTATCTACTAATGCCAACGCAGCTGATGAAGCTGTGTTTCCGGTAAAATTATTCCAATAACTATTGTTCAGGTCCGGATTCACAGTAACTTTGCTTGAATCCGTTTGTGTTGCCGGACCAAAGTCGATAAGCATTGTACGGCTTAGCGTTTGAGCATTTATATGCAAAAACGATAAGAGAACAGTAAGGAGAATAAAGATTTTTTTCATTTGCATAATGATTAAAAGATTAGAAATCAGAAAACAAGATAGCTACGGATTGAAGCTATCTTGTTTTCAATGGAGTTAAACAATTTAAGAGAATTATTTAATTAGCTTGTGGCTTTGTTTTTTATCCACAACCAAAATATAAATTCCTTTGGGCAAGTTAGAAGTATTTACAACAGTCTCGGCACTTGCAGGCATGCTTACTACTTTAGTTCCGGTAGTATTAAACAATTCCACACAATTGCTGGCACCTTTTACTTTGATCTGGTTTGCACCAAACAAAATATCGGCTTTCGAACCTTCCGTCAGGCTGACATCAGTTGTTCCTCCAAGGCTATACTCTTCCAATTTGAGTGTATTAATATAACCGAAACCTGAAACTGCCATATCAGTATATAATGCAATTTCACCCGATGAATTAGGATATACTAAATCCGAAACATAAATTCCACTATTGTTCGTATTTACTCCAATTCCACCGAGGTTACAACCTGACGATTGTAAAGTTCCTGTAACAATATTTGAGCCAGTGAACTTATACCTAGCTATACGGGTTTCTGTATTATCACGAGATCCAAAAATACGGAACCGGTATCCTTTAGTGGCATCCAACCCGGTAAAGTTCAATGTACCGTTCGAGGTGGTAAAGAAATAATCTTCAGTAGCTGTAGTTACACCTAATTCTCCTAAATAGTTCGCATTGGGAGTTAACAAAGCTCCATTGGCTTTTCCATTTGTAGAAATTGATCCTGCCGACACTGTTACAGAAATATTAGTTGCTGCATTTGTATTATCCACCAAAGTAACCGGAGTAAATGGAAGAACTATTCCGCTAGGAGCATTAGCAGTTACATTATTCCAGAAATTTCCATTTGCATCAGCAGTAGCAGCGGTAAGGTCTCCGTTTGTTCCATCGCTTGGTCCGAAATCGATATACATTTCTTTTACCGGAACAGGTTGATTTGATATCTGTATTTGCGTGCTTCCTGAAACAATTGTACCTGATGTAGTTGAAGCTGTAACCGTCACCGTTCCATTCTTACGGGCAGTAAGCACACCATAAGGAGAAACAGTAGCAATTTTTGGATCGTTTACTGTCCATACCAAATCCTGGAGGTTTACGCCTGACTGTGTTTCTGTTGCAGTCATTTTAGCAGTTCCATTGACACTACTTATACTGGAGCCGGCTACAGTGATTCCTGTAACAGTAACCGGAGTATATTCTTCTACTTTTACAGCATTCACATAACTAAAGCCACCAGAAGAAGGATTAGTTACATCAATTTTTATCTCCCCATTGGCATCGGCCAAAAGGAATGGTGAATTGTATGTACTGCCATTATTCCCATTGATAAGTGGTCCACCCAGTTTTGTACCAGAGGTTTGCAAATAGCCTACGGTAGTGGCCGCTCCGGTGAATGTATATTTCGACACACGTGTATCTGTAGCAAGACGACAACCATAAATATAAAATTTGTATATTTTACCTGCTGTAAGGCCACTAAATTTAAGGCTTCCTGTAGCTGTTGTAAAATAATAATCGGTTGTAGCGCTCGGAATTGCAAGATCGCCTAAAGAAGCAACATCGAGTTGTGAAAGATTCCGCAAACCGGCAGCTCCCGGAGTGGCATTTACCGAAAAGTCGGTCACTGTTTTCAAAGAGATAGTTGTTGTGTTATTGGCTTTATCAACAAGTGCCAAGGCAGCCCCTGCTACAGTATTATTAGCGTTTGTAAAATTGTTCCAATAATTGCCGTTCGCATCCGGATTGACGGTGACTTTGCTTGAATCGTTTGGAGCTGCAGCTGTTGGGCTGAAGTCAATAAGCATTGTGCGATTCAATGTTTGTGCTCCTGCGGCCATACACATTGACACGAAGCACCCAAGAAGTAATGTTTTTCTCATGATTTTTGTTTTTTAAATTAAGTATTAAGATTTTTCTTTTGTATGCAATATGTAATCAAATCAGCGTATTTGCTAACACTATTGCATATAAAGGAACTTTTGTTGCAAATTAAATAGAAATATCCCTTGCAAAACAGGACAATTATGTCTTTTTTGAGGACAATTGTCCAAAAAAGGATCAAAAAAAACAAAAGTTAGTGTCAAATATACATATTTGCTTGTAATTTCATACAGATAACCGGATTTTTTTATCGAAGCCGTTATAGTTGCAATCGGAAACAATTTCGCCAAGGTCATTTTAAATCACAATTGCACTACTGAAAAAAAGGTACATGTTTGGTTACATTTGAATGTTTATTACAACTGTTGACAACACATATTATTGGCATTGACCAAATATATTACACCTGTTGACTAAACCAATTACACCTATTCACTAAACCATTTGCACCTGTAGAGTAGACCACTTACACCCAT
>CAYSTC010000015.1:0-57841 GCA_964433885.1 uncultured Paludibacter sp. | reverse complement strand
ATTACACCTATTCACTAAACCATTTGCACCTGTAGAGTAGACCACTTACACCCATAAGTAAACCAATTACACCACTTAAGTAAACTACTTGCACCTATTGACTGAATCTATTACACCTATTGATTAAAGCATTTGCACTTGTGGAGTAGACCACTTACACCCATGAGTGAACCAATTACACTACTTGAGTAAACCATTTATACCACTTAAGTAAACCACTTGCACCTATTGACTGAACCTATTACACCTATTGATTAAAGCATTTGCACCTGTGGAGTAGACCACTTACACCACATGAGTAAACCAATTACACCACTTAAGTAAACTACTTGCACCTATTGACTAAACCTATTATCGCTATTGATAAGATATATTACAGTATACGTGAGTTTGATATGAGATGAGTCTCATACCTTCATCTGAAAGAACAAGTTATCAAGTCCGTAAAGTATTAGAGAAAATTTACATACAAAAATATACACAGAACATGCCTGTTAATTTCATTGACTAAGTACAAGTAAACTATTTTACAGCGAGAGCAGTGCAATCAGCTCATTATATACAATTTACAAAACAACAAAGCTAACGTTCAGTATACTGACTACATAAGCAAACCTACAGACCATTCTGACTCATGACTAAAAAAGACAATTTTCATTAATAGATTTACCTTTTTATCTTAACCCTACAGTTAGGGTGACATTTTACCAAAAACATCCATTTCTTTATTAATGCAGAACTTTTTTGCAGAAAATAGAGTCCAGCGAAAAAACTATCAATAATGTGACGGGATAAGCTTAACATTTAATTTTCGACAAAATCATCTATCTTTACCCCCGAATTAGCTCACACACGCACATTTAACTTTAAAGAGATACATTTTTGATGAAAAAACGACACTCTATCTGCATCTTGCTCCTGCTGATTTCAATTTTACCGGGAGCAAAGGCTATTTCCCTTTCTTTTCGCCATTACAAAGTAGAAAACGGATTGTCGGAAAATTCAATATTCTGCTCCCTGCAAGACAGCAAAGGCTTTATGTGGTTTGGTACCAAAGAAGGTCTCAACCGGTTTGATGGCAATAACTTTGTTGTTTACAACCAACAACTCAACAATAAAAAATCATTGGGCAATAGTTTTGTGCATGCCCTGTACGAAGATCAGCGAAAAACACTTTGGGTGGGGACCGAAAGAGGAATTTTTCTCTACAGTTATCTATTAAACACGTTCAGTTTTTTCGACAAACGTACACCTCAGAACACAATTATAGACCAATCGGTAATCAGCATTACCGAAGATAAAAGCGGAAATATCTGGATTGCTTCCACAAACGGCCTCTACAAATATAATCCGGGCACCGATAAACTGGTAGTATACCAGCACAACCCCAAAAATCCTACTTCAATTAATTCGAGTCATGCGAATTATGTTTTTTGCGACAGCAAAGGGACTATCTGGGCGGGAACTATCAACGGTGGTCTGACCCGATACAATCCCAAAACCGATAACTTTAAAAACTATTATTTCCCACCGGTAAAAAAGGGATCAATAGTCAGTGTGTTGAAAATTATAGAAGACTCGCAGGGAAACCTTGTGTTGGGAACTATTAGTGATGGGCTGATTATTTTCGACCGGAAAACGGAAAAAGCGCAAAATTACCTGTTAGGAATATCCTCGGAATACATTTATTATTTCCGTGATATTTTAGAGTACTCGCCGGGAGTTTACCTGATCGGGTCGGAACACGGCCTTATTGTTTTTGAAAGCTATAGCGGCCAGATTACCCAAATAAGAGCCTCGGCTGTGGGAGCAAACTCGCTCAGCGATAATGCCATTTACTCCATCACCAAAGACAAGGAAGGTGGAATATGGATTGGAACTTATTTTGGCGGCATCAATTATATCTCGCCCAAACCCTATATGTTTGAATTGTTTTCGCCACTTGAGAACAACAACTCCATCAGTGGGAAAGCCATCAGCCAGTTTTGCGAAGATCCGAAAGGTAACCTCTGGATTGGCACTGAAGATGGAGGGTTGAACTATTTTGACACACAAAAGAAAACATTTAAATACTACCCTCAATCGGGAAAGAACAGTCTTTCGTATATCAATGTTCACAGTTTGCTGCTCGACGGCGACAACCTTTGGATAGGCATGTTTGCAGGCGGATTGAATGTTCTGAACATCAAAACAGGAAAATTTAAGCATTATACCTGTACAGCTGATCCAAACTCGCTCAACGACAACAATGTTTTTTCCATTTACAAAGATGCAACAGGAACCATTTGGGTAGGAACCATAGAGGGACTGAACCGGTACAACAGAGCTAATGATAACTTCGACCGAATAGGCGATCCGCTGTTACACACCTTCGTTTACGACATATTTCAGGATAACACGGGGCTTCTTTGGTTTGGTACTTCGGGACGTGGTGCGTTTAGCTACAACCCACTAAACAAAGTATGGAAGCATTACGAAAATAATCCCGCCGACCCCAACTCACTGGCTCACAACAAAATTATTTCCATCTATCAGGACAACAAAAAAAGACTTTGGTTTGGAACCGAGGGAGGAGGGTTATGCCAGTATTTGTACAACAAAGACCATTTTAAAACTTACAACCTAAACAACGGGCTGCCAAACAACGTGGTGTACAGCGTGGTGTCAGATAGGGATTATCTGTGGGTAAGTACCAACAAAGGCCTGGCCCGGTTCAACCCCGAAAGCAAAGCAATAAAAGTATTTACCAAAGCAGATGGGCTTCAAGGAGACCAGTTTAATTTTAAATCGGGACATAAAACCCGCGACGGGAAAATATACTTTGGAGGAACCAACGGATTTAACGCCTTTTACCCCGAAGAACTACGTGACAATAAATATGTACCCCCTGTGGCAATAACGAACATACAGATATTCAACAAAGATGTTCCGATAGCCCCAAATGGCTCTCCGCTGAAACAAAGTATCACGTTTACCGACGAAATCACGCTCTCGCACAATCAATCGTTCCTGAACTTTGAGTTTGTCGCACTCAGTTTTTGCGCCCCCGAAAAGAATCAATACGCTTATAAACTGGAAGGTTTCGACAAGCATTGGATAACGGCCGGTAACGATCATAAAATCTCGTACACCAACCTTCCTCCGGGTCACTATACCCTTTTCATTAAAGGTTCAAACAATGATGGCGTTTGGAATAATGAGGGAGTGAAGCTACGCATCCGGGTTTTGCCTCCGTTTTGGGCAAGCGTTTGGGCTTACTTGTTTTACATTATTGCCATTGCGGTGTTAACGTATTACGTTTTAAAATACTTCCGGACTAAACGCGAAAAAGAGGAACAAATACGCCTGGAACGGATGCAGGCCCAAAGCGAAATTGACCTGTACAATGCAAAAATTGATTTTTTCACGAACATTGCACACGAAATACGTACTCCGCTAAGTTTGATTAAAGCTCCGCTGGACTCGCTCCGTAAGAAAAACAAAGATGCTGACTCTGAGGAGTACATATCCGTTATGGAGCGTAACACCAACCGCTTGATGGCGCTTATCAATCAATTGCTCGATTTCCGGAAAGCCGAAAAAAACAGTTATGTGGTAAACTTCAAACAGGCTAACCTGAACGAGTTTTTGCAGGCCATTTACGACAGTTTTAAACACTTCACCGATAGCCGCTCCTTAAATTTTGAGCTCAAAACACCTCCTGAGGCTTTAATAGTTCAGGCAGATATCGAATGCTTAACAAAAATAGCGAGCAATTTATTGTCGAATGCCATTAAACACGCCAAAACCAAAGTGGTGCTGTCATTGGTGGTAGACAAAAAGAATCAGGATTACTATGAAATACAGGTTTTTGATGATGGAGACGGAATCAATGAATCGGAAAAAGAAAAAATTTTCCAGCCATTTTATCAGATAAAAAAAGACAAAACAAAAAATAAAGGAACCGGTATAGGGTTGGCACTGGTGAAATTGCTGGTGGAACTTCACGGCGGGAAAATTGGCGTAGAAAGTACAGTTGATGAGTTTACACGCTTCACAGTAAACTTCCCAACCTTTAAAAATATGATTACCGATCAGGATGCTGAAATCCGGTTGCCGGAACAAATTATAGTGCCGGACATAGCTCCCCGTGAAAGTAAAACGAAGGATTTTTATTTGAAAAACAACGAATTACCTGCACTGCTGATAGTGGAAGACAACGAAGAACTGAATCATTTTTTGGTCAACTATTTTCAGGAGGACTTTACGGTTATGTCTGCAGAGAATGGCTCCGTGGCCGTAAAATTACTGGAGAATTTTTCTCCGGATCTGATAATCAGCGACATTATGATGCCCGAAATGGATGGACTGGAATTCTGCAAGTACGTGAAAACAAACACCCTGTACAGTCACATCCCGGTAGTTTTGCTAACAGCCAAAACCGATATTAAATTCAAGATTGAAGGGTTGGAACAAGGGGCTGATGCTTATCTGGAAAAACCATTTTCAGTGGAACATTTAGAAGCTCAGGTGATCAATTTGCTGGAAAGCCGCGAAAAGCTGAAGGAAAACCTTATCAGTTCGCCACTGACACCAGTGAAAAGCATTGGTAAAAACAAAGCTGACGAAGCATTTTTATCCGAAATTACCAACATTATTGAAGCCAACATATCCGACATTGACTTTTCGGTGGACGACCTGGCTCAGCAGATTGCCATGAGCCGTTCCAATCTGTACCGGAAAGTGAAAGGCCTGTCCGGCCTCACTCCGAATGACTTTATCCGGCTGGTGCGCCTCAAAAAAGCCGTAAAACTGATGCAGGATGGCGAAACACGGATAAACGAAATCTGCTATATGGTTGGGTTCAACACTTCGTCATACTTTGCTAAATGTTTCAAAAGCCAGTTTGGAATTCTTCCGAAAGATTTTGTAAAGAGCAAATAAAAGAGACATTAGAAATTAAAAAAGGACATTTAAAAATCAGTTTTTAAATGTCCTTTTTTTTTAAATCACAGCAGATATTGCCCTTCTTCTTTCAGTCTTTTCCTCAAATGCCGGACATCAACGGCATGCACATCATTCCGGTGGTTACGCAAAGCATGAACCGCAGCCATGCCTGCAGCTTCGCCCGTAACCAGACAAGCCGACTGAACACGTACGCTCCCTTGTACAATTTGCTCCGTAGAAATACAACGCCCGGCAACCAGGACATTTTTCAACCCCCTGGGTGTAAGGCAACGGTAGGGAATACCATGTGATTCGCCCCATTTATAAGGTTCGGGGCGACCCAGATTATTCTCAAAGTTCTTTTCTTTTAGCACTTTGTCAATTTCATCCTTCGAATTATGAATGTCGATAAAGTAATTATTCCGCCCTATCTCATCGGGAAAAGTAGCCCTGGCCATCCAGTCCTTCAGCGTTAATTTATAATCGCCTTCAATAATCCGCGACTCACGAATTCCCAACAATTGACCCGTATTGACCAGAAATGCATCTTTAAAAATAGAGGGCCTGAATTCTTTCAATGCAGCCAGATACTGATAGGCTATTTCCCGACCCTGAAACATAGCATCGGACAAACTGCGGGGATTTGTACTGTCCACCTCAAACAAATGACCGGCATTCAGACCTACGGCATTAGACCCGATATAGTTGATACACAAGTGGGCATCTTTGATGGCCGGATACTTACCCGAAGCAACAATTTCCCAAACGGGGCTTGTTTTGTTCCCGCCATAAAGCGAATTAAAGGAATCGACATTCGATGGATTGACATTCAGGTTTACAATCTCAAAACAATGAGTAGAAGGCATCGGTATTCCCTTTGCATTTCCTTTTGTGAACGACGCTCCGGCCCAGGCAGCCAGATCGCCATCGCCCGTACAATCAACGTAAACTTTGGCGCGATAAGCTGTCAGTCCCGATTTGTTGCTAACAACTATCGCATCAACTTCTTTGTCGTTTTTCATTTCCACCGAAGCCAAATGCGAGAAAAACAGGACATTGACATTGGATTCAGCCAGCATACGGTCGTAAACCAACTTCAACCATTCAGGATTAATGGCCACCCAATCCATTTTGTCTTTCGGCTCAAAAGGCACTCCTCTTTTGGATTCATTAAATACTTTTTCAGCAATTCCACGGTAAACCAGTTTTTCGCCATCCGAAAAAGGCGTCCACGCCGGAACAAGTCCCGAGGTACCCATTCCACCAAGGCATCCCATTCCTTCAATCAGAAGTGTTTTTGCACCTTCACGTGCAGCCGAAATGGCCGCGGCACAACCGGCAGGCCCACCTCCTATCACGATTACATCCCATTGGTCGTCGAGCTGAATTTTTGTATTTTTCAAATTCAACGATTTGCCATTGGTTGGGAATAAAGATTTGATTTTATCTTTGGTTTGAGCCGATGAGGACATAAACGGTACTGCCGTTGCCAGAGTCAGCATCCCTGATACTTTTATGAAACTTCGCCTATTTAATAATTTATCGTTATTCATTTCATTAATTCTTTTTCAAAATATCAACTTTACAAAATCTTTCTCTATTGATAAATTCTTACATAATCAATCACATATTCCTGCTTGAGTTTACTCAGGTCAATACCATTTCGGCCACCCCAACCGCCTCCAAAAGCAGCATTGAGAATCAGATAAAACGGTTGGTCGAACGGCCAGGCCGACCAGCCCTTTTCATCTTTTTTTACCGAATACTTTAATTCTCCATCCAGATACCATTTAATCTGGTCTTTGCTCCATTCAAGGCCATAAATATGAAAATCGGAATAGGATGTCGGACAAGGAACCGTAAATCGTTTCTGGTTGTTTTTGGTGTGGTTGTATTTATCGCTATGGATAGCATAATGAACATTATCTGGCTCATAACCGACATGTTCCATAATATCGATCTCGCCACTGCGTGGCCAATCCCCGTATTTATCATTTTCCGGCATCATCCAAATAGCCGGCCAGGTTCCCAAACAGGATGGAAGTTTTGCGCGCACTTCCACCTTGCAGTATTTCCAGGCTTTTTTGCCTTTGGTGATAATACTTGCCGAAGTTACAGGGCGAATTTTTCCATCGATACGGGCACTATCATTAAGTATAACAATATGAAGATTGCCATTTTTCTGATAGCAGTTTTCCTGACGTTTTTCGGTATAATACTGTTTTTCGCCATTGCGGACATAGCCTTTTTCGTAGTTCCAGTATTTATCTGAAGGTAACCCTTCCCCATTAAATTCATCTTTGAAAACCAATTTTGAAAACGGTTTTCGCGCCCAACCTTCCTGATTAAAAATCAGGAAGCTTACAAAAATCAATAAAAAAATCTTTTTCATACTGCTATATATTATTTTAAATAATAATTCCCGAAATCTAAATTTTAATTCAGTACCAATATCTTTTTGGTAATTGTGAATCCACTCTCATCGTAAGCTTTAATTATATAAATGCCGTTACAGAGACCTGGATTTAATACAACAGCATTATCGACAGCATTTTTTGATTCTAACAAAATTCCGGTTGTTGAATAAACATCAACCCGTTTTAAGCTGACCATTGAAACAGATAGACTTCCATCTATTTTATAAACCACCAATGGAGAAACGCTGTTACGAACTGTCTCTATTCCGGTTGTTATTTTATTCAAATCAGCAAGCCATTTTTTTACAAACTCACCTTGATTCTCATTACCCATAATTCCCCATTCCTGATCAAAAATACTCGGTTTCCAATAATTATCAAAAACCCAATTTACCCAACTGATGTTTGGATGTGCATCTATATACGTCCGAAAGGGAATTCCCCAATTACTTGTTTTGCCATAAGTAATTGCATCAGAATAAAGTGCATTCTGGTTCCAGCCAAATTCCGTAATCATTACCGGAATTGATTTGGCTGCTGTTCCAAACCTGGAATCAAGGAAAGAAGTTGTAGGTGTTCCCTGATTTGGATAAATATGATATACGTAAACGATATTTCCCCCTGAAATAGGGTTTGACACTGCGTAATTACAATAAGTACTCCATTGCGGACTTCCCATTAGGATAATGTTTTTGGGAGCGACTTCGCGTATAGCATCAACCACAGGTTGAATAAAATTTTTCCATTGAGTCCAATCCGCCGGATTTACAGGTTCATTATAAACTTCAAAAAGCACGTTGGAAGATTCAGCATATTTTGGTGCAAAATACCGCCAAAAGTTCTTAACCGTTGTCTGACTTGTACCAACACCATTACCATAATTACTGACATTATGAAAATCGATAATTACATACAGTCCTAAATTTATAGCCTGCTGAACTAATGGATTAATAAAATTATAAGCTGCCACCGGAGTTGTATTTATCTCACAAACGGGTATGCGAACAACATTTGAATACCAACCTCTTGTTGAGTCAGCTAACCAGGCAATATATTCGGCGGGTTCTTTTGGATTGTCAGGATTCCGGATAGAATATTCCGGAGCAATAACAGAAACGCCACGCAATGTTACCGGATTTCCTACACTATCCTTGATCTGATTACCATCAACATGCAACCACGATTTCGTTTGACTATTGGCACTAAAAGAGATAAGAGTCAAAGTCAACAAAATCAATGTATTTCTTTGAAACATATCACTTTTTTAATATTTTATGAACAAAAACATTTCCATCTTTATGTGCTCTGGCGAAATATAATCCACTCGTCAAATTCGACATAGAAATTGAACGTCCTGCTTTTGAAACTAATAATTCACCCTGAAGATTTAAGATTTCTATTTTTTCAACATCCTGATTGGTGTACAAGGTTTCTTTGACAGGATTAGGATAGAATTTGAAATCAACTGTCGATAAGTCCTTAGTTCCGGATGCCTTGATAGTACCAAAAACTATTATATTGTCAATTTCAAAGTCAAAGTTACTATTACCTTTCCCAACAGACAAACTAATATTCTGAGCACCAGAAGGTGAAATAACGATTGATTGAGTTTGCCAATTATCTGTGAATGGTTGAGTTGCCAGGTTTATCCAACTTCCATTTCCTGATTTTACTTTTATCCCGGGACTTTTTGTTTCTGACGTAGCACTATTAAAGGCATCTCTTTTTGTTTCATCAATTTTCCAACGGGTATCAAATACAACTCTCAGATTTTCATATCCTTCCAGATTTGTTATTCCCGGAAAAACAATATCCGCACCCGTAGTGAGCATTTGCATAACATGACTGTTGGTATTGGGGTATTTTACCAATACAATGTTACCGGTCGATGTGAGATCAACATTTCCCACCCAGTTACCGGCACGTTGTGATGGATTTGCAATAAAATTAGCATTTTCATTCTCCGGATACACAATACAAAACGATTCGCGATACAGACAAATATCGTTCGAAGTCGTTTTCGTGAATTTCAAATCATCAAAATAAGCAATATCCTCCGAAGCATTAGGCACTTCGCTTCGGCGGTAACCGATTTGCACCAACCCAATGGGATAAGCACCCAAAAAAATATGCTCAATTTTAAACCATTTCCCTTTCTCAGGTGGAGTTATCTCATACGTATCGTAACGCCGGCGGCTCTCGCGTGAAGTGCCAAGGCCCTTGCAGGTAATATGTACTTTGCCATCGGGCATGTTGGCAGGTATAAACGCTTTTAGCTCCACTGTATTGTAATACCGTGCATCCAAAGTTACATCTTCTACCCTGATTTCAATTTCGCTCCACTGCGCAGTGTGGATAAAAAGACCGGAAACCGGCGAGTTATTTACTGCATCCGGTGCCGGATTCTGAGTCGGTTCCATCAAATCGGCCCAGGTTGAAGTCATCGGATAAACTTCGTCATAATCGAAAAGCAGTATTTTTTCCTGAGAATAAGCCACAGAAAAAGAATACAGTAAAAATAAAAGAAATATGTATGTGTTTCGCATGGTGTTGCTTTCTATTTTTCAAAAAAAAAACAGGCAGGAGTATTTTCAGATTTAAAGAATTGAAAATTTCCTGCCCGCAACCAGTAGTGATAGCTACATTAGAATAAAACTTTTTGCGAGCTTATTTGGGCTCCATCGTTGAACAAAAGAACAAAAACTCCATGTCCAAAAGTAGATTTCGAAAGTTCTACAGAGTTGTTGATTTGTGCTGAATATACAATTCTTCCTGTCATATTCACAATAGCCATTGAGAATGGTTTGTCGTGAAGATTTTTTACGGTAACTGTATTTCCGGATTGAGAAAGCTGGTAATTTTCCATAGTATATTCTGGTGAATAAATCGCATTCGGGCCTACAGCTTCAAACTCAAAAGCACCGATATCTTTGCGGTTATTTGTCAATAACCCTCTTGCATCAACTGTCAGCACATAGTTGGCACCAAATTTCGCAGAAGTATTTTCAGTTCCTGCATTTACCAAAGTACTTGTACCTGATGTAATTGGCAGATAAGGCACAAAATTGTCTATTGACAGCGAAGTAGCCAATCCGACAGCAGCAAGCGGATAGGCTGCTGTTGTGCTTACCACGTTGCTGTTTGTTGCAGCAGCAGAGGTAAAACAAGCATCGTCAATACCCTGGTTGACACCACCTTCCGTTCCTACAACGATATTACTCACAGCCACTATTTCGTCACGTCCGTCAGCCACTTTCGATTCAGACATGATACCCTGCTTTCCGCCTACTATTACGTTGTTGGCCAAAAAAGCTTTGTTCATCAATAAACGAAAAGCGCAATCGGAGTTTTTATAGAATGTGTTGTTGGTAAGATAGATCTGGCAATCACCGTCAGAAACATCAATTACAGCCTGGTAGGGCGTAGGAGAAGTATTTTCCAGAAAAGTACAGTTGGTAACTTCTACTTTAGACACATTACTATATTTCCCATTTGTCGAAGAGTCAAAAATATTGATTGCAGAGCCTGCACCTCCACTTTGAGTCATATTTTTATAGAATGTGCAATTTTGCACCACCAGCGTTCCCGGATCTCCCAAGGCTGGCCCACACTGCATAATGGCAGCACCCCTGGCACCTCCTCCAAGAATATTATTGCCTTCGAAATATGAATTTTTAATAACAACACTTTTTGCTTTTCCCGAAACAGCACCACCGCTTGATCCGGCTTGATTGTTTATAAACTTACAACTGTCAATCTCCAACGTATTACCTGCACAGTAAATAGCACCACCCGAATAATAATCTGTCTGACGCCCATTTTGGAAAGTAATTCCTTTTACTTTCAAATCGCAATTGGCCATAGCTCTCAAAATACGGCTTCCCTGACCCATGAGTGGCCCAGAAGGACTGGTTTGCGCTGGCAGGTCATCTGCCTTCAGAGTGACATTTTTACCGACAATCTCTACCTTTTTATTCTCTGCAAGATTTAAAGTAGTACCCAGTTTAATAACAGAATTAGCTGCAATGTGTATAGTTGTAGGCGTGTTGTCCTTTAGCGAAAAAACAGCCGATTCAATTGTTTTCATAGGTGCAGCCTGCGATCCATTGTTGGCATCATTACCTGTAGCCGGATTTACATAAATGTCAACCGCGCTCAGGGTAAAACTCACCCACAATGCAGTCATGCTTAAGAATAATTTTTTCTTCATGATAAAATAGTTTATTTTGATATTAGTAATTCATTTATTTAATTGTAAAATCTGATAATCAGAATCAGATAATTACTTTTTTAGCAACAGATTTCACTCCATCGTTCACAATAAAAATCAATAGTCCTTTAGGCAACTGAGTTTTATTAATCTTAAGCAAAGAGTTTGTTGTTTGGGCATAAACCGATTGTCCGTTAGGCAAATAAGCACTTACAGATATTGTTTTATTATTGCCTGAAACAAAAATTTCGCTTGTCGACTGATTGAAAGTAACCGATTCGTTTTCAAAACCCGGAGTTGCTGTTGTCAGATTTTCAAATTCGTAAGCCCCAATATCAAACCTGCTACCGGTGGTTCCGCTGGCGCGAACCACTCCCCTGCAATCGGTAGTTGGAAGGGTTATACCGTTAACCGAATTTACTCCACCTTCAACAAGCGGACTTGAACTGCTTGTAAGAGCCAGATAAGGAGCTCCTGAGTTGTTGGTTTGTAATGCAGCCGACAACCCCAACAGATCAATGTCATTTTGAGAACTGGTAACAACTATCGTATTATTATCGGAATTTCCGGACAAGAAAGTAGCTTCAGTAACTTTGGAACTAACAGGAACTTTACAAACAAAATAATTGTTTTTAGCTACTATGGCCGGACGACCTTCGGCTACAGAGAATTCTGCAATAATGCCGTGATCCTGAACTCCGGTTACAGATGTAACATCGTATGAATCTCCAACTATAACATTATTGATCAGACTCAATGCTTGTTGTTTTCCCCACATTCTGATGGCGTTATTAGAGTTTCCGTAAAAAGTATTATTTGCAAAAGTTGCTGTAGTTGCTACTCCTGCAGGAGCTGTGGTAGCCAAATAACTTAAATCGACAGCAGCATAACCTGAATTACTATTGTTTATACCTGCTTTGTTTTTATAAAAAGTACAATTACTGATAGAAATAGTATTCAAATAATTTCTGACAGTACCGTCGAAAGCAGTGATTATTGCAGAACCATATACTGCACTGGCTGCTTTGCCAATATTGTTGCTAAATGTAGTATTTTCAACAATTAGTGTTCCTCCGGCTGTTGTACCGGTATGAGAAATAGCTCCTCCCTGGTAACTGTTTCTAAGTTTGTTGTTACTAAAACAAGAGTTAATAATCTTAACGTATTTACCTCTACTACCAATGGCAGCGCCATTATCGGATGTATTGTTGTCGAAAGTACAACCGGATATTTTCAAGGAATCGCCTGCAAAGAAAATTGCTCCACCAAGACTATTATCGCTATCACCCAAGCGGAAAGTAAGATTTCTTAAATCAATGCGACAACCGGCTCCCGCCCTCAGAAGACGTGTTTTTTCACCATTTCCCTCAATAATAGAGTTATTTCCTTCAATAATAATTTTGCTGTTATCCACAACCGGGATTCGTCCATAACCCGTTGTTCCACCAGTGAGATGAAAAAGAGCTGCGTTTGGGAAGACAAAAGTGGTATATCCCTCAGCATCAAGGTTGCCCAAAGCAGTTGGAATAGTACAAGGATTATCAGCATCAGCACCGCTTCCTGAACCTGCAGCAGCCGGCGCTACATAGATTGTTTTATTTGCAAATGCGGTAAATGCAGTTGCAGCAATCATGCAAATGAGTAAAATTTGTTTTTTCATGATATTGATTTTAATTGTTTATTTTATTGAAAAATTCTGACATAATCAATTTGATAGTCCTGTGGATTGGCTTTGAGCATAGTACGATCGGTGCTTCCTCCCCAACCTCCCATGGCCAGATTGAGCAACAGGTAAAACGGTTTATTGAAAGGCCACGAACTCCAAAGATGTTCTGCATTATTTACTTTGAACTTTTGAATCCCGTCCAGATACCAGATCATGGTTTCGGGCGTCCATTGAAGTCCGTATGTATGAAACTCTGTGTAAGCCGTAGGACAATAAGATTTTGTAGTTTTATGCAGATTTGCACCATCAATGTTGTTGTACTTATAGGAATGTTGAGAGAAATGTACATAACGATAATCGGAAGCCACATATTCCATAATATCAATCTCGCCACTGCGTGGCCAACCACCATAATAATCATCCCGTGGCATCATCCAGATAGCAGGCCATGTACCAATTCCAGCCATATAAGGCACTTTGGCACGAACCTCTACATAACCATAAAGCCAGGCTGCTTTCCCCTTTGTAATAATGCTTGCCGAAGACATAGGCCGCATCGCACCATCAATTATACCTGAATCCTGACGGGCAACCAGATGCAAAAGACCGTCTTGCTGGTATGAGTTTTCGATTCGTTTTTTGGCATAATATTGTAATTCACTTGAGCGAACATATCCTTGTTCATAATCCCATTTAGAATCATCGGGCAATCCGCTTCCATTAAATTCATCATTCCATACCATTTTGGTATATCCCTTCGGGAAAGGAACAGTAGAAATTTTACCTGAATTATCGACCGTTATTCCCCACAAATTTCCATCTGCAGCCTTATTGATAACATTTCCGGTAGCATCAGCAAATTGCGCGTAAGAGGTATTTTGCAATTGCTGTTCGCCGATAGTGGCAAAACCGGTTCCGCGGTCGATGCTCACTTTCACAAAATATGATCCTTCACTCCAGTCGATAGATGCGAAAGTTCCGGTTTCGGCCGTGCCTTTTCCAATCGAAAGGCTCACCACTCCTTTTGAGTCGGTTGTGGCCTGATGCTGTTCTGAGTAAACCTTCGTTCCACCATCGCTTGCAAGTGCATTTTTAAAAATTTCAAATCTGAATTTCACATTGCTTCCGGCTAATGCAGAACCTGTGGAATTGTTTACTACCGCCTGATATCTGAACGCATCCGGAGCCTGCGCAAGCAAATTCAGAGTAAAACAGAAACCGAGCAAGAGTATATATGATTTCTTCATTGCAGCATTTATTTCTTTATAATTATTGTTGATTTTGAGAATTGTGCGGAAAAAACTTTAAGTATATATTGTCCTGCATCATATTTCGAAAGATCAATCTCTGATTTTCCTAAATGGTTTGCACTGTTAAGTATCGTACGGCCTACAATATCGGTCAGAGAAAAAGAGAAAACCACGTTGGCTTCCATATTAAGAATCAGTTTGTCCACAACCGGATTCGGATAAACGCTTATTCCGGTAGCTTCAACAGCAGACAACGCCGTGTTCACATCAATTTCAAAGGCATTGAAACCCTGATATACAGTTACTCCCGACACAGTGGCACCTCCCGCAACCAAGTCGCCGATGCTCCATGAGACATTATTTTGCTGCGATCCGGCTGTGCTTAGCAATTGTTGTGCAAACAACGGGCTCCCAAACAGCAACATAACCGAAAGGCTTATTATTATTTTGTTCATAAATTTCATTCTCTTATTTAAATCATTGAACTTTAGAGGTAGTTAACGATCCGTCGTTGCCAATAGTTACATTCCACAGCGAACCATCAGGCGATTTGATACGCAGGTTTCCTGCTGCCTGGGCATATTTGGCAAACGGGATACTCAGCAATTGTTGGGTACTAAGCGTATTGTAGCCGGCACCGTTATCAATTTCAACCTGCATAAAATAGCTGCCGCTTGTCCAGTCAATTTCACCTAACCCAAGCGAACCCGTAGCCGGAGTACCATTTCCGATTTGTAGATTTACAAGCCCATTCGCAGTGGTTGTAGCCGTTTGTGTTTCCTGAAAAACAGTGGTTCCATCGGCTGACGATTTGTGCAGCGTAAAACGCATGCTGACAGGTTGGCTTTTCAATACTTCACCTTGCGTGTTACGTACTACAGCCTGAAACTGGAATGCATTCGGGGTTTGTGCCACAAGCTGCATCGCAATCAACAGCCCTGTTAAGAATAGAAAGGAGAATCTTTTTTTCATGTGTAAATAATTAGTTTTTAATGGTCACTTGAAACTCGCATGCAAAATTTTCACTATTTGCGAATATCAGTATTCATGGAAGTTTCATAGTATATAAATTAGTAATAAGTGTTCTTGATATTTTTCAACGCAAATGTATTTAAACCCACTGGAAGTAAGTTGCAATAAAAATTCTATTGTTTGAAATTATGAGCATCGGGTTGCAAAATCGTATCAAATGCTTTTGAAAATGTCGCATCAATATGTATTTTCAAATAATTGTAACCTTCAACCTGGTATATTCAAACCTTATTTTCAGAACATTAACCCACAATAAAGTCTTTATCAACAGTTTTCTGAGCCGAACGGACTCTGGTTGAAATATTCGGGCGACATTGAGATATTTTCGTTCCCAGGATAAGGCGGACTGGATTCCAACTGGAGCGAAATTTCATTGTCCAACCCAACCACTATAATTTCCGGAGCCTGATATTCTCTTTTTTTACCATTATTCAAAACAGTATTCATCGAATCATTTTTAATGTTTTCCATATTTCTACCAGCACTTAGTTTACAATAATTTTTTGTGTAGTCAAACCATCTTTCAGTTGTATGCTTACCACATACATACCCGCGGCAAAAGACCTGTTTAAAACTGTTTCGGGTTGATCCAGACTGAAAGCTGCCACTTGCTGCCCCGTACTATTATATATTATGACAGGAATATTGGTTTCGTATTTATCTTCATTCAGTATGCTTATGCGGCCATCAAGGGCTTTTACATGCACTTTCACACTCTCTGCTTCCGGCTTCAAAGCCGTAGTTACCGACCGTATTTTCAACAGCACCGCAAACCGGGATTCAGTGGTTGTGGCATCAGCAGAAAAGTTATAAGCATCGCCACTTAACAGGTTGATTTCCTTGTTTTGTAATTTATCTTTAAGAATAACATCTACATCATTCAAATTAGTTATTTCAGAAGCTTTTATGCTGAAAGTATTGGTTTGTCCTGTGATAAACCCAAGAGGAATTTCAATATCTCCGGCAAGATTTTTCAACCCATTAATAACCAGCTTTTCAGTGCCTGCAGTTGTATATATTTCTGGCTGCGCCACATTCCCGTTCGACATTTTAGGCGAATCGTAACTATCAAATCCATCCAATGCATTATCGTTGAAATAGATAACAGCTTCATCTTTGTTCACACCGTTCGAAACTTCCAGACGAAGCAACTGCTGCTGTTGTACCTTTTTGGCCGATGGAGCTTTAAATTTATTGGTACTAAAATCGGCATGTTTGCGCATGGCATTGGTAAATGTAAGTGTGCCGGTTTCATTTCCGGGTTTTACTCGTACCCAAAAGGCCTGCATGGGTGGTATCAGGTTTGTAACTTTGGTGACACCCAGATTGGTGCTAACATTGCCACTACCATTGTATGTATCAAAAATATAAGCATTTCCTGCAGTCTGGGTTCTGTACCAAATCGTTGAATAAACGTGAGCTGCCGTTGTATCAACCATCGACCAGTCGAGATACGATGGATACGGATTTCCTACCAGATTAAATCCTTCTTTGTTGATGCCGGCAGTGCGTGTAAGCGGTACTGTAACCGTACCGGAATTCAGCGTTCCGGAAAATAAAACCGGTCCGGCACTTGCCGTCGCCGATGAGATATACCCTTTTCCTGCTGCAAGTTGCGATCCATCAACGGGCGATAACCACTGTGATGTAGGTTCGTTGTAATATACTACAGAATTGGCCGAACTCAGGTTGGCAGTAGTTGCATTACTAATCGGACTGGAAATATACCAGTTACGCCCAGAAGTCAGGTATTGCTGTACAGTATTTGTAGTCGCGACCAGAGTTCCGCCATTCTCCACGAAAGTACCGGTACCGGAAGCATCGCTTTGTAAAGCCAGTGTGCCGGTTGTCAGTGTTTTGCCGGGTGTAAGTGTGAGTTTTCCGGTTGGTTGCACAGTCACGTCCAGCAACGAAACATCCTGATTTACGATTTCGCTGGCTCCGCTGGCTACATTCATCGTGGCCTGGTATGCTCCTATCGTATAGTTTCCTGTTCGTTGAAAACCGGTTACATCTGTTGTCGGAATGGAAATACCCGATACGCTATTTGTTCCGGCATTTACCAACGGACTTAAAATACTGGTTATGGGTAGATAAGGTATTGCAGAACTCTGAAGAGTTAGAGATAGATACACATTATCGATTGTCGTTTGGGAAGAAGTTGAAACAAAAGTATTGCCATTAGTGCCGGAGCTAAGTTCGGTAATTGCAGAACTTAACGGAGCTTTGGTCACGATATAATTATTGTAAGCTGTAATTGCAGGACGGCCTTTTGCAATAGTTGTGTTCGCGATGATACCATGGTCAAATTTGCCCGGATCGGATATCGTACCCCATGAATCGCCAACAATTACGTTATTCACAAGACCAACTGAGTATTTTCCACCTTTGATATAAATTCCACAATTACTGTTACCATAAAATGTATTATTTAGAAATCTAACAGTAGATGTAGGGTTACTTGTTGATATAGAGTCTAAATAAACAGTTGCATAACCAAAGTTTGAAGTTACTCCTGTCAGGTTTTTATAAAAGGTACAGTTACTTATCGTGATAGAATTCAGGTAATTTCTTGTACTTCCATCAAACGCAGTACAAATGGCAGCACCATAAGTAGGATTTCCTGCAAAACCCGTATTGTTATTAAAAGTAACGTTTTCAATAACAAGTGTTCCACCACTTGATATTCCGGTATGCGTAATTGCTGCACCACGCCCGGAAGTTGTAAGTTTGTTGTTCAGAAAGTATGAATTAGTTATTTTAAGATATTTACCTCTGCTCGAAACTGCTCCCCCGCTCCCTGCACTATTGTTGTCGAAAACACAACCGGATATTTTCAATGAATCGCCTGCAAAAAAAATAGCACCACCTACAGTACTTGACGATGCTACACCGTTTCTAAAGGTCAGATTCTTTAATTCGATATTTGTTGAAGCACCTATTCTAAACATACGAATCGCTGTTGTCGCTGCATTTAAGGTGGCATTATTACCCTCAAAGATAATTTTCTTAGCATTATCCGGCACGACCACACATCCTTTTGTCGCATCAGAAGTTCCTGTTGTTGTCATCGAATATGCAGAACTTACATCGAAAATTATTGTAGTTGTTCCGGTTGCATCTAATGCAACATTAGGTGTCAAAGTTCCAAAAATTTGATTAAGCTTACATGGATTTGCAGCACTTGCACCGGTTCCGGTTCCTGTAGGAGAAACATAAATGGTTTTGTCGGCATGTGCAGCTGAGATGGATATTAAAATCAGACTAAAAATTCCAAGTAATTTTTTCATATTGACTTATATTCAAAGTTTGCGAATAAGTAAATGAGAGATTGTACAAAACGTGATCATTTGATCTGTGTTCAATCATCCAAAAACTATCATTGCAAAACTATTTATTTCAGTCCGGCAAAGCTTGTAATATATTTCCTTATGTTTTAAACTACGTATCGGCAGTTGTAAAAATGCAGCAAATCGTTTGATAATTGTAGCATCCACCGATATCTATAAAATAAACTGCTATTTATCAATCAGTTTATCGAAACCTGACTGGGGAGAAAAAGCAAAAAATTACCCCATGAATTTTTCTCATTCATGGGGTAATCTAATTCAAAAAAACATTCAGTTTCCGTTAATGGTTTATTCCAGAATTTCGTCTTAGGCTAGTTTGCTCTTATTTATTTCCACATAGCGGCTTGGCGACATGCCGTAAAATTCCCTGAAACTATTGGAAAAATGCGAAAGTGACGCAAAACCGCAAGCATAAGTGACCTCGGAAATAGAAAGATTTTTACTGGTAAGCAACACTCCGGCATAACGCAAGCGCATGGTTTTCAGATAGTCGCTCGGATTTTGGTTAGTTATCTGTTTCAGTTTCCGTTGCAGTTGCGAGCGGCTTATACCAATTTGCTGGCTGATAATTTCAATGGACAAATCAGGATTGTCCAACTGTTCTTTCACAATACTTTCGAACTTTTCAAACAGCTTTTCATCTACCGATTTTACTTTTATCTGCTCCTGTGCAATCTCGTATTTGCCTTCGTATTTGTTTTTTATAGTCTGGCGCAACTCTATCAGTTTGCTGACACGAACTTTCAGGTGGTTGATATTAAACGGTTTGGGAATATATGAATCAGCTCCCACCTCAAGGCCTTCAACGCGCTGTTCAATAGACGTTTTGGCAGTAAGAATAATAACCGGAATATGGCAGGTTTTTTCATTTGACTTGATTTTTTTACATAACTCAATGCCATCCAACCCATCCATCATAACGTCGGTTATCACACAATCGGGCAACTCCCGAATGGCAAGTTCGAGACCGGCATTACCATTCTCGGCCTGTAGTATCTGGTAATCTTTTGACAAAATACCGGCAATATAACTTCGGATATCTTTATTATCCTCAACAACAAGGACTTTAAATTTATACTTATTAGTCGATTGGGAATTAGCATCCTGTTCCTGTTCATCCGGCAAATGAATGTTCAGCGAAGGTTGTACAATTTCGGCCAGACTTGTCATTTTAGGCGACTGCGACATTTCATCCGGCCTCAAATAACTATTATCCAGCGGAATACGAATCACAAAGCAAGCGCCGGATTCAGCAGAATCGTCGACATAAATTTTCCCGTGATGAATTTCAATCAAACTCCTGGATAAATGCAACCCAATACCGGTGCCAATCTTGTTGTAATTGCTTTCGTTCTGAATCTGATAGAAGCGATTAAAAATATTTTCGCGCTGATCCACTGGAATTCCCGGACCGGAATCGGATATGCGAATACGCAAATCGCCCTGAAAAATATCAACTGAGAGGCTTATTTTCCCGTTTTTCGGAGTGTATTTAAAAGCATTTGAAAGCACATTAAAAATGACTTTATCCATTTTTTCGTGATCCATCCATACCTTAGGCAGATCATTGGCAAATTCCAGTTCAAACTTACAGTTTCGCTCGGAAATAATATTATCGAACGAAGACACAATTTCACGAATAAATATCTGGACATCAGTTTCCGATGCTGACAACTTCACTTGCCCCCTGTCCAGTTTGCGCATTTCCATGATCTGGTTCACCAAACGAAGAATGCGCTGCCCGTTCAGGTTTATGAGTTTGTAAGTATTTCGTAAAGCCCCGTCGGGTGTTTCCCGGATGAGTTTCTCGATCGGAGTTAATATCAGCGTCAGTGGAGTCCGGATTTCATGCGAAATATCGGTGAAAAATTGCAGTTTCGACTGCATGATTTGTTTTTCATTTTCTTTTTGCAATTCGTCTTTCCGCTGTTCCATTCGGATCAACATCCTTTTGTACCCCAAATAACCAACTGCCAAAACTATCAGAAAATAAATAAGTTTTGCCCACCACGAAAGCCAGAAAGGAGGCAAAACAACAACCGTTATACTGCGCTCAACAGGCTTTGAATTAGGCAAATAGGCCCGAATACAAAATGTATACTCTCCATACCGAAGGTTGGTATAAGTGGCCAGTTTGCTTCCCATGGGCAGGGTTTTCCAGTCGTTGTCAAAACCTTCCATTTTCACCTGATAAACCACTTTGCCCGGATTGTTGTACTCCAGGGCAGCAAAACCCAACGAAAAACTTTTAATATTGTGATCTATCGTAATCTCTTCGGCCGCATTGATATTTTTCTTTAAATACGAGTTTTCACCGACTTCAACTTTCTCGTTGTAGATAAAAAGATTGGTAAAAACCAGATTCCGCAACCGAGCCGACTCTTCCATCTTGAATGGAAAAAATGAACTAAGCCCCTCGGTTCCTCCAAAAAACAACTCACCGGACTTCGACTGAAAATAAGCTCCCCTTCTGTACTCATCGTTAATCAAACCATCAGTCACGTAATAGTTGATAAAGTTGTTATTCTGCCTGTTGAAGTGCGACAAGCCAAGGCTCGTACTGATCCACAGGTTATTATGTTTATCAATCTCAATACCGGTAATAGAAGAGTTAGCCAGTCCATCGGCTTCGGTGTAAAGTTTAACCGTACCCTTTTTCAGATCAATACAATGCAACCCCTGTTTGGTTCCCACCCAGATGTTGTTTTGACGATCCTGTAGTATCACGGTAACATTGTTATTGTTCAGTTTTCCATTTTCTTTCTTGAAATCCAAGAATGTGTTTGTTGAACTGTTCAGGCAACTAAGTCCGGCGCTGCTTGTTCCGATCCAGATTTTATTATCGCTGCCCAGCATTATGGTTTGCACCGAATTGCTTGGAATCTGATTTCCGGTTTTCAACAAATCGTAGGTAAAACTCCGAACCTGACGGGTACTTGGATTGTATACGCACAGGCCATTTTCATTGGTTCCAATCCACAAATTACCCTGGCCGTCGCCTTTCACCACATTAATATCTTTTACTTCCCGCCCATCAACAACAAGGGGTATTTTCTGAAAATTATCCGAACCACCGTTGTACAAAAACAATCCGTACAGATAAGTTCCAATCCAGATCCTTTTCTGATTATCTTCGAATATGGAGAGGATAACGCTGGCATTCAGTTTTTCGCTGGTATAATGTTTTTCTACTTTTCGTTGTGAATCAAGGCGGTAAATACCATCCCCGTCAGTTCCCACCCATATTTTAGCATTGCTGTCTTCGAGCACGCTAAGTACACATTCGCTACCAATGCTTTTCTCTGAATAAAACGGATTGTAGCCTATATTGCGAAACACTTTCTTCTTATCGGGTATCATAAGTATACCGTCCTGATACAAAGCAATCCATAAATTGCCCTGGTTATCCTGCAAAACACAATGAACCTTTGCTTTCCGCAAATCAACCGTATTCAGGTCAGTTTCGTAAGTGGTTATTTTTTTCGTGTTATAGTCGTAGCTTTTCAACCCAAGCCCGTCGGTACCAATCCACAAGTTACTTTTATTGCCCCGCTTCATTGTAAAAACCATGTTCCCGGCTGAAATGTAGTTGCGTGTAAACCGTTTTTCGGAATAATTAAACAGGTTTATTCCTCCATCAATGGTACCCACCAGAATATTTCCATCGGCATTTTCAAGAATTGAAAACACTTTGTTGCTCGATAACGAATTCGGATCGGCCTGATTATAGGAATAGTTAACCAGGGTATGATTCTGAACGTTAAGAATACTGATTCCGTTATCCTGCGAACCAATCCAGATATTGCCAAAGCGATCCTCGAAAAGAGTATTTATTTTATTGCTGCAAATGTTACTATTCGTTTGCATGTAGTAAATGGGCTGATGGCTGCCTGCCCGAAGGCAAATTGCTCCCGAACGGCTGGTGGAAACCCAGATATTGCCTTTGCTATCTTCTAGAATGCAACTGAAATAGCTAAAATCGGTAACGCGAGGATAAGAAAAATGAATGTTTGTAAATTGCTCGGTATCGCGGTTGAATAATTGCAACCCGGCAGTTGTGCCTACCCAAAAATTTCCTTTTCTGTCTTCCAGAACAGCCAGCACGGAATTATCGACCAGCGAAGTGGTATCGTTTTGGCGGTGGTAGTATGTCCGAAAGTCGGAACCATCAAAAACATTCAATCCATTATCCGTACAAACCCAGATATAGCCATGCCTGTCCTGATAGATATTATTCACATGGCTGTTGGACAATTTATCCTTCAAACCATAAAACTTATCTGTGTTGGCATAGAGGCTTGCGCAGCAAAATGCGACAAACATGCAAATGACAAAAATGAGTCGGTTAACAGCACTTCCCACGGTATTCTTTTTAATATACACACTCGATTAACAAATTGCAAAACTTTGTATTTGAATAAATTCACGAAGTTTCCCCTTGCAAAAATAATACTTTTCAATCAGAATAAAGCCTTTTTGCCGGCCTGCTACAATCATATAACTCTTTGCGACATTTTTACAACACAACACTCCAATTTGAAAATACCGTGCTTTTATTTACAAGTATGATACATTTTATTGAAGTACTTTTGGATATTGAAATTTTCTGATTTTTTCACTTTAAAATTATCATTAATTATATTTACCATGAAACACAATCGGATTCTAAAAGTAAGGAGCAGGAGCAGCGTATGGATCATACTTTTGTCTCTTCTTACAGTTTTTTCTGCTTTTTCGCAATCAAAAATGAAAATTACCGGAACCATCCGCTCCGGAGGAGACGTTTTGGTTGGCGCCAATGTACTTGAAAAGGGAACAAAAAATAAAACCATCACAAACATCGATGGTCAATTTACATTGTCGGTAAACCCCAACGCCCAACTTGAAATTTCTTATGTGGGTTATGAAAATAAAACAATAAAAGTAGGAGCCCAATCAAATCTGAACATTGAGCTGTCGGAATCTTCCAATTTGCTGAACGAAGTGGTAGCGGTAGGGTATGGCGTTCAGAAGAAAAAACTGATTACAGGAGCCACCGTGCAGGTAAAAGGCGATGATATAAGCAAGCTGAACACTATCAGCGCCCTGGGAGCGCTACAGAGCCAGACACCCGGTGTAAATATCGTGAAACAAAGCGGAAAACCAGGCGACGGCTTCAAAGTGACGATCCGTGGGCTTGGAACTATTGGAAACTCGAATCCGCTCTACATTATAGATGGTGTTCCAAATGGTGATATCAATCTTCTAAACCCAAGCGATATTGAATCGGTTGACGTGCTGAAAGATGCTGCTTCAGCGGCAATTTATGGTGCGCGGGCTTCAAACGGAGTTATCCTGATTACCACCAAACAAGGCAAAAAAGGAAAAGCTTCGGTTCAATATGATGGATATTGGGGTTGGCAAAATGTGGCTAAAAAAACCGATGTACTTGATGCAAAACAATATCTGAGCGTCCTGGAAAAAGCCGGTTATAACCGTCAATACTTCGAAAGCAACATTCCCGGTGAAATTCTGCAGAAAGTGGATAACGGTGAATTTACCGGAACAAACTGGCTGGATGAAATGACTTTGAAAAATGCTCCTATGCAAAGTCAGGCTGTAAACATTGTATCCGGCAACGACATGTCTAATTATTCTTTCGGATTTTCGTACACTTCACAAAATCCAATTATTGGTTTAAAAACCAGCGAGTTGGAGCAAAAATATGAAAGATACACTGTTCGCATGAATTCAGACCACGAACTGGTAAAATACAAGGGACTTACCTTGTTGCAATTTGGCGAAACATTCACAATGGGTTATTTAAACCGCAACGGACTTGGAATGGGTACAGGAAGTATTTACTGGAACGATGTGCGTAATGCGCTGGCCGGGAATCCGCTATTGCCGGTTTATAATACCGACGGGACTTACCACATGCCTCTGGCCGGCTTGGACTACGAATCTACAAACCCGATTGCCGATATGGATTACCTCCGTTCGCGCGTAAACAGCAAAAACTATTCGGCACGCGGAAGTTTTTACCTCACCCTTCAACCCATAAAAAACCTGAAATTCAAAACCACTTTTGGCTACGCATACAACGGTTGGTCGAGCCGGGAATATATTCCTGCATACAAACTGAACACTGTCAATTTCTCAGATCTGGACAAAGTATCGCAAGGCAATGGAGGCGGGCTTCAATGGAGTTGGGACAATACGCTGAACTATGACTTCACCTTTTCCCAAAATCACAAATTCAATGCACTTATAGGTAATTCTATCGAGAAATGGGGGCTTGGAGAAGATATAAACGGTTCCAACAAAGGCTCACAATTTGACAGCTTTGGATACGCTTATTTGTCGAATGTAAAAACGATAACCAATGTAACACTTAATGGCGCTCCCTGGGGCGAAGGTGGAATTGCATCGTTCTTTGGCCGCTTGAATTACGATTATATGGGCAAATATATGGCCAGCGTGGTAATGCGTGCCGATGGGTCTTCAAATTTTGCACGTGGACATCGCTGGGGATATTTCCCTTCAGTGTCAGCTGGCTGGAATATCAGCGAAGAATCATTCTTTGAAAATTTCAAAAACTTTACCGATCAGGTGAAAGTAAGAGCAAGCTGGGGTGAAAACGGCAATTGCAACATTCCTTCATTTCGCTATTTGAGTTCCATAGCGTTTGGTAGCGCATCAAATGCAGCGGAATACTACTTCGGCACCGACAAATCAACTCCAACATTCGGATCGTACCCTGATTTGATTCCAAACGTAAACCTGAAATGGGAAACATCACGCCAAATTGACCTGGGACTGGATTCACGCTTTTTGAATAGCCGCCTCGGATTCTCTATTGACTGGTATTCCAAAAAAACCGTTGACTGGCTGGTGCAACCTACCGGACTGGCAATCTGGGGAACAGGTGCTCCTTACGTAAATGGCGGCGATGTTTTAAACAGTGGTATTGAGACTTCACTCGGTTGGGATGATAAAGTTGGTGATTTTAGTTATGGAGTTCATGGAAACATCACATATAACAAAAACAAGGTTTTAAGTATCAACAACAAAGATGGATTCATCAACGGGGTTTCTGAAATAGTATCGCCCAACACGACTTATTTATACCGGGCACAAGTGGGTTATCCAATTGGCTATTTCAGAGGATATAAGACTGATGGGATTTTCCAGAACCAGGAAGAAATTGATAATTATGTGTTTGCTGAAACCGGCGAGAAAATTATGTCGAGCGCTAAACCCGGTGATGTAAAATTTCTGGATTTGAACAACGACGGAAAAATTGAAGAAGGCGACAAAACCATGATTGGCGACCCGCATCCGGATATTACATACGGACTTACGCTCAATTTGGGCTACAAAGCCTTCGATCTGGCAGTTACCGGATATGGAGTTGCTGGTAACCAGATTGCTAAATCGTACCGCAACTGGACCAACAAACCATTCAACAATTATACAACAGAAATTTTGGGAGCATGGAACGGCGAAGGAACTTCAAACACCATTCCGGCCGTAAATGGCAGCAGCATAAATTACGGATACATTTCTGATTTATATATCGAAAATGGTGATTATTTCAGAGTTACCAACATCACACTGGGTTATGATCTTAAAAAATCATTAAAATCCATGCCCGTTTCGCAATGCCGAATATATGGTACCGTCCAGAATCCATTTACTTTCACAAAATACTCCGGAATGGACCCCGAAGTTGGTTACAATGCCGGTGAATCGTGGGCTACGGGAATTGATCTGGGATACTATCCGAGTGCACGGACATTTATGGTTGGTTGCAACATCAAATTCTGATAACTTATAAGCTTTAGATCAATCTGATACAAAAAATAAAATTCTACATAAATGAAAAAGATAATATATTTAATTCTGATATCTTGTTTATTCGTTAGTTGTGAAGATTTTCTCGACACGGTAAACAAAACCAAAAAAGACACCGGTAATTATCCCCGTTCTACAAAAGATGCCTCTGAACTTCTTACGGGTGTATACTCCATACTTGGACGCCCGGAACCATTGGGAAGCAGCTTCATGACCTCGGAATTGATGTCCGATGACCGGTTTGGCGGCGGAGGCCCCGATGACCGCTCGTGCAAAGCTATTGACCAATTCAAAAAATCGAGCGATGACATGTTCAATAACGCATGGAAAGCCTACTATTTCGGCGTATTTCGTAGTAATTTTCTGATTTCGACACTCGATGAAATTAAATGGGACAGCATAGGCAGCCGGAATAAAATTGAAGGCGAAGTACGCTTTTTGAGAGCTTATTTCTATTTCGATTTAGCCCGTATGTTTGGCGAAATTCCTTTGGTAACTACGCCTGAACCGGTGAATCTTCCTAAAAGTCCGGCTCCACAAACCTATGCCCTGATTGCATCAGATTTGAAAACGGCTATCGAAAAACTTCCGGCAGTAAAATATGAAAATATCGATAAGAAAAAAGACCTGGGACGTATTACCAAATGGGCTGCCGAAGCGCTTATGGCTCGAGTGTTTCTGTTCTACACCGGATATTACCAAACAGAAACGTTGCCATTGCCTGACGGAGGCGTCATTACAAAACAGCAGGTTATTGGTTGGATTACCGACTGTATCGACAATAGTGGCCATGGCCTGATTGACGATTTCAGAAATATTTGGGCTTATTCGTATGTTCAGGATTATAAATACACAGCCGACAATGGCCTTAGCTGGGTGGGCGATGGAAGTAAAGAAACGGTGTTTGCCATTAAATACTCCGCACTTGCCAACGACTGGATGGCACCAAACCAAAAAAGCAACCAGTACTGCCTGTATTTCGGGCTCCGGGGGCAACCTCTTGGAAATAAAAACACATTTCCGTTTGGCGTAGGCTGGGGAATGGGAACCGTAAACCCTAAAATATGGACAGAGTGGGATGATAACGATATCCGCAAAAAAGCCTCGGTGCTTAATGCAGCCGATAATACTGAATTGAAAAGCTATATAAAAGGCGGTGATAACCTGATGGAGGAAACCATGTACTGGAATAAAAAATATATCCCGGTTAATGTCTGGAAAGATGAAAGTAAAACGTCTGTGGTGAATTTTAGCTACAAGCTTTACAACATGACCGGAACAGACTATATGCGCGACAATGTTGAGGATTTGATCGTTATCCGTTTCTCCGATGTACTGCTTATGGCAGCAGAGCTTGGCGCTCCAAAAGCACAGGACTACCTGGATCAGGTGAGAGCGCGTGTAAGTTTGCCTTCTGTGCCGGTTACATTGGACAACATAAAGAAAGAACGCCGATTCGAACTGGCTTTCGAAGGAGTACGTTACTATGACTTGCTGCGCTGGAAGGAAGAAAGCATTATTACGACCAATCAGACCGATGTTTCAGTTTTCAACCGCAAAGTAGCCGGTAAAAAAACGGTCACATTCCGACCTGAAACAGGTGGCTTTTTGCCAATTCCACAAACACAGATCGACTTGTCGAACGGCGTATTGACCCAAAATCCGGGTTGGATCGGTTCTGATAACAACTTGCAATAAAGAAACACGAATAATCAACTGTTTTTTTAGACAAACAAAGCAGTTGATTATCGTTTCCCTCACCAAATTAAATCGGGTGATAATTCTTGATGACTATGATCTTATGAGTTTTAAAAATACCATTAAAAACAATTGTTATTGTATGAAACTAACATTTAGATATATGCTGTTTCTTGCTTGTTTTTGTAGCTTTTTTGCATGCAACACGCAAAAAAACGAAAATGGGAAAGAGTTTTTCCCTTCGGACAAGAAAGCAACTAATGAAACTGCTGAATTATTCTCAGCTTTGCAAACACGAATGGCAAACGGTGTAATGCTGGGTCATCAGGACGATTTGGCATACGGGAATAAGTGGTATGGAGAGTCGGGCCGGTCGGATGTAAAATCCGTTTGTGGGGACTATCCCGCCGTATTCGGGTGGAATATCGGCAATATTGAGACGGGTAGCACTTACAATTCCGACTCAATACCATTTTCCAAACTAACACAGTACATAAAATCAGCCGATAAAATAAATGGTATCTCTGTTTTATCCTGGAATTCGAACAATCAGGTTACTGAAAAGCCTGCTGCGTTAATACTCAAAGATCCGGCAGCGCAAAAACAATTTGTCGGTTATCTGGATAAAATTGCCGGATTTCTGGGTAATCTGAAAGATGATAATGGGAATTTTATTCCGGTTATTTTTCAACCATTTAACGAATACAATGTTGCCGGAAAGTATTGGTGGAGCAATAACCGTTGCACAGCAGCCGAATACAAAAAACTTTGGGCTTTTACCGTGGATTATCTGCGTAGCACGAAAAAAATCCACCACGTGCTGTATGCTTACTCAATTCATGCAGATACATGTACCAATGCTTTTGCTGATTATTATCCCGGAAACGACTATGTAGATTTGGTTGGTGTAAGCCTGAACCTGATTCAGGACGAAGATCCCACCGGAAAAATTTACGTACAAACGTTGAATAACAACCTGTCTATTGTCACCCAATTTGCCGAAAAAAACAATAAGATAGCTGCACTGACTAACACGGGAATGGAAGGAATTAAAATACCCGATTACTTCTCGAACTATCTCTATCCCATTGTTTCCCAGTACAATTTATCCTACGTTATGTTTGGAAAAAATGCCTGGAACGATGAAGAACATTATTTCATCCCGATTCCCGGTCATCCGGCGAGTGAAGATTTTCAAAGTTTTTCGAAAAATCCGCGTATTCTTACCAGTTCGAAGATATAATAACCGCTGCATTTTTCAAGTAACAAAATATAGAATGACAATCCGTTTCATCAATGTGATTGTAAAATCGAAACAAACAAGGTATTCATGAATAAAGTTTTAAAAAAATTACGGTATCTCTCTTTAATAAGCATTACTTTCCTGCTGGCTCCAACAAATCTGGAGGCACAAACTCCGGTATATCTGGACGAAACCAAATCCATTGACAAACGTGTGGAAGATGCACTTTCAAGAATGACACTTGAAGAAAAAATAGCAATGTGCCACGCGCAATCGAAATTCAGTACGCCGGGTTGTCCGCGCTTGGGGATTCCCGAAATATGGATGAGCGATGGTCCGCACGGCGTCCGCATGGAGTTTGAATGGGACAGTTGGTCGCACGCGAGTTGGACAAATGATTCGTGTACGGCATACCCGGCATTAAGCTGTTTGGCTGCCACGTTCAACCCCACACTGTCGCTGAAATACGGAAATGCCGTGGGTGAAGAGGCCCGTTATCGGAAAAAAGACATTATTCTTGGTCCCGGCGTGAACATCTACCGCACCCCGTTGAATGGGCGCAATTTCGAGTATATGGGTGAAGATCCGTTTCTGGCATCCCAAATGGTTATTCCTTATATTCACGGAGTTCAACAAAATGGCGTGGCTGCCTGCGTGAAGCATTTTGCCATAAATAATCAGGAAAAACAGCGGGATGCTATAAACGTGGAAGCCAGCGACCGGGCTTTGATGGAAATCTATCTGCCTGCATTCAAAGCGGCTGTTACCGAAGGAAACGTGTGGGCCGTGATGGGTTCTTACAATAAGTTCAGAGGGCAGTATTGTTCACACCACGATCTGTTGGTAAACAAAATACTAAAAGGCGACTGGGAATTTGACGGTGTATTGATAACCGACTGGGGATCTGCCCACAACACCGACGAAGCCGCCCGCAACGGCCTTGATATTGAAATGGGATCGTGGACCAACGGACTAACCTGGGGAGTTAGTTCGGCCTATGATAATTATTATCTGGCTCAACCATTTCTTCGCAAGATTAAAAGCGGAGAACTTCCCGAATCGTTGCTTGACGATAAAGTAACAAGAATACTGCTACTGAATTTCCGCACCAATATGGACAGAAACCGCCCGTATGGCAAAAAACTGACTCCGGAGCATAAAGCCATTGCGCTGCAAGTAGCCGAAGAAGGCATTGTATTACTTAAAAACGAAAAACAATTTTTCCCGATAAAAAAAGATCGCTACAAAAAAATTGCTGTGATTGGCGAAAATGCGGTCAAAAAACTGACACAAGGCGGAGGTTCCTCGGAACTTAAACCACAGGAAGAAATTTCGCCTTTGCAGGGAATGATAAACAAATACGGAAAAGATCGTGTGGTTTTCAGTCTGGGTTATGCTTCCGGAGCACCAAACTACAGCAACGAACTTCCATCGCCGTATAATGCCGATTCATTGATAGCGGCAGCCGTTGAAATCGCTAAGAATGCCGACGTAGTGGTTTTCTTCGGAGGCTTAAACAAGAACTTCCAACAGGATTGCGAAGGTGACGACCGCAAAAATATGGATTTACCATTTGGCCAAAACGAATTGATTTCAAAGTTGCTGGAAGTGAATAAAAACCTGGGAATTGTCATCATCAGCGGTAATGCTGTAAGCATGCCCTGGATAAGCAAGGTGAACGGACTTATGCAATCGTGGTATCTGGGTTCGCAAGCCGGCACGGCAACGGCCAATATTATCAGTGGAGATGCCAATCCGTCAGGAAAACTTCCGTTCAGCATACCTAAGAAGCTGGAAGACAACGGCGCTAACTCATTTGGAGCCAGAGCTTACCCCGGCGATGGAAAAACAGTTGAATATAAAGAAGATATACTGGTAGGGTACCGCTGGTTCGACACAAAGAAAATTGAGCCATTATTTCCGTTTGGCCATGGTTTATCATACACAACATTTGAATATGGGAAATCTAAAACCGATAAATTGATTTATAAAAATGATGAAGAAATAAAAATTTCGTTCACGCTCTCCAATTCCGGGAAAAAAGACGGAGCTGAAACTGTTCAGGTTTATGCAAGTCAAAAAAATCCTGTAGTACTTCGCCCTGCTAAAGAATTGAAAGGCTTTACCAAAGTATATTTGAAAGCCGGTGAAAGTAGAAATGTTGAAATCAATGTAAAAGCCGGGGATCTGGCCTATTACAATGACAAAACCGGGAAATGGACATTAGACACGGATGATTATGTAATAAACGTTTGTTCATCAGCCCGTGCTATCAGATCTACAAACAATATCAAAATCGTTCAATAACAAGCTAATAAGAATATGAAGAAAATTATATCGGTTATCCTGGGGTTAATTCTCCTGAGCGGATCATATGCCACTGATTATAAATATCACTTTATGCTTACCGGCGCTTCGTTTGCGGTTCCTGAAAACGGTTGGTTCGAACTGAGTTGCAAGGCTTTCAATGCCGAAGCAATCAACAAAGCCGTATCGGGTGAGGCAATTTATCATACGGCCAACAGGATGGCAACCAATACTTTTTACACACAGGCCGAACTGGAACGGACAGATGCGCTTATCATCATGCATGTACACAACCAAAATGTAGCCGATGCCACGTGGTTGAAAGAAAACTATGCCGACTACACCATGCCAACTTCCAACTATGCCATTGCATACGATTATGTAATAAAGCGGTATAAAGACGATTGCTATAAACTAAAAAACGATCCGGCTTCGAAATACTACGGTACCCCTAACGGGAAACCGGCAGTAATCATTCTTTGTACGCACTGGCACGATGCTAGAACGGTTTACAATCCTGCTATCCGGTTGCTTGCGCAGAAATGGAATCTGCCGCTCGTGGAGTGGGATACCAACATTGGATTTACGAAAAATGTACTTGAAAACGGACAACAACCAAGTATTCAGTATGCCATGAACAACGAAGTTATTAATGGTGTCACTTACGGTTGGCATCCTTTACATGGTCAGGAACAATATATTCAGAAGAAAATATCAACAATTTTCAATGCTGCTATGGAAAAAATAGTGGGAATAGTTCCCGTTAGCGCAACCGTATCAGCTAAATGCAATATTGTACTTTCAGGCGAAAACGCCGTTGTAAATGTAAACTTTACCGGAACTCCGCCGTGGAATCTCAGCTACAAAATAAATGGACAAACCACAGCAATGGCCAACATATCCGACAATCCGCTTACACTCACATTCCCCGTCACAACCGGACAAAACCTTGTGGTTGAACCTGTTTCTGTATCCAACGCTTCGGTAACTGAAGGCACTGTAGGCGGAACAGCCTCAGTTTCAGTAGCTGATAAAACCATAAATCCTTTTTTTGATGCCTACGTACATCAAACCAACAAAACTATCAGTTATACCACCGATCAGTTTGTCCAGATAAAAACCAGCACCGACAACTATTCCCGCGAAGCCTATTTCTCGTTCAATCTGGACAATATAAAAACAACCGATGAGAAAATTATTTTCAGGGCTTATTTCTACCAACGGGTTTATCCCAACAACGAAAATATTCTTGAAAACCACGTGGTGGAAATTGACGGAAATACTGATTCATACGGCAACACACTTACGTGGAATACCAAACCGACAAACATGACAAGAATCGGGGAAACACTTGTTTATCCTTCCGATATGGGAAATTACATAAGCTGGGACGTTACCAACTGGTTAAAAGAACAAGTGGCAGCCGGGAAATCCAAAGCGACTCTAAGCCTGAAAGTAATTAACGGCGGAATGGGATTATTGTATTTCTATTCAAGCGAATCGCCCACCAATAAACCACAGTTGATTATCGACAGCAGTGAAACAACTACAGGTACAGCCTCGAACCGCACAACAGGAATTCGTGCCTGGCAAGTTGGGAACAAACTTATTGTAACCGGCGAAACAGATATTCAATCCGTATCGGTGATTTCCTCAATCGGGAGATGCGTTTATCAACAAAATAAAACAGCTGCCAATTCTTTCTCGATTGAGACTTCGAACTTTCCGACAGGAATGTACCTGATCAGTGTTGGGTCTAAAGATCGAACTTTCACTCAAAAATTCATAAAACAATAGTTTGCAAATATCGCAATAGAAAAATTGTTTCTTTAAGTTTATTGAACAAAAACATTTTTATTGCGCCAAAAACATAACTAACTCAGCAACAATCATTTTTAAGCCATTTTTATAGTTTGCCAAATCACCGACCAAGTTAGTGAAACGGCAAGCCAAAGGGATATTTTGCCGTGAATATACAGAAAATAAACAAACTAAAATGAAGCAAATCATAATTGCACTGATGACTTTTTCAATAATAAGTCTTCAGGCACAAAAAAAGAACACGCTGCTCATCGAAGCTGAAAGTTTCGATGATAAAGGCGGTTGGATAGTCGACCAGCAATTTATGGACGTGATGGGTTCGCCAATACTGATGGCACATGGCATGGGCACTCCAGTGAAAGATGCTGTAACTACCGTTCATTTTCCTCAGGTTGGGAAATACCGCATGTTTGTACGAACCCGCAACTGGGCAGCGCGTTGGAATACCACAGATGCTCCCGGAAAATTCAGGATATTGATAAACGGCGAAGCAGTTGCATCAGTTTTTGGAACCGAATCGGCAGAATGGAACTGGAAGAATGGTGGGACTATAGACATAAAACAGAAAGATTGCAAGTTGGCTTTACACGATCTGACAGGCTTCAACGGCCGTTGCGATGCCATTCTGTTTACCCTAGATAAAAATTTCACACCAGCTTCCGATATAAAAAAACTGGAAGAATTGAGAGCTAAACTAAACCCGGAAGTTCAAAAACTGAAAAAGGCAGGGAAATTCGATTTTGTGGTTATTGGTGGTGGCATGGCCGGAACATGTGCTGCCATTTCCGCAGCCCGGCTCGGGCTTAAAGTAGCATTGGTACACGACCGCCCGGTATTGGGTGGCAACAACAGTTCTGATGTGCGCGTGCATTTGGGTGGGCGTATCAACATTGGTCCATATCCGGCATTAGGCAACCTTGTAAATGAAATTGGACCCTCGAACGAAGGAAATGCAGCACCGGCAACAAATTATGAAGATGACAAAAAACTGAATGCCGTAAAGAATGAAAAAAACATTTCACTATTCCTGAATTGCCATGCCGACAAAGTGAATATGAAAATGGGAAAAATTGAAAGCATTGAGGCTTCCGGTATCCAAAACGGTCGCAAAATCAGTTTTGCGGCTCCGCTCTTTGCCGATTGCACAGGCGACGCCACAATAGGATACTTAGCCGGAGCAAAATATATGTGTGGACGGGAAAGTTCCAATGAATTCGGGGAAAGTCTGGCTCTTCAATCGGCCGATTCGCTTACCATGGGGACATCTGTCCAATGGTATGCCAAAGACACGACAACAAATGTTGTTTTTCAGGATATAAAATGGGGCTTGCCCTGGAACGAAGCCAAAGCACTAAAAATAACCAAAGGCGACTGGGATTGGGAAACCGGTATGGGAATCAATCAGGTAACAGACTTTGAGCGGATACGCGACTATGGTTTAATGGTGGTTTATTCCAATTGGTCGTACCTGAAAAATCATGCTGTGGACAAGGATAAATTTGCAAAACAACAATTGAAATGGATGGCTTATATTGGTGGAAAACGCGAGTCGCGCCGGTTGGTTGGCGATTATATTCTCCGCCAGTCCGACCTTGACAATCGGAAAGTGTATCAGGATGGTACCGCTGCCACATCATGGACTATCGACCTGCACATACCCGACACGGCGAATTCAAAACTATTCCCCGGCGCAGAATTTAAGTCGGTTGCCAAACATAGGGCAATTTACCCCTACCCTATTCCTTTTCGCTGCCTTTATTCGGCCAATGTTCCTAATTTAATGATGGCAGGCCGAAATATAAGCGTAACACATGTGGCTCTGGGAACAGTGCGGGTAATGCGCACAACAGGCATGATGGGCGAAGTGATTGGCATGGCGGCAGCCGTATGTAAACAGAAAAAAGCTGACCCGCGAGGTGTTTGTCAAAATTATCTGGAAGACCTGAAAAAGCTTATGGTTGCAGGCATTGGGAACTCTGATTTGCCTAAAATTCAGAATTATAACAAAGGCGGCTCGCTTATGCAGGAATAACATTTTTTATTGCTAATTTTATTCTCTCAAAATTCTGAAGAATAATACACAATCGGGTTATTAAATTACAATTATAAACATGAAGAAAATTCTAACAATTTCAACATTTGCACTATTTATGTCATTCGCGTGCGTTGCACAACAAAAAGCTATCAATCAGGAAGAAAAGTTCATTCAGAATTTATTAAGCAGGATGACCCTCGAAGAAAAGCTGGGTCAAATGAACCAAACACACTTCAACACTACTGTTGATAGCATGTGTATGAAAGTCCGCAAAGGCCAGATCGGCTCACTTTTAAATATCGATCCGAAAGTAATTAATCAGATTCAACGAACTGCCGTTAAAGAATCACGACTAGGAATTCCCGTTATTATTGGTCGCGACGTCATTCACGGGTATAAAACCATATTTCCTATTCCGCTTGGACAAGCTGCCAGTTTCAACCCGCAAGTGCCCGAAAACGGTGCCCGCGTTGCTGCCACCGAATCCAGGGAACAGGGCATAGTGTGGACGTTTGCGCCTATGCTTGATATTTCGCGCGATGCCCGCTGGGGGCGCATTGCCGAAAGCCTTGGCGAAGATCCCTACCTCGGAGGAGTGTTGGGTGCTGCCATGGTTCGCGGATTTCAGGGTAGCAAACTTTCTGACAACAATGCCGTGGCTGCCTGCGTAAAACACTTTGTGGGCTACGGAGCTGCCGAAGGAGGCCGCGACTACAACTCGACCAACATACCGCCACATCTATTACGGAATGTGTATTTACCTCCGTTTCAGAAAGCTATTGAAGCCGGAGCCGCCACCGTTATGACTTCTTTCAACGACAACGACGGAATTCCATCGTCGGGCAATGATTTTTTACTGCGAAATGTACTTCGTAACGAATGGAAATTTGATGGGTTTGTTGTTTCCGACTGGGAATCGATGTCCGAAATGATCAAACACGGGTTTGCACAGGACAAAAAAGATGTAGCCCGAATTTCAGTTAAGGCCGGAGTGGATATGGAAATGGTAAGCGAAACATACGTCAAATACATCAGGGAACTAATTTCAGAAAAGAAAGTATCTATGAAAGATGTGGATACTGCCGTGCTGAATATCCTACGCATCAAATACCGTTTGGGCTTGTTCCAAAATCCGTATGTGGACGAAAAAGCCCCGTCATCAATTTATTCGAAAGAACATTTGCAAAAAGCACGACAGGCAGCTGTTGAATCAGCCATATTATTGAAAAATGCCAACAACATTTTACCTTTAAACATTAACGCCAAAATAGCGGTCATAGGGCCAATGGCTAATGCACCTCACGACCAGCTCGGAACATGGTCGTTTGATGGAGATAAAAACGCAACTATCACACCATTAAAAGCTCTTCAAACCGAGTATTCAACAGTAAACTACGTATATGAACCCGGGTTGACTTACTCGCGTGATAAAAACACAAACTTCGAAAAAGCAGTCCAGGCCGCTCAATCAGCCGATGTGGCAGTTGTTTTTGTTGGCGAAGAAGCTATTCTTTCAGGTGAAGCACATTCGCTTTCGAACATAAATCTGATGGGGCAACAATCGGAACTGGTCAAAGCACTTAAAAGTACAGGGAAACCCGTTGTCATGGTGGTAATGGCTGGCCGACCTCTGACAATCGAACGAGATTTGCCGTATGCCGATGCAGTACTCTACAATTTCCATCCGGGAACTATGGGCGGTTTGGCCATTATGGACCTATTGTTCGGGAAAGAAAACCCGAGCGGAAAACTGCCGGTTACTTTTGTGCGCGAAGTTGGACAAATACCCATGTACTACAACCATAACAACACAGGTCGTCCGGCTCAGGACTGGATTCCGGCATTGAGCGATATACCGCAGGAAGCTCCGCAAACCTCGCTTGGAAACACATCATTTTACCTCGATTCAGGAAAAAATCCACTTTATCCGTTTGGATTCGGGCTTTCCTACAGCCTGTTTGAATACTCCCACCTGCAACTTTCAGCTACAGAAATTCCGGTAAACGGCTCTCTCGTAGCTAAAGCCACCATCAAAAACACAAGCAAGGTAGATGGTTACGAAGTTGTTCAGCTTTATGTTCGCGACCTGGTCGGTTCTATCGTTCGACCGGTGAAAGAATTGAAAGGTTTCCAAAAAATATTCCTGAAAGCCGGCGAAAGCAAAACTGTGGAGTTCACGCTGAAAGCATCAGATTTGGCATTTTACGGACGGGATATGATAAAAAAAACCGAACCGGGCGAGTTTGATATTTGGATTGCCAAAAACAGTGCGGAAGGATTAAAAGGAAAATTTACCGTAAAATAACCATTGTCAGGTATTAGTTTTTTGGTTGTTTTTATGTGGAACTGGCCATACTGAAATTTCGGTATGGCCAGTTTTTTTTGTAAAGCGATTCCTTCTTTAGGAATCTTCAGAAAATGACTTTATGCCCAATGCTCTATTCTAATCAGTCAGTTCCTAATCACCGTAAAACGCTTTGTTTGCATGGCATTTTCTGTCCGTGCCACTAAGAGGTAAATTCCTGACTTCAAATTATCAACAAAAATTTTATTGCTCCCATCTGGCATGTGGCTTTTCAGTTTTTCTCCGGCAAGCGAATAAACCGACAATTCATCCGGCTGTTCCGATAGCCAATAATGCAATTCACGGGTTACCGGGTTGGGATAAATCTGAAAAACGGGTTCACTTTTAGTATCGCTCAATGCTGTCTCAATCAAATCGACGCTTCCTTTTACCAAACCTCCGTCGCAGGAATAGGCCGTAATTTTCACGGCGCCATTGGTGTGCCGTGTAATAGTCCCATCATTGCTAACAGAGACAATTTGCGGATTATTGCTTTCCCATTTCAAAGTGGTATTGGTAGCATTCAAAGGTAACACTCTGGCATTTAATTTCACCGACTCACCCGTGTTGCATACAGCCGGATCGATGGTAATGGTTTTTACGGCCACACTGCCCGACTGATAATACAACATCCCGTTGAAAGTAGCCGGCAAGTTCTCGGTATAAAGTCCTACTACAGATTTCCCCCAATTTCCGGTTACTACAGTTTTATAGCTGTCGTCCACAAAAATGTGCAAACCATCCTCTTCCCTGCGACAACGCAGGAAATAACCCGCCGCTGCTTCTTCGTCGAAATAGGCTGAGTAAGCCCGGGCGTATTTACCCGCATAATTGGTTACATCCATCCGGATCGCGCTTGCCTTAATGGCAGGGAAAGTAAAATGATTCATGTAGGAGAAACGCAAATTACCTTCCAGCTGGGCATTTATAGCTACCCATGTGCCATTTTGAAGAGCATAGAATTTCACCGTTTGAGGCAAATCAAAAGTCTGGTTCAGGTAAGGATAATTCCCTTCAAACCAAAGAATATTCACCCCCGATATCAGCGATTCGTTTCTCAAATCGTATCGGTAACTGGTAGCCGGATGCGAAGCGAATGTAAACTGCCTTGAAATCTGCTTTTTTAACGAGAGAGATTTTGATTCGATGGCTACACCATGATCCATACCTTCGACATCAAGCGTTTGGGTCGAATAATTTATTACAGCTTTCACGTAGTTCTGATTATCGACATACAACGGATAGAAACCGCTTTTACCTGAAGCAGGCAACTGGCTGTTTTTCATATAAACCGAAAACTCGTAATTCCAGGCCGAATCGCCTTTGAATGCTTCGGCTTTTCCGGTTACATCGGACTGAGCAAGACCATTGCTGGCAACTGTCCACGTACCTGTGGTACTTTTCCAGCCGGAAATAAACTTGTCGTATTCATCCCAACCTGTTGTGTACTGGATGGCATCGAAGGATACTTTTTCCGATGAAGCAATCAGCCCTACCCGACCGGCATTTTCAAAGGATGTTTCAATTTCGCCATCAATCGTCAGGTTGAAATAATCAAGTTCAACCCTGAATTTTCCACTGTTTTTATAAACTGTAAGCGTATGCCAGGGCTCGTCGAAAGCAGCTACAAGGTCGTTATTCTCCAGGAAAGCGAATTTGCCCGGCAGTGCGCGCGTCAATTCCTGAACAGTTCCATTCACACAAAGTTCTGTTTTCCATGTCCCGTTGCGGTCAACACTCACTTTCAACCAGTTATTGGTATCGCTGTAATAAGCATATGCACCCGCCCAACCGTCGGCCTGGCTTATCCGGAAAGGGATCTCAAACCGGTAATTGGTTTCGGCTGCACGACTCAGAAGCAATTCGCCACCCGAAGTATTTTCGGGATAAAGAATTCCTCCGGAGATTTTCCATTTACTATTATTTAGGAAATCAAAAGGATAATAAATGGCGTAATCGCAATAGTTAATCATTGACGGCAATGCCGGTTTCGGGCGGTAACCTTTGGTGTTTTTCACCGTACTATTTTCAACCACAACTTCTTTATTGTAAAAATGTATCCGGTCAATGCCCTGCACCTGGTTGTTGTTGAAGTAAGCCTTATACATTATCCATCTTTCAAAGCCATTGGGCCCTACCACAAAATTGGGTTGTGCCGGACCTATTACTATATCTTCAGCATCAGTATCCCCGGTATCGTATAGCCCAAAATCCAGAAACTGCTGGCAGTACTGATCGGAACAGGGGCTGGTTGCTTCCACGGCAATAACATTATCCCCCACGACAAACATCGATGGGTTCAATTGCAGGTATTCGTAGGTATTATTCCGCTTGCTGAGAGTTACTTTATTCCCGTTGATATAGAAATTTGCATCAGCATACACCCAATGTTTCAGTGCTATTTTAGCAGGAACCTGGGTCAGCGAAAACTTCCGTCGAATATAAATTTTAGTTGTATTCCAGGCTGTTTTCCTTGGCCTTATTTTGGCATTTGTAAAAGTGGATCCTGCATAAAGATCGTATTCCTGACGACCGTATCCACCCTGCGATTTTGTCCATGCACTATCGTCGAACTTTAAACTGTACCAATCCGTGGCAGTAGTGGCGGTGGTGTAACTACTTTCCCAACCGCCATGTTCGGCACTATTAAGTATCGTTTTGTAATCGAGTAAATGCTGCTCAGTATTCCGGGCAAGGACAGGATGCGGATATTTTTTTGAATTATTGAAATTCATGGGCTGGTCGCTTTCTGCTACGCCCACTTCATACATACCCGAACGTGGTCCCATCCGGTTTACTGCAAAAAAGATGTAATACCTCCCGCGGTATTTGAACAATTCCGGCCCTTCAAAATTGACGTGATTTACACTAGTGGGATGACCCCGCTGATGCGTGAGTTGTACTCCCGCCACCGTAATATCCTTCCGGGCAAAAGGCGAATTCATTTTAAAAATCCAGATTTCGGGGCCATCGATATTGGATGGTGCTCCCGTCATTGGATGCGGATCGGAAGGATTGCGTTTTTTTACCCAGTAGATTTCTCCATTCTCATCCTGAAAAACCTGTGTATCGATGCCATAATCATCGAAAGGCTCTGAAATAGAACCTTCCTTGTAAGGCCCAAGCGGAGTGGCTGCGTAGGCATGCCCTATTCCGTTCCAATAGGTATGAAAAACACCATTACGATACAAAATGTCACCGGCCATAACTCCCGTGTAAACCGAAGCCTGTGTCCACTTCGGGTCGTTGAGCCAGGTGGCTTCATTTGTAGTTACGGACTGCACAGGGCCTAACCAGTTGATCAGATTTTTAGAATTGTAGATCTTACCTTCGGTAGCTTCACCTATAGCATAATAATATCCCATAAAACGCTCAACAGCACCATCGCGCATGGGCAAAACCGGATTATAAAGCCTGTTTTGGGTGGGTTGGGCAATAATTCTGGAAAAGTTACCCGTTATCAACAAAACAAGTAAAATCAAAAGTATTTTAGAATTCAATCGGTATATCGTTTTCATATTGTAGAGTTTGAACTATTATGCATACAAATTAAGAGTTGAATTAGAAATTAGGCTAGCTAATTATTTGCTACGAAGTAGCATAATTTGAATAACCGTGGGTGAAGCCCATGGGATTAATGAGAAAAATCAGACAGCCACGAAGTGGTTGAATAATACCCTCCTCTGTTCATCCACCTTCAGGGCTGATGTAGTCGGTTCATTCCAGCCGTGGGCTTCACCCACGGTTATTCAAATTATGCCCTTTCAGGGCTTTGCGTTGTACAGAAAGATTATTTCAACCCTTAATTCTTATTAGATACTTATTAATTTATGACCCGACTGCCATAAGTTCAGCAACCGGGTCATTCCTTCTTAAAAAATCAATACCTAAAGAGCAGTAACTGTCACCAGCGTTTCGGCTGAAAGTTCAGCATTCGCTGCAGACGTATTTCTGAGCCTGAAAACCACGGGCGATGTAAAATCGACCACAGAAACCCCGGTGGTTTGTAACACCCCGTTTACATACACTTCCTGACCTTCAGACAATGTAAACACCGGAATAAGATTTTTCTTATCAGTTCCAGCCGGCAGCGTTACATTCAGTTGCATCCGGTCGTAGTTGTATTCACTCCGGACAAGAGTACCTGCTACCCCATTCAGCGTAAATGTTTTAAACTCCGGATAAAACAACATATACAAATTGTGATTCTGGGTATCTCCCATGTAGGGTTTTACGCTTAGGGCAGTCCCATTCTTAAGTTCATAGGTGGCTGTTGAATTAAAGCCTGCATTGTTTACCAACAGTTTGGCCGAATCGGAGGCCAGTTTAATAGCCAACCTTTGTTTTGAACTTACAGGCAATGTTTGTCCTTTGAACAAAATTTTCTGTGGCAGGCATACCAACCAATCTTTACCTACAGTTTTTGCGGCTATTTCATCGTAAAAAACTTTAGGGCAAGTTATCGACTTAATGGTGGCAATAGTATCAATAACGTTAATCGTAACAGAGCATGTGTCGTGTAATAATTGCGCAGCCCGCTCGTTGGAGGTTGAAGCCACAATCACCACCTTATAAACACCCGGGTGGCGGTAAGCATAGTTGAAAACACCTTTGTTGACCACAAAACCTTTATTTCCACTCTGGATTGAATCATAATTATGTGATTCATCTCCGGTAAAAATACTTACCTTCTGGGCCGTCCCGTTGAATTTAAATTCAACAGATTCATTGATCTTCAGCTCAATGGCCGAAGCCTGAACCGAAGCCTTGGGAGTAATTGCATTTTCATCCTGGCAACCGTTTGCAATCAGGATAAAAATTAATATCGTAATTATTGAAAAATATTTCTTCATATCAATGTTTGTTTAATATCCTGGGTTTTGAGTTACAACACCGTTGCTAAGATCAATTTCATTTTGTGGAATTGGAAAAATCTCATTCACTCCTTCAACGAAATTGATACCCCGGGTATGATTGGTTGCACTTGCCGAAGCAAAGTTTTTAAATATAGAAGCTGCGCGTCCCTGACGTACAATGTCGAAGAAACGATCCCATTCAAAACACAACTCAAGCCGACGTTCCAGCCAAATCTGGTTTCGCATATATCCGTAACCACCACCATTATAAAGCGTTGCAACAGAAGTAATGGCATTTGCAGCCGCTTTGGTTTTGTTGAGCTGTGTCAGCGCCCTTGCTCCTTCACCAACTTCATTCAACGCCTCAGCATAAGTCAGCAACACGTCGGCATAGCGAATCACCCTTCTGTTCTTTGAATAATCGGTCGTATTTTGCGGACGGTCTTTTTTGGCGGTATACCACTTCAATGCATTGTATCGGTTCTCAATTGTGTTCACACGTTCACCGTCGGGTGTCGCTGTTCCGTGTTTTGCAATAACCTGGCCTACACGCGGATCGGTTTTTAAATCATCATAAAGAGTTGGAGAAGTCCAAAGCCGGGTTTGGAACAAATCTTCAAGAATTGCTGTTCCCTGGTTCGTATCACCGGATGTTCCATCGGCCGACTCTTTAAATACCACTTCGAAAATAGACCCTTTGTAAAATTCACCCTTCAACTGGTAAATTTCCCAGTATTTCAGGGCTTCTCCATACACACTCGTGTAATCCACGGAATAAAGGTTGGCAATGGCTGGCAATAATGTTTGCGGTGTTTCAAGCGGATCGGTGCTGATGAGCAGATTCTTGGGCTTGAACCAAAGTCTTTCCCGGAGTGCTTCCCAATCCTCTTTCGAATCGTACTTGAGCATCTGGGCCATAGTCATGTTTTTACCTTCCACAAAGTACTCGCCCAGGCTCACGATGTCTGACCATTTTTCGGACATAACACCCGGCGTAGCCTGATACATCAACACTTTCATGAGTAAGCCAATGGCAGCACATCCACCTGCTTTTCCCAGGTTATTATCGGTATATTTGGCCTGGAGCATGATAGCAGCCTCGCGCAAATCCTTTTCGATATAAGCATACACTTCCTGTTTCGTACTACGGGGAATTACCAGTTTCGTCAGGCTTTCTTTTTCCGGACGGATGGGTACGCCGCCATAGGTTTTAACCAGATTGAAGTAAAACATGGCACGAAGAAACTTGGCTTGTCCCAGAATTTCTCTTACCTCGGAATATTCGCTGTAATCTGTAGAAGCAAGTTGCACTTTGTTTACATTTGCAATAACCTGATTTGCCCGGCTAATTCCCAAATAGTTAACAGTATATCTGTTCAATATCCATACATTTGAAGGGTTGAAACGGAAGTTCACCAACTCTGAAATCTGATTCGTGGTACTTTCGTCGTTCCCTATGACATCGTCGCCGCAGGCTTCGCCAAAAATCCATTCACAATTCATGTACTGGTCAGATTGTAAAATATTGTATACTCCATTCAGGGCTTCCTGCAATTTGTACGGAGTGTCGTAATAATTTTCATTAGTGGAGTAAGCCAGAACCTCTTTATCCAGCATGCCCGAGCAGCCGCAAAGAGTCAGGGTAATACCCACAAAGATGATTTTTGATATTTTTATGAAATTCATTTTTGTTGTCTTTTTCATTTGTATTTATAACCCAAGTTTAATACCGACAGTAATGGTTCTTGCCTGCGGATAGTTACCGTGATCGACTCCCATGTACAGGTTATTTTCTTCGGAACCTACATTTTTACCAATTTCGGGATCAAGGCCGTCGTACTTTGTCAATGTCCACAAGTTGTAAGCTCCCACATAAGCAGTCAGGTTAGCAAGCTTCAGCGATTTGCATACCGACTCCGAAAAATTATAGTTTAGCTGCACATTTTTCAACCGGAGGTAAGATCCATCTTTTACATAAAAATCGGAAGCCCTGAAGTTTTTAGGTAAATCAGCTGCATCCAAATCCGGAACCGTTCCGTTAGGGTTAGCTGCGAAGAAAGCGCGGCTTGCAATGTCTGTTCCGGCCCAATGCTTGCTTCTCAGGTCGGCATACACATTCCATGCACCATTGGCAGAATTCAGGTAATACTCCATCACATTGAAAATTTTGTTTCCGGTTTGTCCCTGAAAGAACATTGACAATTCAATATTTTTGTATGACAAGCTAATGGGCGCACCAAACACGAAATCAGGATGTGGCGATCCGATATAAGTACGGTCTTCAGCTGTGATTTTCCCATCGCTGTTCAGGTCTTTGAACCTGAAATCGCCAGGTTTTGTCAAACCATCATTTTGAGCGCTTTGGGCAACTTCCTGGGTGGTTTGGAAAATTCCGTCGGTAACATAGCCGTAGAAACATCCGATAGGTCGTCCAACTTCAGTTTTGGTAACAAAGGCTGCTATGTTGGTTTCAGAAACATATCCTCCGTACACTGGTTCATTACCTGTTCCAAGGCTAATCACCTTGTTTTTTATGTATGAGGCATTGAATCCGATTTCATATTTAAAATCTTTGGCTCCTCCCTTATAATTCAGGTTCATTTCAAATCCATAATTGGAAACCGAACCGGCATTAACCATTGGAGCCGTTACCAACCCGGCTGAAACTACCACAGGTACAGTGAGCAACATGTCGCCTGTAAGCCTGTTGAAATACTCGAAGGTAGCTGTCAGTTTATTATTCAGGAATCCAAGATCGAGCCCGAAGTTAGTCGACTCCGTTTTTTCCCAACGGATAGCGTCATTCCCCATGGTAGTGGAAGTAGTTCCGGGATAAAGAATGTGGTTACCGGCTCCGTAAGAATAATTGTAGTTATTCCGGATCAATGTATAGCGGGCATATTCGTTAATACGATTGTTACCAAGCTGTCCCCAACCGAATCTGAATTTTCCGGTCGACAACCAATCAACATCCTGTAAGAAGGACTCATTTTTAAATTTCCAACCCAGCGAGAATGATGGGAAATACCCCCAACGGTTAGATGAACTAAAGATAGATGACGCATCCGAGCGGAAGTTCAATTGAACTAAATACTTGTTATCGAACGAGTAGTTAAGTCGGCCCAGGTATCCAATAGCTGCCCAGTCGTTTTGCGTTTCCGTAACCCTGTCGCCGGTATAACCCGAGCTCAAATACCATAAATAATCGGCATTACTGGAAGTTCCTTTTTTTATGGCATATTCCGAATTTAATGTATACATCTCGGCCGTCTGCCCAACAATGGCATTCAGGTCGTGTTTGCCTTTATTCAGTGAATAGGTAAGAATATTGTTTATTTCAATTTTATTGGCCACCGAATTCCATTTTTCGATTGACGTAAGGTCGGTAGGCATCACAAAGTTTTCATTGAGTTTTTGCACCTCGTTGAACTTTTTCCGGTTGTCAAACGTAGAAATGTCAGATATTTTAAACTGGTATGTCAATGACTTATTGATTCTTGCCGTTAAATCCGCATTTATACTTAGATTATCAACTTTATTGTTGTTATGATTTCTGTTCAACATCGCTATCGGGTGATCCTCAGAATAGTATCCGGCTGTATTGTAGGTAAATATCATTGGACTTTGATACAATGCTTTTTTCAACAATCCATCCTGCCCTTCAGGAACGATGTCGCGGTTTTCGTTTGTATACGACAAACTGCTGTTGAATGTAAGCCACTTAGCCAGCTTATTTGATAAATTGATACGCGTAGAAAAGCGGTTATAATCAGATGTTTTCACAATACCTTTTTCGGTATAATAGTTGGAACTGATCATGTATTTGTTGGCTTCGCTTCCGCCGCTTACCGACAGATTGTATTGTTGTTTCAATCCGGTTTGGGTTACGGCATTCCACCAACTGCCTGGAGAATTTCTTTTTAACGAGTCAATCCGTTGGAACTTTGCATTATCGAAATACGTTTCCCCGGTTGATGCATTTTTAGAATAATACAGTTTACCTTCAGTCGAATAAAATGTCTTTCCTTCCACATAGTCTCTCATCAGCGCGTAGTTATCCACATTCATCACGTTGATTACTTTCCATGGGTTCGACAACCCGCTATAAGCATCAAAGTTGATTTTTATCTTTCCGCTTTGTCCTGTCTTAGTAGAAACAAGCACTACCCCATTGGCGCTTCGAGCACCGTAAATAGAACAGGAAGCCGCATCTTTCAGAATTTCAATGCTGGCAATATCGCCCGGGTTCAGCTGACTAATGTCATCCACAATAAATCCATCAACCACATATAGCGGATCCGAGTTGTTTACAGTTCCTGTACCACGAATTTTAATGGTTGTTGCAGCGCCGGGAGCTCCCGTATTTTGAACAATCTGCACACCCGATGCCTTTCCCTGCAAAGCCTGTACAGCCGACGAAACCGGCACTGAACTTATATCTTTGGCACTGATGGATGAAATAGCTCCCGTAACATCACTCTTCTTCTGAACACCATATCCGATAACAATTACATCCTTCAAATTTGTATTTTGCTCTTCCAACTGAATTACATTTTGCCCTGGTTTAGGTAATATCTCTGCACCTGAATAACCTACGAAACGAACAAGGATTCGTGAATCTTTTTTGATTCTGATACTAAATTCCCCCTTCGCGCCGGTTATCACTCCATTTGTTGTCCCTTTTTCAATAACCGATGCCCCGATAATGGGTTCGTTACTCTTACTATCTACAACCACCCCTGTCACACGTACCGGTTCCTGGGCTTGTATTGTAAAAAAGGCACTTAATAAAAAAATTAATGTGATTAGTCTGTTTTTCATTTTGACTTATTCCTCGGTCGTTTAGTATTATACTTTTAAACCGGAGTTATTTGCTTGCAGTTTGCCCGCGAAACAAGATAACTCCGACTTGTATTTTTGTTTTATTTTACGATCAATACATTGCGGCTTACTCCATTTTCATGGTTTGCAACAACTGTATAGATACCCGGAGTCAGACCGGAGATTTCAATTTTATTTGTATTGAGAACGTTTGACTGGTAAACTAATTTTCCGGTAACATCAGTAATCGACAAGCTATTGACTGCATTCTTGCTTTCGAACATCATATAATTATGAGCAGGGTTCGGGAATAGCTTAAGATCCGATTTTGCGGCAAAAACATCTTTTACTCCTGAAATTTCAGCACGTGTACGGAAATCAATCTCCATACTTTCTACGTCTTTTACTGGATCAAAGTTAGGTTTGCGATAGTGGTAGGTGAACAAACTTGGTACAGCCTTGCTGGTAAATGCCACATCGCCGGCCAAATTCCTGATAGAGTGAACGAAATCCTGTCCGTCAACCAGGTCAACTACCTTTTGGGGGAATTCATCTTTTGTATCAAGTTTGTAAAGCTCCCAGGTTTGTGAACCTGTAGGAATGGCATTTTGTGCACGGCAATAGAAACTTCCTGAAATAACGGTTCCTTCCCACGCAGCATTGTTTCCAACACCCGGGTTCAAATCCGATTGCATTTTAGAACCGGCAGCTGTACCATCTGTATAAAAGAATTCAAGTCCGTAGTTAACCGGATTAGTGGACGATGCATTACCACCGGTTTGTCCTTTCATAAACAACACTCCGTCAAATTCACCAAAGATATCAGGGAATCCATTATCGGTACCAGTTGTTGTTGGGTTGGTATTGATATCGAAAATAGTTTGCGTTCCGGCTTCAGTCAAATCAGTTCCAATACATTCCTGGCCCATAACCGGATCGTATCCACGGAAGTAAACTTTACCATTATACAAACGGGCTGTAAAACAGTTACCTCCCAACGGAAGCCCGTTGGCATCCACTCCCGGATTCATATCTTTAATAATGTGCGTACCTTCTGTTGTTCCATCACTCACCCAGATTTCAGCTCCGTATACATCGCTGTATGGACAGAAGAACAGTTTCTCGTTGTAGAAATTTGTAAACCAGTCCAACTGAGCTCCAGCTGTACTACCAGTATTGGCATCCACCACCTTTTTGTTGATATCAACCGGCATAAAAGTACCTGCCGAAGTACCATCAGTTACCCACAATTCTTCACCATATTGCGAATCTTTGCTATCGGCTTTAAAGAACACTTTGCGACCAACGCGGCAGAAATGGGTGCTGATATCATTGGCACTTTTGCTTCCGGGATGAAAAACCTGGCAATCTTTGATCATTTGCGTTCCGTTTTCAGTACCGTCCGAAATCCACAACCAGCGCTGAGGTGCTGCGCCATAGGTTTCACTATCAAAATCCATGGCTGCAAATATGAAATGGGTTTCGTCCAACTGGGTAAATCCGCCGGGATTTGATGAGCCAATGGGATGAATGTCTTTTACCATATAGGTGCCCGCTCCAGTTCCATCGGATATCCAAAGCTCAGTACCTATTTCGGTGCTTGACTGTGCCTGAAACACCACTTTATCATTGAAACGTTGCATCCACGCTACTCCAGAACTGGTAGCACCCGGAAAAATATCTTTTACCATTTTGGTTCCGGCCACAGTTCCGTCGGACACCCAAAGTTCTTCGCCATGTGTATCTTCTTTGGCTGTAAAGAAAACTTTGTAGCCTTTCGTAGGACTGCCGGCCACAACCATATTTTTGGTTTTGTCAAACGCGCGGGTATCTTCAACTGTAACTGTTACCCCTGTCGGAGTCAGAATTTGCATGCCTGTAGGTAATACCAGTTCGGCTTTTAAGCCAAAAAAGCTCAAAGTGGTAAGAGCTGATAGTAGAATTAGCTTTTTCATTTTATATTATATTTGTTGGTTTATTTAACCTGTAGCACTCACGTACTACAGGCAATTTTTGATTATTTGAATTTTCCGGTTGATAACAATATCTTCGATTATGGAGATCAATGTATATATTTGAATTTCTGACCATTTACAGAAATAATATACATTCCTCTTGCCGGTAAGTTGACCTGAAGTTCTGAAGCGGTTGAAGTTGTTTTTAATACCGTTTTGCCATCCATATTGAAAACATTCACGTTAGCATTTGCTACTAAACCACTAAGCACTGCACCGTTTGCATTTTTTCGTATCTCAATAGTGCTGCTTGTAGTCGAATTCAGCGCTGTAGTAGTGCCGGAAAATTCGTATGCACCGATATCTTTCGTTCCCTGGATAGCTAATCCCAACAGATCGGCCTGTAAAATAAATTCAACCGGAGTAGCCGGTGATGGATTAGCCACTGTATTGGCTAAATAACTGTTTGTACCCGTGTTGATAGCCATAGAGCCCGACTGCAAAGACAGGTAAGGCAAAGCAAATGAAGCCCCAACCGGATAATTAGTTAATGTAGTATTCAACCCGATTGCCGCTGCTGTAATTGTTGCTACCTGATTGCTTTTGGTAGCTGCATTGGCATTAAAGTCTGCTCCCTGAATATTGGCAGCTACTTTGTCAATTATGTTATTTGAACCGGATTGGGTAGTCATCGGTTGGTTGCCGAACAAAGACTCGCCGTTAGTGGCAGTGCTGGTCAGAATATTGTTGGTAAGGAATGCGGTGTATCTGAAACCTTCCAGCAACACGGTATTTTTTCCATAAACCGTTCCGGCAGACATCATCGTATTGTTGCAGAACGTATTATTGGTTAGAATAATAGTCTGCATTTTGTTATTCGTTGAGTTGGAGCCGCTTGAAATAGCCAAAGCGGCACCATTCTGAGCGGTATTAGCAGCCGTATTAGCCCCTAAACATGTGTTCTCAATAAAGTCACAGTTTTGAACTACAAAAGTGGCATCGTCATCATCCATATTAGCATTTAGCTGTTTGTTGAAATAAACGGCACCGCCTTTTGCAAACGAACTGTTTTTATAAAAAGTAGAGTTTTTGATTACTGCGTAAGTGGCACCATAAGACACGTGGGTAGTGCTGCCCACTGTTGTATTTAATAAGTGGCGAACTGTTATTGCTCCACCATAGGCAAGTGGAGTTGTTGTACCGGTGCTGTTGCTGGCATTTTGCTCAAACAAACACCGGTTTACAGTAATATTGTTTCCGGCAAAATAAACAGCTCCACCAAAACTCTCGGTAGTTGATGTCACAGTTGTGTTTTTCGAAAACCAGCAATCTTCCAGAACCAAATTTGTTTTTACACCGATAGAAATGGCTGAGCCACCGTCTTTTGTTCCGCTGGCAACAGTTAAAGCTCCATTTTTAAAAGCAAGGTTTTTAATGGTAATGGTTTTGCCTGAATTATTGAGGGAAACATATCCATCAATTAAAGCTACAGCGTTGTTACCGTCTAAAATGGTGGTGGCTGCATTATCACCATTGATTGTTTGACTGAAAGCATTTAAAACGGCAGGAGCAGTTGCCACATAAGTACCGGCAGCAACATTAATGATAGCGCCATCTTCTGAAACGACTGAAGTAGCTTTTGATAAAGTAGCAAAGGGGGCTGAAGCGGTCCCATCATTACTATCGTTACCACCATTGGCAGGTGTAGCAACATAAATGTTTTGAGTGGCATAAACCGACGAGAGGGCCATAAAGCCCATGAAAGCAAAAAAAGTAATTTTCTTTTTCATTGTATAAATATTAAAGTTAATAAAACCAACCTCCAAAGAGGTGATAATCACGTTGCAAATATATGCCCCTCAAAAAAAACAAATAAGGAGAATTGTCCACCAAATTAGTACGCATGTCTTTTTAATACACAATCGGATCAGATGCATTCATTTATACAAAACCCACTATATTTAAGGGGTTTGTGCGGAATATTCAACACGATTACTGATTTTCAATGATTATTTACTGGTTTTCGGTAAATAATTCCTTTAAATTTGCATTATGGAATTCTATCGGAGGGAATTGGAGGAAATTCATAAATCAGATTCTTTCAAATCAAATAGAGTTAACCGGTCTGAAAAATAATCATATGAAGAAATCTAAAATTCTGTTTTTCTATTTATTGTTATCCGGCTTTTTATTCGGACGCCAGATCAACGATGTCAGGTTTGCTCATCTGAATATTATGAATGGGCTTCCGCAGAATACGGTCAACTGCATCGCCCAGGACAATCAGGGTTTCATTTGGCTGGGTACCCGAAATGGGTTGTGCCGGTTTGACGGCTACGAAATCCGGAATTACTTCAACGACGAGTCCGACACGCTCTCACTGACCAATAATTTCATTATTTCGCTGCATAAAGACAAAAGCGGAAAACTTTGGGTGCTTACCGAAAAAGGGATTTGTCTTTACAACCAACAGACCGATAAATTCAGGCGATACAACCTGTGGCAGGGCCATCGGGTTTTGCGCGGAAATTTCTTTTTCGAAACCGCAAAAGGGCGTTTGTTTGTTTCTACTTTCAACGAAATATATGCTTACAATCAGGCTACTGATAAATTTGACCTCGTATTGAGTAATGCCCTTTTACAAAAACATTCTGCTGTAGATATTTTTAGTTTGGTGGTGGATGAAAATGATATCCTCTGGCTCGGAACATTGAACGGAATTCATTGGTACGACTTGAACTCCAAAGAGTTTTCGACACAAATAGTAAGCAAACAAGCATCTGCCAAACTTGCAAATTTGCAGATAAACAGAATTTACATCGATAAATATCGCAGGATATGGATTGGAACCGCCGAAAATGGAGTGTTGGTTTATACCCCTGCCACGCAATCCATCGTCCAATTCGATACCCGAAATGGGTTCACCAACAATAATATTGGAGCTATTTGTCAGGACGAACAAAACAATATGTGGATAGGCACCGAACAAGGAGTAAATATCGTGGATAATAATCTCCGGCTGATAAAGAAGATAGAACAAAATGCCGCCGACATGAGCAACCTGAGTGACAATGCCATTTACTCCATCTTCAACGACAACGCTTCAAATATCTGGGTCGGGACATTCTTCGGAGGTCTTAATATCTTCTACAAAGGCTCTGACAATTTCACAATTTACCCCTTTGGATATCTGAGTAAACACCTCAGCGGCAAAGCGGTGCGACAGATTATATCAAACGATGACAACTCGTTATGGATAGCCACCGAAGATGGCGGACTCAATTTCCTAGACAAAAAAACAAGAAACATCCAACATTATGAGAATGGGAATGGGAAAATTAAACTGAGCTACCACAATATCCACAGCCTTCTCAAAGACAAAAACAACAATTTATGGATCGGGACATTTACCGGCGGACTGAACTGCTACAACATTTCCACCGGTAGGATGAAGTATTATTCCGTGCCCAAAAACAACTTCCCGGCAGTGTCTGTTTTTTCGTTATTGCAGGATAATCAGGGTACTATCTGGGCCGGAACGCCCGGAGGTTTATTGTATTATTCACCAGACAAAGATCAATTTATCCGGTTTGGCAACGAAGATGTCGGCCGGAGTTTTATTTATAGCCTGTTTCAGGATTCGGAAGCAAACATCTGGATAGGAACCAGGACCAGAGGGTTGTTTTATCTGGATGCAAAAACAAAAAAAACAATACAGGTCAAGCTTTTTGGCAAGACGGAAAATTTTATCACATCGATAACCGAAGACCGCAGAAAGCAAATCTGGGTGGGCACCAACAATTCAGGCGTTAGTTGTCTCAACAGGAAATCTGAAAGTAGAACTCTCACACTCAAAGACGGATTGCCCTCCAATTCGATAAAAGGAATTGTAGAAGATAACAACGGAAAAATCTGGTTTAGTACCGAATCGGGACTTTGCCGTTATGATCAGGTTAGCGGAGAAATAGAGAATTTCAGCGTTAGCGATGGCTTACCCATCAATCAGTTCAACTTTTCGTCGGCGTACAAAGCCCCCGATGGCGAGTTGTTTTTTGGTACAATCAATGGAATGATCTCTTTCTACCCCAACCAGTTGGTTCCGGCCAGGAAGCTATTCAAAGTACAGATTACAAATTTCAAAATAAGCGGAAAAAATATCAATATCGATTCCGAAGATTCTCCGCTGACCAAAAACATTTCCGAAACAAACAGCATTGAGCTTTCGCACGATCAGGCCTCCTCGTTCAGCTTTGATTTTACGGCACTTAACTTCAAGTATGCAACAAACACCATCTATGCCATGCGGTTGCTGGGTGCCGATGCCGACTGGCAAGTGATTAACAGGCAACGTCAAATCCTTTTCTCAAACCTGCCCGAAGGTAAATACGTATTGCAGATTAAGGCCTCTATTGATGGAATACACTGGGACGAATCGGGGATGCGTTCGCTCGACATAATTATCCGCCCTCCATTCTGGAGATCGTGGTGGGCGTATATCATCTACTTTATCATTCTCATCATGGCCGGTTATGCAGCGTTCAACATAGCCAAAACCAGAATTAAGCTCCGGATGAGATTTCAGGCCGAGCATGCCGAAAAACTTCAGTTAGAGGAACTAAACCAGCACAAAATCAACTTCTTCACCTACATCACTCACGACCTGAAAACCCCGTTAACATTGATTCTGTCGCCGCTTCAACGGATGATTAATTCCAATTCGCTGCCGGCGGAAGTGAGAAAAAAACTGGATGTCATTTTCCGAAATGCCAACCGCATGAATCATCTCATTGATGAAATCATGACATTCAGCAAGATTGAAATGAAACAACAGAAAATCACTGTAAAACAAGGCAATGTACTCGCATTTATTTACGAAATCTCCAGTATATTTGAGATGATTGCCACCGAAAGGGAAATTGATTTTGTGATTGATATTCCTTCTAACCAGAATGAAAAAGCCTGGTTTTCGCCTTCAAACCTGGAACGGATTATTTACAACCTGTTATCCAACGCTTTCAAATACACTCCGGCTGGCGGAATGATTACCTTGTCCGCATCGTTGGAACATGTCAACGGGCAAATCTTCCTGAACGTCTCGGTCGAGGATTCTGGCCGGGGAATACCCAAACATCTGCTTGACAGGATTTTTGAAAATTATTATCAGGTAGAACGCAAAGATGAAAACGAAGGAACCGGAATAGGACTGGCGCTGACCAAAGCTCTGGTGAATATACACAAAGGAACCATCAGGGCCGAAAGCGAACCGGCTATCGGTACGCGGTTCATTGTAAGGCTCAATGTTTCGGAAACGGCCTTTGAACCCGACGAACGCTCGAATGAAGAACTGGACACGGAATCGATGGACAAAAACAAATCGCAGTTTATAGATTCGGTTAAACTCTTTTCCGAGAATACTCCGGTACCAGCCAGCGGGAAAAACAGAAAGATGAAAATCCTGATTGTTGAAGACAACACGGAAATGAACGATTATCTGGAAGAAATATTCAGTCAGAACTTCGATGTGATAAAAGCCTGGAATGGAAAAGAAGGACTGGAAAAAGTCATTTCCGAAGTTCCGGATCTGATTATTTGCGACATCATGATGCCCGTAATGAACGGACTGGAGCTAACCAACAAACTGAAAACAGATCTGTCGTTCAGCCATATTCCTATTGTACTGCTAACGGCCAAAAACATGGAAAACGATTTCACGAAAGGCTATCAGTCGGGGGCTGATGCCTATATTGTCAAACCGTTTAACGATGAAAATCTGGAGTTATTGGTAAATAACCTGCTTCAAACCCGCCAGCGGAATATCGAACGCTTCAGGAACGACGACGACTCCAATATTCAGGAAATTGTAAGCAACCCACGGGATGAAAAATTCATGTCCGATCTGGTAAAACTTATTATGGAGAACATTGAAAACGAAGAATTCGGGGTTACAGAAATTACTTCGGCGCTGGGAGTGAGTCGTAGTTTGCTGCATATCAAGCTTAAGAAACTCACAGATGTATCTATCACCGAATTTATCCGGCAGATAAAAATGAAAGAAGCCCGCAAACTGCTACTGAACGGACATAACGTATCCGAAACATCGTTTGCCATCGGCATGTCCGATCCTAATTATTTCACAAAATGCTTCAAAAAGCACACCGGCTTCACGCCTTCCGAATTTTTGAAGAATATCAAAAACAACGAACAAAAAAATAATTGAAAATAAAGATTTATGAAAAGGCTTTTTTTACCGCTGCTTAGTGTTCCGTTTTTAAGTGTCCAGGCCCAGCAAAAACCAAATGTCATCGTCATTTTGGCCGACGATCTGGGTTATGGCGACATAAGCGCTTACGGCTCATCCACTATCAAAACTCCCAATATCGACCGTCTGGCACACGAGGGTGTGAGTTTTACCAACGGTTACGCCTGTTCGGCCACTTCCACTCCCAGCCGTTACGGATTGCTCACGGGTATGTATCCGTGGAAAAAAGCCAATGCACGCATACTCGAAGGCGACGCTCCGTTGCTTATCGATACCCAACAATACACATTACCCAAAATGATGCGATCGGCCGGATACAACACGGCTGCCATCGGCAAATGGCATCTGGGCATGGGAAATGGCAAAATTGACTGGAACAAAGCCATCAGCCCGTCGGTCAACGACGTGGGATTTGATTTTTCCTGTGTAATTGCAGCCACTGTCGACCGTGTGCCAACCGTTTATATCGAAAACGGGCGGGTGCTCAATGGCGATCCCAACGATCCGATTCAAGTGAGCTATGTAAAGAACTTTGATGGAGAACCTACCGCGCTTACTAACCCCGAAATGCTGAAAATGCAATGGTCGCACGGACACAACAATTCTATTATCAACGGAATTCCACGTATCGGATATATGAAAGGCGGCACAAAAGCCCGCTGGAACGACGAGGAAATGGCCGGATATTTTGCCGGTAAAGTAGACGATTTCCTGAGCAAACAGGGCGAGAAACCGTTTTTCCTGTACTACGGATTGCATGAACCCCACGTACCCCGCACACCCCACTCCGACTTTGTAGGCAAAAGCGGTATGGGACCACGTGGCGACGCCATCCTGGAAGCCGACTGGTGTGTTGGTAAACTGATCGAAAATCTGGAAAAACGCCACCTGCTCGAAAACACCATTATTATTTTCTCCAGCGACAATGGCCCGGTGCTCGACGACGGATACAAAGACAATGCGGTAGAAATGCTGGGCAACCACAAACCAGCCGGCGGACTGCGTGGAGGAAAATACAGCCTGTTTGATGGCGCCACGCACGTTCCGTTCTTTTTGTATTGGAAAAACGGAGTAAAACCTGCTGTTTCACAAGCATTTGTAACCCAACTGGACATAATGCCCTCGCTGGCTAAATTGCTGGGAATAAATATGCCCCAAAAGGTGGATGGCAATCAAATACTGAATGCACTGACCGGAAAAAGCAGCAAAGGCCGCGAAGAGTTTGTGGTGGAAGCTTCGGGAAGACTGGCGCTGATAAAAAACGGCTGGGCCATGCTCCCACCCTACAAAGGCCCCGTAACCAATGAAGCCGGCAATGAACTGGGAAATCTGCCCGAATTCAATCTTTTTAATCTGAACAAAGACGCAGGCCAAACCAAAAACCTGGCAACCCAACAACCCGGCAGGCTAAAAAAAATGAAAAAAGCATTCTTCGAAGCCACCAAAGGTTATTACAACCCCGATGCAAAACAGGAAGTGTTGAAATAAAAACAATTTGAATTCATTGAAAACAGGATGTATCAAAAGTAATAATTAGAACAGGCTTACTTACTGAGTATAATATACAACTCCCGCAGATAGCGCAAATCTACGCAGATTAAGAAAAAATCAGCGAAAATCAGCGATATCTGCGGGAAATTTGTTTATATATATTTCAAATTGTTTTTCAATTCACCGTCCTACTCGATATATTACAACTAACGAACAAAACTCTGGCATTGTCGCCTGTGATTGCAAATCACACCCAACGTACGCCATCCTTTGATCATTGAAAGAACATATCCGCAAGGACTGAGGCATATTACCGTTTTCTGT
>CAYSTC010000014.1:55452-103917 GCA_964433885.1 uncultured Paludibacter sp. | reverse complement strand
TTTGCTGGCCCATTGCGGTCATACACAGCACACACAGTGATAAAATCAGTGTTTTTTTCATGATAAATTAATAAATTAGATTTTTCATTTCCGGCAGGATACGTATGCGAAAATGATTTTTTGAAGTAAAACGTGCCAAAATTATACAAATAAAATAAAAAAACAGAGACTATCTGCTTATTTTCTATATCAAAAACAAGATTGTCCATGAATTTCAGCCCAAACAAAACAAAAAAGAAAAACTGCTGGCCCCAAAGCAGGTATACAGTTGCACACGTCTTGCGGAAAATTTCCATACGTATGGAAATAAATTTATACACGTGAGGAAATTTTGCCGCACACGTATGCAAATTTTGCCGCACACGTGTGCCGGTAAGGAGAGTAATTATCTGACTTCAAATCTATCCGCATCTTTCCATACGGCAAATTTCTGCCGGTAGCTCTGAAGCGGTTCTTTTTGCAGGTTGAAAGTTTGAATGGAAGTTTCGTTTTCGGCGCAGGCAACCAACAGATTGGCCTTAAAATCGAGCAGCGCTGAATGTCCGTTGTAGTCTATGCCTAACCCATCGATACCTATACGATTTACACCACACACGTAGGCCTGGTTTTCAATGGCTCTCGCCTGAAGTAAAATATCCCAGTCGATAATACGGCGTGAGGGAAAGTTAGCCACGTAAATCAGCAGGTCGTATTCATTTTTCACATTGCGCGACCAAACCGGAAACCGTACATCGTAACACACCAACACGCAGATATTAAATCCGCAGTAATTCATCACCATACGTTTGCGCCCGGCCGAAAAATGGGTATGCTCCTCGCCTACCGAAAACAAGTGCCGTTTGTCGGCCGTTTCAACCGTTCCGTCAGGGAAAACAAAGAAAGCCCGGTTGTAAAACTTTCCATTCTCGGTAGCAATAAAACTCCCGGTAAGCGCCAGTTTATATTTAGTTGCCCAATGCCTGAGCGTAGCCATGGTTTCACCGTCCATTGGTTCGGCTAACTGAAGATTTCCCGTACAAAATCCGGTAGTAAACATTTCGGGCAACACCACAAGGTCGGTTTTCCCGGCAAGCAAAGCCAGCTGATCATCCGTTTTTTCCAGGTTTGCAACCTTATCGGCCCAGAAAATAATGTCCTGTATAAGTGAAATACGCATATTTATTGTTGTTAAGTACTAAACAATAATTAGATAATACAATTCCAAAAGATTCTTTTTCGAAACTATAAAAACGCATCATTATTTACTTCTGTTTCCAAAAGCGACTTTTCAAACACTTACTATTTACCGCTCAGATTAAACTTTTCAGGAAATTTAGCCTGAACATCTTTATAATAAGCCTGTATCTTTTCCAAATCGGCAGTTTCGTCGCCTGTAGGATAAAAAAGCTCTTTGATAGCCATTTCTTTTTTACCGTAATCGATGTAAGCCAACTGGATAGGCACTTTTGCGGCAACGGCAATATGATAAAAGCCCATTTTCCAGGTGTGCGCCAGACTGCGGGTTCCTTCGGGTGTTATGGCCAAATGGAATTGTTTCCTTTTACTAAACTCTTCGACCATTTGTTGTGTTACCGAGGTTCGCTTCGACCGATCAACCGGAATGCCACCCAAAGCATCGAAAAGATAATTCAGAGGGAAAACAAACCATGATTTCTTAATCAAAAAAGACGCGTTACGCCCCAGTGCCCAATACGACAACTTCCCGATTGGGAAATCCCAATTACTTGTATGCGGCGCCACGCAGATTATACTTTTTTGTGGTTCATCCACAGCTACAACCAGTTTCCAACCGGCAGCCTTTAATATCAGTTTGCTTAGCAATCCCATTTTTTAGTTTATTGTTTGTTTTATAAATTATCCTATAATCACATGTTGATTTAACTGTATAATTAAACAATACCAGCCATAAACAGTTCAATCATAACGCTCGCAAAGTTAATGCTTTTTTAGCGAAGTCCTGTTGTTGAAAACTATTTTCAGTTCATTCCAATCAATTTGCTAACTTTGTATCCTGAACAAAAAATTTAAAATGGCGGATATGTACCTGTCTTTCAATTAGCACATTACCAAATCCGCACATTATCACATTTTCAAATGGAATTATCTTTTCTCAACGAACTCAATGAAAGTCAGCGCAAAGCCGTAGAATACACAGCCGGGGCATCACTTGTTATTGCCGGTGCGGGCTCGGGCAAAACACGCGTTCTGACTTATAAAATAGCTTACCTGCTCAAAAAAGGAATGCATCCGTCGTCCATTCTGGCACTGACATTTACCAACAAAGCAGCCCGCGAAATGAAAGAGCGTATTGCCCAAATGGTGGGCGAGCAAACCGCACGCTACCTGTGGATGGGCACCTTTCACTCCATTTTCTCACGCATTTTGCGCTCGGAAGCGGAGCATATCGGTTATTCTAAGAACTTTACCATTTACGATTCGTCCGATTCCAAGAGTCTTGTAAAAAGTATTGTCAAAGAATTGAAACTTGATGATAAAGTTTACAAACACGGTTTTGTTCAATCGCGCATTTCGTATGCTAAAAACAACCTCATCACCCCCGAATCGTACGCAGCCAATACCGACCTGCTGAAAGCCGATATGTCATCGCGCATTCCGTTGATGAAGGACATTTACAAAATCTATTGCAACCGGTGCAAACAAGCTGATGCCATGGATTTTGACGACCTTTTGTTACAGACGAATGTCCTTTTCCGCAATCACCCCGATATTCTTGAAAAATACCAGGAGCGTTTCGGTTATATCCTTGTCGACGAGTATCAGGATACTAATTTTGCCCAATACCTGATCGTAAAGAAACTGGCCGAACGCCACGAAAAAATCTGTGTGGTGGGCGACGATGCGCAAAGCATCTATTCGTTCCGGGGAGCCAATATCGATAATATTCTCCAGTTTAAAAACACGTACCACAATGCGCAAACATTCAAGCTGGAACAAAACTACCGCTCTACTAAAACCATTGTTAATGCTGCCAACAGCCTGATTGACAAAAACTCAAAACAAATCCGCAAAACTGTCTTCTCAGAAAAAGAAACCGGCAAGCCCATTAAGGTATTGAGCGTATTTACCGATTTTGAGGAAGGTTTTATTGTAGCGAATAATATCTCCGATTTGCGCTACACCAACAACTATCACTTTCAGGACATTGCCATCCTCTACCGTACCAACTCGCAATCGCGTGTAATGGAAGAAGCCCTGCGCAAGCAAAGCATCCCGTATCGCATCTATGGCGGGCTATCGTTCTACCAACGGAAGGAGATCAAGGATGTGATTGCCTATTGCCGACTGGTTTGCAACCCCAACGATGAAGAAGCACTCAAGCGGATTATCAACTATCCGGCGCGCGGCATTGGCGAAACCACTGTGAATAAGCTGATTGATTGTGCGCAACTGCATGCTGTCAGTGCGTGGGAAGTGCTTAGCGACATGTTGAAATATAACCTCGGAGTGAATGCTGGCACCGCCAACAAACTGGCGCAATTCCGGAATATGATAGACGTATTTGCAGAGCAGATAAACACGCAAAGCGCTTACGATCTGGCCAACAGCATTATCAAAACCACCGGTGTGATTGCCGACACCTACACCGACCGTTCGCCTGAGGCGCAAAGCCGCCAGGAAAACGTGCAGGAGTTGCTCAAAGCGATCCACGAATTTTGTGAGAAAAAGCTTTCTGATGGTGAACCTGTTGCCCTTCTACCCGATTTTCTATCAGAGGTTTCGCTCCTTACCGACCAGGATACCGACAAAGAAACGAGCCACAACAAAGTAACTTTAATGACAGTTCACGCGGCCAAAGGACTGGAATTTAAAGCCGTTTTCATTGTGGGCATGGAAGAAGAACTTTTCCCATCGCCATTCTGCACCCAAAGCGAACGTGAATTGGAGGAAGAACGCCGCTTGTTTTACGTGGCCATTACACGTGCCGAAGAACTTTGCTTTATCAGTTATGCCAAATCGCGTTTTAAAAACGGTAAAACCAATTTCTCCAATCCGAGCCGGTTCATTAAGGATATCGATGCACAGTTTCTGGACATGCCCAAAGAAGAAAAACCAAAGCAGGTACGCATTAGCGACTGGGATAACGATCTGGAAACGGAACGAAACCGCTTCCAGAGTTCATTCTCCAAACCGGTTTTCAATGAACGCGTTGAGCTTCCTGCAACACCCAAGCGTTTGGTGAAAGTAGGTGCTTCGGGTGGAGATAAAATCCCCGTTCAGAACGGTTCCATCCCTACCGGCGCGTTCGTCAAACACAGCATCTTCGGCATAGGAAAAGTGTTGGAAGTCAGCATTTCAAACGGAAACGAAAAAGCTGATATTGATTTTGGAGAAAAGGGAGTTAAATCATTGTTATTGAAATTCGCAAAACTGGAGGTATTGGAATAACACACAAAAAATCAATTGATCAAATTTAAGTGGATAATATTGTAAAAATGAAAGAATTAATTTTATCTTTGTAAACTAATCATCTTACAAATAAAAACCTCTTAGAAATAAAAACAACAAAATAAAACAAATAAAATCATGGCAAAAACAACTGCTGAGGAGTTGAAATTTCCAACTTCCGACAAACTGAAAGCATTGCAACTGGCAATGGATAAAATTGAAAAAGACCACGGAAAAGGCACCATCATGCGCATGGGCGACAATAAGGTGGAAGAGGTTCCTGTCATCTCTACCGGATCTATCGGTCTGAACGTGGCATTAGGCGTTGGTGGTTATCCACGCGGACGTGTAATCGAAATTTACGGACCAGAATCATCCGGTAAAACAACTTTAGCCATTCATGCCATTGCCGAAACTCAAAAAGCCGGCGGTATTGCGGCTATTATCGATGCGGAGCATGCTTTCGATCGTTTTTACGCAGAAAAACTGGGAGTAAATATCGATGAATTACTGATTTCTCAGCCCGACAATGGTGAACAAGCATTGGAAATTGCAGATCAATTGATTCGCTCTTCTGCGGTTGATATCGTGGTAATTGACTCTGTGGCTGCATTGACTCCCAAAGCCGAATTGGAAGGAGACATGGGTGATTCGAAAATGGGACTTCAGGCTCGTTTGATGTCTCAGGCTTTGCGGAAACTCACAGCCAACATCAACAAAACCAACACAACCTGTATTTTCATCAACCAATTGCGTGAGAAAATCGGTGTTATGTTCGGTAACCCTGAGACCACTACCGGTGGTAACGCGTTGAAATTCTACGCTTCGGTACGTCTGGACATCCGCCGTATCGGCCAGTTGAAAGATGGCGAAGATGCCATTGGAAACCAAACCCGCGTGAAAGTGATCAAAAACAAAGTGGCACCTCCATTCCGCAAAGCTGAATTCGACATTATGTACGGTGAAGGTATTTCTAAAACCGGCGAAATTCTGGACTTAGGAGTTGAGTACGGCATCATCAAAAAAAGCGGTTCGTGGTTCAGCTACGGCGAGACAAAACTGGCTCAGGGTCGCGATGCTTCTAAAACAGTTATCAAAGACAATCCTGAATTAGCCGCCGAACTGGAAGCTAAAATTGTGGAAGCGATTCAGAATAAATAATTCTATACTAATAATAAATAAAAGTCCCGAAATCAAATTGATTTCGGGACTTTTATTTATACCTTACTTATATGCATTTCACACGCTTTACAATCAAATGTGAGTTGATACACCTGATCATTATTCCGCAGGTAAAGCGGTTCTTTGAAGGTTGCTTTATATCCTTCTTTCGGACACCAACCCATGCTGGATTTAATGCAGTGCTTGCAAAACATCAATGGCACGCCTTCTTCAGCTTTTACTTCAAAACCGGGTTTCACCTCCTCTACTCCACGCTCCAGGTAAAATTCTTCAGCCAGCTTATTAGTTACATTGCCCAAGTAAGAAATCTGTTTCAATGGGAAATCGGCTGCAATTGCTTCACGTTTTAGTTCACGCACATAAGTCTTTGCCCGTACTTCATCAAACAGTTCAACAGCTTGCCGGCGCCATTCGCCTAGTTGTGAAGCCGGGAAAAACCACGGGGCATTGATTTCAATCTGAATACCGGTTGCTTCGTAAATGGTATTACCTAGTTTAGATAGTTGATTTTTGATATTATCATTGACCGCATCCGGTTTTTGTGCTGGCTGTTTATCGCAGGCGGCCTCAAAACTGCTTGAAATTCCGTTCTCATCAACCAACTGAATAGCAAAACCTGTTTCAGTTTCTTTAAAAAGAATCTCAACTCCAATTTTACGATCTGCAGTTTTCCCTTTTAAAACCTTTTCGAAAGCTTGATCCTGATTTCTATATAACATTACTCCAATATCCATACGAGGCATATCTGCCGGGAAAACCTGTTTGCGTTCTACCCTATTCACCCGGAATCCCGTCAAATCACCCTGTTTATTGATAAAACAAAGACCATCGCCATTATTCAATAAATGTCCATTACGAACTTCAAAAAAGTTACGACCAATATAAGTCACTTTGCCAATCGGTTCTCCCAACGATTTAGGCGTATCAGGCTGGATAATATCCGGTTTGCGACCGTGCAAAAAGTAATCGGTAGCGCTACGGCGGAAACTTTTCTCGGGGTTAGGTTCAAACAAAATGGTTGTCCTGCCCACTGAAGCCCTTTGATAACATGGATTTTTCTCTAATACTGCATCAATCTTCTTGCGGTAATAAGCCGTTATATTCTTCACATAATCAACATCTTTCAACCGGCCTTCTATTTTAAACGAAGTCACACCGGCATTCATCATTTCTTCGAGCGAATCCGACTGATCCAAATCCTTCAACGAAAGTAAATGCTTGTTTTTCACCAGGACATTTCCATCGGCATCCAACAGATTATACGGCAACCGGCAATACTGCGCACATTGACCGCGATTGGCACTGCGTCCACAATTGGCCTCACTCATGTAACATTGCCCACTGTAACTGACACACAACGCACCATGTACAAAAGCTTCCAATTCAACTTCGGTTTTGCTTGAAATTTCGGATATTTGTGCCAAAGTCAGTTCACGCGCCAAAACCACCCTTGAAAAACCAACATCCTGCAAAAATCTGACTTTTTCAACGTTCCGGTTATCCGTTTGTGTACTGGCATGTAGAGCAATAGGTGGCAAATTCAGTTTCAGAATACCCATATCCTGAATTATCAGCGCATCGGCTCCGGCGTTGTATATTTCCCAAATCAGCTTTTCAGCTTCGGGTAATTGGTCGTCGGTGAGAATCGTATTCAACGCAACTAAAACCTTCACGCGAAACTGATGGGCATATTGAACGAGTGTGGCAATATCTTCCACCGAATTTCCGGCAGCAGCCCTCGCTCCAAATTGCGAAGCACCAATATACACAGCATCAGCTCCGTGATTAACGGCAGCAATTCCACATTCAAGATTTTTGGCGGGAGAAAGAAGTTCGATAGTCATAATGTGGTGATGTAATGATATGATGATGTGGTGATTTGATAATGTTATGATGTGACAATTTGTTAGTTTTATAAGAGCAATCAATTAATCAGCTTATTAGCATATCATCACATCGCCACATTATCACATTAATGTATTTTCGTCAAATCGTAAGGAGTTTCCTGATATACGAAGTAGTTAAGCCAGTTGGTAAATAGCAGATTAGCATGACTACGCCAGCGCACAAGCGGTTCGTTGGCCGGATTATCATCGCGATAATAGTTTTTAGGCATGTTGATAGGAAGCCCTTTAGCCAAATCGCGTTTGTACTCGGTGTCAAGCGTAAGCGGGGAATACTCCGAATGTCCGGTGATAAAGAACTCACGTCCATTGCGGGCCATAGCCATATACACGCCCGATTCGGGTGATTCGGAAAGCAAGGTCAGCTCCGCTACCCGACGGATATCATCGGCACGCACTTCGGTATGACGGCTATGAGGCACGTAAAATATATCATCGAATCCGCGGAAGATTGGATTGTGTTGCTCATGAGTGAAATGCTCAAACACACCAAACATTTTCGCAGAAAGCGGATATTTGGGAATGCCATAATAGTGATACAAGCCGGCCTGTGCTGCCCAGCAAATAAAGAATGTTGAAGTTACGTGCGTTTTCGCCCAATCGAAAATCTTGGTTATTTCGGGCCAGTAGGTTACGTCTTCAAAATCCAAATGCTCAACTGGAGCACCGGTAATAATCATGCCGTCGTAATTGCTTTGGCTTATTTCATCAAATGTCTTGTAGAAAGTCATCAGATGCTCAATCGGTGTATTTTTCGACGTATGGCTTTCCATGTGCAGAAAGTCGATTTCAATCTGAAGCGGCGAATTGGACAGCAATCGGATTAAATCAGTTTCTGTTGTAATTTTTATCGGCATCAGATTCATAATCACTATTTTAAGCGGACGAATTTCCTGAGTGGAAGCACGCTCTGAATCCATAACAAAGATATTCTCTTCGCGGAGAACATCTACAGCCGGCAATGTGGTTGGAATATTTAATGGCATTGTTTCTTAGTTTATAAAATGTGATAGATCTAAAAATATTTTCTTTGATCCTTGTTCCAGACTCCCTTTAATAATACTTTCGATAGATTTTCCAGTAATCAGAACTTCCGATAAAATCATTCAGGAAATTGTTTAATTCCTGAAGCAACAACGGCGATTCTGAATGAACTGCCCAGGCTTGCTCTTGCTCAAAACCAACCGGTAATGAAATATCTATATTTGAATATTGTAATTTCAACCGTTGCGCCATTTGCTCATCACAAATGGTATATTTTATTTTTCCTGAAGCCACCAACTGAACCATTTGTTCTGTACTTTTTCGTTTCACTTCAATTAAATGAATTGGGTTGGCTATTTCATCGGAAAGATGCTGCAACCTCATTTTATATGGCGAATTTTCAGGAATGTAAATGGTATCGTTAGCCAAATCAAAGTGGTTTTTTATAAGTTTCCCCTGTGCTGAATCAGCTACAATCCGCTGCACTAAAACCTGCCTGGAAGTAAATAACGGAATTGTAAATAAAGCATCTTTCTTCCATTCGGTAGTAACGGGGATAAAACTGGCAATAATATCATAATCACCGCTTTTCAGATCTTCTATGCAGTTTTTAAGGTTGCTCTCTTCGGTCACCACAAGCTCAAGCCCGAGTGTATCAGCAAACGCTTTTACAATCTCATACTGAAACCCATAAACGCTGTCGCCTTTTACCGAAAATCCTAACCGGCTGCTATCGGTAAGCACCGCCAACCGACCCGATTCAAGGATTGCCGGCAAATCGTGTACTTTGTTTTGTTTGTTGCGGACAAATACCAAAACCCCGATTAACACAATCAAAAATGCCAAAGCCGAACCAATCAATACCTTTCGGTTCAACTTCATTTTCAATAAATCCACTATAGCTAACAGTTTATTCATGACATTTTTTTGTTTATCTCAATCACCAATTGCGCTTAATCATAGAAATTCCACGAAATTCCCGTCTTTATAATAGCCGGATTTATTGGATACCCCGGCATTGAGAAATAGTCACCTTTCATAAATTTATTATTCAAGTGGTAGTATTGAATAAAGAACCGGGTTCGCTTCAGGTGAAAGTTAGCATATACATTAAGAACCGGATAATTGCCGATTTTGGTATTCGCCTGAGCATAAAACTGCCCGGTGGCAGGCATATATGCAGGCGCGTAATACAGGGTATGATACCGCACATTAGCACCCAGCTGAACACTCAGCACATTGAACCATTTATCGTCGTAATAAAAATTATGGTATAAAACCAGATTGGGGAGCGGCAAAGCCTCAGGCACCGAACTTACCTGATAAACCACATTGTTTTCAAGCGCGAATTTTCCTAAATGAAAGTCTTTCTTCAGATTTAACGCTACCACCTGAATATTTCCGGCATGTTGCTTTGGCAATGCTAATGAATCGAAATAAACATACTGAGTAATATTTTCTACTGAAACATCCAACGAAAGTGATCGGGTAGGTATGGAAAATGTACCGCCTACGTGCGTTCTGTAAACATTGGCAAAGTTATTCTCCCAACGAAAATGGTTTGATTCATAATAGTTTAAAAATACCGATGGTTTATCGCTACGAACAAAACCATTAGCTACCAAAGCAATACTATCATTCCATAATTTAAAAAATCCACCCACGTTTCCTTCAAGCAATACGTCACCGGCTTTATACCCCAGAAAACCTAATTCTCCCAAAACATTATAACGAAAACGCCTGTCCCGTTGTTTGGATAAGACTCCACCCACTTTGGTGGTCGACATAAAATCAAGATTCAAAGCGTTATCCCTGGTGTAAACATACCGCTGAATTTCGTTCTCCAAATAAGCTGTCAGCCCGAATTGCATCCATTTATTGAATTCTTCCTCCATACTTACAGATAAATTATTGGTAATAGTCTGAAGAGAAGCTGTATCTTTAGTATGTGTACCAATCCCGTAAGTATTGCGATAGAAACTACTGTCCACACTATTTTCATAGTAACGTTTTCGCGTATCATCGAATTTAAAGGTATGTCCGAAACGCGTTACCGGGACGTAGTCCATACGCACCGAGTCCGGATTTATCCTTACAGGCCGCTCAATACCAATACTATACTGATGATTATAATAAATGACATTTTGATTAAAATTGGATTGACCAGCAATATTTACGGGCATAATAGAAGCTAATAAACCGGTTTGAATATCTGACGGATTTTTTAACCCTCCACTCTCCTGATTCTTCATTGAGTTTGTAGCCAGCAAAGCTTTTGCAGTATAATGTTTTCCATCATAACTCCCAAATAATGAGCCTGCAAATCGGGATACACCTATATTCATATACTCACCCGGAGAACTCAGGTAATCAATGGTTGTTCCAATATTCAGTTTTTTATTCGCATTGGCCGTAAACAAAAACTTAAAATTATCTTCATCCCTTTTACCGGTTCCTCCGGTGATATAACCCAAATTGCTCAACGGTGTTTTGGTATTATAGAACGTAACATGCTCCACATTCATTAAATAAGGATAATAAGCTGTGGCAAAAATGAAGTCGGAATTTGCAGGACGATCAAAATAGAGCTTGGACTGAATAGGCGAACCCAGATTTCCGTTGAACGAATTGGATATGCTAAACCGGTCTATCGGATTATCATTCTGATAATTAAGATGTATTGTATCCACAGGAACTGAATCCGCCGTTGCAAAACGTTCGGATATATGCCAGGTTTTCACAAACCGATAATCAGGCGGAACCTGAGAAAATACAGTTGCAAATACCGTTAAAAAGAAAAAACAGAAAACAATTTTTTTCACGGAAAATCTTTATGACTTTAATAAAATTTGAGATTCAACACCTCATTATAAGGCACTTTTGACCAGCGCACAAAGATACAAAAATTTATTGTGGTACCCGAATTAAGACACCTAATAAAAGCAAAAACGGTTTTTATTTGAATATCAATGTGAAATATAATGGGCTAGGCCAATAATAAAAATTTAACAGGGAGTATAAATCAAACATAAACCGGATAAATTTCCACATAAAAATTACATTTAATAAGATTACACGAGCAATTTATTTCAAATTGAACACCGTTAAAACAAACCTGTATTTTTATTAAAAATACTTGTAAAAATGTTTGATTATAACAAATAAAAAGCCTAAACTTGCAGTAGAATAAAAGTCATAAACACAATTGTAAGGCTCTTTTCTAACTCTTTAGATTCATTCATTTCAACTTCTTCGTACGAAGATTTTATTTTTAAAAAGATCTATTTTTGTGTCATTTTGAATAACATCAACCCATTAAACGGATTTGTGTGCTGGTAAACTGATTTATCAACTCGGTTCGTTTAATTTAAATCTAATTGATATGAACATTGAAAAACTGATGCAATCGCTGGAGGCCAAACACCCAGGCGAAACAGAGTATTTACAGGCTGTACGCGAAGTATTAACCACCATTGAGGAAACCTATAACGAACATCCCGAATTCGAAAAAGCAAAAATTGCCGAACGGCTGGTTGAACCCGACCGTATCTTCACATTCAAAGTTCCATGGGTCGACGACCGCGGTGAAGTTCAGGTAAATCTGGGTTACCGTATTCAGTTTAATAACGCCATTGGGCCCTACAAGGGAGGTCTGCGCTTCCACCCTTCGGTAAATCTTTCTATCCTGAAATTTCTGGGCTTCGAACAAATATTTAAAAATGCTCTTACAACATTGCCTATGGGTGGCGCAAAAGGAGGATCGGATTTTAACCCAAAAGGAAAATCGGACGCTGAAGTAATGCGTTTTTGTCAGGCATTTATGACCGAACTCTGGCGACATATTGGCCCGGAAACTGACGTTCCAGCCGGTGACATTGGCGTTGGTGGCCGCGAAATTGGCTATCTGTATGGCATGTATCGCAAACTTGCAAGGGAAAATACAGGGGTTCTGACCGGTAAAAACCTGGAATTCGGTGGGTCGCTTATTCGTCCTGAAGCAACCGGTTTTGGAGGACTGTACTTCGTAAAACAAATGCTGGAAACTGCCGGTTTGGATATTAAAGGTAAGACGATTGCCATTTCCGGATTTGGAAACGTGGCTTGGGGGGCTGCCACCAAAGCAGCCGAAATGGGAGCCAAAGTAGTTTCAATTTCAGGACCAGATGGTTACATCTATGACGAAAATGGCATTACAGGCGAAAAAATTGACTATTTGCTTGAGTTGAGAGCTACCTGCAACGATATTGTATCTCCATATGCTGAAAAATTCGGAGCTAAGTTCATACCTAATCGCCGCCCATGGGAATTGAAAGTGGACATTGCGTTGCCTTGCGCCACCCAAAACGAGTTAAACGAAGAAGATGCTAAACAGCTGATTGACAACGGTGTTATTTGCGTAAGCGAAATATCCAACATGGGCTGTACTCCTGAGGCTATTGAACTGTTTTTAAAACATAAAATCATGTATGGCCCGGGCAAAGCGGTGAATGCTGGCGGCGTGGCAACTTCCGGTTTGGAAATGACCCAAAATGCCATGCATATTTCGTGGGTAGCCGAAGAGGTCGATGCCAGATTGAAACAAATCATGCACGAAATTCATGCCCAGTGCGTTGCAAATGGACGTGAACCAGATGGTTATATCAATTACATGAAAGGTGCTAATGTAGCCGGATTCCTGAAAGTGGCCAAAGCCATGCTGGCTCAAGGAGTACTCTAAGAAGTTTATGGTTGGCAGTATATAATTATAACAATATTATTTTTTCTAACAAATGAGAAAATTTCTGGTAGAGAGCCGGGGATTTTCTCATTTTCATTTTGGAATTTAGCAAAAAGTCGCAACACGCCAGACAGAACAAACACAAAACATTTTTTATCTTTGCACTCCCAAACCATTTTTCAACCTATAATTATTATGCTCGAGTTACTCAACCAACACCGCACCATTCGTAAATATACCGAACAAACTATTGCCCCGGAACTTCTTGACCAACTGCTCACAACAGCCTGCCGCGCATCAAATACCGGAAATATGCAGGCTTATAGCGTAGTTGTAACAACAGATCCCGACATCAAACAACAACTTGCACCAGCTCATTTTAATCAACCCATGGTTAAACAAGCGCCAGTAGTACTGACTTTCTGTGCCGATTATAACCTGTTCAGCAAATGGTGCGAACAACGCCAAGCAGAACCGGGCTATGACAACTTTCAATCGTTCATGGCAACGGCTATAGATACGCTACTGGCGGCTCAAACTTTTTGTATTGCGGCAGAAAGCGTAGGGTTAGGAATTTGCTACCTGGGAACCACCACTTACAATGCGCAGGAAATTATCGAAACACTTAAACTGCCTAAACTGGTTGTTCCGGTTACAACCATTACTGTGGGCTATCCGGCAGACACACCCGAGCAAACCGACCGTCTGCCGTTGGAAGCCATTGTTCACCACGAAACATACAAAGACTTCACTTTTGCTGACGTTGACCGGATTTACACAGAAAAAGAAAACAGCGATTTCTACAAACAATTCGTAGAAGAAAACAACAAAGAAACTTTAGCACAGGTATTTACAGACATCCGATACACAAGAAAGAATAATGAATTTTTCTCCGAAAAATTTCTGGAAGCATTAAAGATGCAGGGGTTTCTGAAATAATCCTTTATTATGAATACAAAAACGACCGATTCAATTAAGAACCGGTCGTTTTTGTATTTTTAAATAGTAAATCAAACCGCTTTAAAACTCATATCCAGACTTTTAACTGAGTGCGTCAAAGCACCAACAGAAATGTAATCCACTCCGCATTCGGCGTATTCTTTTAGCGTCGCGAAAGTAATTCCACCAGAAGATTCCGTTTCGTATTTACCCCCAATAATTTCCACTGCTTTGCGGGTATTTTCAGGTGTAAAATTATCCAGCATGATGCGGTCTACTCCACCTTCTTCTATTACCTGCGCTAATTCATCGAAATTACGGACTTCAATCTCAATTTTCAGGTCTTTGCCTTTTTCTTTCAGATAAGCTTTGGTCCGCTGAATGGCTTGTGCTATCCCACCGGCAAAATCCACATGATTATCTTTCAGTAAAATCATGTCATACAGACCAATACGATGATTAACACCGCCGCCAATTTTCACGGCTTCTTTCTCAAGCAGGCGGAGCCCCGGGGTGGTTTTACGGGTATCAAGCACGCGGGTTTTGGTTCCTTCCAGTGCTTTTACATATTCGCGCGTACGGGTGGCAACACCACTCATACGTTGCATAATGTTCAGCATCAAGCGTTCGGTCTGCAAAAGCGATTGAATTTTACCTTCCACAACGAAAGCCACATCGCCCACCTTTACTTCGGCTCCATCATTGATAAACACGGTCATTTTCAATTCGGGGTCGAATGCATTGAACACTTTGCGGGCTACTTCAACGCCTGCCAGTACGCCGTTTTCTTTGATTATTAACTGAGATTTTCCGAGCGCTGTAGCCGGAATACACGATAAGGTTGTATGGTCGCCATCTCCGATGTCTTCGGCAAACCACAATGCTATAAGCTGTTCGAAATCGTTATTCATTTGAAGGTTCAATTCTGAGTTGTTGAATTTCATTTTTCCGGGTCAGAACATATACCCGGTAATTTCCGGTAGATGTTTTGAGTGTACCAATTGCAAAACTGGCCGCATCTTTGTTACCTTTATGCAATACCTGAAAACTGGTTACACGGTTTTTTCTGAAAAAATCGGTAATTATTCCGGTAGCTTGCTGTTTGCTGAACACGTCATTTCTATTTTCGATTACAAGTTCAACATTAGCATTCAGATATCCGGAAAGACGGCTTGCATCTCCGTCGTCCAAAGCTGCAATTATATCGGAAGAAACCTCAGCAGACTGTGCTTTAATGACCGGAACAGCCAATAACAAACAGACACTGAGCATAAGGAATTTGATTGTTTTCATAACCTCTATGATTTTTTGCAAAAACATTTTTTTCAGAAAAGAATTCTCAACAAAAAATGCCATATTTGCACTTTATTTAAAAATCGTGCTGCAAAAATACATTATTTAATTCGTTGCAGCCAAATAATTTGATCGATTTTTAAATGAACAAATAATAAGCCAGAAAGTGCTAAATTGCTAAACAAATGAAAATTATATTGTTAACCGTTGGAAAATCAACGAATTCCCATCTTATAAAACTTCAGGAAGAATATCAAAATAGATTGAAGTATTACATCCCCTTCGAAATGACTGTGGTACCCGAACTAAAAAACACAAAGAATTTATCCGTAAACGAACAACAGGAAAAAGAAGCTGATTTAATACTTAAACAACTGGAAAACAGCGATGAGGTCATATTACTGGATGAAAAAGGGAAGCAATTTACATCCGTTGGGTTCTCTGAATTTATATCAAAAAAAATGCTGGCCTCTCACAAACGCATGGTTTTTGTAGTGGGTGGCCCATATGGTTTTTCGGACCGCGTATACCAACGTGCCAACGGTAAAGTTTCACTATCGGCTATGACATTTTCGCATCAAATGATACGGGTGATTTTTGTTGAGCAACTATACAGAGCCATGACTATTCTGAAAGGCGAACCTTATCATCACGAATAATGAAAACAAAAAAAAATAACCGCCTATTAATCAACCTGCTACTTATTTTTATTGTAGCGGGTTTGGTGTGCAGCTATTTTTACGAAAAATCCCCTCAATATGCCATCAACACTGTCAAATTCCAGCAAAAGCTCAATTTAAAGGAAGAACAGGCGGCCAAAACCCTCGATGATTTAAAGAATATTATTGTTCATTCATCTAAAGATTCGCTGATTAATTATCCATTTTCTACGAACGACATTTCATATTATGTTTTCGAAAATGAAGAATTAGTCTTTTGGTCTGACAACAATTTGGATATCAGCAACATTGCTCTCCCCGACTCTACCGACTGGCACTACGTTCAACTTCCCAATGCGCACTGCGTAAGTCGGCTAGCGACATACGACTCATACAAATTTCTGGCCTTAATCAAAATAAAAAATAATTATCCGTACGAAAACGACGAATTAAGGAATAATTTTGCTGCTGACTTCAACCTGAACAAAGAAGTGCTGATTATGAATGGTAAAAAATCAGATAAGCACGCCGTATTTTGTTCGCACGGCAGTTATTTATTCACATTAGCTCAACCCCGGGCTCCAATTTACAACGAAATGTGGTCCAGGCTTGGATTATTGTTTTATTCGCTCGCATTCCTCGTATTTTTCATTTTGTTTGCTCGCTCCCCTTATTTGCTTCGCCGCAAATCCATTCCACTCAAAACATATCTGTACATTTTAGGAGGTGTTGGAGTACTGACCGGGTTGTGTCTGTTTTTCAATTTTCCCTCTGTTCTTTTTCAGAATAAATTATTTTCGCCTTATCAATACGCTTCCAATCCATTTCTGGCATCCATCAGCCACCTGACTATTGCCACTGGTTTCATTATTTCGGGCATCTATCTGTTTTATACTCACACCAACACAGATTTAATAAAAAAACTAAGAGTTCATCAGCTATTGCTCCTGTTTTTTTGCCTTTATTTTGTATTGCTTTATTATGTTTTAAGCGGCCTTATATACCACTCCAGCATCCAATTGAGCATACTCCGGTTCAATGATTTTTCATTCATAAGTATTTGGATTCACTTTCTGATTCTGCTTTGGGGAATTGCGTTGGCTTTGCTGTTTTTCAAAACACATTACTGGTTCAATGCAAAACGCAAACTTAAAGAGGCTATAAAAATTGACTTGCTGCTGTCAGTTGCTTTATTTGTAATTGGTTATTTGTTATTCAGGGAAGATGCACTACGAATAAGTATATCGTTTACACTGCTTTGTGCTTCGTTTTATTTACCATATCTAACAAAAAAACACAATAATATATATGGATACATGGCATGTTGGAGTTTGATTTTTACAGCTTTTGTTGTAATCAACTCTACCATTATTAACAATAACAAGAAAAGTGATAAATATAAAATTCTGGCTCAGAACATATCTATTAACGGAAATACAGACAACGACCGCATGGCCGATATTTTGCTGGAAGAGTTGGATGTGCAAATTCGGAAAGACAAAAGAATTGCGAAGTTAGTTTCGAAAACAGACTCTTTATATGCAGCCAACAACTACCTGAACATGACCTATTTTCGTGGTTTCTGGAACAAATACGAGATGAAACTGAATGCCACAACAATCCATTCGGAACTTTACAAAGAATATGCGCAGTTCATTACCAATGTAGGCACACAGCTAAAGAGCACCCATTTTTACAGCGTAACGGCCAATGAAAACAATATGTCATATATTGGGGAGTTTCATATAAAACCTGCAGGCAAAGACACCATAGCATTTTTCATGGAATTTTATCCCCGCCGGAATTTCAAAAGTTACAGTTTTCCAAATCTGCTCATTGCTTCTACGCCCGACATACAATCGAAACTGAATATTGGGATAGCTAAATACGAAAATCAACGACTGGTATATTCCTCCGGAAAATTTGAATATGCTATTGAAAATGAATGGATTCCAAAATCAAGATCGGATTTTTATAGTCTAATTTATAAAGACAGGATTCATTATATCTATACCCCAAAGCCGAACGTTTATATTGTTATCACCGAACAACAGCCTTACGAACAGCTTGCTTATCTGCTTTATTTCGTTTACACTTTCATGGCATTTTTTGCCGCTTGCTGGCTGTTTATCTGGCTGTATCAGCTTACACACCGTAAGCGAAACTACAGGCTCGGACTAACTGCAAAATTTCAATACACATTCATTGGACTGCTTATAATCAGCTTTCTGGGCATATTTTACGTGTCGGTAAACTTTATTCAGAAGAAATATCAGGAAGAACAGATTACCAATCTTGAAAGTAAGAAAACATACATACAGAAAGCATTACAGGACATGTACTACTGGAATCAGGACCTGAATGCCCTGAACACGCAGGCATTAAATTTCGACCTGCAGGACTTGTCGTATATTTACCATACCGACATCCATGTTTACGATAATCGCGGGGTGTTGGTTGGAAGTTCACAACCACTCATTTTCAACAAGAAACTGATAAGCAACCGCATTTCACCGGCACCGATTTTCAGACCAAACGCCAATCTGAATCAGTATGAGCACATTGGAAAATTAAATTATCTGACCGGATACACTGATTTTTACAACGGTGATTATTTGCAAATTGGCTATATTGCCATTCCGCAGTTTTTTAGCCAGGACGAAATTCAGAACGAAATCGAAAGTTTCATCACGGTCATTATCCATATTTATTTGATAATTATCGTATTGGCTATCCTATTGAGTTTATTTATCGGAAAGCAACTTTCCGCACCTCTCAACATGCTGGAAAACAAGCTGAAAGAAATGCGCCTGGGACGCAGAAACGAAAAAATTGAATATAACCTGAACGATGAAATTGGCCAGCTGGTAATTCAGTACAACCGCACGGTAGACGAGCTGGAGCAAAGTGCCCGCTTGCTGGCCAAGTCGGAACGCGAATCGGCATGGAAATCAATGGCACGTCAGGTGGCTCACGAAATAAACAATCCGCTGACTCCCATGAAGTTGAGCATACAGCAATTGCAGCGAACAAAGAAAATGAACGACGACCGTTTCGACGATTATTTTGAAAAATCGACCAGCATGCTGATTGAACAAATTGATAATTTATCGCGAATTGCCGGTACTTTTTCCAATTTTGCACGCATGCCGGAAGCCAAATTCGTACGTGTGGATGTAGCTGCGCGCTTATATTCTGTTGTACAATTGTTTGTAAACAACAACGAACAAGCTCAAATCGACTATCGAGGACAGGAAAAAGATGTTTACGTGTATGCCGACCCGGAGCAACTGGTTCAGGTTTTCAACAATTTGCTGAAAAATGCCACTCAGGCCATCCCCGACGACCGTGCAGGATACATCGAAATTAATCTGTGGCAGGAAGCAGACCGGATTCTGATTGAGATAAAAGACAACGGCGTTGGCATCGAAAATGAACTGTACGACAAATTGTTTGTTCCCAACTTTACCACCAAAAACAATGGAATGGGACTTGGATTGGCTATTGCTAAAAATATCATCGAACTATCAGGCGGAACAATTTCGTTTACGTCCAGTTTGAATGAAGGTACCACCTTCAGTGTTATTTTACCCAAGGCCGAATAATCCATAACCAGATTTTTCCAAAACAGCATCATTTGTTCACAACCTTTCACAAGATGAACCGTTATTTTAATGCTTATCTATGATTTAACAGCATTGAAATTAGTAACTTTGCAATCATTTCAAAATAAATTGTAATAAGCAGTCAACTTCTTTGCGTTAATTTGCGTTTCACCTTTCGTAATTTACATTTGCTTGCCAAAAGCAGATACAAAACAGTTTTATCTATAAATGGCTAACAAACAGAAAAACAGCAAAACAAATAAAAAGCCTAAAGGACCCAATATCTTCGGGGTATTAAAACCCTACAAACTAATGATTGGCGGACTGATTGCTTTTGCTTTGCTGAGCAATGCAGTAAACCTCGTAATTCCGAAAATCATTTCGCACAGTATCGACGATTTTTCAAAAGGGACATTCTCTTTCCAAAAGATAGTCATTGAGTTTATGGCTGCCTCTCTCATTATTTTGGTATTCACTTTTTTACAAGGCATTTTGCAAACTTATGCTTCTGAGCGCGTTGCCCGAGATTTGCGCACCCGGCTCACTGATAAAATATCGCGCCAGAGTTTTGCATTTATCCAACAATCAAATCCTTCGAAGCTGCTTACAAACCTCACCGGCGATGTAGATTCGGTAAAACTATTTGTATCAATGGCGGTGGTTTCACTCGCATCATCGCTTTTTATCATTATCGGAGCCAGCATATTACTTCTTTCAATCAACTGGAAACTGGCGCTGAACGTGCTGGTAATTATTCCGGTTATTATCGGGGCTTTCGGGGTTGTTTTTGGCAAGTTAGGAGTGCTGTTCCGCAAAAGCCGCGAAATGGTTGATAAACTCAACAAAATTATCAACGAAAGTATTATGGGTGCTGCTTTGGTACGTGTACTGAATGCGCAGATAACTGAATACAACAAGTTCATGGAGGCAAATACCACTGCACGTAACCTGAGCTTATCCATTTTGAAACTATTTGCCACACTTATACCAATTGTTGTTTTTGTAGGCAATATGGCTTCGCTTGCCATTCTGGCACTGGGTGGACATTTTGTTATTTCCGGCAGCATGTCGTTGGGCGATTTTGCAGCTTTTAGTTCTTATCTGGTTATTCTTATTTTCCCCATCATGGTCATTGGCTTTATCAGCAACTTTATTGCACAGGCTTCGGTGGCTTATGGCCGGATCTGCGACATTCTGAATGCACCTGAAACACGTGATCTGGGAACTGTAAATACGCCTTTACAGGGAAATATAGAAATGAAAAACATAGTGGTGAGCTACGGTGAAAAGCCTGTTTTAAAAAATGTATCGCTAACCCTACAACCCGGAACCAAAACAGCCGTAATTGGCCCTACTGCAGCCGGGAAGTCTCAACTTTTATTTTTGTTGACCAGCCTGATTAAACCACAAAGCGGATCTATCAAATTCGACGGTATAGACATTAACGAATACAACAAGGAAACTTTTCAACACCAGATTGGCTTTGTATTTCAGGATAGTGTGATTTTCAATATGAGCCTTCGCGAAAACATTGCATTTAACGAACAAGTTACCGAAGAATTAATGGCCAAAGCTATTGAAACTGCCGAACTGAAAGATTTTATCGCCACACTTCCCAATGGAATGGATACTATTGTAAGTGAGCGCGGAACAAGCCTTTCGGGCGGACAAAAGCAACGCATTATGCTGGCGCGGGCTTTGGCTTTGAATCCTAAAATTCTGTTGCTCGATGATTTCACAGCTCGTGTTGATAGTCAGACAGAACAGAAAATTCTGGAGAATGTAGAAAAAAATTATCCGGGACTGACTTTACTTTCAGTGACCCAGAAAATAGCTTCGGTACAACATTACAAACAAATAATTCTGCTTGAAGAAGGCGAAATACTGGCTCAGGGCACACACAATCAATTGCTTGAAAGCAGTCCGGAGTACGTGCAAATTTTCAACTCGCAACGCAGCACTAATCACTACGAACAGACGATTTAAATCAAATTAGAAATAACAGAAAACAAGAAATTCTGTTGTTTCTATTGTGGTTACAAAACAGATATTATGAGCTATAATCTCAATAAAAGAGGCAAAGGAGAGCAACCTTTCGAAAAAGTATCTACCAAAGTCATTCTGCAAAGGCTAATGACATTGGTTGGGCGTGAGCGTAAAAACCTCTACATTGCTATGGTTTTTATTTTCATAAACTCAGGGCTAAACCTTGTTGCGCCTTACCTTATGGGTCATGCAGTAGATAAATTTGTGATAACACACCAGTACGAAGGGTTGATAAAATATTCGATTATCCTGTTTGGAGTTTTTTGTGTGGCACTCGTAAGCGGCTATACGCAGGCACAGCTGATGGGGCGCGTGGGGCAACGCATGCTGTATAACCTTCGGAATACCGTTTTCAACAAGTTACAGGAATTGCCTATCGATTTCTTTACACAAAACAAAGCCGGTGACCTGATTTCGCGGGTAAATAACGATACCGATAAAATCAACCAGTTCTTTTCACAATCACTGGTGCAGTTTATGAGCAGTATTTTCACCATGATTGGAGCAGGAGTATTTTTGCTTTCTATCAATGTAAAACTCGCTCTGGCAGCCCTCGCTCCTGCTCTTGTGCTCTGGATATTTACACGCAGCGTATCGCCCTGGGTGAAAGGCCGCAACGCAAAAAACATGAAAAGCACCGGAAATCTGAGTGCTGAAATACAGGAAAGCCTGAATAATTTCAAGGTAATTGTGGCCTTTAACCGCCGCGATTATTTCCGGAAAAAATTCGACGAAGCTAATACAGAAAACTACGATACAGCCATCAAAGCAGGTATAGCTAATAACATTTTCACGCCCATATACGGCTTTTCGTCTAATATCGGACAGTTGGTGGTGTTGGCTTTAGGAATTTACCTGATCACAGTCGGACAATTCTCGGTGGGTCTGCTGATCAGTTTCCTGGCCTACATAGCTCAATTCTACAATCCACTACGGCAAATAGCCGCATTGTGGACCAGCTTCCAGGTAGCATTGGCCGGCTGGGATCGCATTTCGCAGATATTGGTTCAGGAAAATAATCTCACGGTAATTCCTGACACGGCGAAAGAAGAAAATCCATATTTGCTTTCTTTCCGCAATGTATCGTTTTCCTACACTCCCGAAAAGGAAATACTTAGTAATGTCAGTTTTGATCTGGAACGCGGAAAAACCTACGCGTTTGTTGGGCCAACAGGAGGAGGAAAAACAACTACGGCCTCTCTTATGTCGCGCCTTTACGACCCGAACAAGGGACAAGTATTGCTCAATGGCAGGGATATCCGTTCTTTAGATGCAAACACACGCACTGCTAAATTAGGCTTTATTCTGCAAGAACCTGTTCTGTTTACCGGCACCATCCGCGACAATATTCTTTATGGAAATGCCTGCTTTATTAATCTGACCGACGAAGAATTGATGGAAGAATTGCGGCAGGTGCGGTTAGATGGTTTACTGGATCGGTTCGATGGAGGATTATCTGCCGAAATTAAAGGCACAGGCGAGGAAATCAGTTTGGGGCAAAAACAAATTATTGCGTTCATTCGTGCGGTAATCCGTCGTCCAGAATTATTGATTCTGGATGAAGCCACTGCCAATATAGACACGGTGACCGAACAATTGCTCGATGACATTCTTCGAAAACTGCCCGACAGCACTACCCGCATTATTATCGCCCACCGTCTGAACACGATTGAAAGTGCCGACGAGATATTTTTCGTCAACTCGGGCTCAGTGACCAAAGCCGGCTCCATGCAAGATGCCGTGAATTTATTATTGCACGGAAAGAGAGATAGTTAGTTGGTAGTTTATAGTTTATCCTGTATTAACAAGCAACACAAATGAAGAAAATCCTTATCATAGCTGCTATCAGCGGTATGTTAGCCGTAATGCTCGGAGCTTTTGGAGCCCACGGGCTTAAGAAGATAATTACTCCCGAAATGCTTGAAGTATTCAAGACCGGAGTTCAGTACCAGTTTTATCATACTTTTGCGCTGCTGGTTGTGGGAATTTTAATGTCCGTCAACCAATCAAAAGCCCTGAAATGGTCAGCAAACCTTTTTGTGACAGGTATTATTCTATTCTCAGGTTCTTTGTATGTGTTGGCAATTTCAGGGATTACAGTTTTAGGAGCTATCACTCCGCTGGGTGGAATAGCATTTATAGGTGGTTGGTTATTATTGGCAGTGCATGCAATAAAACACCTGCCTTCATCCAAAACCAGTATAAAATAAGTTCGCACGTCCACAAAAAAAGCGGAAACCGTTTTCACAATCTCCGCCTTCTCAATACTCAATACTCAAAACCAGAAGCTACACAAGTCCTTCAATTTCAACTATTTCATTTACATCGAGATGGTAATCCACTTCTTTGAATCCAAAACCAAACAGGTTTTTAAACTCTTTGGCATATCCTTTCAAATCACCTAACTGGTGAACAGTTTCAGTAGAGAGTCCGTCCCAGCTTCCAAAAATTTCTTTTTGCACGTCGTCAAGCATTTCCCAGTCGTCGATACGGATACGTCCTGCTTCATCAGTTGGCACCGCACCACCGTTGAACAATTTATCGGCATACAAACGCTGAATCTGCTCTATACAGCCTTCGTGAATCCCTTTAGCTTTCATTACCTTGAAAAGCACAGTAATGTAAAGAGGAATGATCGGAATTGCCGAACTTGCCTGAGTCACCAATGCTTTATTAACCGACACATACGCTTTACCTCCGATATTTTTCAATTTATCTGAAATAGCCACTGCTGTAGCTTCCAAATGATCTTTGGCACGGCCAATGGTTCCTTTACGGTAAATCGGCTCTGTAACAGACGGCCCGATATACGAATATGCCATTGTAATCACATTGTCGGCCAAAACGCCAGCCGCGTTCAATGCATCCATCCACATTTCCCAGTCTTCGCCGCCCATCACTGCAACTGTATTTTCAATTTCTGTTTCGTCAGTACAAGGATCAATAGTTACATTAGAAACAACCCCCGAATGAAAATCCACTGTCTTATTACTGTAAGCCTGACCAATTGGTTTCAATACCGAACGGTGGGTTATTCCAGTAACAGGATGAGTCCGTACAGGTGATGCAAGGCTGTAAACCACCATATCTACCTGCCCCAGATCGGCTTTTATCAGTTCAATGGTTTTTGATTTTACTTCGTCCGAATAAGCGTCGCCATTGATGCTTTTAGCATACAAGCCGGCAGCATGAGCAACTTTGCTGAATGCGGCAGTATTATACCAACCCGGCGAAGCGGTTTTTTCCGGCTGGGGTTCCTTTTCGAAAAACACACCGATAGTTGCCGCATCGTTGGCGAATGCACTGGTAATGCGCGAAGCCAGCCCAAACCCGGTGGATGCTCCGATAACCAGAACCTTTTTAGGACCTTCAATTTTACCTTTGGATTTTACGTAATTTATTTGTTTCAGAACATTTTGTTCACATCCCACCGGATGTGCTGTGAGGCTGATAAAGCCCCGCATTCTTGATTTTACAATCATTTTTAAGTTTTATTAATTAATGAATTCTTCAAACATGCGGTGTAGGTTTCACCTTTTTTATTTCGGGGGGCAAAAGTACAACATTTTCAAACAACCAAAAACAAAAAAATGTTTAGAAACAGCCTTGCGATTAAGAAACATTAGTTAAAATACAAGCCATTTTGTGACTAAAAACAAAGTCAGGTGTTATATATAATAAAATTTCAGGTTTCATTGAATTTATAACCAAGCTATTACAACCATTAACTTTAAAACGCCATGAAAAACAAGCCGGATTTAAAACATGTGATGTTCATTTTTGGAATTATAGCATTAATTGTTGGGGCACTTGACCCATTGGAAGGAGCCGTTGTAATAGTTATCGGAACTATTTCACTTACATGGTCGGCCTATCTGAATCACGACAGGCATTGGAGAATATTCATGACAGCATGCGCTATGATCATTTGGGGAGTCATTTTTTTGTTCTACCTGTCATCTTTGGGTGGATTTGGTGGAAATTCACCGCTTTCGTGGTGGTGGGGACTTCTCATCCTGCCCTATCCTATTGGTTGGCTGATTACCATAACAACATTAATAATCAGGGCCGTAAAATCAATCAGACGAATAAAACAGAGCATTTAGCTCCACTATATTCAACTATTCCACCTGCAATCATGCAACAACTCAATTATAAATACTATCAAATTATTGCTTTACAATTTTTTGCGTGGTAGTTTTCCCATTTGCAAGTTCAACACTCAACATATAATTACCTGATACGATTGTACTCAAATCAATATCCGTTTCATTATTATTAATTGTCTCTGTTTTCAAAGTACGTCCTAACAAATTGCTTATAACCACCTGCCTGATTTCTTGTCCTGCCTTTACGTGCAACTGATCGCGTACGGGATTTGGATATATTTCCACATTATCAGCAACCATCACATCAACCTCATTATCAGTAACAACTTTATTGGTAAAGGCTATTTCATCCCAATAATTTACACTTCCAACTTTGCGCGACGTAACAAAATCGGGTATAATTACGATTCGGTTTACCGTTTTACCAATATACTGGCTGAAGTCAAAAGTCAATTCTTCCCATTGGTCAATAAGCGTATTCGAAACTTTTCGCTCAACCGAAACCGAACCATCCATATTTTCAAATTTCAATGCGAAATTGCTTATCACATTCTTATTCACCATCAGTTTTACCCGACAATTTTCGGCAGTAAACGTAAACTGGCCAATGTTGCTTGTCCAAACTCCTGCCCAATCCGAAGCTGTAGACTTCACAATGTATTTTGCACAATGATTAGAGTAATTCAATCCACTTTCATCCGGATTATCAACCACTGAATACAACGTTGGGGCACAATCAGCATTTGCAAACAAAGTATTTGCCCAATCGTAACCATAATTGTCGTAATCAATCTTTTTGGCGGTATTAAATGGCGGCGCTGTGGTGGCCGAAACGATTATTGGAGAACCCGATACGTTTCCACTTGCATCCCGCGCTACTACAGTAAAATCATAATTTGTACCCGAATTCAGCCCTACAAGCTTGGTTGTAAGTTGAGAACCGGAAGTTGCGTTGGTGGTAACTTTTTTTCCTCCATAACTGATATCATAATAAACCGTGCCTGAATTATCCAACCCGTTGAGCAGCAATTCAACGCTATTGTAAGTCACAGCACCTTTTGAAGCCGACAGCAGGCTGGGGGCAGCGGTTTCCGGACTCAAAACCGGACCTGAATAAACTTCACCGGCCACATTTCTCTGGTAAATCCGAACATAATCAACATACATTTTGACAGGCGTTCCATCCTTAGGCAAAGCTGTAATACTATCAATGTTTGCATTACCCGTTATTCCTGTAAAAGTTCCACCCACAGCCAGATTCAGTAGAATTCCGTAATTCTTTTTGAAATAATGTGCAGGAGTTCCCACCGCATCGATAGTATCAATTTTCATTTGGAAATAAGGAGAATTCAGCGGATATTTATCCAAATCCAAATACATTTTCACATACTTATCATCCCAAATCAACGTAAAAACATGGAAATCATCCTGCAAATCATAAACAGCCGTCGTATTGGTTGCATACGATGTCAATGTCTCGCCCCAATGGCAGGCGGCAGTGTGATAACGTTCAGCCAAACCTCTTTTGATTCCGGTGCTGCTTCCCATTTCCACAATATCCATTTCGCCGCAACGAGGTGAACCTACGGTCGGAAAATCTTCGCCTAACATCCAAAATGCAGGCCAAAAGCCATTCGCTGTACGTGGAAATTTTATGCGTGCTTCAATTTTCCCGTATCTGCAAAAAACTTTTCCACGAGTAACCAAACGACCTGATGTCACCAACCGGTTTCCGTAATTTTCTCTTTTTGCACTTAATACTAAACAATTCACTCCACTCTGTTCCTTTTCTATTGTTACATTTCCACGCCGATAGTATTGCAATTCCTGGTTTCCGCCCGCATGCTCCTCAATAGTCCACTGGCTTTCGTCCAACACAGGCTTGTCGAAATTATCTTCCCACATCAATTTGTAATCCTGTGCTTTTGCAAATAAAGCATAGCAAAACAACCAAACAATTATATAAACCAATCTTCTCATAACATTTTCCAAACCTATCCACCTTTACAAAAAAAGAGAATCAAGACAACTTTCAGAATTACAATAATTATAATCATTACAACTTCCGGATTCATACGTGCGATAACACTGCCTGATGCAGCATTACATTCAAATAAAAACCAAGAAATAAACCTGATAAAATTAGGGATCAATGATTCGTAATCAGAAAAATCAAAGTACGTTTCAAACTTGTTTGGTAACGAAAAAAAGTAAACAGAAGAAGGCAAATACATAGCCAATATAAATTGACGATGCCTGTGCTTGATGGAAATATATCTACTATCATACTCATAATTCTTAGATTTTATGCAATATTATTTTAAGAAAAATGATTTGCTTTTTCAAACAAATATCTTTGAAGTAAAAATAGACAGAGACTGACAGATTGATTTCAATGTATATTTGTAGTAATTACAATATATAGAGTAATAAATAATGCAACTACAAATTAATCGGGGAAAGAGAATAATTAAAGTTGGAAAACAAAGTGAAGACAGAGGAATAAAATACTGATAAACAAATAAATAAAAATAAATTCTAATTATTTTTATTTATTTGAGTGTATAAAAGTGAATATAAATGTAATATTCAAACTTTCGCACGTAGCATTTTATATTACATTAACGATGTTTTTAATACGACTTAAAACATTTATCAATTTCACATACATTAAATTTTAAGCTAACATTAATGCTCATAATTAATACTTATTAGTTTAAATGCTTTAAACGAAAACACAATTTAATACTTATTAAACTTTCAACCGCGCAATAATCTACAAAAAGAAATTAAAATTTAATAGAATATGACAATAAAAACTGGAATGCCAATGGTTATTTTAGCTAAAATAGTCAAGACTAATTCTTATACAGCTGCAAGAACAAGATATTCATCTGTATCAATATCCTTTGGAATCGCCACTATTTAAGACGCTCCAGCTCTTTCTATTTTCATTTTTTTCCCACTTCGAGTAGCCTTAAAGAATAATTTCTTCGGTCTTTATTTAATTATTGAACGTTTTCCCATCTTGCGTGTATAACTTATCAAACAATTTAAAAAATTACCGCCGTATGAAAACTTCAATGAAACTTATTCTCGTATTACTCTTCACAGCCTTCTCCCTGCAAACTTTTGCCCAAAAACCGGAGCCGGTATACTCTATCACCCGGCAAATCCACGATTTCGACTGGTACGAACAACAAGCCAAAGCCTGGAAACAGGAAATTGATCGGGGAACTAAAGATAAAATGGCATGGATATATTTTTTTAAAGCTAACAGGTATGCACGCTTTGCTGACGGAACAAAATGGGAGAGCAAACTGGGCAGCTATTTTATGCAACCTGAAAAAATAATTAAACTGGCTGAAAAATCAATTCCAAACAGCTTCGAAATTTATTATCTAAAAGCCAATGACGACAAAGCCGGTAACGGAAATGAAAATATCATGAAAGCTCAAGCTATCAAGCCTTTCGACCCTTTGTTATTTTCTTGGCTGATGAATTATTATGAATTTGCTCAGGACAAAGCCAATTTGGAATTAATCAGCAAAAAATGGTTGGAAAGCAATGAAATGCCTCAGGAAATACTCAATACAGCCTATAATAATTTAGTATCTTTGGAAGCAAATGCAATATTATTAACAAATGGCGATAATGACACTTATCCTTACTGGCTATTGCAAAATGGACAAAAAGTGAGAACAGATGTAACTGTGCTAAATATATCTTTGGGAGTTATTGATTCATATCGAGAGCGCTTATTTAAAGAAAATGGAATTCCTGAACTTGTGATAAAAAATGATTCTGATCGCAGGTCGGAAACCTTAATCAAACACCTGATTGAAAACGTTCATGACAAACCTATTTATGTGGGCGTATTTACCGACCAAAATTATTATAAGCCATATATCAATAATATGTATTTAGTTGGGTTATCATATAAATACAGCAAAGAACCGTTTGACAATCTGGCCGTTATACGCAACAACGTAGAAAACAAATATCTGCTCGATTTTTTGAAACATGCATTTTACAACAGCTATGCGCAGAGTGCAGTAAATCAAATGAATACTGGTTATCTGGCCACTTTTCTGAAATTGTACGACCATTATATGGCAAGTGGCGAGATGGTAAAAGCACAAAAAATAAAGGAGATGGCAAAATCCGTGGCAGAAAAAGGAAATACAGTTGAATGGTTGAAATATTTTGAGAAATAAGCCCATGCACTTATTCCGAAAAAACTACAGCAAAATATCCGATGAGGAATTGATGTCGCTGCTCGCCAAAGGCGGGCAGTCGGCATTTGACGAATTGTATAAACGTTATTCTGGTCCACTGCTAAACTTTTTCTACCGAATGCTGCACTCCGACAGGGAGCGGGCTGAAGACATGTTGCACGATTTGTTTTTAAAAATCATTGAGCATCCGGAAAGTTTTGATTCGGCACGAACTTTCAGTACATGGTTTTATAGTCTGGCAGGCAACATGATTCGTAATGAATATCGCAGTCGACAGGTGCGTACCGAACATGTTCAGTACACGTTGTATCAGTCCGAGCCGCAGGAAATAATGAATGATGATATGGATAGACAACTGTTTGAAACCCGGTTAAAAGCGGAACTAAGCAAACTGGATAATGATTCACAAATGATTTTCAACCTCCGCTTTGGAGAAGAAATGAGTGTAAAACAGATTGCAGAAATCATGAATTGCCCGGAAGGAACAATCAAGTCACGATTATTTTACATGACTAAACAACTAGCCGGCAAACTAACTATTTACAAACCAAATTGAAAAACCAGCCCATAAAGAAAGTAAATATGAACACTATGGATTTTGATAAAATTGATAAGCTGATTCAGTCTAAAGACTTTGAAAAGCTGACTGCAAATGAAAGGGAATTTATTCTGAGACAAATGACGGAGTCGGAATACTGTTCCATACGTGAATTATATCTGAATACAAAAGCAAAGAATAACAACGAAATCAGCCCCTCTCCTACTCTGAAAAAGAGACTTGATAAGGCACTGGCAATACAGAATAATTCAACATCTGGAGCCAAATTTCGAATGCCGCTTTATCAGGTAGCTGCTGTAGCCCTGATTTTTCTGGCAATTGGCATGGCCATTAATTATCATCAGGAAGCCCCGGCACGCGTTGTCACACAGAAAATCAGAGAAATAAAATACATTGACCGACCGGTGGAAAAAATCCGATACATTGCGGTTCCCTCGAAATATGCTCAAAAAGTTCAACCTACAAAACAACCCGCTTCACAGGAAAATATGGTTGATAACGATATTCCAACAACAGAATTTAAAACGGAAATAAATCCGGAAATCAGCCGCCAACAGGAAATAGCTATGATGAACATTGAACGTGCACTGAATGAAAAAAACGGCGTCAGTATAGGTAGCGACACGGTGTTGCAAAAAATGATGGTGACAGTGTACTGAATTAAAAAACGGACTCACCACTTCGGTAAGTCCGTTTTTTAATTCGTTCATTTCTATTTTCTCAACTGCTCAATATTGATTTCAATCAAACTATTAGCCTCAACTTCAAACAGCCGGTTACCTCTGAGCAGCACATCCGCACTAATATTCAGTTCGGCGACTTCCTTGCCTTCCCTGTCAATTACCACTGTTATATTCCCATTTTCAAGGAATTTATAGCCATTTGTTTCCAGGTAGCAATAAAAAATATCATGTTGTGGAATTGTTTCCAAAGGTTTAAGCATTCTATCGAGAATCAACAAGTTACTCTTATCTGTATACACATAAACCTTTGTAGAATCAGACTCATACAAATTTGTAAAAGCAGAGTCAGTTTCCAAATACATATTCTTTGCTGCAAACTCGGTCAGTTGCCCTACGGAATCATTATAATTCTGCTCCCAAAGCTCATCGCCGTTTATTAGAGAGTATTTAAAAATCTTATTTTTGGACATCAGAAAAATAGTATCTTGCTGAATGTTATAAGCATTAATTCTCTCATTTCTATAATTGATAGTTTGAAGGAAATTCTGATTGCCCGTATATTTATCAAATCCCGCTACAAAAGGCTTCCCATAGTTTACGAGTTCTCCATTTTTGTATGCAAAGCCCCAATTGATGATACAAAGTTGGTTATCCTTCAGAAAAAGGGTTGATTTTCCTGCTAAACCCGACGGCAATTTCTTTTCCCATACCACAATGCCACTATGGTCTAGTTTAACGACAGATGATTTATTTGCAAGATAAATTCCCGCACTATCTGTCAATACATTCGAGACCATATCAGTAAATAAATCATGGCCGGTATATATTTCCGGTTCGGAACCGAACAACAAACTCAGCCCAATACTGAACACATTAGACACCACGGTTGATGAATAATCTTTCTTTCCGGTCTTAGCATTATAGTCCCAACCGGCACCGGTTTTCAGATTAACAGCATGAACTCCATCGGCCAAAATCAGAATAACAGAATCATTCAAAGTTGAAATATCATTCATTCCATACGCCCGGTTAACTTCCCTTTTCCAGAGCACTTTACCCGTATTCAGGTCTATCCCTTCAAGTTTGTTGCTATATTCATCCGCCGATTTACACCTGTACCCAACTCCTATTCCCAACGCATGATTGGCATAACAGATAGTATTCGCGGCTTGCCACAGGCTTTCGCCATTCTCATTATTCAACAGGCTGCTCTGTTTATTAGTTGTTTTTATCAACACCTTATTATACAAATCCAGATTCGAATGCTGATAATTTATATCACTTTGCCATTTAATTTTTCGACGAATTAAATCGTAAGAAACAATGTCACCTGATTCATTTAATTCTGCGCCATTATTACCCCGGACTCCTCGTAGCTGAAGTGTAAGAACTTTCGTGGAATCATCAATATGCCATGAATAAATATTATCGGAGAAAATGCGTTCAATAGCCTTTATATCAGCATTGGTCTTAAAGTTTCGGCCAATAACAATTTCGTGCAAAAGAGAATCTGACATTTCCTGTGCAAACACCGTCAACGATGCAACAAACATAATTCCTGATAAAAGTAACTTTTTCATATTCCTCCCCATTAAATTGGTTAATTACTTTGCAAATATAGCCTTTTAAAATTACAATTAACTAATCATTTAGTTCGTTCATTGTAAAAAAACGGACTTACACAATGGCAAGTCCGTTTTTCTATGAAACACAAAGTATAGTTTTACAACAAATTCCTCATTTCATTTATTTATTTCTGCTTGAATCAATTTTTCAATCTCAAGAAGTTTGTCGAATGGAACCGAATTCAGTGTACGGGATAAATCCATCACCTTTTCGGTACGAATAAGCGATGCTAATGGGTGTGTTGCTGAATCGGTTTTATCGGGACCGGGCTCCCACTCCAACAGATCGTTTGGCGTACAAAGGAAAAGCTCGCAAAGACGTTGCACATCGTCCAGGTTTAGCTTACGAAAGTCGTTATGCACCACACGGGTAGCAAATTTATCGGAAAAACCCTGACGTATCAGATAAGCACTGGGTTTAGTAATGCCTCTGGCCTTAAAAAGCCGCGTAAAATTGAAGTGTAACATGCCTAAGTATTTAGAGTATTATTTAAATATCACATTTTATATACATTAATCGTCACAAAAATATAGAAAATATCGTATACTTAAACAACTTTACCGTATAATTATCAAATAATTGCGTATGTATACTATATAATACAGTTCGTATAGTAATTTTATTAGTTTATATTATAACTTAAATAGTCTACGTTCTAATTTTTATAGTTCACATTAAAACAAATATAGTTCATATACAAATAAATATAGTTTACTTTTTAATTTATATCGTATATATTTATATATTATTCGTACAAAATAAAATATTTTGTCTGCACAAATACAGTTTTTTAAAATATTAATGACAGTATATTGATTGGGAGAACGAAATTCCGATTTCGTTTTAAACAAAAGAAAAACGGACTTACCAACAAGGCAAGTCCGTTTTTCATATTTAAGTCCGTCATCTGACGGATTTTGGGTTTAGTCTTCCAACAAGATTTCCATAATAGTTACAGCTGCTTTAGCTACCGGAGAACCAGGGCCAAAGATAGCTGCAACACCGGCTTTGTAAAGATAATCATAATCCTGAGCAGGAATTACACCACCCGCGATAACAATAATGTCTTCGCGGCCGAGTTTTTTCAGCTCTTCGATTACCTGAGGAACCAGTGTTTTGTGACCGGCAGCCAACGAAGATACACCCATTACGTGTACATCATTTTCTACAGCTTGCTTAGCAGCTTCGGCTGGAGTCTGGAACAATGGTCCCATATCCACGTCGAATCCACAGTCGGCATAACCGGTAGCTACAACTTTAGCACCACGGTCGTGTCCGTCCTGACCCATTTTAGCGATCATGATACGTGGGCGACGGCCTTCTTTCTTGGCAAACTGCTCAGTCAGCTCACAAGCTTTGATGAAGTTTGCATCATTTTTAGTTTCTGATGAATACACGCCTGAAATAGTTCTGATGGTTGCTTTATAACGACCTGCAACGGCTTCGCAGGCATCGGATATTTCACCCAGAGAAGCACGCACACGGGCAGCTTCAACGGCTAATTCTAACAGGTTACCGTTTCCGGTTTTAGCACATTCGGTAATTGCAGCCAAAGCAGCCTGTACGGCAGCTTCGTCGCGGTTAGCACGCAATTGGTTCAAACGCTCAATTTGTTGGATACGAACAGCTGTATTGTCCACTTCCAAAATATCGATTGGATCTTCTTTTTCCAAACGGTATTGGTTTACCCCTACAATGACCTGACTTCCCGAGTCGATACGGGCTTGAGTACGTGCAGCAGCTTCCTCGATACGCATTTTTGGAATACCGGTTTCGATAGCAGCAGCCATACCACCCAGTTTTTCTACTTCTTCGATCAACGCCCATGCTTTTTCAGCCAGTTCGTTGGTTAATGATTCAACGTAGTATGAACCTGCCCATGGATCCACCTCGCGGCAGATTTCAGTTTCCTGTTGGATATAAATCTGAGTATTACGTGCAATACGTGCAGAGAAATCAGTTGGCAACGCAATCGCTTCATCCAATGCATTGGTGTGCAATGATTGAGTATGACCCAAAGCAGCACCCATAGCTTCGATACAGGTACGACCTACGTTGTTAAACGGATCTTGCTCGGTCAACGACCAACCTGAAGTTTGCGAGTGCGTACGCAATGCCAATGATTTTGGGTTTTTAGGGTTGAATTGTTTTACGATTTTTGCCCACAACATACGTGCAGCACGCATTTTGGCAATTTCCATAAAGTGGTTCATACCGATTGCCCAGAAGAATGACAAGCGTGGAGCGAACGAGTCGATATCCATACCGGCATTTACTCCGGCACGAAGGTACTCAAGTCCATCGGCAAGTGTATAAGCCAACTCAATATCGGCGGTGGCACCTGCTTCCTGCATGTGGTAACCCGAGATAGAGATAGAGTTGAACTTAGGCATGTTTTTCGAAGTATATTCGAAAATGTCAGCAATAATCTTCATCGAGAATTTAGGTGGATAAATGTAAGTATTACGCACCATGAATTCTTTCAAAATATCGTTTTGGATAGTTCCGGCCATTTCTTCCAGTTTAGCACCTTGCTCCAAACCTGCATTGATATAAAATGCAAGAATAGGAAGTACCGCACCGTTCATGGTCATGGAAACCGACATTTTGTTCAATGGAATACCATCGAACAATACTTTCATATCCTCGATAGAACAGATAGAAACACCTGCTTTACCAACGTCACCCACCACACGTTCGTGATCGGCATCGTAGCCACGGTGTGTAGCCAAGTCGAATGCTACCGAAAGACCTTTTTGTCCGGCAGCCAGGTTACGACGATAGAATGCATTTGATTCTTCAGCAGTAGAGAATCCGGCATACTGACGGATAGTCCAGGGCTGCATGGCGTACATTACCGAGTAAGGTCCGCGCAGGTAAGGAGGAAGACCGGCTGCATAGCTCAAATGCTCCATGCCGGCAATATCTTCTTTTGTATAAACAGGCTTCACCGGAATCAACTCAGCGGTCAGCCAGCTGCTATCCACTTCAGGAGCAGAAGAAGCTGCTACATTTTTAATATCTATATCTTTAAAATTTGGTTTCATGCTTAGCTAATTTTTAAAAGTGAGTTAAAGGTTTTCAATGTTTCTAACACGTTGGTTTTTACATTTACAAAATGTTCGATACCAATTGCTTTTAAGTCATCAGCACAAGCAGGAGCACCAGCAACTACGAAAATTTGTTTGCCTTCGATAGCTTTGAATGCAGCAGGAGCTAGTTCAGCATATTCGTCGTCGCTTGAGCAAAGAACGATGATATCGGCACCGGCAGCCTGAGCAGCAGCAACACCTTCTTCAACAGTTGCGAAACCAAGGTTATCAACGACTTCGTAACCGGCACAAGCAAAGAAGTTACAAGAGAACTGTGCACGAGCCAAACGCATAGCCAGATTACCGATTGTCAACATAAACGCTTTCGGACGTTTAGCAGCCGCTTCGGTAGAGAAACGCAATGCCTCAAATTCTTCTGCACCACGTACAGGCAACAGTTTTTCTGTTCCGGTATGAGCACAACCACAATCAGCAGATCCTGCTTTTTCTACTTTAGCAGCAGCCACTTCGCTGAAGTTAGGGAACTGGTTGGTTCCAAGCAATACTTCGCGACGGCTTGAAACCGCTTTCAGACGAGCTGTAGCAGTAGCTTTAACGGCTTGCTGAACCGAACCAGAAGTAATAGCAGCGAAGAATCCACCGTTATCTTCCACTTCAAGGAAAAGTTTCCAGGCCTGAGCAGCAATTTCGTTAGTCAGTGTTTCAATATAATACGAACCGGCAGCAGGGTCAACTACTTTATCGAAGTGAGATTCTTCTTTCAAAAGCAATTGTTGGTTGCGGGCAATACGTTCTGAGAATTCGTCTGATGTTTTGTAAGTAACATCGTAAGGCAATACCGTCAATGAGTTTACACCACCCAAAGTAGCGCTCATTGCTTCAGTTTGCGTACGAAGCATATTTACATTAGCATCAAAGATAGTTTTGTTGAAAGTAGAAGTTTCGGCATGAATGCGCATTTTAGCAGCACATTTGCAAATGCCGTTTACAGTACTTTTGCAGTCTTCAACGCGGCAAGCTGGTTGGTAAGCATCCACAATTTTAGCCCAAAGCAGACGTGCAGCACGGAATTTGGCGATTTCCATGAAATAGTTGCCACCCACTCCGAAGTTGAATTTGATTTTTTTAGCAGCCAATGAAGTGTCAACACCAGCTTCTACCAATGACGACAAGTATTCGTTACCCCAAGCCAGTGCATAACCCAGTTCCTGAGCTACGAAAGCGCCTGCATTGCTCAATGTAGTAGCATTAACAGCAATCACACGGTAGAAAGGCAATCCGGCTGCAGCTTCGATAAGCGCTTTACCTTTAGCAACGATTTCTTCTTTGGTAAGTTCTTTACCAGCTTGCAACATACGGTTCATTGGGTCGAAACCGATAGAACCCTGCAGTTTTTTTACATCATAGCCTTTAGCTTTGAAGTTTTCAGTCAGGATGGTTGCCAGTTGAGCAGCTGCATTAATGCAAATGCGGAAGTTCAGTTCAACGCATTCAGCCTGAATACCATTAAGCAATGTAGCAATGTAATCAGCGCTCAACTCTTCTTTTTTCAACACAAAGCAAAGAGAAGTAGCTCCTTTGCAAAGTACGTCGAGTGCTTTTGCATTAGCCTCTTTAGCCGATTCCACAACGATGTCCTGACGAACAAACCACTCGTTGTCGGCTTTTGTTCCGCGCACGAATGGAAAAACACCGGGAGCTGCACTGGTTGTTTGCAACGCTTCGATGTCTTCTGCACGATAGAAAGGCATCACATTGAAGCCTTCGTTGGTTTTCCAAACGAGCTTCTTGTTGAAGTCAGCTCCTTTGAGGTCGGCTGTGATTTTATCCATCCATTGCTGTGCGCTAACCGATGGGAAATCAGCCAATAAATTCAATTTTTTTTCTGCCATAATATAGTTTAATTATCGAAATTTCTAAGAGACTGCAAAATTACTACTTTCATTTGAGTTAGAAGAATTTTTTTGCATAGAATTAGAGAAAAAATTCGCTAATTGGATTCAAAAACATTTTTGTCTTATGTTTTGTTAAACATTTAAACATTCTAATACACGCTTATTCAATGACTATCCTCAAACAAGAGCAATTCCTACCTATTACGCTCGATGAAGCATGGCAATTCTTCGCTTCACCACGTAATCTGAACGAAATAACACCCGATGATATGGTGTTTGAAATAGTTTCGGAATTGCCGGACAGCATGTACGCCGGTTTGCTTATAAATTACCGCCTAAAACCTATGTTCAACATTCCGCTTGACTGGTGTACAGAGATTACGCATATAAAAGAGAAAGAGTATTTTGTTGACGAACAGCGCAAAGGTCCTTACAGAATCTGGCATCATGAACATCATTTTAGGGCAGTGGATGGAGGTGTGTTTATGACCGATTTATTGCATTACGATATTGGCAAATCGGTATTGGGTTGGATAGCTGGCAAATTATTCTTGCATAAAAAGGTTAAAGCTATTTTTGATTATCGCCGTAATAAACTCCAAACTATATTCAACTAAAATAAAACAGACTATGAAATCACTGACAGTAAAAATCCTTATCGCTGCAACGGTCTGCTTAGTCCTTGGCACAGCAAGCGGTTTCAGTACAATGGAGTCAATTTCTACCTGGTATCAGTTTCTGAACATGCCTGCGTTTAATCCGCCCAATTGGGTTTTTGGACCAGTGTGGACAATATTATATATAATGATGGGAGCGGCTTTTGCCCTGGTATGGCATACGCCTCATCCGGGAAGAAAAAAAGCCCTGATTTTATTCATCGCCCAATTTACACTTAACCTCTGCTGGTCGTTCCTTTTTTTCAACTTACATTTACCCGGTCTTGCATATTTCGAAATTGCAGGTATGGCTATAATCATTACTTTCACCATTCTCGCATTTTACAAAATAAATAAAACTGCAGCTTACCTGCTCCTGCCTTACTTATGCTGGGTTCTGTTTGCAACCATATTAAACTATAGTATCTGGGTTTTGAATAAGTAAGATTCGTCCGTTTTATTTATATTTTCTGGAAAAATATGGATAATTGAAGGTTAGATTATATCTTTACCCCCTCAAATTTCGTCAAACGCTTTTCCAATAAAAACTTTAGTAAAATAACTTCAATTTTTAGTATCTCTTTATGAACTTATCAACTTCAATCACAGAAATCAATTGGCTGGCAGTGGCGGCCGTTACCGTTTTATCATTTATGCTCGGTGCATTCTGGCACTCGGTTTTATTCAAAAAAGGCTGGAGCGAGGATTCGGGCTCAAAGTATAGTTCCGACAATCACGGAAACCCGGCGGTTATTTTCGGACTTTCGGCAGTGCTGCACATTATTGCCGTAATAGGCCTGGCCATGTTTATTGGCAGTAGTGCATCAGCTATAGAAGGTTTGCTGAAAGGATTCTTCGTAAGCATGGTATGGATTGCAACCAGCATTGGTGTAACCTATATTTTTGTAGGCCGCACATTCCGTTTATTCCTGATCGATGCCGGATTCTACGTGGTATTCCTGTCGCTTGCCGGTTTGATTCTGGGCGCCTGGCATTAATGCCGTTTTAAATAAACATCAACTTTTAAACCCTGGGTATTCGGCAACCGGCTGAGTACGTAGGGTTTTGTTTTTTCGGCAAACTGTCAATAATGTTTAACACATCAAACTGTTTGTCAGTTCGTTTGTTTTAAACACACTCAGAGCAAGACATAAGAAGTGGTAAAAACAAAAACAATGTACTATTTCATAAAATATGAATCAACCACATAGAATTCTATGTGGTTGAAACAATACATTATGCTGTTCTAATTACTTTTTTAGCCCGATCATGAAAAAGACAGTTTTAATAACAGGTGCAACCGGAACAATTGGCAAAGCCGCCGCAATGGAATTGGCCAATCAAAATTGCCATTTGATTTTGCTGGGAAGAAATTCCCGGAAACTTTCGGCTGCGAGGGATGAAATAATCAAGGCGACAACCAATAATCACATTGATATTGTGGTTGCCGACTTGAGCGAACCGCAGTCAGTACTTAAAGCGACGGCTGAAATAAAAAGTAAATATACCTCGCTGAATACGCTGATCAATGTGGCGGCTGTTTTCAGGCGAGACCGCCTCGAAAACTCCATGGAGCTTGAATATATGTTTGCAACCAACCATTTGGGTCCATTTATTTTGACCTACGAACTGCTTGATTTATTGAAAAGCAACAAGCCCTCAAGGGTAATAACCGTGTCGGCACCATCCACCACAAAAATCAAATTCGGGGATTTGCAGGGCAAGAAAAAATTCTCAGCCGGATTTATGGGAGCCTTCGGAGCCAGCAAAATGATGAATCTGATGTTTACCTACTCCCTCGCCCAACGGTTGGAAGGAACAGGAGTTACAGCCAATGTTTTCCATCCGGGGCTGGTAAAATCGGACCTTACGCGCGAAATGCCCGCTTTGATTAATTTTATTTTCAAAAAAATCTCCAGCAAACCCGACAAGGCTGCAAAAATGCTTTGCAAACTGGCAATTGATGAGGAGTATAAAAATTCGAACGGAAAATTTCTGACGTTGGAAGGCAAAGAACTAAAACCAAACACATACTCGCAAGACAAAGATTTACAGGAAAAACTATGGACGTTGAGCGAAGAATTTATGAATAATACCAGAAGTATTAAGCTATAATAATTTAAGGATCTCATGACTGAAACAACAAAATCCACTGACCGGGAGCAAGTAACCGCACATATTGAAAAACTGGAACCGACGCTTGCCGAAAACATCAAATTGCTGCGGGAGATAATCCTGAATGCAGATAAAAACATTGGTGAACGAATAAAATGGAACAATCCAAGCTTTTATTACACCGGCGAAATGAAACCATTCGACCCCAAAGAATACAAGCGGGATATAATAGTGATGAATCTTTACAAAGGAAGGATAATGCTTGTATTCCCGAGCGGAGCTAAAGTGAATGACCAATCGGGCTTCCTACAGGGAAATTATGCCGACGGACGAAGAACGGTTGTATTCGAAAACCGGAGCGATATAGATGCTAAAAAAGAAGGTTTACAGAGAATAATTAATCAATGGCTTCAATTAGTTGAAAAATAATTCACCCGTGAACACATTAGGATATTTTTAAATTCAGTCATTTTATCGCAAACGGGAATAAAATTTCACATTACCTATGGGTTGAAATATAACATTATTTATCCTACAACTTAAAAGAGACAAAAAACAGAAAACCATGAGAAAGCTAATTTTAAAAATGTCTGTCTCAACCGATGGGTTTGTCGGCGGCCCTAACGGTGAAATCGACTGGATATTCCGCAGCATGGGAGATGACGTCAACGCGTGGACGCTTGACACATTGTGGCAGGCAGGTGTACATATTATGGGCAGCCACACGTTTCACGATATGGCTTCGTACTGGCCTTCATCTACAGAACCTTTTGCAGCACCTATGAACGAGATTCCCAAAGTGGTATTTACCCGCAAAGGATTTCTGGAACCAACCAGCGAGGAACTGACCACAAAGGCCCTGAAAGATGCGCGGATTAATGCCGAAGGATTATTCAATGCATCCGATGCTGTTTCGCTTCATACTTCAAGCTGGGCACATGCAACCGTTGCCAACGAAGACTTATACGTAGAGATTACGAAGCTCAAACAGCAGGATGGTAAATTTATTCTTGCTCACGGAGGAGCTGGCTTTGCCCGCAGCCTAATCGACACCGGGCTCATTGACGAGTACCAGTTGCTGATTCACCCCGTAGTTCTGGGAAAAGGATTAGCCCTGTTTTCCGAAGTATCCGCCCCGTTCGACCTGAAACTGGTAAGCTCAACTCCATTTAAAACCGGAACTATTGCCAATGTTTACAGGCCGGCGTGAATATAATTATTGAACAGTACATTATTAACGCACAAATTCAGATTGATACTGGGTTTGTGCGTTTTTTTCAATTTCATCAACAATAAATCAATTAAGAGTGCACAAATTTCACTATAATTTTATTACAACTTTTATTATTATATTTGCAACAATAAAAAAATCAACACCTAGTTAATCAAAACCGTGGTAAACTCTTGCCTAAATAATCTATTAGCAGAATTAGATTTACTTTCCAACGATGCTATTTTTCTTTTAAAAGAAAAGGAAAAATGGAATGTTTTTTCGCACGAAACAAGAACAAAACTATTAAAGATATCTCCTGATGCGGTTTACGCATTCAACAACTCCCCATATATACTTTTCTTTGATCTTACCAATAATATAAATTTAGAGAAAGAACGAGATATTCATAAACAAGTTTGGTCATTTGATCAGGCTCCTCTTATGTTTGTTGTAAAAGGAGAGGAAGTGAAGATTTACAATGCTTTTGCTTATGAAAAGAAAGTAAAAGAGGAAGAAAGTCATTTACAAGAAATTAAACTCGGAACTGAAGAAACCAGAAATGAAATCTTTTCATTTTGGAAGTTGCAAAGTGGAGATACGTGGAAATGGTTACAAACCAAATACTACGAAAACAAAAAGCTGAATGACAGTAAAAAAAGAGTTCATCAAAAGTTGTTTGATAATATCAAGCAAGTAAGAGAGAAATTGAGTAGCAATCTTTCTGATGAAAATGCCAATACTCTTATCCTGCGTTTAATATTTATTCGTTATTTGATAGACCGAAATGTAAAAATCGATCCAAAATTTATTCAAGGTGAAGAAATTATAGAGAAAAGAATTAGTTTCAGTTCACTAATAAGAGACACTCAAAAACTTAATTCTTTTTTTGTAGAACTAAATAGGATTTTTAACGGAGTCTTATTCAAAGAAGAATTAGCATTAACAACTGAACAGTCCAATTATTTAGCAAAAGTATTTAACGAAAAGAATGAGTTTGAAGATCAAACTCTATTTGATAATACAGAATTTTATTTCAACATATTTGATTTCAATATAATTCCCGTAGAATTAATAAGCGGAATATATGAAAGTTTAATTTCTCCTGAAACAAGAGAGGCTGACTCAGCTTTTTACACTCCTTTATTTCTTGTTGAACATATCCTAACGCAGACAATTGACAAATACCTTGACAAAGAAGTATCTGAATGTAAGATTTTTGATGCATCAGTTGGTTCTGGTATTTTTTTGGTTCAATCATTTAGAAGAATGGTTGAGAGAGAGAAAGCTTTAACAGCGAAAACTAGTTTAACAAAGGAAAGATTGTCTGAAATTGCGACAAAAAATCTTTGGGGAACTGACATCAATCCAGAGGCACTAAAAGTAGCTCGTTTTTCCATTTATATTGCAATATTGGATTATGAGGAGCCTGGATCCATTATGGATGAGTTTCATTTTGGTGACTTAAATCTATATGAAGCTGATTTTTTTGAAACTGATGCAAATCACATTTTAAATACAGTTATCAAGAATGAGAATTTCTGTTTTATCTTGGGAAATCCACCATGGAAAAAAGACAAATCTACTAAACATTTGGAATGGATAAATAAAACTAATATCTACGAGAAAAAAGTAACAGGAAATATTGAAATTGCACAAGACTTCTTATTAAGAGCTCGTGAATTTATGAGTGACAATACAGTTTGTTCTCTTGTTGTTACAAGTCCAATTTTTTATAACATATCTTCAACATCAAAGATTTTTAGAGATTTATTTCTAAACTCCGTAGATATAAGCAGTATATTAGATTTATCACCTGTTAGACGTTATGTTTTCGAAGGCAAGAAGATTGAAATAGATAAGAAAACTGGGAAAAAAAGATCAAAGCCAATCAGCAGTCCTGCTCTAGTTGTTACTTTCAAAAAATCTAACGGTAATTTTAGAGAAAGTCTAATAGAACATACATCGGTAAAATCTAATATTTTTACTAAACTTTATAAAACGTTAGTTGTAGAAAAATTTGATCGTAAAGATATATTACAAAAACATTTTATTGATAATAATTGGATGTTTAAAGTAGCACTTTATGGGAACACTTTGGACTATATTTTCTTAAAAAGATTAGACGATTATAAAATTAAAATTAAAGATTTAATAGATGATAAAATTGTTTTTGGTGGAGCAGGAATTGAAAGAGGTGAAAAAACAAAGTATTATCCAGAATTAATTAATCTGCCCATTCTTGAAAACAAAGAAATTACAAAGAATTACACTAAACTTAGAGCCTCCCATAAAGTTCTAAATGAAAAGGATGTCCATTTGTCTCGTGGTAGAAATCCGGAAATTTTTTACAACAATAAGATTCTGTTTAAAGAACAAAATGAAGATGAAAGTGACCCTTTATTTTCATTTGCAGATGAAATACTTGTATTTAGGAAAGGAATATTCTCTATCTCTTCAACAGATGTAAAATTTATTAAAAATATATTTTCGTATTTGACCTCTGGATTATATACTTATTTTTTATTTGAAACATCTTGTGCATGGGGTGTTGCTACAAGACCCGCAATTAGATTCAATGAAGAGTTCTTAGCATTTCCATTTGTAGAATCAAAGTATAGCAATGAATTAATAAAACTTGTTGATCAATTTCTTGAACCATTAAAGAAGCATTATGCTCAAGATTTTCCAATGGGTAATCCACCCGAGAACAAAAAAGCAAAAGAAAAAATTAATGAGATAATTGAGAAAACTTATCAAATTAGGGGATACGAGAAAGACCTTATTGATTACGTATTGGATGTATCACGTTACCAATTTCAAGAGAGTAAACAAAATAAGATTTTAAGAAAAATCAGTAATAATGATAATACTATTAAAGCTTATATTGATGTTTTCTTTTCAGAACTTGAACCAATATATTCTGATGAGTTTATAAGCGTAGAAGTTTATAATTTAGATCATTTTATTGCACTCAACTTTGTTTTTAGTAATGAAAAACCAATCAATAGAATAGTAGACGGAAAAGGTAAAGATGAAAAAATAGTATTAGAGAAAATAGCAAAAACAGCATCTATCTCCCAAATATCAAAAGATATCTTTATTCAAAAAGACATAAAAGGTTTTGAAGAAAATTCATTCTATATCATTAAACCTAATGAATATAAATGTTGGCATCGAGCTATGGCTTGGTATGATGTAGCGGAAATTAAAGAAGCTATTCAAACCGCAGAATTAGAACGCTTAAAAAACTAAATCTGGATGGCTATTATAAACTCTGCACGCAATTTCAAACCAAATGTAAATAGACTAACTGAATTTAGAGTTAATCTAGTTGTAAAATATATCGTACATTGTTATTTGTCGATGATTGAAGAAGGAAAGAAATATGATTTTTCCCAAAGAGGGAAATTGCATAAGGAAGATTATCTAAGAAATGGGCTTGTAGATGATTATCTGAGTAAGAAGTCATATAAAGATTATTACAAACAATACATTTCAGACAATCCAAATGTTGAAATATACTTCAACAAAGAAGAAAACCAAATATATCAAATAAATGGTATTAATTCTGATGATTACATTGATATTAGCGTAAAAGAAACCAAACTTTCAGAAGTTCTAAGCGAAACAACTGAAGATGAAATAAAATTGGCTTTTGAATGCAAAAGGATAAAAGTTCCCCAAGATCACACAGAGTATATCAAAGATATCCATAAATTTGCAAACAGACCCTTTACTACATATCGTTTGCCTTTTGAAGGACAGATAGCATTTATTGAAAACCCCAATTATACACACCAAACAGTTTCGGTGGATATAAACAATAAATTAATGAATGATACTGAAGTTACAACCGTGAAATTATTAGAAGATAGAATCGTACATTCTGATTTTGCTGGGACTTATTATTCCATTCATAAAAGAAACTATGGTAATAACGGAAATTTTTCAATTTATCACTTAATGCTTGACTATTCAAAGATTATAAATTAGTTATTTCTTGAATACTCTTCTAAGCTCCACCATCCTCCCTCCTATCTCAAACATAGGTTGGAGGATGTTTTTGTTAGGATGAGCTAACAAAAAGTTAGGAAATCGTAACAAAAAGATAGGATTTACTAACTCAGAGTTAGGATGCCGCATGTATTAGATAGGATTTCCTAAGTCAAAGTTAGGAAATCCTAACTTTGACTTAGGAATAGTTATCTTTTTGTTAGGACAATCTATGTCTGAGATGCGAAACGCCGCTTCCGTTGGGAAGCGGCGTTTGTTTTACCTGCAAATAACCCAAAAGGTTATTGTTTTGTTGCAGTGTTTTTAGGTTTCACGGCAAACCGTTTTTGCAAATCGTTGAAAACAGCTTCAGAGCCCGGCACATTTACGCGACTGGCACCTTTCACTGAATTATAAAACACCAATGCTGCATCGTAAGCTTCGCTTCCTGCCACCATTAAAGTGTCTTCTACTGCTCGGTTGAGCGTAGATACTTGCTTCAGGATACTGTTTAAATCCTGAGTAAGTTTTAAATCCTTTTTTGCTTCGTCAAGGTCGAGATACGAAGGTACCAATGTCGGATTTGTTGAAGCGTATTCCACTGCCTTTTCAACAAATGGCATGGTTTTATCTCCGAGTTTACGCAACTCCAACCGATCTTGTCCGGTAAGATTGAATAATAAGATATTTGCCAATGAAGTATTTACCGCATTGAGCTTTTCTGTAATATCGGCCATCATTGCAGCCGATATTTCAGTAGAAATTAGATTTTCCTGACTCATTTAATTTAAAATTTAAAGTAAAACATTAGATATATATTTAACCAGTCAAGGTTATTTACAGGTCGTCATTCAAGTAAGAACAGAAAAGTTTTCATCCCCTCGCCACACCCATTAACGTTGCAAATATAATCTATTCATTTAACACCAACAAAGCTTTGTATTAAAATATTTTAGAAAAATCACTTAGACATTCTAAAGACCTATACCATAACAATTTACTTAAAACTCATTTTGTTCGTTGTTTAAATACATAATAGTACGTACTTTTGAGGCAAAGAAAATATCCGTAAAATATTAGTTTGAAATAAGCTGTAAAATCTTCCAACTATCACTATATAAAATGAAAGCATGAAAAAACTCCTGAAATGGTCTATAGGAATTATCCTTATTCTAATAACAATTACTGCATTCATCGCCAACAACAAGGTTGAATCAGCCACTGAAAAATACGTTTACAACGATGTATCTATTGTTCCGGCTAATCGAGTCGGCTTATTACTCGGCACTTCCAAACTACTTTCTAATGGCAAGCCGAACCAATACTTCACCTACAGGATTGATGCTGTAGTAAAACTTATCAATGCCGGAAAAATAAAGTATGTGGTAATCAGCGGTGACAACAGCAAGAACAACTACAACGAACCACAGGATATGAAAGATGCGCTGATGGCACGGGGCTTACCGGAAAACCGTATTTATCTGGATTATGCCGGTTTCCGCACCTATGATTCGGTATATCGGATGCAGGCCATTTTCGGACAAACGGATTTTACCATTATATCACAGGAGTTTCATAACCGCCGAGCTGTGTATATTGCTCAAACATTAAATCTTCATGCAGTTGGATTTAATGCGCAAAACGTGACAAAATTCTATGGTTTCAAAACAAATGTAAGGGAGAAACTCTCCCGGGTAAAAATGTTCATCGATCTGGCTTTCGGGAAAAAGCCACGGTTTTTGGGCGATAAAATTGAAATAAAATAAATATGAAACACTTCATTCTAAATATAATAGGCTTGCTACTTTGCATCAATGTTTTTTCTCAACAAACCATCTACAAAACCCCGACTCTGGAGATAGATTCCATTGCATCAAACACCTATGTACACAGAACGTTTCTGAACACGAAAGAATGGGGCAAAGTACCGTGCAACGGAGCCGTTTTTGTAAATCACGGCGAAGCAGTTGTGTTCGACACGCCTCCAACCGATTCCGTTTCTACAGAATTGATTTCGTGGATAAAAAATCATACACGAGCTGCTATCAAAGCCATTGTGGTAAATCACTCCCACGTCGACTGCCTGGGTGGCTTGGCTGCCTTTCATGGGGCCGGGATTCCCTCCTACTCTTCTGTATTGACCCGTCAGTTGGCACAAAAAGACACGCTGAACAAACCGGTGGTACCTCAGCATGGGTTTACAAAAATGCTGAAACTGAAAATTGGCAGAACCACCATTGTGAACTATTACCCCGGCGAAGGCCATACCTGCGACAATATAGTAAGCTACATCCCGGCCGTAAAAGTACTTTTCGGAGGTTGCATTATCAAGGCTCCGGGTTCGGGCAAAGGAAACCTGGCTGAAGCCAACGTAATGGCATGGCCGGAATCGGTGCGCAACGTGCAACAAAAATTCCCCGAAGCCCTGATCGTTATTCCCGGCCATGGAGCGTATGGCAACCGTTCGTTGCTGGATTATACCATCAGGTTGTTTGGTAAATAAAACAGGCCCGGCAATTGAACGTTAAACAAAATTCCCCTGCTGCTGTTATAGTTATTCGGTTACACAAATCCGATAATGATAAATCA
>CAYSTC010000014.1:0-55352 GCA_964433885.1 uncultured Paludibacter sp. | reverse complement strand
TGTGTTGGTTGTCCGGTTAATTTATTTTCAAATAAAATATTATTTATGAAAACAGTAAGAATTCATGAGTACGGGAACGCCGATGTACTTTGTCTGGAAGAAATGCCCGTTCCTGAAATTGCCGCCGATGAGTTATTGATTAAAATTCATGCAGCTTCCGTAAATCCAATCGACTGGAAAGTGCGCGAAGGCTACCTGAAAGATATGCACCTGCATCACCTTCCGCTCACACTGGGTTGGGATTTTTCGGGCACCATCGAAAAAATGGGCAACGCCGTCAAAGGTTTCAGAATCGGGGATGATGTATATTGCCGCCCCGCCCTGGAGCGTGATGGATCGTATGCCGAGTATATTGAAGTCAAAGCCAATGAAGTGGCGCTGATGCCCAAGTCAGTCACTTACGACGAAGCCGCCTCCATTCCACTCGCAGGCATCACAGCATGGGAAGCCCTTATTAATAAAGCCAAAATAAAAAACGGACAACGGGTGCTGGTTCTGGCAGCATCGGGTGGCGTTGGTTCGCTGGCCGTACAAATTGCCAAAAGCAGGGGCTGCTACGTAATCGGAACCACTTCCAATGTAAATGTGGAATTTGTAAAAAATTTGGGTGCCAATGAAGTGATTGATTATATGAGTCAGGATTTCAGCGAAAAACTCTCAGACATTGATGTGGTGTTGGATACCATTGGAGGGGCCACCCGGGACAAAGCATTCAAAGTAATGAGACGTGGCGGCATTATAGTTTCTACAGTTGGTAATCCAAGCCCCGAACTTGCCGAAAGGTACGGCGTGAGAGTCGACAGTATTTTTATCGGGCCCAATGCGCATATTCTCAACGAGCTGCGTGATTTGATTGACAATGGTCAGGTAAGGCCGGTTGTCGACAAAGTATTCCGGCTGGAAGATGTGAAACAGGCTCAAAACTACAGTCAGTCGGGCAAAGTACGCGGTAAAATTGTGCTGGAAATTGCCAGTTGACAGTCAATTTAACCATAGTGCATTTAAAAGTTATTTTCAATAAAGCCATGAATAATATCAAATTGCACACGGTTTTCGTACGAGTGACCTCGTCCGGTGATCCGAAAAACCAGTGCTGACAACGTAGAAATACTCTTTGTTTGAGCGACGAAGGAGCGAGTTTGGAGGATTTCAGTTGTCAAACGCCAGTTTTTCGAGTGAAGCGGGCGAAGTCTTGAACTTTTTTGCTTCGTTTTTTGGTTCAAGCCAAAAAATGAAGTGGGGTTTGGGGTAAAACCCCAACCTGTATTGTTTCATAAAATATTGCAGGTAGAAAACAAAAAAATGGAAAAAACAAAACAACAACTTATTGATATGTTTTTTAATTCATATCTGAAGAAAGATATGGATGGCATAAAACAGGTCATGTCTGAAAATGTGACGTGGACGTTTTCGGGTCAGAACAAAGTAGCCGGAACAAAAAAAGGGATTGGAGAAGTGATCTCTTTTTTCGACCTTATGGGAGATATTATGAATGAATCAAAACCGTCGGTAGAGAAACTAATCATAGCCGAAAACGACACTTACCTGATAGAATGCCAGCACATTAAAACAAACCGGGAGGATGGCATAAACATAGAGCATGACGTGAGCGTATTATGGACTTTCGAAAATGGGAAAATAATTTCCGGACGGCACTTTTTTGCCGATCCTGCATTGGTCGACGCCTATTTCAATGCAGTTCCGATTCATAGCGATAATCAGCCGATCGTAGTTGAACAAATCTATAATGCAACGCTTGGCGAAGTGTGGAAAGCCATAACCGACCCGAACGAAATGAAAAAATGGTATTTCGAAACTATGGAAACGTTCAGGCCGGAAGTAGGCTTCGAAACCGAATTTGACGTAGAAGCCAATGAAAAACATTATCTACATAGGTGGAAGGTTACAGAAGCAGTGCCTGAGAAAAAGATAAGCTACAATTGGAAATTTGGCGGCTACCCGGGCGAATGGACCACAACTTTTGAACTTACAGCCGGGAATGGCCACACTAAACTAAGGCTAACCAATTACGGAATTGACAGTTTTCCACACGACAATCCCGATTTTTCGAGAGAAAGCGCCACCGAAGGCTGGAATTATTTTATCCGGAGGCGTTTAAAGGAATTCTTAGAAAAATAAATATAAACCAATTAATCAGAAACTAACTATGAACAAAATTGCAGTATTGGGAACCGGAGATGTTGGTGACACCATCGGCTCAAAATTAGTAGAACTGGGATATACTGTTGCCATGGGTTCCAGAACCCCCGATAACGAAAGAGCTGTTGCTTTTGCAGCAAAACACAATGGAAAGGCCACTGCCGGGACTTTTGCCGATGCAGCAGCTTACGGTGAGCTTATTTTCAACTGTACCAAAGGGTCAGCGTCGTTGGAAGCCCTTAAATTGGCAGGAGAAAAAAACCTGAAAAACAAAATTATTGTAGACGTATCAAATCCGCTCGATTTCTCGAAAGGAATGCCGCCAACGCTAACTGTGTGCAACTCAAACTCTGTTGGCGAGGAAATTCAGAAAGCATTCCCTTCAGCCAAAGTAGTAAAAGCACTTAACACAATCTGGTGTGGAATTATGGTTGATCCGGGAATGATAAATGAAGGCGATCATAATACATTTGTAAGCGGAAACGATGCGGAGGCTAAAGCTGAGGTAAAAAAACTTTTGGTTTCGTTCGGTTGGGACGAAGACAATATCCTCGATCTGGGCGATATTACTACCGCAAGAGGAACTGAGATGTATCTGGCTTTATGGGTTCGAATTATGGGCGCAACAAATTCAGGGGTATTTAATCTCAAAATTGTAAGATAAATTTGTTCATAAAGCATTGTTTGAACGCAAAATCGGCAAATAAATGCAAATTAATCACATTGAAAATTTGCGTTTATTTGCCGATTTTGCGTTCTTATCTATTTTTAATTAAACTGAATTTTCATTACCAGTTCAGAATCACTTTACCGCATTCACCGCTTTCCATCACATCAAATCCTTTTTGAAAATCGTTGATCGAAAAACGATGCGTTATAACCGGCGTCAGGTCAATGCCGGTAATCAGCATTTGCTCCATTTGGTACCAGGTTTCCCACATTTCGCGGCCATAAATTCCTTTCAGGGTCAATGCCTTGAAAATAATCTTGTCCCATTGAACGGTAGTTGTATTGGGCAAAATTCCCAGCAAGGCAATTTTCGATCCGTTGTACATGTTTTCAATCATGCTTTCGAACGCGATGGGCGAGCCGGACATTTCCAACCCGATATCGAAACCATGCATCCGTAAATCACGGATTGCTCCTTCTATAGTTTCTCCTTTGGCCGGATTAACTGTCAGTGTTGCTCCCATTTTCTTCGCAATTTTCAGACGGTAATCGCTCAGGTCGCTCACCACAATATTACGTGCTCCGGCAAAGCGGCAAATGGCTGTAGCCATAGTTCCGATAAGTCCGGCGCCGGTTATCAGCACATCCTCGCCAATCAGAGGAAACGACAAGGCAGTGTGGGTGGCATTACCGAACGGATCCATGATAGCGGCAATTTCGTCCGGAATCCGATGATCCAAATGAACCACGTTTTCGGCAGGAAGCGACAGATATTCGGCAAAAGCACCATCGCGGTTTACTCCTACCCCAACAGTATTTTCGCAAACGTGCAATTTCCCGCGACGGCAATTCCGGCAATGCCCGCAGGCAATGTGCCCTTCGCCCGTTACCCGGTCGCCAATCTGGATATTTTTCACACCACGGCCTTTATCCACAATCTCTCCAACATATTCATGCCCAATGGTCATGGGAGTTTTTATGGTTCGTTGCGACCACTCGTCCCACTTATAAATATGCAAATCGGTTCCACAAATGGCCGTTTTCTTTATTTTAATCAATACATCGTTAATTCCGACGTGTGGCATAGGTACATCTGCCATCCAAATCCCTTTTTCGGGACGAAGTTTTACGAGTGCTTTCATAATATTAATTTGACAATATGATAATGTGATAATTAGCTGATAAATAAACGACGTAGTCAAATGATGTTTTAATGAAATAATGATAAAACTATACAACCAACAAATTGCTGAATCAACGAATCATCACATCACCACATCATCTAATCATCCAATCACATTGAATTCCTTACCAACTTTTATAAATGCAGCAATGCATTTGTCCAGATGTTCCCGTTCGTGTGCCGCTGAAATCTGGACACGAATACGCGCCTGATCTTTGGGAACCACCGGAAAATAGAATCCAACCACGTATATTCCTTCGTCGAGCAAACGGGCTGCTACCTCCTGCGACAGTTTTGCATCATACAGCATAACTGCACAAATGGCCGATTCGGTAGGCTTTATATCAAATCCCGCAGCCTTCATCTGTTCTACGAAATAAGCAGTATTGGCATGAAGTTTTTCCTGCAGGTCGTTGGTTTCGTCCATCATTTCGAACATTTTAATTCCCGCAGCAGCCACCATTGGTGGAAGAGAATTTGAAAACAAATACGGACGCGACCGCTGGCGCAGCATATCAATAATTTCTTTTTTTCCGGTTGTAAATCCACCTATTGCACCACCAAAGGCTTTGCCGAGTGTTCCTGTAATAATTTCTACTTTTCCGCGCAGGTTATAACGTTCTGTTACTCCACGGCCTGTTTCGCCCACAACTCCGGCCGAATGCGATTCGTCCACCATAATCATCGCATTATATTTTTCAGCCAATTTATAAATTTTATCAAGCGGTGCCACATTTCCATCCATCGAAAAAACACCGTCGGTAACAATCAGTCGGTAACATTGATTTTGAGCCTCAATCAGTTGTTTTTCCAAATCAGCCATATCAGCATTGGCATACCGATAACGTTTGGCTTTGCAAAGCCGCACCCCATCAATAATTGAAGCATGATTCAGCGCATCCGAAATAATAGCATCATCTTCCGTCAGCAGCGGTTCAAAAACTCCACCATTGGCATCAAAACAAGCTGCATATAAAATGGTATCTTCAGTCCCGAAAAAGCGGGCAATCGAAGCTTCCAATTGTTTATGCAGATCCTGCGTTCCACAGATAAAACGCACAGACGAGACACCGTAACCATGCGAATCAAGCCCTTTCTTTGCAGCCTCAATCAGCGCAGGATGGTTAGACAGCCCCAGGTAATTATTGGCACAAAAATTCAATACTTCTTTTCCGTCAGCCACACGGATTACCGCTCCCTGAGGCGAAACAATAACCCGTTCATTTTTATATAAACCAGCTTTTTCAATTTGAGCCAGTTCTTCTTGCAAATACAATTTAAACCCCTTATACATAAACTTCTAAATTTATTATTTTGTAAGATACGGATATTTTATACTACTCTTAGCAAAAGTACTGAATTATTTGTATTTCAACACTTAATTTTCAAAAAAAAGGCCAACCCTGTTCGGATTGGCCATTATAAATAATAATTAAAAAACGAAATTATAAAGATAAAAACAAGATAAATTTATGAGAGAAGGTTTATACGTTATATATTTTTATTTTATGACATTCAATTTTACATGATACAATAGTTTGTATATGAAAGGATAAATCTGACATGCTACACAAAAGCCGAAAGCAGCTTCCAAAAATGCACAGATACCGAAAACCCCAACCAGTACGAAAGACAAAGTTTGCAATCCAAACACTGCTGAAACCAAAATGGCTACACTGAAGACCAATCCTACGCGAGCTGCAAAAATTTTTGTTCCGGCATTAATCAGTTTTGGCTTTAACGAGAGAAGTTGAACCAGTTTTTGCGAAACAATAGCAAGTACACTATATTTAGGTAATTCTACAGCTCTCATCAGAAAATCAGCCAAAAGGAAAGCTATTATAAATAAATTGGATGTTAGAACATACGACACTAAAAGTAATACTGTAAGAAATGCATTACTGCGGGTAACATGTTCGTTTATCCGTTTATCTGAAATGGGGCAAATAGCATATGTTTTCATATCATTTTTGTATTAATTGTTGATATTGCAAAGATAGAGGCCAACACAACTTGCCACAATACCATCTACGCAGTATTTTTATACCATAAATAAGGTATAACTACAGTAGTATAGCATAAAAAAAATCCGCTAATCAAATAAATCACTATTTGATTGGCGGATTTTACGGGAAAATAGATTCTCTTTAAAGCTTTTCGATCTTCTTTACAACCATGCCGTCTTTTGCATAAATTACAGCCAGATAAAAACCTTTAGCCAACTTGCTTATATTTACTTGTTGCACTTTGCTTGACAAAAGTATTTTTCCGGCAAGCGTACAAATCTGAACTTCTTTAATGTCATTGCCGGCTGCGTAAAAAGACGAAACTGCCGGATTGGGATATACATTATATAGTTTGCCGAATTCCACATTATCAATGGCCGTGTTCACAGGTGTCCATGTAAGTGTTATAGCTGAAATGGGACTTACAGCGGTCGGTGTCACGGTTTGTGCTGTTGCCCCTTTCGTAAACGAAGTGGAAATATATTTACTACCTGTGCCATAGCTTTCTGAAGTCATTTCGATTTTAACTGGATAGGTACCATCAGCAACAACAGCACTATTCGCCTGGTCTTTTGCGTTCCATGTTGTTGTAAATGTACTTGTTGAGGATTGTGTGGCTCCTGTAACTGCATTTACTTTATTTTGAGAACTTTCGGAATTCCAATGAGTTAAATCCGGGTAATATGACGTTTTAGCCCCATACATTGTCAATGTTCGCAAAAACGTACCAGAAGTATTGTTAATCCATACAGCATAAAAATAAGGACTGGAATAAGTCACTTTTGCAGAAATAGTTAAAGTCCCAGCTGTGGCAGTAGTTGCTTCAGGAGCCTGATTTTGAGCATTCAACGATAATAATGTTGCAAAAACGAATAAAGAAAGTAATGTTTTTTTCATAAAACCTGATTTAAAATAGTTTTTTGTAATGATTTGCTAACTGAAAATATGAATTTAAAATATAGATGCACAAATATACAAAAAATGAGCAAACAATTATGAAAATTATTGAAAACATTTATAATTACATAAAATCTTATTAATTGTAAGCACTTATATAGTCTTTTTATTCTACAGGCTACAGGCTTCAGCCTAACAGCTTATAATTTGTTTATCAAAATTGATTTCTCCGTCAAATATAGTTTCTGCATGATTAATTTTGGGATTACATTCATATAACATGATGTAACTTTCTTTGTAACCCAATCTGAAAGTCCGGCAGAATTTATATTCTAAACATAAATACGAACTCCAACTACTCAAGTAATTTTTTAATTTACAAGACCTAACAATTAAGTAAGAATAAGAATTTTGGGGATATATTTGAATGATCTGATCACAACAAAAAAAGTCCACACATTCAGTATGGACTTTTTTGAAATAATTTAGGACAGGTAATTACAGCTTCTCAATCTTCTTAACAACCATTCCTTCTTTTGCATAAACCACTACCAGATAATAGCCTTTTGGTAATTTGTCAATGTTTAACCAGGACTCCTTACTCGATAACAGAATTTTTCCTGCCAAAGTACAAACCTGAAGTCCTTTTATCGAATTACCTGTTGCATATATCGAGTTAACAGCCGGATTAGGATATACATTGTAAAGTTTGCCATACTCTACGGTTTCGACACCTGTGCTTACAGGGGACCAGGTCAGTGTGATAGCTGAGATAGGGGCTACAGCTGTTGGAGTAACCGTTTGGGCCGCTGGTCCTTTTGTTATAGAAGTAGAAATATATTTACTACTCGTACCATAATTTTCAGAAGTCATCTCTATCTTCACAGGATAAGTTCCATCGGCTACGATAGCACTGTTTGCCTGATCGGTTCCATTCCAGGTGGATGTAAATGTCATAGTTGAAGATTGAGTAGCTCCGGTTACAGCATTTACTTTATTCCTGCCACTTTCAGTGTTCCAATGCGTTAAATCGGCATAATAAGAAGTATTATTTCCATACATTGTTATGGTTCTCAAAAACGTACCTGAAGTATTATTAACCCATACTGCATAAAAATACGGATTTGTATAAGTTACTTTAGCCGAAATAGTCAATGTCCCGGCAGTAGAAACAGTCGGTACATTAGGAGCCTGATTCTGTGCATTTATTGTTGCAACAAGAATCAAAGCAAAAAGAGAAACGAATATTTTTTTCATAAGCCTAAGTTTTAAAATGTGGATATTAATCCTGTTCAAACTAAATCAATACACCATAATTAATTATAAAAAATTGATTTTCAGAAAATACGAAAGTCATTTTTTTGATCAGAATGATTATATAATCAGTATTAAAGTAACACTATTCTTAACCGAAGAACATCTTATACATAACAGATTAAATTCTTACTGCGGAACAAAATCACCTTGCAACAACTTCAAAAACAACACATAATGAAATATTAATCAACCTATCTTGTCTAGTAATATTAAATTCTGTAGCAGAATTCACTTCACCAAGCATAATTGATATAAAAACATAATTTCGCAGCTAAGTGTTTGTTAAGCAAAATGATAATAATTGCAAAGAGATATAAATATTAAGTCACAAATCAAATGTAAGCCAGACTGAAAAGTTATAACCAATCTTTGTCTCTGTGTATTATACTTAAAGAATTGATTGCGTATCGAAACAAAAAAGTGTATTTTTGTGCTTCTAATTTAAGCATATGACAAACGACGGTATGGTGCTTCGCACCGAACATTTATTCAAGAAATACGGCAAACGCACAGTAGTTAATGATGTTTCCATCAATGTAAAACAAGGCGAAATTGTAGGACTACTCGGACCAAACGGAGCAGGAAAAACAACTACTTTTTACATGACAACGGGATTGGTCACTCCAAATTCCGGAAAAATTTTCTTGAATAATGAGGAAATCACAAAATTTCCCGTATACCGGCGGGCTCAAAAAGGAATCGGTTATTTAGCTCAGGAGGCTTCTGTATTCCGTAAAATGACGGTTGAAGATAATTTGAAGGCGGTGCTCGAAATGACCAAGTTCACTAAAGCTGAGCAAAAAGAAAAGCTTGAAATGCTGATAGCAGAATTCAATCTGGAGCATGTGCGCAAAAATATCGGCGACAGACTGTCGGGAGGCGAACGCCGCCGTACCGAAATTGCACGTTGCCTGGCTATCGAACCACGTTTCATCATGCTCGACGAACCTTTTGCCGGAGTGGATCCGATTGCGGTTCAGGACATTCAGGATATTGTTTGGCAACTGAAAGATAAAAATATCGGCATCCTGATTACAGACCACAATGTGGATGAAACGCTCCAGATAACAGACCGTGCATATTTGCTTTTCGAAGGACGCATTTTATTTCAGGGAACCTCCAGAGAATTGGCCGACAACCCGGTTGTTCGCGAGAAATACCTGGGACGCGATTTTGAATTGAAAACTAAAACAAGAGTTTAACTTTCCTGTCAGCAAACCAAAGAAATTCCGTAAATGAGCAGCCAACTAAAATTGTATGTTGATGAAGATATTTTTCTGAAAGAAATCGGACTTGAAGATGCAAAGGATATTTTCTATACAATTGATTATGAGCGAACATACCTTTCGGAATGGCTACCATTTGTCGAACTTACCACCGACATTGATTATACCCGTGCTTTTATCAACAATTATCTGAATTCAGAAATTAAGGATGCAACTTTTGTTATTCATTATAGAAACAAATTTGCCGGATTAGTCGGGCTTAAAGATAGCGATTACGATAATTTGAAAACCGAAATTGGTTACTGGCTATCCGAATCATTTCAACACAAAGGTATTATAACCCGTTCATGCCAACGACTGATTGAATATACGTTTGACGAACTAAAGCTGAACCGGATTCAGCTAAAAGCAGCTACCGGCAACTTAAAAAGTCAGGCAGTAGCCGAACGTTTGGGATTTAGCCGGGAAGGAATTGAGCGCGATGGTGAACTTCATAGCCGCGGCTTTGTTGATTTGGTTGTATTTGGTTTATTGAAAAGAGATTGGTTGAATAGATAATTGGTTCAGTAATTGAAGTTACAACTCCGGTTATACCTTCCAGCGAATAACATAAAATTATTAGCAACCAAGACATCAATTCATTACATTAGCACAAAAACATGCAAAAAGCTATACTTTCAATTCTGGGTTGTGGTTCGGCGCTTCCAACACAAAAAAATTTCCCTAGCGCTCAAATGCTTGAAATACGCGACAAACAGTTTTTGATTGATTGCGGTGAGGGCACACAAATCCGGCTGCGACAAATGGGTATCAGAACCAACCGGCTCGGACATATCTTCATTTCGCACCTCCATGGCGATCATTGCTTCGGACTTATCGGACTGATTTCCACCTTTGGAATGCTGAACAGAACAGCAGAGCTACACATTCACGCACAAGCCGATCTGGAAAAGATTTTGCAACCTCAGTTAGATTATTTTTGCACCGACTTGCCTTTCAAAGTAATTTTCCACGCTATCAATCCACGTAAACATCAACTTATTTACGAAGATCGCTCAGTAAGCGTATTTTCTATTCCGCTGAAACACCGTGTTCCTTGCTGTGGTTTTTTGTTTGAAGAAAAGCCCCGCGACCGCCACATTATCCGCGAAATGATCGACTTCTATCATATCCCCACCTGGAGAATTCCCAAAATCAAACAAGGCGAGGACTTTGTGACAGAGGAAGGAGAAATAATTGCGAATGCACTACTGACTAAAGCCAGCGATACACCCAAACGATTCGCCTATTGTTCCGACACAGCTTATACCGAGAAAATAGTCCCAATTATCGAAGGAGTGGACTGCTTGTATCACGAAGCCACATTTATGGAGGAAGAAGCGCTGCGCTCCAAACAAACCGAACATTCCACTGCCCGCCAGGCAGCCGAAATTGCCCGAAAAGCAAATGTAAAAAAACTAATTATCGGCCATTATTCTGCACGCTATATTAACCAGAACGAATTGCTTAGCGAGGCAAAATCTGTTTTCGAAAACACCATATTGGGAGAAGATATGAAGTTTTACGAAATCTGATATACACGGCAGGCGAATTCCAGACACAAAAAAGGCGGTAATTTAAACCGCCCTGATCCATTTAATTATTTTAAAATCACCGTCTGAACAAACCGCGAATTGTTCTCATAATTTTGAAGCCTACCATTACCCCGTCTACCAGACTAAGTCCTTTGCTAAAGGCCCTGTAAATATACGTTGAGAACGATGCCGGTGAAGCCAGATGCTGAACCGAAGCAGTAACTTGCTGTTTCTGATTCTGGATTTGCTGTTTTAGTTCTGCTTTACGTATCAACAAAGCCTCCATGTCAAACTCTTGTTTTTGGGGAGTCGGGGTTGGAACTATTTTCATAAAACTATTGCTGTTTTTTTAAGAACAAATTCGACAAAAATTTCACTAACGGATTGATAACAATCTGTTTGCGAAACAACATAAACAAACCGATCAAAACCACATATAACCCTGAAATAACTGCAAAACCAGCAGCCAAACTACCAAGTAAAGGTTGAAGTGTATAAGCCAGTGAAAAAAACAAATAAAAAAGAGCTCCAATCAATAGAATGATTACCAGACCGATAATCAACAAGACAGAAAGAATGATAGTCAGTTTTTCAACAAATTCCACTTTTACATATTCTGTTTGAAGCTCTACATATTTTTTCACATCGGCATACAATTGTTGAAAACTATCGGCCGGCTCCTGATTGTTTGGCATAATATAAAGTTATTAATGAATTATTTAGGTTCTGCACTCACCTGCGATTTGATTTCATCAACCAAATCATCCATCTCCTTTTTGCTCAATTTTATACCTTTTTTTTCGAGAGCATCCACAATTTTTTTGCGGGTTTCCTCTCCACTTTCAGGAGCAAACAACAATCCCAAAACGCCTCCCACGATAGCTCCACCCAAAAATGCTGCAATAATACATACTGAATTTTTCATAATGCGTACTTTTAAAAAATCAACAAATTAATTAATCCAGATTATATCCAAACCCTTTAAGTTTGATATCCTTGTTACGCCAGTCTTTTTCAACTTTCACATAAAGTTCCAAAAAAACTTTCTTATCAAAAAACACTTCCATGTCTTTACGAGCCTCAGTTCCAACTTTCTTAAGTGATTTTCCACCATGTCCGATAATGATTCCTTTTTGCGAATCGCGTTCGGCATAAATCACTGCATTAATATGAATTAAACGATCATCTTCCTGAAATTGTTCAACCTCAACTTCCACTGAATAAGGAATTTCCTTATCGTAATTCAACAAAATCTTCTCCCGGATAATTTCAGTAACGAAGAAGCGGGCCGGCTTATCAGTCAGCTGGTCTTTATCAAAAAAAGGTGGTGACTCAGGCAAAAGTTCTTTAATTCGGCTGAATAAAGAGTCTACATTGAATTTTTCGATGGCTGAAATAGGATAAATTTCGGCCTTAGGCAACAACTCTTTCCATTTCTCTACCAAAACAACGAGTTTTTCTTCGTCAATCAAGTCTATCTTATTGATAATTAGTAAAAGCGGAGCCGGATTATGTTTTACCTTTTCTACAAAATCCTGATTTTTTTCGTAGGTATCAAAAACATCTGTGACATAAAGCAATACATCCGCATCAGTCAAAGCCGAACGGGAGAAGTTAAGCATTGATTCCTGTAAACGATAGTTTGGCTTCAAAACACCCGGGGTGTCTGAGTAAACTATCTGGAAATCTTCACCGTTCACAATCCCGAGGATGCGATGACGGGTGGTTTGAGCCTTAGAAGTGATAATTGAAATCCGCTCACCAACCAGGGCGTTCATCAATGTTGACTTACCTACGTTTGGGTTACCTACTATATTTACAAAACCTGATTTATGCATGGTTATTCTTATTATCTGTTGTATTTTCTGCAAAGATACTACATTTTATGCATAAGTAAAATTTAAGATCAGTTTCATACTTTTTTAGTATATTTGACGTTGCTATTTTTAAAACAAAAACAAAACATTAGCCAACACCAAATGACATTCAATATCAATAAATTATATGAGTTAGCACGCCATCTCAAACTGGTTTTTATTTTCATTGCTATTGGCATCGTGTTGGCATCTACCTATTTTACAAATCGTCTGGCAAACTCGCTGGCTGCCGAGGAAAAGAAAAAAGTGGAAATCTGGGCCGAGGCTATCCGACAATCATTATTACTTGAAGAAGGCACCAATACCGATCTGATTGTAAAAATCATTGAAGGAAACACCACTATCCCGATTATCATGGCCGATGCTAAAAACAATGTAATTTCTTCATTAAACATTACTGAACCCAAAACAAACGTTTCGGATTTTTACACCAAAGAAATTACAAAACTAAAATCAGAGAGGCCACCAATTGAAATAAAAATAGATGAAACCACACAATATATATATTACGATGACTCATTGTTTCTCAAGCAATTATACTACTTCCCCTACGTACAGCTTGGGGTAATTTTCGTTTTCCTGCTGGTTGCATTTTTCGCTTTTTCCGGAACAAAGAAAGCAGAACAAAATCAGGTTTGGGTCGGACTTTCAAAAGAAACAGCGCACCAGCTAGGAACGCCCATCTCTTCGCTACTGGCCTGGGTAGATTTGCTCAAAATGCGTCATGCAGAAGACAAGCTGATTGGCGAAATGGAAAAAGATGTCAACCGGCTCAGAATTATCGCCGAACGCTTTTCAAAAATCGGCTCGAAACCTGACCTGCAAATGGTCAGCTTAAACGAAACGTTGAATAATGCAGTACAATACATGGCTAACCGAACTTCGCAAAAGGTCAATATCCAATGCCATTTTCCGTCGGAAGAGCCTGTATTTATAAATTTAAATGTTCCGTTATTCGAGTGGGTTATTGAAAATTTGTGTAAAAATGCCATTGACGCCATGGATGGCATCGGGCGCATAGATATCAACATTTTTCACAAGAACAGCGAAATAATAGTGGATGTCAAAGATACGGGAAAGGGAATTGAAAAAGGCAAATTCAAGGTTGTTTTTACACCGGGCTTTACTACGAAAAAGAGAGGCTGGGGCCTTGGTCTTTCGCTGGCCAAACGCATTATCGAAGAGTATCATGGCGGAAAAATATTCGTCAAACAATCCGAAATGAACGTTGGAACCACCTTTAGAATCATTTTAAAGGTGATTTCCAAATAAAAAAGAGAATATTATCACGGTAAACCACACCCACAAACACAGCTTTAATAGCTATCAAACAACAACTTAACCGACAAAAATGAATTAATTTCATAAAATCCAAAAGAAACTATTTTATAATAGAACATATTTTTGTACCTTTGCGCGGTTAAAAATACGAGTGAATAATGTCAAAATTCGAGCTATACAACATAGTATTAAAGGATCTGAATAGTGAAACACGCACAGTTGAGTTCGACTTGAATGATGAGTATTTCAAAAAGATCGATAGCCCAGAGGTCCAAAAAGGAAACATCAAAGCAAAAGTCAGCGTACAAAAAAAGCTGAGTACCTTTGAACTTACATTTTCAATAGATGGAAGTATTTTAATTCCTTGCGACCGCTGTCTGGATGACATGGAGCAGCCTATTCATTACAAAGAAAAACTACAAGTTAAATTCGGAGATAAATTTGACGAAATAGATGAAATTGTAATTGTTCCCGAAGCCGATGGTGGCATTAATGTAGCTTGGTTTTTATACGAATTCATTGTTTTGAACATTCCGATGAAGCATGTACATGCCCCGGGCGAATGTAACAAAACCATGGTTACGAAACTAAAAAAACATATTACCCGTCATAAATCAGACGATGATGATGAAGATTCAGGTCTTGAATTTGATGACGAAGACGATTTTTCAGTAGATGAAGTTCAGACAGACCCGCGATGGGACAGTCTACAAAATATATCAGAAAACAATTAAATAAACAACTAAGATGGCACATCCCAAGAGAAAGATTTCGAAACAACGCGCAAGAAAAAGAAGAACGCACTATAAAGCAGAAGCTCCTACTTTAGCAACTTGCTCAAACTGCGGTGCAGCACATATTTATCACACTGTATGTGGCGAATGTGGTTACTACAGAGGTAAATTAGCAATCGAAAAATTGGCCACTGTTTAAAAAACGGTGAGCTTGTCAATACAACATTTCACAAACAATCAAGCTCTAAACGTATAATTTAGGGCTTGATTTTTATGTACCTAATACAAAAATATGTCTAAAATTAATGCTGTTATTACAGGTGTAGGGGGTTACGTACCTGAATACATTCTGAATAACCAGGAACTTAGCACAATGATGGATACCAGCGACGAGTGGATCACCACCCGCGTAGGTATCAAAGAACGTCGTATTTTAAAAGAGCCCAACACAGGTACTTCTTTTTTGGCGGCAAAAGCAATAGAAGATCTGTTTTCGAAAACAGGAACAAAACCGGAAGAAATTGATTTGATAATTTGCGGAACAACAACTCCAGACCACATCTACCCTTCGTGTGCTTCGATGGCAGCTGAAAAAGTTGGTATTAAAAATGCACTGGCTTTCGATCTTCAGGCAGCATGCTCCGGATTTATAGTAGCACTCACAACGGCAGCAAGTTTTATAGAATCAGGCAAATATAAAAAAGTACTGGTTATAGGAGCTGAAAAAATGTCTTCGATAACCGACTATACCGACCGTACAACCGCCCCTTTATTTGGCGATGGCGCTGGTGTGGTTTTACTCGAACCTACTACAGAAAATTACGGGGTTATTGATTCTTTAATTTACACCGATGGTGTAGGAATGAAACATCTCCACATCAAAGCGGGTGGTTCAGCTATGCCTACATCAAAAGAAACTGTTGAACAACGGCTGCAATTCACCTATCAGGAAGGAACCAATGTTTATAAGTATGCCGTTACTAATATGGCTGAAGTATCGGCTGATATCATGGAGAAAAACGGATTAACCAACGAAGATATCGCATGGTTAGTACCCCATCAGGCAAACCTTCGGATAATTGACGCAGTGGTTAACCGCACAAAAGTTGATTATAATAAAGTGGTAATAAATATTGATCATTTCGGGAACACTTCTGCTGCCAGTATTCCACTTGGAATATGGGAATGGGAACAGAAATTCAAAAAAGGAGACAATATTATCCTGACTGCTTTTGGCGCTGGATTTACCTGGGGTTCTGTTTATTTGAAATGGGGATACAACCCAACCCAAAAATAGATTTTAAGCATTAGACTAAAGAAATAATAGCCGGACTAAACAAGATAGTCCGGCTATTTTCGTTTATGTTATCAGCAAATCAATTTACATTATTGATTCTTTCATTTGCAATAGAGCAAAATTCTTCATTCAATTCATAACCTATAAAATTGCGTTTCAACATTTTGGATGCAACTGCAGTACTCCCGGAACCCATAAATGGATCAAGCACCACATCGCCTTCATTACTACTGATTTCCACAAAGGGCAAACACACTTTCAGAGGTTTCTGGGTTTTATGCTTGGTTCGTTCCTTACCCATACAAATAGGTGCCTGAATAAAATTATGCATCTCGTTTACCGGCTTATGATTCCACGTTTTTGGTGTTCCTTTTGAAAAATGAACCAGCATCTCCATACTGTTTGCATACATTTTACGCGTATATATAGCCGGAAACGGATTGGTTTTGTGCCAGTGTATAACCTTCCTAAACTGAAAGCCAACCCGCTCGACCATCCGATTTAAGTACGACACAAAATCGTCGCCACACCACAAATAACCCGCAGCACCAGGCTTACAGACCCGGAAACACTCAGTTAAAACATTTTCAAGAAATTCCAAATAATGTTCTTCTGAGTCGAAACCGTCAAAATCAAATTCGGTCACTACATCTTTATGGTTCTTCAGCCCCTGAACATTTTGCGCACGGTACTGATAATAAGGCGGATCGGTAAATATCAAATCAACACATTCGTCGGGCAATTGTTTCAGCCCATCGAGGCACGATTGATTATATATTACGTTCAATTTCATTCGTTTAAATTTGATAGGTTGGAGTTCAGACTCTTACCAGTATTGGATTTTATAAGTTCATTGTAATTATATTGAAAGCCTTCCACTCTACTTAGTCATTCCTCCAAAATACTTATCCAACAAATTTTTGGCAGCAATGAAAGAGCTCAATTCATTTGAAAGCACCTTCGTTTCGCTTTCACTCAGCAGTTTCTGAATTTCAGAATTCTGATAGAAATTTGCTTTTAGTTGTTCATTAATAGTTTCGTACATCCAGTATTTGGATTGAGCATTTCGTTTAAATTCGAAATACGCATTTCCTTTCACAAACTCAACATAACGCTCAACCATATTCCACACTTCAGGAATACCATTCAATTCAACCGAAGAACATGTGATTGCCTCGGGAGCCCAACCGGATTCATGAGGTGGAAATAAATGTAAAGCATTCTGATATTGTGTGCGGGCAACCTTTGCTTTATCCGTATTTGTTCCATCACATTTATTGATAGCAATGCCATCGGCCATTTCCATGATTCCGCGTTTAATGCCCTGCAGTTCATCACCGGCGCCGGCCAATTGGATCAAAAGGAAAAAATCGACCATGGAATGAACTGAAGTTTCGGACTGCCCTACTCCCACTGTTTCTACAAAAATGGTATCAAATCCGGCTGCTTCGCAAAGGATAATGCTTTCGCGTGTTTTGCGGGCAACGCCACCCAACGAACCGGCCGAGGGTGAAGGACGAATAAATGCATTTTTAGCCACAGAAAGTTCTTCCATACGGGTTTTATCGCCAAGAATACTCCCTTTGGAACGTTCGCTGCTGGGATCGATAGCCAACACAGCCAATTTATGTCCACCGCGTACCAAATGCATCCCCAACGCTTCGATAAAAGTACTTTTTCCCGCTCCCGGAACCCCGGTTATTCCCAGACGAATGGCATTTCCTGCATGTGGCAGGCATTTTTCAATCACTTGCTGAGCAATAACCTGATGCTCGGGAAGCGAACTTTCGACAAGTGTCACTGCCTGACTCAACATGGAAATATCACCGGCCAAAATCCCTTCTACAAACTCATGCGCACTAAACTGCCGGCGCTTGCGGGATGATTTCCTGTAAGGATTAACCATCGGAGCATTATCAACTCCCTCATTAACTGTCAATCCTTTGTAGGCAGGATCATTCTCAGGATGATTTTTGTAATTATGATGCATACATTCTTCTTAAAACTATAAGAGCCAAGATCTTCTTTAAATATCCTGGCCCTTACACTATTTTTTTGAAATTTATTTTTGAACCTTCCAGTTTACCACCAGAATAATAAAGCTGTTATCAGGGTCGTTAGTCTGAACTGTAAATGATTTTTTGTAATCTCCTTCAGCCAGATTTTTTGTATTCAAATCTACAATAATTTCGGCACTTTTGCCACTTGCAACAGACATTTTTTGAGGCCGCACTGTCAGTTCCTTATTATTATTGATAATCCGTCTGATTTCAAGCGGATTCTGACCTTTGTTGTTTACTTTAAATTTGCCTGAACGATTGGCTCCAAGCTGTACTGTACTCAAATTAATAGATCTGCCAGGCATTTCCATAATTGGAGCTTTCCGTTTTTGATCCAGCGTCATTTTACCGAAATCTTCAATTACATTGCTTATAACAGTCACTTTGCTATCCTCAGTATATTTCTTCGAACCGTTAGAAATGATAAATGCGTCGTTCAGTACTGGTCCCCATTGGGTGCATGCTTTTGAATTGAATGTGAATGTTATTCTTCCTTCTTCGCCCGGTTTTAGAGTTGCAGGAGAAACAGAATAAGTTATATATGCTGGCAAACCGTGTATTCCCGGCTTCAATATTGTTTTTGAACCATTTTTGATTTCAATCACACGGGTCTGGGTTTTCCCTTTTTCTACATTATTCATCTGAATAACTTTTGATTTCAACATCAGACCATCTATATTGATTGGATAGGTATCACTTTCAGTGGGTTGTTTTGAGAGCACCTCACCACGTATCATCAACACAAATTGTTCATCGGCAGCATTGCTGTAAACAGTAATTGTTTTAGTGAACGCACCCGGACGTCCCTGAGGATTATAAGTTACAGTTACCGAACCCTTTTTACCCGGCTCAATAGGTTCTTTTGTCCAAACAGGAGTTGTGCATCCGCACGATGCCTGTACATTATTTAAAACCAATGGACTAGCTCCTCTGTTTACAAAAGTAAATACATGGGTTACTTTACCATCTTCTTCTTTGATTTTTCCGAAATTATAGTCTTTTTCATCAAAACTAATAACTGGTTTTTGCGACATGGCTACCATTGATATCAGTAGGCATACGAATAGAAAACTGTACTTTTTCATATTACTAAATAAATAAATGACATATATTTTTTTGAGACATGCAAAAGTATAAAAATAGTTCCTCAAAATTTATGAATTATCAAAATATCTGTATAAAATTCCTTAAAGAGAGTGCATCTTGTATCAAATCAATCTCAAAACAACCAATATGAAAAGAATCCGTTTATAATTCCACCAGGCAGTATTCACTGATTTCGAATTGACAAGCATGTAAAAAAGAATTATCTTTGTAATTCAAAAAAAAGACCACAATAAAATGAAAGCATACATCCTGAAGCTTACAGAAAAATATAAACAATACGCTGAAGATTGCTATCGTTACCTTCATGCCCATCCGGAACTTTCGTTTCATGAGTTTGAAACTGCCCGGTTTATTGAAACTGAATTAAAAAAAATGAACATCCCATTCAGATCAGGAATTGGCGAAACAGGCATTTTGGGACGAATTGAAGGAAGAAATCCATATAAAAAAATAGTTGCCCTGCGTGCCGATATGGACGCATTGCCGGTTTGTGAAGCTATTGACATTCCACACAAGTCAGTCAACCCAAACGTAATGCACGCCTGTGGCCACGACGCACATACGGCATGCCTGCTGGGTGCAGCACGGATATTAAAAGATCTCAAAGGCGATTTCGAGGGAACTGTTTTGCTGATTTTTCAGCCAGGTGAAGAAAGGGCCCCGGGGGGAGCAAAATTAATGCTGGAAGATGATTTGTTTAGCGAAGTGGAACCCGATCTGATTATAGCCCAACATGTTTCTGTTGATTATCCAACCGGAACCATGGCTTTTTTGCCGGGAATGATTATGGCTTCGGCCGACGAGATACATGTAAAAATACATGGGAAAGGGGGCCACGGAGCGTTGCCTCATCTGACTAACGACACTGTGCTGGCAGCTTCGCAAACCATCGTTGCCTTGCAACAGGTCCGCAGCCGCTTGTGTCACCCACTGACACCTATGGTGCTCACATTCGGCAAACTGATTGCCGACGGGGCTACCAATGTGATCCCTCACGAAGTACAGATCTCGGGAACCCTGCGCACATTCGACGAAAAATGGCGGGTGGAAGCTAAAAACCACATCGAACGGATTATTACCGAAACCTGTACAGCTCATGGATGCACGGCCGAAATTGATATGCCGGATGGATATCCAAGCGTAATCAATAACGAAGAAATTACCAGGAAAGCCCGTGCTTTCGCTTCCGAATGGGTAGGACAAGAATGTGTCCGAAACCTGGAAGTACGCATGACTTCAGAGGATTTTGGCTTTTTTACCCAAAAATACCCAAGCACGTTTTATCGTTTCGGAGTAAAAGGCATCGTTAATGCTAACACGGGCGGGCTACACAGTTCTACATTTCAGATAGATGAAAAAGCACTCGAAACCGGAATGGGTGGTATGGCATGGTTAGCATGGAGGTTTTTGACTGAGAAGACCCCTAACCCCTGAAGTGGAACAGATGCCTCCAACCCCTAAAGGGGAGTAAGACTTTCTCCTAATAAAAAAATAAATTGGTAATTGTAAAAGTAATTCTGCTCCACTTTAGGGGTTGAGGGTTGTTTTTTCTTTATCCGCTTCGTAATGATATACCCTTTCATAAAGCGTTTCTTTAATCAAATCAAAATGGGTATCGGCAAAATGGGTGTCATTACACATTAATTGCATGGGAATCAGAAAACCATCGCCCTCGTATGGTGGTTGGGCATAAGCGTGCGAATTTACCACCGAAAAGCCGAGTTTTTCGTAGAAATTTATGCGCCTGATAGCCGTAATACTTTTTGGCATTTCCACCTCGATAATTATGGGGAGTTTTGTTTGTTGCTTAAAAAACTCCATGGCTTGCGTACCTATTTTCTGTCCGCGTACTCCTTGTGCCACCGCTATATGCTCCACATAGCAAAACCTATCGAACGTCCAGTAATTGAACAGTCCCACAAATGTATCGTCCTGCATAAGGGCATGTGCACAAAAGTGTTTCTCGTAATCCAGTTCGTATTCAAAACCGGCCCAATTCCGGCGTTCGGTTTCCGGAAATGCAAGAACATACAGATTGTATACCTTCGAAAACAATGGATCGGAAACGGAAGTGATTCGATTAAAGGTAAGCATAGGTTCTATTTTTAGAGTGGATTTGAAAATAGCCTGATAAGCTTTATAAACCTTAACAAAATATTTGAAGAAATGTTCAAATATGCTAACATATTATCCTGTGGGATGCATTGTTAAGCCGTAAAAAAATAGTACTTTTGCACCCGAAAAAAACAAAGAATATAATTATCAATCTATTTTATATTAACTAAATAACAAGAGTATGATTTATTCGCACGAAGTAGAACACATGTGTGTTGTAAAAAAAGGTCCTGACCACGGTCCTGCTCCCATACCTGAAGAAGGCAAATGGGTGAAATCGAAAGAAATTAAAGACATTTCAGGTTTGACTCACGGTGTGGGTTGGTGTGCTCCGCAACAAGGCGCATGTAAACTGACTTTGAATGTGAAAGACGGTATCATCGAAGAAGCGTTGGTTGAAACTATCGGTTGCTCGGGTATGACTCACTCAGCTGCTATGGCTGCTGAAATTCTTTCAGGTAAAACACTCCTCGAAGCATTGAATACTGACTTGGTATGTGATGCAATCAACGTAGCGATGCGTGAATTGTTCCTTCAAATCGTTTACGGACGTACACAATCTGCTTTCTCTGAAGGTGGACTTCCGATTGGTGCCGGACTTGAAGACTTAGGTAAAGGCTTGCGCTCACAGGTAGGAACTATGTTCGGAACCAAAGCAAAGGGTGTTCGTTACCTGGAAATGGCTGAAGGTTATATCAACCGTATGGCATTGGACGAAGATGGTGAAGCTTGCGGATACGAATTTGTTCGCATGGGCCCAATGATGGACATGATCAAAAAAGGTGTAGATGCTAACGAAGCATTGAAAAAATGCACAAGCACTTACGGTCGCTTTGCAAATGCTGCAAAATACATTGATCCACGTCACGAATAGGAATTAGTTTATAGTTTTAAGTCTATAGTTTATAGACAGGAACTACCTGTTCGAAATTAATTATCAAATCATCAAATTAACCCATTTTCAAATTTAAATATTATGCCATTATTTGAAAGTTATGACCGTCGTATCAATAAGGTAAACGCGGCACTTAATACTTACGGTATCAAAGATATCGACGAAGCCAAAGCCATTTGCGCTGCTAAAGGCATCGACCCTTACCAAATTTGTGAATCAATCCAGAACATCGCCTTCGAAAACGCTAAATGGGCTTACGTGGTAGGCGCTGCTATCGCTATCAAAAAAGGTTGTACCACTGCTGCTGACGCTGCCGAAGCTATCGGTATCGGTTTGCAGGCATTCTGTATCCCCGGTTCTGTAGCCGAAGACCGCAAAGTAGGTCTTGGTCACGGAAACCTGGCTGCTATGTTGCTTCGCAACGAAACTAAATGTTTCGCATTCCTTGCCGGACACGAATCATTTGCTGCTGCTGAAGGTGCAATCGGTATTGCCCAATCGGCTAACAAAGTACGCCAGGAGCCATTGCGCGTTATCCTTAACGGACTTGGAAAAGACGCTGCTATGATCATTTCTCGTATCAACGGATTTACTTATGTTCAAACTGACTTCGATTACGCTACTGGCGAATTGAACGTAGTTAAATCAAAATCATACTCTGACGGACCTCGTGCTGCTGTAAAATGCTACGGTGCTGACGACGTTCGCGAAGGTGTGGCTATCATGCGTGCCGAAGGTGTTGACGTATCAATCACCGGTAACTCAACTAACCCAACCCGTTTCCAACACCCTGTAGCAGGTACATACAAAAAAGAATGTATGGAAGCTGGTAAAAAATACTTCTCAGTGGCTTCAGGTGGTGGTACAGGCCGTACCCTTCACCCTGACAACATGGGTGCCGGTCCTGCTTCTTACGGTATGACCGATACTATGGGACGTATGCACGGTGATGCTCAGTTCGCTGGTTCTTCATCAGTTCCAGCTCACGTGGAAATGATGGGATTCCTTGGAATGGGTAACAACCCAATGGTTGGAGCTACTGTACAAGTGGCTGTGGCTATTGAAATGGCGAAATAAGATTCCGTTTCTATCGGGAGTACACCTCCAAGTTGTGCCCCCGATAACAAAAATTAGAAACTCCCCGATATGCTAAGGCGTATCGGGGAGTAATTAATTTAAACCTACTTTTACTGTAGATTTTGATTTTATATCTCAATAGTATCTATTTATTACAAAATATGTATCTTTGAAAATTATTTTTCAAATTCAATGTGTATGCTTAAAGAAATTTCAATTAAAAACTTTAGATGTTTTGAAGATAGTACTTTCAAAGGATTCAATAAAATAAATCTGATTGGAGGTAAAAATAACGCTGGCAAAACAGCGCTATTAGAAGCTTTATTTCTGAATTTTTATCCTTCAAATTCGGCAATTCGACTACTTCAAGATTTCAGAGAAGAAGATGATAAAACTTCAAAATTATATCCAGAGTTAACTTGGGAGAACTTGTTTTATAACCAACAAAAGGATCAAAAAATATCAATTCATTCGATTAATTTTGATGAAACCTGTTCTGACATAATTTTGAGCTGCGATGAAAACATTGATGATTTTATAAGATATACAGAAAACCGAGAGAAAGAAGATGAAGATTTTCTCAAGATAAAAAATAATTTAATTGATGTCGTAAAGTCTGCCTTACATCTAGATGCATCAAAAAATGGAACTTCATTTACTTCTACTGTCATGGTTGCAAGTTCTCAGGGACAAATTGGTTCTAGACAAGGACTGTCAGATTCAAATGTTGTTGATTTTATTCATTCCAAATTTAACTATTCAGCTCAATCTTTAGCAAGTGATTTTGATTTTGCATACGATAAAGGTTTTTATGACAAAATAATTAATGCTCTTCAAACTATTGATGATTCAATAAGAGAAGCACGAACCTCAAGTGTTGGTAGTTCTGTAATAAAAGTAAGACGTGAAAATGAAAAATTTATGTCCTTATCTTATTATGGAGATGCTATGAATAAAATCATGAGTATTACATTGAAATTACTAAAAGGAAAAGAAAATGGTGTGCTATTGATTGACGAAATTGAAAATGGAATTCATTACACTTCACACAGAAAATTCTGGAAAATGTTGTTTGAGATTTCCAAAGAATTCCAAATTCAAATTTTTGCCACATCTCATAGTTTCGAAATGATTAAAGCTTTTAATGAAGTTGCAAGTGAAGATGAGTTTGAGAATATGGCAACTTATTTTGAAATGTCTCGACATGCCAAAACAAATAATATCATAGTTAATCCTATGGATATGGATATGCTTAACTATGAAATCAAATCCCAAAGTTCATTTAGAGGAGAATAGATTATGGCGAAAGCAAAAATAATTGTTGAGGACAATAACGATAGACACACATATCAGGCCATCATTAATCACACAAAATTGCAAGAGAGTCTATCTGTAAGTGAAGTTGAAATTGAGTGGGAAGTATCGAGTGCAGAAACTAATCCTGAAAAGCCTAGAGGTCTAATAAGAACTCTTAAGTCGTTGCTTAATGATATTCGTTCAGGTTCAATTGAACGAATTGGTATTGTTTGGGATATTGACACTGATGCAGAGCAAAAACTTCAGACAGTATTAACAGCATTTGACGAAGCTTTTGGCACTGATGTAATTGTGAAGCCTTTCTCTAAACCCAATGAATTTGGGAGTATTGTCTTTGATTCAGGTACACCAGAGGAGATTGAAGTTAAAGTGGCTTGTTTCTTTGTGGGTTTAGACGGCAAAGGTGAAATTGAAGATTTATTGAAAATGATTAAATCTAAACCATCACCTTTAGCTGATTGTATAAATAAGAATCTTCCTCATTGTTTGAATGAAAATGGGATAACCGATGTAAATGACAAAGAATTAGTTAAATTGTGGATAAATAATTATCAACGCTACGATACCCTTACTAAAAAAAATAGAATTGGGTCAAATACAACATGGGAGAATGTAATGTTGAAACGAGGTGAAGATTTATTTGATTTTACAAAAGATAATATTTCTGAATTGTTTGAATTGAAAAAATTTCTACAAATGATGACCAACTAAAAAACGAGAAACTCCCCGATAGGCTGATGCTTATCGGGGAGTTTTTCGTTTTTTATGATTATTTTTGACACCATAAATTTATGCCGATGTTCAAACAATACCTGCACCAACCCTACCCCTCACACATCAACACATGGAAAACGGCCTCCATTATAAGCCTGTTTATCGGGTTGTTTATGCTGATTTTCCAGCCCTTTGGCTTGTCCAATTATCATGGGCCTAATAAAGTAATACTGTGTTTGGGTTACGGGCTTGTTACTTTCGCTGCCATCCTGCTGAACACAACGGTAGTCCAGCCTGTATTTAAATCGTGGTTTGCCAGTCATAAATGGACGGTATTAAAGCAAATCATTTGGCTGGGCTGGATTATTATCAGCATTGGGTTGGGGAACTTTATCTATACGGCGGGGCTTTTTTCAATGTGGAGCATAAAAACCCTGTTTTATTTTCAGTTTTTTACGTTGGTAATAGGCCTGATCCCCATCATAGTCCTGACCATTGTAAACCAAAACCGCCTGCTGGCCCATAACCTGAAATCGGCACAGGAATTCAACAGTCGGCTAAAACCGGATAACACGCCCGTTGAACAACAGTCCGTGACTTTAGTGGCCGACAATGACAAAGACAAGTGCCGGTTTGACCTCCCGAACCTGCTCTATATCGAATCTACAGGAAACTACATTGAAATATACCTTCATTATGACAACAGGTTGAAAAAAGTAGTTCTCCGTTCTTCGCTTAAACGCATAGAAATGCAACTGGAATCATGCAATTCGGTGATAAAGTGTCATCGTGCCTTTTTAATCAACACCGACCACATAAAAGAGGTAAAAGGCAACTCGCAGGGCCTCCGCCTGGCACTCAGGCACACCGAAACCGAGATACCCGTTTCGCGCAATTTTGCCCGCGGCTTAAAAGAAAAGATCGGTGTAAGAACCTAAAACCCACACTTTATCCCTGATATCCGGCCAAACTTCACAGCCCCATACCATTCGTCACAAATTCCTGCCATCTATCCCAATTGTTTTTTTGAAACTGAAGCGCGATATAATTTTGTTGCAGATTTTTGAAGCAACTAAAATTTATATTCACTTTATTTTAAAACATCAGAAAAATGAAAAAACATTGGATTCTTCTTACAGCAATTGCCTTTCTGCTTATCGGGCTAATAGTAGTACTTACTCAAGGCAATCAACTTAGTATCGGCGACTTTCATTTCAACTATTTCTCGTCGGGCGAATATGCCATGGGCGTATTTGCAGCAGGCACTTTTTCGATAGGGATTTTCTCGGCCGGGATTTTTTCGGTAGGCATCTTCTCTATTGGCATCTTCAACGTAGGCCTTTACGCCATCGGCCTGTTTGTGCTTGCCTGGAGAAAGAAATTGCTTAACGATCAGGAGAAAAAGTAAAACAAAACTCCCCGGTAGGCTAAGGCTTATCGGGGAGTTTTATGTAATATGGAAACCCCCTCCGCTTCGCTTGTCCCCTTTAAAAGGGGACATCTGTGAAAGGCGAAAATTTTCTCCTTTAACTTGTAATAGCAAAAATCTATAAGCTCACTATTCACTTATTTCATATTGCACGAATCTACGGCATTTGGATGCTCTTCCTCCCGATAGCTATCGGGATAAGGGAAGTACCCGCTTTAGCGGGGGAAGGGTTGAAAACAGTATTTCCTGCTTCCAAACTCCGATTTCCTGCTATTGAACCAGAAAATCCTGGCTCGTAACTACCTTTTCCTGGTTCAGGATTCCGATTTTTTAGTTATGAAGCACGATATCGTGGTTCGAGACTACAAAATCCCGGTTCGAAACCAGGCAGACCTCCTTTGGAGGCAGGCTATCGTACTTTAATAGCAGGAAAAGGTGCTTCTAAACTAAGAAATGCCACTCCTGAAAAAGGAATGGCATTTAAAATACCTGCAAACGGTCATCAAATAATTTATTTTACTTCAGCTCTTTTTGGTTTCACCGCAAAACGCTGCTGCAAATCATTGTAGATAGCTTCGGCACCCGGCACATTGCCCCTACTGGCAGCTTTTATTGAATTATAGTATATCAATGACGCATCATAAGCTTCGCTTCCGGCCACCATCATAGTGTCTTCCACCGCCCGTTGCAACGTATTCAATTTTTGAAGTACAGTGTACAAATCGCGCGACAACAAAAAATCTTTTTTGGCCTCCCGCAAATCGAGATAATTCGGCAACAATGCCGGATAATTCTCAGCATATTCTAACGACTTTTGAACAAATGCCAGCGTTTTATCGCCCAACGTTCTCAAAGCGCGCCTTTCGTCGGCTGTAAGATTGAAAAGTAAGATATTTGCCAATGATGCACTAACATCATTTAGCTTGGAAGAGATATCAGCCAAAGTTTCAGCTGGTATCGTTGAGGAAATCTGATTTTCTTGTGACATAGATTTTTTTGGTTTAAATTTAATAACTGGAGAATATGTTTCGCCATAAAGGCCACTTGCAGGTCGAGATAATTTTTATTTATTAACAGACAGCAAATGTAAAAATAATTTCCAATGAACAATTAAACTTCAATCCGATATTAAGCTTTTTATAGAATATTTTTAAACTGTTATATTTTTAGATAAAATGGGAAACATATTCTGCTGTCAGCCTAATTAAATCTGCCGCAAAAGTCGCCTTACACATTCTTTGAAAAATAAAACCTATATTTGCCACGTCAATAATCACGATAAAATATAAACATTATGAAGAAAATATTTTTTGCAATTGCAGCCAATATGCTGATAGTGGCCTTTGCCGCAGCCCAAACCATAAGCGGAACATATGCCATTCAGAATACCACAACGGGCAAAAACCTCCGCCCCTACGAGGCCGGAAACCAAAACGGAAACCGGATTGTATTGTATAACCATGTGGAATGGAAGTGTATGACCTGGGAATTCAGGCATGTGAAAGACAACACGTACCAACTGAAAAACCTGTTTACTTCAAAGACTTTCCAGGCCAAAGATACACCTGCCAAACAGGGTTCGGCGCTTGAACAACAACCGTTGGCAGCTTCCGATGCACAACAATGGGAATTCATAAAAAAAGGGAACAACACGTACCTGATCCGCCTGAAAGGCACAGAACTTTATATCACTGCTTCTTCGAGCCAAACGAACACCGACATTGTATTGCAACCCGAAAAAAAGGAAGCGTTGCAGCAATGGCGATTGGTAGCGCAAAATCCGAATATGTAGGAAATCATAAAAGCGTTATTTAACAGACATTAATACGAGTTAGACTATTATAATAGAACGCTGATGTACGCTGGTTTAGCGGATTTAATACAGATTTTATCTCACCAAAGGTGAGATGATAAAGATCTGAATTATCGGGGATAAAATCCGTTTATGAATCCTTAAATACAATTTTATACCGTCAATCCGGCATTTTCAATCAGCTAAAATCAGCTTTTATCCGCGTTCTATTCTCAATGAATCATAATCAAAAAAAATAAGGATTCCGAATACCTCGGAATCCTTATTTTTTATCAGGGTATCCCGGGTTTTCACATACCCGGGAATCACTCACATTTATCGTTTGGTAATGTTCAATGCTACCTGCTCGGCCGAACTTTTATCTGTCAGCACCAATACATATTGGGCAGTAGCCAGAGCCGATACGTTCAGGGTCTCTCCTGCCCGCACAACCTGACGAAAAGCCATCTTTCCATCCATGCCAAAAACAGCGCACTCGTATTGTTTAGCCTGGTTAAGCCCCTCAAATGCCAATTCGTTCTTAGCTGGATTAGGATATACCTTTACAGCCGAAAACTGAGCCGGTACTTTAATCCCGGTTGTCGACAAACTTACTTTCGACAGCAAAGTGGTACTTTGAGCCAGGTTAACCAACTGATCGGCGCCGGTGGTTGCCTGTCCGTTGAGCGGTGCATATAATTCCAGACTGGATTTCAACATTTTTCCAGCATTGAGTGCAGTTACTTCATCTGCATTCATACCTGCACGGTAGAAGAACAAATCACGGTAGCTAATGGCTGCAGGAGCAGTTGTATCGTTGATTTTAAGCATGGTTGGTACCAATTTTTCAGTCAGCTTGCCAGCCAGCGTGTTATCGCAATACAAACCGGTTTCGCCACGGGCATAGAAATGAGTCAGCGTTATTTTGTGCCATTGGCCATCGTTCACGGCAACCGTGCCTTTTATCTGGGCAGCACCTGCGTTTGGCGACTGGTAAACAATAGCCCCGGTGGCAGCGTCAATTTTCAGCAACCCGTTTGCCTGTCCCTGTTTGAATGAAGCAATAACACCATTTCCGGTTGTTTTAATGTCGAAAACAACTGTAAACGGATGCACAGTATTATCCGGAGTATATACCAACTGATTTACAACGCTTGTATTATCAAAATCCATATAGTTTCCTGTAGCTTTTGCCGGAACCGGTTTATTAGCTCTGAGTGCATCAAACAACGAAGGAACCATAGCATAAGACATTTCAGCATGACCGGCATCATTCGGGTGGCTCACGTCTGTACCATTCTGGTATCCTGCAGCCCAACGTCCGTTACCATCGTCAATAGCTCCAAGCAAATTCACACTCGGAACATCCCATTCATGAATCAACAGATCCATCTTTTTCACATAGCCATAATCAGATAAATCGAAGTCGCCGCGGGTGTAGTTATTAGTTACCACCGGCACCAATCCTTTGGAACGGGCCAAAGCAATCAGGCTAAGCATATTGTTTTTCCATTGGTCAAAAACACCCTGTTGATTTGAGCTTAAGTGAATACCTTCGTTACCCAATGAAAGGGCATAAATCACGTATCTTCCATACTGAGGGAAAAGATCGCGATCCACACGGCCGGTCACATCCACCGTGGTGTTTCCACCAATGGATTTATTTACCACATTCCAGTTGGCACCCTTGTCGTTGGCATAGTTTTGTCTCAATACCTGGTTGTACAGATAGATATAACCCTGATTGTTGGTAGCTCCGGTACCTGAAGGAACCGACGAACCCATCACAGTTATTTTCATGCTATCGATAGCCGAATAAACGTAACGATTCATGTCAAGGATCACCGTATAGTTTCCTTTATCAATCAAACCGATTTCTTCAACGCCTATATTCGAAGCAGTTGCCTGCGATTCCATCAGCACGGCATTGGTTGTTGTTCCCTTTACCCGCTTGATAGCATAAGTTGCATTTGAGTTAGCCCGGAAACTGAAGTTCTTATTGGCATCGGTAAGCACATTAGCCATGTTCACCTGTCCCGACCAAACGCCCTGACCTTTGTAAGTGAGTGCCACTTCGCCGGCAGCTCCGGTAACGCCCATTTTAGTTACAGGCAGAATAGTGTAAGTCTTAGCCATCATGTCCACGGTAATCAATACCGGGCCAACTTCGGTTGGGTCAATTGCTGCACCGGCAGCCGATATGGTTCCTGCACTTGTACCGGCACCATACACAACAGCGCTACCGCTTCTTGAACTATAGAAATTAAATGTACCAGTCGCATTCAGATTGGTATATAGTTCGAATACGCCTGTTGAATTACCCTGTAAATTAGTCACCAGTTTCATCGGAATGGCCGTAGCAGCATTGTTACCGTTTTCGGTGGCAGTTCCCGAGAAATAAAGTGACAGATACTGGTTGCTGATATTGATTTGCTTGCTTCCGCTAACGGTAGATCCTGCTTCCTTTGTAGTGGCTGTTACGGTCACCGCTCCATCGCTCAATGGGCGAAGCAACCCGTTTGAATCAATAGTTGCAATAGAAGGATCGCTCACCGTCCAGGTAACAGATGGCACAGTTGCATTGGCAGGACTGATATCAGCAATCATTTGTGATGCTGTACCTGTAGTTGTAATATCATTACCGGTAACTGTGATTCCGGTAACGGGAACGGTCTCGTTGGAATATTCCTCCACTTTCATTACGTTGATATGGAAGAAAGAACCGGTAGTTTTGGTTACGGCAATAGAAACTTCGCCATTAGATGACGGATAGATAATATCGGAACTGAATATATTGCTAACATTACGGTTAACCCCTGCTCCACCAACATTTGTTCCGGAAGTTTGAAGCGTTCCGGTCATGGTATTCGTTCCGGTGAATACAAACTGGGAAATACGAACCTCAGTATTATCGCGGCTTCCAAAGATTTTAAATTTATAACCCTTAGCCGGATTCAGTCCTGTAAACTTCAATGTACCTGAAGTACCGAAAAAATAATCCTGAGTAGCAGTAGCAATGGCAAATTCGCCCAGATAAGATGCATTTGGAGCTAATAATCCTCCATTTTGAATACCATTTTTCGACATGCCGGTTCCTACCACCAGGCTAAAACCTGTGGCTGCGTTGGCTTTGTCGACCAATGCAGTGGTAGTTCCGTTGGTTTCGCTTATTGCGTTGTTCCAGTAATTGCCATTGGTATCCGGACTTGGGGTCAGATTACCGTTTGACACATCATTGGGTCCAAAATCAATCAGGATCTGTTTTGTTGGAGCAATGTTTGGCTGATTGCTTACTGTAATCTGGATGCTGTTACTTGTTATGTTCGAACCGTCTTTACTGGTAGCCGTAACGGTTACGGTTCCGTTCTTTTTAGCCGTAAGCAGTCCTGTGGCATTTATCGAGGCTACGCTCTGGTCGCTTACATTCCAGGTTACGGATTGTATTGCGTTGGCAGGCGATACAGTTGCAACCATCTGGGTAGTTCCGGCAAGAGCCGAAATATAATTTGCAGGTGCCGAAATCGAGATTCCCGTAACCGGATAATACCAGTTTACGTCGGCAGGCCTGGTAATTGGATAAGTACCTTTTACATCGGCTACAGCCGTTCCGGTACCTTCATTCATTTTCCAGTTGGCTATAAGCCCGGTTTCTGTCCCTGTAAGTGAAGCAGACATATTAGCCTGAATCTGGGCGGCAGTACGTTCCACATTCCAGAAGCGAAGATCGGCCATAATTCCGTTGAACATACGGCCTGTCCAGCTTGGACTGTCACCGATACGCAGGTTTTTTGCTGAAATAGCCATTGGAGTAGTCAGTGTGGTAGTACCATCCAAAACACCATTTACATACACCTTTATCTGAGTTGCAGAACAGGTTGTTGCAATGTGATACCAGGTGTTTGTGGTAAGCGCTGTAGATCCTACTACATTTACCCAGCCGCCATTACCAATACACAAATTTATCTTATTGGTATTTGCACGCAAAGAAAACCCTTTAGAACCGGCGTTATCTTCTTCCGAACTCAGGATATAAGCACTTTCTCCACTTGGAAAACTTTGGTAATACACCCAGGCTTCGACGGTAAACTGCTGTGGGGCAGTAGCCGTAGAGCCCAAATCAATAAAACTGGTATTGGCACCAGAAAACACGAGTCCCATGGAGGGAGCTGCAGGAAGGAGCATAATGCTCAGCATCACCGCAACAAGAAAAGAATAGATTTTTTTCATCATTTTAATATTTCATTGTGTTATTCAAAAATATAATTTGTGTTATTGTTTCTAAGTACGTGCTTGAAATTAGTTTATATTATTTCTTTGAATCATATTTCCTATTCTGGATAACACCTAACAGGTTTTAAAAACCTGTTAGGTCTGTTTGAAATTGTATGAACTAATTTTCAAGTGGCACTTGTAATCATTCAATTATTTACAAAAAAGCAGAATATATAATAACCAACAAGATAGCTTCAAAATGAAGCTATCTTGCCTTGCTTATACTATGTTTGTTATTGCTAACAGCTCATATCTTTTAAAATCCATTATTACTTGATCAGTTTATAACTTTGTTTTTTGTCAACTACCAATAAGTAAACACCTTTCGAAAGTTTTGAAGTGTTGATTAAAATTTCTGAAGTTGCAGCCTGAGACAGCACTTTTACGCCGGTAGAATTAAACAATTCAACAACGTTGGTTGCACCTTTTACTGAAACCTGATTATCAAATACAACCGGGAATACTTTTACATCGGCTGTTTGGTTGCTTAGGCCGGTAGCGGTTTGGCCACTTACCGCAACAGCAATTGTATTACTTACTGTTGATCCTGCTTCAGTTGTTGTAGCAGTAACATTCACAGTTCCGTTTGATTTTGCAGTCAACAAACCATTAGCATCAATAGTAGCAACATCTGTGTTATCAACCGACCATGTAACTGTTTTTATAGTAGCATTGGTTGGTAAAATAGTGGCTGTCATTTGGGAAGTTCCTGCATTAGTTGTGATTGCTGCACCGGTTACAGAAATACTGGCTACATTAATGTTAGTTTCTTCAATTTTCATAATATTGATGTATGCCATTCCCGTTACAAATCCTAATTCAAATTTCACCTCCCCATTAGCATCCGGAGACATGATTGGAGTGCAGAAAACATTACTGTTATTTCCATTTACGCCTGTTCCACCTAAATTGGCTCCAGTTGTTTGTTGTGTTCCGGAAACAGTTGTTGATCCAATAAATGTATATTTTGATACACGAGTATCAGTGGCTACACGACACCCATAAGCATAAAATTTATATCCCTTGTTTACATTTAATCCGGTTATTTTTAAACTTCTGGTTGTTGTATTATCAAGAAAAAAGAAGTCTTTTGTAGCACTGGGAATGGCAAATTCACCTAGCAATGTTGCAGAAGGAGTAGCTAATCCCATTACACCATTATTCGCATTCACCGTAAAATCAACTAAAGTTACCATTGAGAATCCACTTGGATTGCCCGAGTTATCAATAAGGGCAACAGAACCGGCAGCAGCTGTTGCATTTATAACCGTATTCCAGTAATTGTTATTAGAATCAGGATTAGTAGTAGCGAATCCACTTGTACCTCCATCAGGACCAAAATCAATATATACTTGTTTTACAGGTGTAGGCTGTCCGCTCACAACTATTTGTGCACTACCACTTACATTTGACCCGTCTTTGCTGGCAGCTGTTACAGTTACAGTACCATTATTATTTGCAGTAAGCAATCCGGTAGAGCTAATAGTAGCGATGCCTGGATTATTTACACTCCAAACCACATCCTTCAGGGCGGCATTTGCAGGCAACACAGTTGCAGTCATTTGAGAAGTTCCGCCTACTGTCGAGATAGCATTACCAGATACTGTTATTGAACTTACAGCTACTTTATCAAATTCTTCAATCTTCATTATGTTAAGATGAGCAAACGATCCGGCAGTTTTATTCACTGCAATAGTTATTTCACCGGCAGCAGTGGGATAAACAACATCTGTCCTTAAAATATTGCTGTTGTTACCGTTCAAACCTGCTTCACCACCGATACCTGTTCCCGAAGTCTGATATTCTGGAGTAGTCAACGAATTTGAACCGGTAAAAACAAACTGGCTTTTGCGGGTTTCAGTATTATCGCGGCTTCCGAACAGTTTAAACCGGTATCCCTTATTTACATTAAGTCCGGTTATTTTCAACGCACTGGCCGTAGCATAAAAATAATCCTGAGTAGCAGTTGGAATGGCAAATTCGCCCAAATAAGAAGCTATTGGAGTAGTCAAACCACCGGCAGTCGGGCCATTTGCACCAGAGAAAGTTGTTGTAACTGACAAGCTAAATCCTGAAGCTACATTTGTATTATCTACCAACGCCACTGCGGCAGCAGTAGAAGCAGGATCGGACGCATTGTTCCAGAAATTGCCATAAGCATCAGCACCGGCAGGGGTAGTTCCTGTACTTAGTCCTAAATCGATAAATACCTGTTTGGTAGGAGTAATTTGATTGCTTACAGCTATTTGAGCAGTACCGGTTACGTTGCTGCCATCTTTAGCTGTTGCTGTAACAGTTACATTTCCGTTTTTTCTGGCAGTAAGGAGTCCGTCGGCGTTTATGGTAGCAATAAGCGGGTTACTTACCGTCCATACCACAGATTGAGTGGCTGTTGCAGGCAACACTGTCAGGCTCATTTGAGAAGTACCACCATCGGTGGTTATTGCATTCCCTGATACTGTAATTCCTGTAACCGGAATATACCACGATATGTTAGTTCCAATGGTAAGCGGAGAAGTTCCTTTAATATCGGCCACAGTGGTACCGGCACCTTCATTCATTTTCCAACCGGCAACAAGTCCTGTTTCAGATCCGGTAAGCGTATTGGTCATATCGGCAGCAATTTCGGCCTGCGAGCGGGCAACACTCCAAAAACGAAGATCCGACAGGTAACCGTTTAAAAGACGACCGGTCCAGCTCGGACTATCACCAAAGCGAAGATTTTTTGAGGAGGGAACCATTGGAGTTGATAAAGGGGCAGTTGCATCCAACACACCGTTTACATACACTTTAATCTCTGTAGCCGAGCATGTAGCTGCAATATGATACCAGGTTGCGGGATTAAGAGCCGTAGCTCCCACAACATTGACCCAACCGCCGTTACCAATACATAAATTCACTTTATTCTTGTTAGATCTGAGTGAAAATCCTTTAGACCCGGCATTATCTTCTTCGGTACTGAGAATATAAGCACTTTCACCGGTTGGAAAGGATTTATAACAAACCCAGGTTTCGATTGTGAACTCAGCTGGAGCCGTTGCGGTCGACCCCAAATCGGCGTAAGTACCCGTTGCTCCGGAAAAAACAAGCCCCGTTGTAGGGGTTGCTGAAAGTAGCATCACACTAAAAAGAGATGCCATCAGAAAAGAATAGATTTTTTTCATGAGTGATTTTTTAAAAATGATTAGTATTATATTAATTGTCAAATAATTTAGTCAACAACTGATTTAAAGTTAAAGAGATATATCTTTTGCTTTCATACAGAAAAACATATCAACATGCATAAACTTTGTCATAAAACAGAAGTTTATCAAATAGCTAATACAAATCAGGACGATAAACGTACCATAATCAATACATGTTATAAAACACTTTTTTGAACCATAACACTTAGAATTATGCATTTAACAAGCAAGACAATGTACTTGCGGAGAATGTTTTGGAATTCAAATTAGGATGAATTTAAACCCGCAAGTCAAAATCTAAAAAAGGATAACAGTTCAAAGTAAACGAGAAAAAAATACACTTACAATGATACGTGCCGGATAATGACGATTAGTGTACCCAAATGAGAAATTATGACCCTCAGTAAAAAGGAAGCAACAGTTTCAGGACGGACGGATAGTTGGAAAATTTAATTGTGTGGTAGAAAGGCTGGCCACGAACAGAGCAAAAAAAAACTACAAGGTATATTCCCTGTAGTTTTTCAATTGCTGTTTTTAATTGTTGATATTTCTATCTTACATTTTGCCTATACTTTTGTAATATAAAGCTTCAAGTTTATCGATAGTCGGCAGTTTGAAAATTTTCAATTCCTTTTCGTTTGTGCACGAAGTGCTGGTAGATAAATCCCTCAACAAATAGTTTTCTTCTGAAACCAAAGCCATCTGGTGCTCCCGGCGATATCTGTCAAAAACAAAAGCCATGCTTTTATAATAGATTATCTTTATACCCACAATGCTGGGCGCCTTAAAAATCTTCAATTCCTGACCCCAACGCTCCAGCGATTTCCGGGTGTGCAACAACAATCTCGGTTCACCATAAGTCTCTGGCTCGGTCGACGTCCAGTTATTTTTATCGAATATATAGGATACACTTTTACGGTACATTCTTTTCAGATACTCAATACTCGGCTTCCTGAATATCTTAAGCTCATCTCTTTTTCTCATCTTATTAATGTTTAGTTTTAAAATCACTGCAAGTATATAGTTTTAACAGCAAAAATAAAAGAATGTTGTGTTATAAGAATAATATTTTTCAGAAAAAAACAAACTTTTATTTGATTGTTATTACTCGCATTAATCATGCCAAAAAACAATTTTCAAATAAAAATTTTTAATTATTTATTTTTCTGAACAAAACACACTAAAAACCTCAATTCAGAACACTTACTGCTTTATCCGTTTGACGTAATCGGTTGGGCTTTCATTAAAATATTCCTTAAAACACTTCGTAAAATAAGATGGAGATGAGAAGCCGGTGTCGTATGCAATTTCCGAAACCGACTTTTCGGTAGTAATTAATAGCTGTTCCGACGCTTTAAGTCGGATTATGCGCACCAGTTCGTTGGGAGCGTAGTTTGTAAGCGATTTAATCTTGCGGTACAATTGCACGCGTGACAACCCCAGGCTCTTGCCAATTTCGTCAACATTCAGGTCGCTGTCAATCAGCCGCTCTTCAATGAGCTTTCTGAATTTATTGATAAAGGTTTTATCAATTTCGGCCACGTTTTCCTTTCGCTCGCCAAAAGTCAGGTTCTTTTGGAAATAATTCTTTATCCTATCGCGGTTCTCAATCAGTTTACGCACCCGAATTTTCAACAGACTCTCGTTGAAAGGTTTGGGAATATAAGCATCTGCCCCACTCTCGAATCCAATGGCGCGCTGTTCGTCCAACGCGTAAGCAGTGAGTAAAACTACCGGAATGTGACTTGTGGAAAGATTTTCTTTAATCTGTTTGCAAAGCTCAAAACCATCCATTATATCCATTTGAACGTCGGAAATAATAAGCTCCGGAACAAATTTCATTGCTTTCAGCAATCCGACCTGTCCATTTACTGCTTCTATTATTTCAAAATTATCGCTCAATAAGCTTTTAATATAAATCCGGACATCCATGTTGTCTTCCACTATCAGAACCAATGGTTTTTCTGTATTCAGATTAACTTCTTCAGAGCTTTCCTCATCGGCATCCAATATTATCATTTCTTCTTCGCGGCCAATAATAGAATTTAAGGCAGGATATTGTTCAACAACGTTGATTTCCTTCTGCTTAAACGGAATAAGCACACTGAATTTGGTACCTTTACCTTCCGAACTTTCTACTTTGATTTCGCCGTTATGCAACTCAACGAGCATTTTTGTGAGATGCAACCCTATGCCCGAGCCTGTAGCCCTGTCATCGACTTTATAAAACCGTTCGAAAATACTGTGAATATGATGGTCGGGAATGCCAGCCCCACTGTCGGACACGGTAATCTGTGCATAGTCTTCATCATTCATGTTCATTTTTTCCAAACGCACAACAATCCGCCCATTTTCCGGTGTAAATTTAAACGCATTCGAAAGGAGGTTATAGCAGATTTTTTCCATTTTATCCGAATCAAACCACAGGGTATAATCTTCGTCAGAAGTAGAAAACGAAAAATGGATGTGCTTTTTCTTGCCTAACTCAATAAACGAGTCACAAATTTCGGAAACGAAGCTTTTCAGGTCGGTCAGTGTAAAAAACATCTGCATTTTGCCATTTTCGTACTTGCGGAAATCAATAATCTGGTCGATTAATTTCAACAATACATGTACGTTTTTGCGCATTAACTGGATAAGCCGTTTCCCGTTGATGCTAAGGGTTTCATTCTGCATCAAACTGTCCAAAGGACCTAAAATCAAAGTGAGCGGCGTACGGAATTCATGCGAGATATTGGTAAAAAACACCAGTTTGGCCTGCGTGGCATCTTCCAGATTCTTTGACAGCACTATCAACTGGTCCCGTTGCTCGGACAATTCTTCTTTTTGCTTATTAATAGCAATGTTCTGCGATTCCAGTATCTTATTGGATTTGTTTTTGCTGCTGTAAGCCCTGATAAGTAAAACCAACAGCAGAGAAATTAGAAAAAGCACCAATAATGAAATCAGAAGCAACATGCGTTGCGTACTGAATTTTGCCAGGTTTTCATTCAATACATTGTTCAACTGATTGATCCGGTTCTGGTGCTGAATAATCTGGTCGGTTTGAAGTTTGAGTACCCGGGCGTTAGTTTTGTCCACAACAGCGGTATACAAAATATTTTCGCGCTCGTAAGGCTCATTATTCAAAATATGCACGGCAGTCTGAATGGCTTTTTCTCCACCCGTTGGATAAATAAAGGTAGCATCCAGCGTACCGTTAATAACTTTCTGTATTCCACCATCCGAACCGGGAAGTGCATCAATCCCAAGCAGGATTGGCTTTTTTATACCTGTAGACACTTTAAGAGCTTCGGAAGCTCCGGTAGCCATTTCATCGTTATGGGCAAAAACAAGGTCGATAGAAGAATTCCGCCTGATGGCTTCAGTCATTTTCTCTTTGGCCTGCTTCCGGAGCCAACCACCATCATTCTGATAAACAATATGTAATGCAGGATAGTTGCTAATCACACTCATAAAACCGGCATGCCGTTCGTAATCAGGCGTAGAACCCTTCAGTCCGCGAATTTCGGCAATATTCCCTTTCCCATTCAGCAAATTAGCAGTATAAACACCTACCTCTTTCCCTATCTGAAAATTATCGGCACCCACAAAAGCGGTATACTTGCCGTTACTGGTCTTCCGGTCGACAAGCACCACAGGAATGCCCTCCTGCATAGCTTTTTCAATAACGGGAGTGAGCGGCACGGCTTCGTTTGGCGAAACAATAATTAAATCTACTCCTTCGGCAATGAAGCTCTCGATATCACGAATCTGCTTTTGATTACTATCGTGGGCTGTTTTAATTTTCACTTCAACACCGGGATAAAACGATGCTTCACGCAGCATTTCATTGTTCATGGTCCGGCGCCAGGCATCATCACTACATTGCGAAACACCGATTACTTTTTTATCATTTGCTTTATCACCCGAGCATGCCGAAAACAGAATTGCAAGGAGTAAAACTACAAGTATGTGTTTTTTCATTTCTTTTTTGGTAGAGGATAAAGGTCAAATACCCATTATTGAGTCAAAGGTAGATATTTTCCGATTACAAATTAGCCCCTGTTATTACTTAAAAGTAAACAAACCGATCAGACCAAAAGGAAAGATCGGTTTTTAAACTCTAAAATCAGCCGGTTTCTAGTTAATCATTGATAGAAATGAGTCCGGCAAAAGGGGCATAGCTCCGTGTTGCGTACATACAAATGCCGAAACCTCAACGGCCAAATTATGCGCCTCGTTTATACTCTTTCCGTTTAATAAAGCAGCCACAAAAGAAGCTGTGAACGAATCGCCCGCTCCCACCGTATCGGCAACGACAATTTTTGGGGTCTTTTTGAACGATGTTTCGGTAGGCGTAATCACGTAACTTCCATTTGCTCCTCTGGTTAAAACCACCATATTCAGCGAATAACTTTCCAATAATCGTTGGCAAAGTTCCAACTCAGTTTTTGATTCCCATTCGAACAATTCGGCAACCGTAACTAATTCTTCATCATTAATTTTCAAAATATTGCACCTTAACAATGATTCATCAATCAATTCTCTGGAATAAAAATGCTGGCGCAGATTTATATCGAATATAATGAGTGCCTCGGGCGACACAAAATCCAGGAAGGCATTAATCGTTTCACGCGAGACATGATGACGCTGTGCCAGAGAACCAAAGCAAACGGTTTTTGTACGTCGGGCCAAATGCTCCATTTCTTCAGTGAAAGGGATATTATCCCAAGCCACATCTTCAACGATTTCGTATTGTGGCGATCCATTTTCATCAATTATTACCTTTACCGTTCCGGTTGGGAAAGGTGTCCGCTCAATCATGAAATTGAGTTCCTTATTCCGGAGGCTATCAATGATTTCATCCCCTAAATGGTCGTTACCAATAGCACTGACAGCATATCCTTCGTAGCCAAACTGCGACACATGATACACAAAGTTGGCCGGAGCCCCACCTAACACTTTACCATGTGGGAATACGTCCCACAAAATTTCACCCAAACCTACGATAACGTTTTCCATAGTATAAATTACAAATTATAGATGATAGTGGCTTCCACAGTGTTCTGGGACTGAAACCTTTATAAATACAACTGCAATGATACTGAAAATTCTGAATATAACAAACAAAATGCATCCTGTTATTTCTGGGAAACAAATAATCACAAAAGAGTTATTGGGTAAAGGAATCAGGCAAGACAGGCATAGCACCATGTTGGGTGCATACATACGCTGAAACATTCACGGCAATCTGATGAGCTTCCGAAACGCTTTTTCCTTTTAACAACGAAGCTACGAATCCGGCTGTAAAAGAATCACCCGCACCGACTGTATCAGCCACTTCAACCAAAGGTGTTGGCTTAAACGATGTTTCAGTTTTTGTGACCACATAACTTCCTTCCGTACCTTTAGTGAGAACAACAATTTCCAGATTGCTTTTATGCAAAAGCTGATTGCAAATTTCCAATTCGCTTTTTGATTGCCATCCAAACAATTCCCCTACAATTTTTATTTCATCGTCATTAATTTTCAGAATATTACAACGATCCAGTGCATGTTCGATCAGTTCAAGTGTATAGAAATGCTGGCGCAAATTAATATCAAATATTTTTAGGGCCGTTTTAGGCACGCAATCAAGAAAACGGTTGATTGTCTGCCTTGAAACGCTGCTACGTTGTGCTAATGAGCCAAAGCAAACTGTCTTTGTTTTACGGGCCAACTCTTCCATTTCTTCTGTAAACGGGATATTATCCCAAGCCACATTCTCGCAGATTTCGTACTGCGGAATGCCATTCCCCGAAAGCGTTACCTGAACAGTTCCTGTTGCATAGGGAGTTGTTTCAATCAGGTATTTTAATTTATTATTACTCAGAACATCTACAATCTCATCACCCAGTTCATCTCCTCCAATTGCACTTACGGCATATCCTTCGAATCCGAACTGAGACACATGATATGCAAAATTTGCGGGTGCTCCACCCAGCACTTTACCAGTTGGGAATACATCCCATAAAATTTCTCCAATACCGACAATAACGTTTTCCATGATTTCCTTTTTTGATCCACATAGGCACATAGTACACTAAATCATATCATTTATTCTATTGTGACCTATGTGTCAATGTGGTTAATATAATTAATTTAGTCTTAATTCCCTTTCAATTTGTTCCAATGATTTTCCTTTGGTTTCTGGTATCCAGAACTTTACAAAAACGAATGCAATGATGCTGAAAATACCGAAGATTGCGAATAAATAGTTTAATCCCAACGAAGCCTGAATGACCGGTGCAAAATACACCGTCAGGAATGTGCACAACCAGCTGATAGCCGTAGAGAACGACATGGCAATGCCTTTGATGCGATTCGGATAAATTTCTGAAATTATTACCCACATAACTGGTGCAAAGGAAGCGGCAAAAAACGAAATATAAACCAACAGGGCAATCAATACCCCTGCACCATTCTGAACCGGTTTCGAGAATTCCAAACTCAGGTAAGCCAGTGAAATAATCATACCCACAGCACCCCAAAGCAACAATGTTTTACGCCCTTTTTTATCTACCAGCCATAAAGCCACAATCGTCATCAGGAAGTTTACAAAGCCCACAATCATGGCCTGCATCATCGAAGCTCCGCTGGCTGAGCCTGCCGCCTGAAAAATGGCCGGCGAGAACATAATCACGGCATTGATACCTGTTATTTGTTGCAGAGCTGCTATCAGCGTACCAATAAGCACAATTTTACCTGTTTTACCCCTGAACAACTCACCAAATGACACTTTTTCTTTTGTTCTTTCCAGTGAAAGCAGTTTCTCCATTTCAGGTAATTCTTCGGCAATCAACGCTTCTCCACCAATTTTTTTCAACACAGCCTTAGATTCCTCTTTTTTGTTGTGTGCCAACAGCCAGCGCGGACTTTCAGGAAATGATGTCAGCAATAAAATCAGGTAAATAAACCCGAAGATGGCGGGTACAACCAACATATAACGCCATGCATCAATACCTGCGTCCATCAGAAAATAATCAAAAATATAAGCCAGCACAATACCAATGGTAATGGCAAACTGATTGAATGACACCAGACGTCCACGGCTTCTGGCCGGCGAAATTTCAGAAATGTACATCGGCCCAACCACAGAAGTTCCACCAACTGCCAAACCGGAAAGTATCCTGAAAACAGTTAGCATAATAGCTGAACTGGCAAAAGCACAGCCCAATGCAGATATGACGTAAAGCACTGCCGTGGCAATCATTACATTTTTGCGACCGTATTTTTCGGTAAAATTACCGGTAAACAAGGCGCTAACCAAACAACCAATTGTAAGTAGCGATGCCACGGTTCCCAATCCGCTACCGGTAAGGGAAAATTGTGCTTTAATCATATCGTTGGCTCCGGCAATACCTGCCATATTCAGCCCGAAAAGTAAACCTCCGTTTATCGCCACAAAGGTTATCCAATATAAATACCTGTTATTTGTCATTGTATTGATTTATTTAATGTTGTATATTTTAATGTCGTTAGCATTCCAGGTGGCGTCGGCCGCGAAGAAAGTCATTTTATTATAGGGCTCTGATGGGAAAACAGTACTGGTCATAACTGTTTCGCCATCATTTACAAAAAGTTCCACCGACGCTTTGTCCACCAAAATACGGACTTTGTAATTTCCTTTCTTTAGAATCGGAGCAGTCATTCCCGCAGCAAATGCTTTGTTGAAATCAACCCGACCGCTTTTCGTTCTGTCAATGCTTAGTTTCTTATTTTTGAGATCAAAGCTGAATTTCAATATTTCTTCTTTGGAGTTTTTTAATGCAAGCCCAAAATTGCTGGCGGCTTTGGGGCTTAAATTCATTTCAATTTCATACGTTCCTTTATTCTGAGGTAAGAGTTGTAAAACAGTTGATTCTTTTACAACTATTTGATTTGGAATTGCTTTACTTACACCACGCAACATTCTGACTTCTTTAACAGGCAAACTGCTCAAAACCAAATGTTCGCCATTGTTTCGCAATTTTAGTTCGCGGGGAAGCGTGTTCGCACTGCGGAAATTTTTAGTTGGTGCCTGATTGGCATAATCCCAGTTGCTCATCCAACCCAGAAAAATCCGGCGTCCATCTGCTTTGGGGATATTACTCCAGGTAACTCCGGCATAATTATCGCGTCCATAATCAATCCATAACGGGTAAGGAAGTGGATCAGCGGTAAATCGGTTTCCATCAAAGTTTCCAATAAAATATTGCGTAGCAGAACCACCATTTGGGCCTCCTGGATTGATACTTACCAGCAACACCCATTTTGTTTTTCCTTCGTAGATCATCGGAAATAAATCGGGGCATTCCCACACACCGGCATGCGAGCCAATGCCTTCACCGAACTCACTGAGTTTGGTCCATTCTTTCAGATTTGGCGAGCCATAAAATGTAATGGTTTGTTTTGTAGCCAGTGTCATAATCCACTGTTTCGATACTTCGTTCCATGACACTTTAGGGTCGCGAAAATCGGAGATTCCGGGATTTGGCAACACCGGATTATGAGCATATTTAGTGAAAGTGCGTCCTTTATCGGTACTGTAGGCAATGCTTTGAGCCTGAACTTTTCCGGCACTGGTATAAATAGCCACCATTGCATTTTTTCCAAAACCGGCAGTATTATTCATATCAACCACTGCACTTCCCGAAAAAATAGCGCCCAAACTGTCGGGTGCAATGGCTGTCGGCAGATACGTCCACGAAACCAAATCGGTACTTACGGCATGTCCCCAATGCATATTTCCCCACATGTTTCCATAAGGATTGTATTGATAAAAAAGGTGATATTTACCGTCAAGATAAACCATTCCGTTTGGGTCGTTCATCCAGCCATATTCGGGTGTGAAGTGAAATTGGGGACGATACGTTTCGTCGTAATCAAAGTCAAACTTATCGGATTCCTTGATGTTGCTGATTCCCTGCTCTGAACCTTTATAATTGCTAAAAGTAAGGGTGAGTTCTTTGCCTTTAAACTTGGATACTTTCAACGGCATCCAATAGTCGGTTTTATCCTGTGCCAAACGTACATTATAGGTTTCGTTGAATTTTTGAGAAGCTACCTGCACATTCATCTGAACTTCAGGGGCTTTTTCTTCTATTGGAAGCAGAATAAACGAAGTATTTACCTGATAGGTAATGACATTACTCTCTGATGAATTGTCGCCGGAACTTTTTTTCTGAGAGTTGCAACTGGCACTCATCATGAGTAGTCCTGCCAGAAGGAAGTAAATTGTTTTTTTCATATATATTTTAATTTGGGCTAACTGAAACCGTTGCAAAAATAGAGGAAGCATCATCGTTTTACTGTCAAATTTGTTGCATTATCGTGTAATTTTGATACAACAGATAGGATCAAATGAAATTATTTCAAGATATTTTAGTTATTTCAAATCCATTTTGCCCAACCTGTAAAGTCGGACAAAATGGATAGAATGAAAGAAGGCAAATACTTATTTAATAGATATTTTAGAACAAGCGACATTTCCCTCTACATCTGTTTGTTTAAGAATATACATTCCTTTCAACATAGATGAATAAGGTACTTTTTGACCACTATTTAATGTCTCTAATAATTTACCAGTCATTGTGAAGATTTCAGTTTTCACAATCTCTTTAGTTGTCGTTGCATTCGAAAGTCCTGTTGTTGTACCGGAAGCAACTACATCATCCCAGAAACAACGACTTTGTTCTCCTACAATAGTCGACAAATCATAATCGATAAAAGGAGCAATAAGGAGTGTTGTGATATTTCCCATTTCGGAAGGGATTGAATAAGTCAGCTTTTGCCAAGCGCCTGGTGTAGTATAATTAGCAGAAACAAAATAATTCTTTGTTCCATCCTGTAGTTCCAAACGTACCGTGCCTGTTACATTTTTGTAAACCAGAACTGAAATAGTTTTATATACATTAACATCTATATTTAACCCGCTAAGTCCACCTCCAGACCATGCATCACTGTTCGTGCTTATCCAGATTGTCATTGCTTTTGCAGAAGGGTTTCCTTCCTTAGGATGCCAGTCCACGTATTCAACATTTGTAGAACCTGCCTGCCACCAGTTGATGCCGATGTCTTCACCATTACTGATAACCATTGTTTGTGCATTTAAAGCTAAAAATGCAATACAAAATAACGAGAGTAAAATTGTCTTTTTCATAAAATTGATTTTTAAAGTGTTGTTGAATTAACTGTAATTATTCAGGGTAGTTTATTAATTGTAAAGTTTGATATTTTGATGGTTCCGTTGTCGGCAAATATCGTCCATGGATTTTGATCCATCTTATAAATCCGATTGGTAAACGCTACATTATCATTGACATATAATATGCAAATTGACTTTTCTATAATTATCTTCACATTAAATATTTTGTCTTCAGGAACTATTAATGGATTAAAATTCAACTCTTTACTGTAAGATCCGGTAACGAAGTTGGATTCTTTGTTCATAAATAGTGCGGGAGTTGAATAATGATTTGTTGAAGTCAAATCAAAAGCAACGGAGTAAATTTCAGACATGTTGCCACCGGCTCCAAATGAAAATCCAAAACTATTGGATTGGCTAGCATCAATTTTCATTGAAATCTTCACAGGAGTTGTGTTACGGTTGAACATGGCATAGCTTCTGCCTGATATAGAAGTAATGCTGTAATTTCCATCAGTTCCGGTAGCGTTGCCGCTTGATTTTATTTTGGCATAACTGATCGGTTTACTGAATTTTTTATCAACAGCATCCGGTATTGAAGGATACAAACGACCATCGGGTTGTTGTACCAGTTTATGTGTTACTAAAGTACCAGCCCAGTCCAGTTCATTATTACCGTTCACTTCCTGACCGGTGGAGCACCAACCTGAAACATAACGGGTAGTCCCATTCGAAGCAGTTTTGGCTGCATACAAATACAATCCATCAAAAGTCTCGTGGTGACTTGTAGCATCTTCACAGCGCTTCCATGGTCCGTCAGGGCTATCAGCTACCCGATAGAACGTCTTGCGGTGCACATCTCGGTTGATGCGTGAAAATACCAGATACCATTTGTTTCCCATTTTGAAAATATCAGGGCATTCCAGAATTTGAGCATCCGAATCGAAGTCTGTAAGTGGCGCAATTAATGTCCAGTTTAATAAATCAGGTGATGTGTAGCGTATAATTACTCCTTTCCCATCTTTAATGGATGTAACCAACAAAACATAACAAGAACGGGTGGTGTCGTAGTATACACATGGATCTCTAAAATTATTTTTATCGTATCCATCGGGAGCCTGAAATGTTGCATTTGGAACTTTTGTGAATGTCCGCATATCTGTAGAAGTTGCCAACATTACTTTTTCAGCCGGATACAGACTTCCATTGTGTCCGGTGTAAAATCCATATAATTTTCCACTGGCATCTTTTATAAAGCTTCCCGTTCCCAGAAGCGTTTCCTGTGAACCTGCAGTCCCGCATGGAATAGCTTCCGTAAAACCAAGGAAACTTGAATAATCCACTGTTTTAGTACAATAAATCGGATGGTCGGTTGGAGCTCCATTCCTCCAGTCCTGAAGATAAAACATATAAAATGTATTATCTGATTCATTGTAATAAGGCATAGGATCGCCCACATAGCCACTTTGTGGTTTATACAGCGTGGCATAGCCACCCGTTTCCTGAATCGTCCGAATTGTTGTTGTAGTGTCTACTCCTGATGTTACAGGAGGTACTGGAGGATTTACACCAACGCAACCGCTACAGCATATAAACAGGAAAAAAGCGGGAACTAAAAATAACTTTCTTTTCATAATATCTTGTGGTATTGTACGCGGTGCAACATTACACCGCGTACTTTTTGAAATTATTGTTTAGGATATGCTTTCAATTGATCCCAATACATCATCTGGTCTGTAAAATTCGGATCGGTACTGGTATCAGCATCATACACTGCTACCAGAATATTATTGATGATAGCTGTTCTACTTGCCGGAATCACGAAAGTAAGTTCCTGCCATTCTCCGAGATGGTCTGCAGAATAAGAAGTCGATACAAAATCCTTATTTGTTTCACCATCGGATTGTAATTCCAAATGCACAACTCCGGGATAGTTTTTCAGCACCATCATGGTGAACTTGTTGTAAACTGCCGGATCAATATTGACTTTATAATTATGCCACAAGGCACCTCCCGACCATGCTCTACCACCATCATCAGTTCCGGCTTTTCGTCGCATTATTGAAACACACGTTGGTGTTGGATTAATTCCACCCGTTTTAGGATTTATTGTACCATTATTTATCGTACTGGCTATTGGATCCCAAGCAGGAGCCACATCTTCACCATTGTATAGAACCAAAATTGGTTTTGGTTTTTCTCCTGCAATTACCGTAACAACATAGGTAAAAGTTGAACTTAAATAATTCAGCGTATAAGTTACCGGACTGGTAAAATTCACTGCGCTGCCCAAAGCCGGACTCATTGTTGCTCCGTTAGTATATTCAACAACCGGATACAAGGCTGTCAGGTCAGTTCCGACAGGAAGATAAAGGCTGATTTTTTTGTTTACATCGTCAATATCGCCCTGTACCGAACCAATTTTAAAACTGGTAATCTTCGCTCTTGCTACATCAACAGAAACTGTATATTTCTGATACAAATCTTTGTTCGTTACCGTGTAAGTAACTTTTGTCAGATTACCCTGCGAGTCAGCAAAGTCAACAGCCGTACCACTATTTGGCGTTACAATTGCTCCATCTGCCACAGTAATAACCGGTGAAAGAGCTTTCAGACTGGAACCTGATGGTAGAATAACCGAAATGGTTGAATTATCAGCATTGATAGTACCTTGCACTCCATTTATACTGAAAGTGTGAATGGATGTATCGCCTGTTGTATCTAAAATGCTTTTAATTTCATTATCACAGGATGAAAAAGCAATAACAAGGCAAAGTACGAACAGGATATTATATATTATTTTTTTCATATTCAATTGATTTTAAAATCCATAATTTTGTTTATAAATTCCCTTACTGAAATTGATTTGCTGAATGGGAACCGGCACATATTCATTTTTGTTTTTTGTAAATTGTGCACCTTGGAAGAAAGTGTGTTTTAGTTCTTCTTTCCGGTAATAGTTATTTATAACAACATCAGTTACTCCCCAACGTGTCAAATCAAAGAAACGACTACCTTCCATAGCAAATTCCAATCTACGCTCCCAACGAAGCGCTTTTCTGGCAAAATCCTGACTCCATGTACAGTTAACACCATCTTGATAAAGTTGGATGTCGAGATTCTTTGCAAAACCAATTAGATTTGTACTTGCCTTAGCACGACTACGTATCTGATTAATAAGTGGCAGTGCATCATTATAACTTCCGGTTTCAATCAAAGCCTCAGCACGCATCAAAATCACATCCGCGTAGCGAATCACGATTTGATTCTTAGAGTTAGCATACCATGGACCTGTTTTCACGTAGTAAATACTTGCCGGATCCACATTTTCCTTTAGTGAAGAGAAATACCCATACATTCCCGGATTACGGGACTGAGTTTGCAGATAGTTTACAGCCGTATATTTGTATGGTTTACCCGGTATTGCTACTGTGTGAAATAAACGTGGGTCAACCTTGTCAGATGTTTCATTATAATCAGCATCAGCAAATGTATCAAACATGGGCAGTCCGTTTTTTGTCTTGAAAGCATCTACCAGATTTTGGCTCGGTTTGTTGAAATCTCCACCAGGTGTAGGAGTTGTCAGTGCATTTCCCATATTCAAACGCCCGAAAGTGGTTCCATCATCGTGTGAGTATTGCACGGCAAACATAGACTCAGGACCATTTTCAAAACTTCCCGGAAGGAAATTATTGGCAAAATCGTTTTCAAGTCGATATTTTGAAGTCATCACGTAAGCGGTGAGGTCAAGCACTTTTTTCAAGTCATTCTGATCTATTGAAACGACGTTGTGCATATCATCCTGACGATAAGCCTTATACAAATACACTTTAGCCAGATAAGCGGCAGCAGCATATTTATTGGCACGTCCAATTTCGGTTTGACTCTCAGGTAAATTATCGTAAGCATACTGGAAATCATCGGCAATTTTTTGCCACAGTTCATCGTTTGTCAAAGCCACATTGGAAACATTGGCTATGTCTTCGGGCGACATAGTTTCGTCAATGTACGGAACCATTTTGAAGATGATTTTCTGAATAAAATGCATATGTCCACGAAGGAAACGCATTTCGGCAATACGAACTTTCCTGTTCGACATTTCACTATCAGTGACTTTATTAAGTAGCTGTAATGCAAAGTTAGCACGCGAAATTGCCACATAGTTATTGTACCAAAAACCATCGGTGTACCATGTTTCGTTACCAATAGAAGGAGATGAAATTTCAAGAAAGTGCAGAAAATCACCATCATTTTGATCGTTACCTCCTTTGTAAGCATCGTCCGAACGAACGTTCCCATAATTCCACAAACTCAACGGTCTGTTTATCTCATCGTTGCCTATAGCTGCATAGGCTGATATCACTTCGTTTTCTATTTGTTTAACTCCGGTCAGGTTATCTTCGGTCAGGTTTCCATAGGATGGAATAACCAAAGCATCGTTACACGAATTCATTGCAAAAATTGCAATCAGAGTTAAAACTGTTATTTTGAATTTTTTCATACTTTTTCTTTTTTTATAATGAAAAATTAAAACGCCACATTTAAACCTACAGTGAATGTAGTGGAAATAGGATAAGCTAAATTTGGATTTTCAGGATCTAATCCTGTAAACTTGCTACTTTTCAATGTCAACAGGTTTTGTCCGCTCACATACATACGCACTTTGTCTAATTTGAGTTTGTTGATCAATTTTGCTGACAATGAATAACCCAATTGCAGATTGCGCAATTTTAAATATGCACCCGGTTCTACGTAATAGGATGAGAATCTTTTTTCATTATTCAAATCGCTGAATGACAGTGCTGGAATAGTAGAGGAAGTATTTGTCGGAGTCCATGCATTTATAAGACGCGTGCTTTTGTTTGAGCCCAACTCATCAACTGCCCAGAAATCGGTAAATCGTTTTACTGTATTGTTAACCTCATTTCCTGACAAGCCCTGGAAAAATGCTGTCAGATCAAAGCCTTTATAATCGAGCGCAATATTAAATCCATACTGAAAATCAGGGTTGGGACTTCCTAACCAGGTTCTGTCTTTTTCATCTATAACGCCATCACCGCTAATATCTTTGTAACGGATTCTACCCAATCCCTTTCCTGTTTGAGTGGCTGAGTTATCCACTTCATCTTGTGTCTGGAACAATCCTTCAGCTACGTAACCATAATAAGAACCGATTGGTCTTCCCAGTATATTGTCTGTAGTTCCATTTCCGCCATAATTATTTACCACACTTTCGGGCAATTTTGTGATTTTATTACGGTAACCCGAGATATTAGCTGTTACATCATACTCCAGTCCGAAAGAAGTTTTTCCACGGTATCCAACCGTGAATTCCAATCCTTTATTTTCCATTGAAGCACCGTTAACCCAGTGATTTCCACCTTCGCCAATGGCAGCCAGATAAGGAGGATTTACCAAAATATTATCTGTTTGCTTAAAGTACCATTCCACACTTCCATACAAACTCTGGTTAAACAATCCGAAATCAAGTCCAACGTTGGTTTGAGTCGTTGTTTCCCATTTAATTTTGTCATTTGCACGTTGTGTAATCATATACCCTGAAGGCAATATACCCGAACCGGCACCGGCAATATCATAAGCACTCCCTGTATTAACTCCGGCACCGGTAGAACCAATATAATTGGCAATAATTATGGAACGATTAGCATAATTGTCTATTTCCTGATTACCTGTTTGACCCCAACCTACACGGAGCTTCATATCAGAAATAGTGCTTTTCAATTCGCTCATAAATTTTTCCTGACTGATACGCCATCCCGCTGAAAATGCAGGGAAAGTAGCATAACGATTGTCAATACCGAAGCGGGAAGAACCATCGTTTCTGAGGGTTACAGAAGCCAAATATTTGTCGTCATAAGCATAATCAATTTTACCGAAAAGTGAACTTAGTGAATAACCCGTTGCTCCACCGGTTGAATACATTTCACCAACACCTGCCGATGGCCACATGTAATTAGGGTCTTCAAGTTCGTAAGTCCTTCTCTCAGTTGAAAAATTTATATCATTCTGATTAATAAATTCGGTACCGGCTAGTAGATTGAATTGATTTTTACCAACCTTGAAATCGTAGGTTGCCGTGTTAGTCCACGACCATTTCATTGAATGACTTTGGATCATTTTGGATGAAGTGAGGTCTGAACCCAATCTTCCTGTAAAACTGTAGGTCAATGCACGTTGATAAAAATTTCCGTAATCAACGCCAAAACTACTTCTTATATGCAGATTTTTAATTGGTTGAATATCTATATAGGTATTACCAAAAGTTCTCCAATAACTGTACGGATTGTCTTTGTTGGTATCTAAAATTCGGGCGGGATTATCTCTATCGCGCATACCCGAAGTAACACTACCCCAATCACCATTGGTTTTCTTTACCGGCATGATTGGAAGTGATAAAATTGCCAGTTGAAGAACGCCTCCGGGCGCCTGTAACTCACCAGTATTGTTTATTGTAAAATTTTCACCAACTGTAATCAAATCACCCAGCAACTTGTATGAATTATTCATGCGAGCTGAAAACCGGTTGAAGTAAGTGTCTTTAATTGTGCCCTGGTTGTTATAATAACCAAGCGAAAGAAAGCTGGTGGATTTTTCGGTACCACTGCTTACTGATAGATTATAGGACTGAGCCACTCCGGGGCGGGTTAGTTCGCCAAACCAGTCAGTATTGGCCGACAACATGGTATTGGTTCCGTCTCTGGCATCGATATATTTTGGAACTTTAATGCCATTAAGTACCGGGTTACCATTTGTATCGTAACTGTAATCATACATGTACCCAATTTGATTGGTGTTCGGATCTACTCCGCTGTTCATCATGGCTTGCCACTGAACCTGACCAAATTGTTTAGTATTGAGCATATCAATAACTTTTCCATATTGCGATGTGCTCAAATATGTATCGAAATTTACTTTTGCTTTTCCGGATTTTCCTTTTTTAGTGGTAATGATAATAACACCATTACCGGCACGCGAACCATAAATACTTGCTGCAGAAGCATCTCTCAATACCTGAATACTTTCAATATCGGATGAGTTTAATTCGTGCATCCCACTTTTGGTTGGTACGCCATCAATAACGTAAAGCGGATCATTGTTGTTAAGCGTACCAATACCACGGATACGAACCGTTGTTCCTGATCCGCTTGGCGAACCATCTGTTGTAATATCCACTCCGGCAGCACGCCCTTGTAAGGCCTGCATTGGATTGTTTGCAGAAGTTTTTTTAAGCTCATTTACATCTACGACGGTAACTGCACCAGTCAGGTCGGCTTTCTTTTGAGTTGAATAGCCTGTTACCACCACTTCACTCATTAATTGAGTGTTTGAAGTTAATGCAACATTAAAAACAGAACTGTTTCCTGTTTTTGTTTCCAGTTTATTCATCCCAATAAAACTGAATACAAGCACTGCATCTTTGTTAGGTATGGAAATAGAGTATTTCCCATCCATATCGGTAACAGTACCTTTATCACCTCCTTTTACTATTACAGTCACTCCCATTAAACTTTCGCCACTTTCGGCAGAAGTTACTTTTCCTGAAACTGTCATTGTCTGAGCCATCATTGCAATACTCAAACTGCAAAAAATTGCTAACAGTTTCAATTTTCTCAGCACGTTGCTTTGAAATTTGTTTTTTTCATTCATTTTTTTTAGATTTAAAATTCGTAATATAACTTTTTAAATAAGTGGAAGCGTATTTCTACGCAACATTGATTAAATATTTAGCTATATCAATAAAGGTATAACAAAATTAAGTAACGATTCCCCATGATGATTCAATTTAAATGTCTATTAATTTGATAATTGTTTTGTTTTAATTCATTGTGCTCATTATTGAATATATACTATTGAGTATAATTTCAATTAATCCTGACGTAAAATCAACGTTACAAAAATAGAGTCAACAAAAATGAGAACCTGTCAAATTTGTTACATCATCGTGTAATTTTGATACAGGAATCAAAAAATACTTATATAACCAATTTTCAGTTATAACACTATTATTCAATAATATACGAATAAAAATGGTGATTACCATTAACAGGCAATCACCATTTTCTGATTTATTTTAAAATTTATTTGTTGCTAGCCGGAAAGGGAAATAAATAATTTATTTCCCTTTCCGGGCTAAGAGCATTTCTCTATTCCCCCGTAATGATATCGTAATTTTATATTTTCTACAAATTTCCTATTAGTTTCCATTATATAACCTATATTTTAATAAGAATAGTTTATATAATGCATAGATATAGTAGATATATAGGATATATATAGTTTATATAAAATTACAAGATGATTATGAATAGATTACGTTTTACCTAAGTAGATATTTTGCGATAAGAAATTCAAGGATGAATACCTGAAATAGTGAAACAAACAACTGGTTGTTATCTGATTCACAAATAAAAACAAGTAGATTATCAAAAATCTAAATATCTATTTTAAAATCTGCTCTCCGAAAAACATCGTAGTTGCCAACCCATTTAAATGTCCATGGTCACAATGATAAATTTCCTGTTTTTTTGTTGCACTATAAGAAAATGCAATTATCGGACATTAAGTTTTAATGGTTTTTTGAATGGAAAATTCCCCTTTGGCATTGACTGCCTTCAGAAAAAAGACACCGCTTGTAAAAGCAGACATATCAATAGTTGTAGTGTTACCTTCCATCATTTTATTAAAGACAACTTTGCCAGCAATATCAGATATTTCAATGTTACACAGATCTTTAGTTATAACCCTAAGGGTATTTTGTACCGGATTTGGATAAATTTGCATTTCAATCCTGTCAATTTCATTCAGTGCATTGCTAAGTGAGCCTGCTCCGCTTACTGCAATTGAATCAATGCCGGCTTCCGCATTCGAAACAATTTTTATTTTGCCACCGTAGGTTTTAGCCACAGAGGGATTAAAGTTAATATTAACTTTCTTGTCCTGTTGCGCAGGTACTTCACCGGCTGTCCAATCGGCAGTAAATCCTTCGGGCAAAGTTATATT
>CAYSTC010000013.1:55564-104074 GCA_964433885.1 uncultured Paludibacter sp. | reverse complement strand
AAAAACATAAAAGCAGACAATCCATTTTATTGAATTGTCTGCTTCATTGTGTTCCAGGAATAGTTCCAATAGTTTAATTTTCAATTCCTCATGAAGGAGAGGAGGGAAGGCCCGGAATTTAGTGCCCGTGTTTGAATGTTTTTACCCTGGAGAAATCAGCTGAATTGAAGCGTTTCACGCTCAACGCAAAAAACAGAGCACACATGGCGGCAATAAACAGGATACTCAGGTAAGGGCTGATTATAAATCCGTGGACGTCAAAAGCCACACCTGCTTTCACTAAGCCGGCCGTAGGCATTCCCTGCATGTGCAGGCTAATAAACCGGAAAGCTGCCGTGGTGTAAGTCAACGGATTCAGGTACACAAAAGGCAACAGGACTCCCGGCAAAGCCATGGTTGGAATATAGGCCCCCGACAGAAACGTAAGCGGAAACGAAACTATGGCAATAAGTAACTGGAAATTGCTTGATTCTTTGGATAGGGTAGCTAAATAAAGCCCTAATGCACTGAATGTAAGCCCTACTAAAAGCATAAGCGCTATCATGGCTATGGCCGACAAAAAGCTTATATCGAGCCCCATAAACAAGCCGATAACTACAATGATTAAACCTTGTATAACGGAAACTACCATGGCCGAAAGTACATGCCCGATGGCTATTTGCCAACGGCTGATCGGAGCCACCAGAATTTCTTTCATTACCCCGGAGGAAATGTCTTCAAGGATGTTCATGGAGTTGCTGAGTGCCGATTGGAACACCGTCATGATGATAATACCCGAAATCAGGTAATTCATGGGATGATCCAGCCCGGGAGCCGACGATTTCATTATAAATGAAAATATAAAAAGGAATAAACCTGACATGAAGAGGTTCATAAACAGTTTCATGCGGTCTCTTTGCAGTTTAAGCAGGTTGCGTAACAGTATTGCTTTAATGGGTCGTATCATTCTCTTATCTCCTTTCCGGTTATGGCAATAAACACGTCGTTCAGGGTGCCTTTGTTTATTTCTATGTCTTCTATTGATTCTCTGAAGGTGTTGCTTATATCCAATACATCTGCCGTGCTGGTGGCATAAACAGTCAGCAGGTCTTTATCACTGCTGTGTTTAATGGAGCGGTCGGTCAGATATTGCCTGACATCGTCTGTGGCAGTGGCTTTAATCTTCATGGTAGTGCTGGTATATCTTTTCTTGAGGTTGGCGGGTGTATCGTGCGCTACAATTTTCCCACCATCCATAATAGCTACCTGGTTGCATATTTCGGCTTCGTCCATGTAGTGGGTTGTCAGAAAAATGGTGATATTTTTTTGTTTCTGCAGCTTGTGGATATAATCCCAAACGTTGGCCCGTGTTTGCGGATCCAGGCCTGTGGTAGGCTCGTCCAGAAACAGTACCTTGGGGAAATGCACCAGTCCGCGGGCAATTTCGGCCCTTCTCTTCATTCCGCCCGACAGGCTTTCCACCGGAGATTTCTTCCTGTTTTTCATATCTACCAGATCGAGCACAAAGTCAATCCGTTCTTTCACTTCGGCTTTGGGGACTTTGTAGAAATCGCAATGCAGTTTCAGGTTTTCTTCTACGGTGAGTTTTCCATCCATGGTTGATTCCTGAAAAACAATGCCGATATCGTTTCTTACCTTGTCTTTCTGATGGGTCACGTCGTTTCCGTTGATTTTCAGTTCTCCTTCTGTCTTGTCCTGTATGGTGCACAGGGTGTTGATAGTGGTACTTTTACCTGCTCCGTTCGGACCCAGGAAGGCAAAGATAGTTCCCTGTTCCACTTCGAAGGAGATATTATCTACTGCAGTAAAATTACCGAATTTTTTAGTGAAGTTCTTTACTTCAATGCTGTTTGTTTTCACGTCATCATTCCTTTCTTTTTTATACATTAATTTATCGCTTACCTATATAAACTATTTTCACAAAACCCTATTCCGGTCTTTCCATAAATCCGAATCGCTGTTTCCATTCGTTTCGCATTTCCTCCGTCATTTTTTTGCGTTCTTCAGGATCCATTTGCATCCATTTTTCCTTCAAATCTCTTCCCAAATGGTGGTGATGATGACGGCCATGGTTATGCATTCCCCTGAAACCGCCGAAGAGGATTTTTGATAATACCAGTATTCCCATGGCTTGCCAGTATGTTACGGCATGTACACCGGTTACGTCGGGAAGTACAGCGTTCCACAAGAGCATCACCGCCCCGCTGAACAGAAATAGTCCTGCTAAAAGCATGGGGATAAAGAAGGCACGACTGGCACGAAAATTATGTCTTCGTCCGTGTTCAAAGTTTGTTTTTGTTGTCATTATATTTGTTTATTTGATTAATAAATCGGTGTAAATATCCTGTAGTTGCTCTTTTAGCCGGGCAACAGCATATCGTTTCCGCGAAATGATAGTTTTTATGCTTTCACCGGTTTTGTCGGCAATTACCTGCAGGGTCATATCCTCCATTTCGTTCCAGACAAATACCTGCCGTTGCTTTTCGGGCAATTCACTCAGCGCTTTAAGAAACAGTTCCTTCAGAAAAGTGCGGTCTGTTTGTTGCTCCGGATCCAGGCTATCAGTAAGTATTATTTCCGGAAATACCAGTTGGCCATCTTCATCTTCGTAGGCAAAATCCTCTAATGCGAGCGTTTTATGCTTCTTGTTCTTGTCAATAATCATGTTCCGACTTACGCGGTAGAGCCACCCGCTCATTTCCTCAATGGGTTCGGCATCAATAATGCAACTTAGCTGGTACCATACATCCTGCAAAATATCTTCAGCATCTTCATCGGTATTCACGCGGCTTCGGATGAAACGCTGTAAACGCTTTCCATAATTATGAACAGCCGTTATAATTTTCTGATGTTTGTTGGGTGCAGTCGTTGAGGTTAATTGATTCATATATTAGAGTAGACGACTGAAAAAAAATAATACTTCAAATAGGTAATATTTTTTGTAACTTTTTTAATGCCGTTTCGAAATCTGAATCATAAACTGCGTCAAAAGACAGATCAAAAGATTCTCAGGCGGATTCGTCAAACTAAGGAGGAGTGATAAAGATATGTAATGCACATAAAAAAAGTGGTAGTACCGACCTTAAAGTCAATACTACCACTAAGTATATTAATATGTAGAGCTTAAATTTTTAGTGCAAGCAAAAAAGGCTTAGTTTTTCTTATTCCACTGCTTTCACCCGGTATCCGGCTTTTTCCAATTGCCGGATCAATCCTTTTTCGCTCCCAAGGTGTAATGCACCAACAGCCACAAAACAGGGAGAATTAGTGAAAAGTTTCGGAAGTTTTTTCAGCCATTCCGCATTCCTGTCGTCCACAAGTTTGGCATATTCTGAGTCGGTAAGGTCGGATGTTTTTTCCCGGCGTTTAGAAAATTTTACGAGCTCATTCAGCTTACCTGTTTTATACAGTTTATCGAGTTTTATCATATCGTTCAGTGTGCTGTCTTTGTGCAGTATGGTTTCGTACAATATATCGGCCTGCCGTTCAAGCGTTCCATTTCCAAAAAGTATATTTATTTGTTGCTCAACCGTTTCCAGCCCGATTACTTTTTTGTTTTTCTCCACAGCCACTAACTGGAAATAGGAGTCGGATTGGGTGTCATCCGTTATTCCGGTTGTTTTCTTGTAAAGTTCCATCTCGTACATCGACAAAATAAGTGTGGGATTCATCATGGAAAGATCTTTCAATCCCAGTTTTAATACAGCCCTGAGTTCATTATCCACAGTGGAGTATTTTTCTCCTTTCAGCAAATCGGTCATTTTGGTGTGGTTTGGCATGCTGGCCGCCATTTCCAGTCGCGAAGTGGCATCAATACTGTTCAGGGCAATTTCACCCACAACAGCGTCGCACGCATTAAATGCTTTGTATAATCCCGGCACGCTGTCCAGAAACTGGATAGGAATCAGATGATGCGTGCCAAAAAGGTAGGAGGGATGCTTCAGTCCGTTTCCACTGACTTTCCAAAGCAACTGCGCCTGAGTAGCTGATAAACAGGCAATGGATAAAAACAATAACAGGATTTTTTTCTTCATGTGCTGATTGAAATTTAAGTGGAATAAATTATTATATGTCGTATTTTTTTAACCACATAGAATTCACATAGATATATAGTAGCAAATAGTTTATTCTTGAAAACACAGTACATTTAGATATAAAATGCGCCATGTGATACTATGTTAGCTTATTTTTATTTTCTATGTGAAACTATGTGATTGACTCTTCAATGGAAATTGCAACATAATATTTTGTTCATAATATATTTTGAACAAAGATACTTAAAAAGAAATATTTAAATCAAAGTAAGCCTGTTTAATAGTACTTTTTGGGAAATGGTCTCAGAGTTTTTAGTTTTTTTATGTGGGTTTCGCGGTTTGTAACCGCGTTGTTAGCTTTATTAACGCGATTGTAAGTCGCGAAACCCAATGCAAATACTATGACTTTATTTATAGGTCGCTTTCACATAATCACACAATTACCAATAAGTCTCAATTAAAACAGAAAAACACTTATCTGCACTACGGATTATAATTATTATCTTTGCATAGATAAAAACTATATGTTATGACCTTACAACAATTGGAATATATTCTGGCGTTAGAGAAAACGCGTCATTTTGTTCGGGCTGCCGAGATGTGCGGAGTAACGCAACCAACCCTCAGCGCTATGATTCAGAAACTGGAGGACGAACTGGATTGCAAAATTTTCGACCGTTCGCGCCAACCTATTGAAGTGACCGAAATCGGAAACCAGATTATCCGTCAGGCACAGGTAATTATCTACCAATCCAACCAGTTGAAAGAAAGTGTGCGCAACGAGAAGGATACACTTTCGGGCACGCTGAATCTGGCCATTATCCCAACCATTGCGCCTTATTTGTTGCCACAGTTTATTTCTTCTTTCAGGAAAGCGCACCCCACCATTTCGTTGAAAGTAAGCGAAATGCACACCAGCACCATTATAGAGAAACTTCGCGTAGCCGAAATTGATATGGCTATATTATCCACTCCGCTCGACGATCCGAAAATTCTGGAAGTGCCGTTGTATTACGAAAAATTTATAGCTTACATTTCACCGACGGAACCCATTTATGAACGCTCGGAACTTTCGGCTACCGATATGCCGCTGGATAAACTCTGGGTGCTGGAAGAAGGGCATTGCCTGCGAAACCAGGTTTTTAATTTCTGCCACGAAAAGCCGCTTCAAAGTTCTACTTACGAAGCCGGAAGCATCGGAACACTGGTGCGAATTGTGGATGTCAATGGTGGATACACGGTTATTCCCGAGCTTCACATTGAATTATTGACCGAAGAACAAAAGAAAAACCTGCGGGAAATTGTAAAACCGGAAGCTACCCGCGAAATTTCGGTAGTTATCCGCCATGATTTTGTACGGGAAGGAATTTTAAATGCTGTGGCCGAATGTATCAAGGAGATTATTCCGGCACACATGTTGGATGCACGGTTGAAGAAGTTTGCAATACGGTTGTAGGTTAGTTTATAGTTTATAGTAAGTAGTTTATAATGTTTATATTAATAGGTAACTAATTATTAACTATAAACTATTCACTATAAACTCTTTTTAAACCGTTGAATCAAATTATAAGCTGAATAAATACCCAATTCGCCGGCCTTGCTCAAATCGGCCAATCCTTTGCCGTCTTCACCAATAAACAAATAAGTCAGCCCGCGGTTAAAGTACGACTCAGCAAAATCCGGATCAATGGCAATGGCTTTGCTATAATTTGAAATGGCCGTCTTAAAATCTTTTTGTGTACATAAAATGTTGGCTTTGTTGAAGTAGGCAAACGAGAAATCGGGATTAAGCTCATTTACTTTGTCGTAGTCATGCATAATCATTTCCACATCAAAAACAGATTGCTTTTCGGCTGAAATGAGTTTGTCTTTATCAATTCCCAGATTGGTTTTATCGCTGGTACTTTTGTTGTATTCAACCAGTTTATAACGGATATTTGCCCGGCAAAAATAAGCCAGCATAAAGTCCGGACGCAGCGATATAGCTTTATTTAAATCCTCTACCGCACTATTAAAGTCTTGTACCATTGCAAATTCCAACGCACGATTAAAGTATATATCCGCATTCGTATTGTCATTGGCCAGCCGGGTTGAAATTTCATTTATTGCTTCAAAATGCCCGTTTACCAACTCGGATGTCAGTGCCAGTTCATTATTTGTAAGCTTTAAAATGCTGCTTAGCTTTTTTTGCTTGTTATACTGGTCGAGTACTGAATAATAGGTATTCGTACGTCGCATTTCATCAGGTTTTGCATAATATGTCAGAGCAAAATTTTTCTCATTCACAATGTCAGTATATCTGCCCTGTACCGCTCCACGGGTTTTGTCATCTCCATATTTTGTTTCAGTCTCAGTATCATTGTCTGTATCCTGATTTGCGAAACGATTGAAAAGTGCAACTTTGCGTCCGGTAGAACTTTGTTGGGCGGTGGCCACCATTTTATTGGTTGCTTTAATGTTCTCTTTGTTTTTCCGGTTAATATAATCTTTATTCTTTTCAATATTGCTGGCCATTTGACGATACATAAAGGCTCCCTTCTGATTTCCCAACGCATCTTCCGCCTCAGCAATTCCCTGAAAAGCAGGAATAAAATACGGATATTTCTTAATAATGGTTTTGTAATCAGCAATAGCATTCCGGTAATTACGTAACGTCAATTCGAGTCCGGCTTTTTGCAGCAGTGCTTCCATATTGCCCGAATCCAGTTTCATAACCATATTCAGGTCGGCTAAAGCATTGTTGTTGTCGCCCAGACTGGCTCTTAAAAGTCCCCGGTTATAATAAGCCAAAGAACTTGTTTTGTCATATTTGATAGCATTGTTGTAATCGCTCAGGGCCTGTTTGAAATTCTTTTTCTGAACATTCAGAATTCCCCGGTTGATGTAATCGCCAAAATAAACAGAGTTGCGTTTAATAGCCTGATTATAATCGTTCAAAGCTCCATCGCGATCGTTCTTTTGCATTTTCAGTAAGGCACGTGCACTCCAGCCTGCACTGTTGGTGCTGTCAAGTTCAATGTATCGATTGAATGTTTGCTCGGCAGCAGCCGTATCTTTCATGGCCAGTTGGAGCCTGCCTTTTTCATAATACAGATTGAGATTTTTTGAGTTTAACCGCATGTATAAATCCAAATCGCTCATTGCACCCTGATAATCTCCGGTTTTCTCGCGTGAGTCCATCCTGTTTACCAACAAATAGGGCGCATCCGGACTGAATTCAAGAGCTTTTGTAAAATCGGCTGTGGCATCTTTGTAATACTCCAGGTTTTTACGCGCAAATCCTCTGGCATAATAAGCCTGTGGAATAAACGGGTTTCGTTCTATGGCATCCGTACAGTCCTGATCGGCTCCCTGAAAATCGCCCAGTTCAATTTTGGCTATTGCCCTGTAAAGATAAGGTTCAGCCAGATAAGGTTTTATTTTTATTACCTGGTTGAAGTATTGGATAGAAAGTACATAATCTTCAAAATACAGCGCATTTCTACCAATGGTCAAAATGCGCTCCGTGTCCCATTGAGCCATGGCATAAACCTGACTTAAGAGACAAACGAGTATGAAGAAAACTTTTTTCAACTATTTATATATTGTGAAAAATGAATTAATGCCGCAAAGGTACTTAATCTGCTAAGTCTAAAGATATTCTTTAACTTCATTTACAACCTTTATAGCCTTTTTGTGAAAAAACGCGGTCGGAAAACCGCATTTTATCATTCTGTAACTTGTACGTCGCCACAACCGGCATTGGCGTTGAACGATGCCGGGATGTCGAATTGCTCGCCGGATGAATATCCCAATTCACGATCCGCAAGTACTTTTTTCATATAAAGTGCCCAGATAGGAAGCGCCATACTTGCTCCCTGCCCTTCGGCAATGTTATCGAAGTGGATAGAACGGTCTTCGCCACCAACCCAGCATCCTGAAACCAACGACGGAGTATAACCCATAAACCAACCATCAGAATTGTTTTGGGTTGTTCCTGTTTTTCCACCCATTGGCATGGTTAGTCCGTAACGGGTGCGAATGCGGCTTCCGGTACCTCCATCAACTACTCCCTGCATCATATAAATCATTTTATAAGCTGTAGACTCACTAAAAATTTCGTGCATTTGCGGCGTGAATTTTCCAATCACATTACCGTTGGCATCTTCGATGCGGGTTACGTAAACCGGATCTACGCGTATTCCTTTATTGGCAAAGGCAGTGTAAGCATCAACCATTTCGGCAACTGAAATCTCGCACGGTCCCAGACACAAAGAAACGACAGGTGGCAGGTATCCTTTGACTCCGAACGAACGCATAAGTTTAATCAGCGCATCGGGAGTAAACAAACTCATTAAATAACCGGATATCCAGTTGTCGGAATTAGCTAACCCCCAACGTAATGTAACCACATCGCCGATTGATTTGCCTTTTGTGGTAGTTTTTGGCGACCATGATTTTCCGGTTCCATCCGGCAATGAAATAGGTTGCCAAACAGCTTTATCACACGGCCACATGCCTTCTTCCATAGCCAGAGTATAAAGATATGGTTTTACGGTAGAGCCAATCTGACGGCGACCAACGTTCACCATGTCGTATTGGAAGTGGCTGAAATCAGGTCCGCCAATATAAGCCTTTACATTGCCGTTGTGCGGATCCATTGACATAAATCCACTGCGCAAAAAGTATTTGTGATAACGAATGGAATCCATGGGTGACATAAGGGTGTCAATATCTCCATCGTACGAAAATACCTGCATTTCAATCGGTTTCCGGAATGCAGCTTTAATATCTGATTCACTTTCTCCGCTAACTTTCATTTTCCTGTAACGTTCCGATTGAACCATGGCGCTGTTCATGATTGAATTGATTTCTTCCGGAGTTACATTTTTAGCAAAGGGTGCATAGCTACGTTTTTTCTTTTCCTTGAAAAATGTTTTCTGAAGCGAACGTATATGTTCATCCATAGCCTCTTCGGCATACCGTTGCATACGCGAATCGATGGTGGTATATATTTTCAGTCCATCGGTGTAAATGTTATATGGTGTTCCATCCGGCTTTTTGTTTTTATTACAAAATCCGTAAAGCGGATTGGTTTCCCATTGTTTTTTATCGTCTTCATATTTATCTTCCTGCCAGCTTGCATAATCGCTTTTCTTAGGTTCATCGGCAGTCAGTATTCTACGCAGGTATTCTCTAAAATACGCTGCCAGTCCAAGCCTGTGATCTACTTTTTGATAATGCAATGTCAGCGGCAATGCAATTAACGAGTCGTATTGTTGGTCAGTAATAAAGTCGGCTTTACGCATTTGGTTTAAAACCGTATTTCGGCGACCTCGTGTACGTTCGTTGTAACGGACGGGGTTAAAATAGGAGGGGTTTTTACACATTCCCACCAAAGTGGCAGCTTCTTCAATTTTCAATTTAGCTGGCGAGGTGCTGAAATATATTTGTGCTGCCGACTTGATCCCAACCGCATTGTTCAGAAAATCCAACTGATTGAGATACATGGCCATAATTTCCTCTTTGGTGTATAATCGCTCCAGTTTTATTGAAATTACCCACTCAATAGGCTTTTGCAACAGACGTTCTATAAAATTATCGGCTTTGGGAGAATACAACTGTTTAGCCAATTGCTGCGTGATGGTACTTCCACCTCCCGAACTTTTGTGTTGCAGAATTCCAGTCAGAATGATTGCTCTGGTCAATGCAATGCCATCAATTCCCGAATGCTTGTAGAACCGGACATCTTCAGTTGCAACAAGCGCATTTACCACATTTTCAGATATCTCATTATAATGAACACCTACACGATTTTCTTTGCTGAAGAAGTAACGTCCAAGAAGTTGTTGGTCAGACGAATAAATTTCTGTAGCATACTTGTTTTTCGGATTTTGAAGTTCGTCTATAGGAGGTAAGTAACCAATCCAACCGATATTGATAAATACAAATATTAAAACAATGCATAAAACACCAAATGCAAATAGCCGCCAAAATATCTTTCTGAATTTTGAGCGGATATCACCTTTTTGAATCATTTTTTCCATAAATAGTGTAACGTAAATGTGGGCACAAAAGTACTACTTTTTTTTATAATTCAGACTTTCATAAGTTCTATTAAAATGAGGTTGGAAATCATTATGCCATCGGGCGTAAGGCGTAGTTTTCCATCCTCGCTAACTGCTTTTCCACTATCAACAAATGGTTGTATGTTTTCTGTGAAGTATCGGGCCGATTCGGATCCAAATTCTTTTTCGAGAAATGCCAGATCAACGCCATCGGCCGTTCGCAGCGAAACCATTACATAATCATTATATGTATCGTTGGCTGTCAGTTCTTCGATCTCAAAAAATGCGCCATTCGTTTCAATAGCACTGATATATTCTTTTATGGAAGCCACATTCCACTGCCTGGAAATCAAATTATATGAATGCGCTGACGGACCAATTCCCAAATAAGGTTCTTGTTTCCAATATGATGTATTATGGCGCGAACGAAAGCCGGGCAATGCAAAATTTGAAATTTCATACGCTTCGAAATTATGCTGCTTTGTTTTCTCCACAAGAAGCAGATACATGGCATTCATTGTTTCGTCATCAACAGGAGTTACTTTCCCTTTCTCTCGTTGCTTCCAAAGAGCAGTTCCTTCTTCATACGTCAGTCCGTACGACGAAATATGCTGGACATTCAGGCTTAATGCAATATCCAACTGTTTTTCCCATGCGTCGTTGGTTTGAAACGGCAAGCCATAAATCAAATCAATACTTATGTTATCAAATCCTGCTGATTGAGCATTCTTAACTGCTTGAATAGCTTCAACTCCTGTGTGTCGCCGGTTGATCCGTTTCAAATCTTCATCGTCGAACGATTGAATGCCGATACTGATCCTGTTAAACGGCAAATTTTTTATTTCATGGAGATATTCGACTGATAAATCGTCCGGATTTGCTTCAAAAGTAATTTCTGCATCTTTATTAACGGAAAATAGCCCATAAATAGTCTTGAAAATATGATTAAATTGTTCTGCATTTAAAATACTGGGAGTTCCACCACCAAAATAAATGGTGTTTATCGATGCATTTTGAAGATATTCTTTCCGGATTTGTAGTTCTTTTACGATACAATCAACCAATGATGGAATAAATTTAGGGGCAACTTCGGTATAAAAGTCGCAATAAGTACATCTTTTCTTGCAAAAGGGAATATGTATATAAATGCCGGCCATCTTTAAGTTTTTATGTTTCAGGGGTTTGAAATTTGATTAAAATAAATCGCATTATTTTCTGACAAAAATACAACAAAATGTTTGCAATATCGGAAAAAGCTAGTATCTTTGCACTCGCAATTGAGAAACAACATAGACGTTATGTAACGAATCAATTCAACCGTATTTTCGGGGTGTAGCGCAGTCCGGTTAGCGCACCTGCTTTGGGAGCAGGGGGTCGTGGGTTCGAATCCCGCTACCCCGACAAAAGAAAGGATTTATCATTTGATAAGTCCTTTTTTCTTATATATAATAAGTATTTATTCTACAGCTCCATTTCATCACCAAAACTTTCTGATAAACGATATTTAAATCGGATTGTTTACAATCAATTGTACTGGTTTGTCTATAAATAAACTATAACGATTAGCCTCATTTTCGATATGCTCAACAATTTGTTTGTTTTGCATCTGAAAAAGATTTACTTCGATTATTGTTTGATTCTTTTGGCTTGTTCGCCTCCATATTCCACACACTTCGCCATTTACAACTACTATCGGACGAAAAATCCCATTGTTCGAAATAGCCTTCTTGTTGTTTTCACTTGTAATTAACGCCGTCCGATCACGATAACTTATCAGTAATTCGTCGAAAGCCGGTAGCAGATAAACATCAACAGAATTAAGTTTAGAATGCGAAATTGAATTTCCAAACCAGTAAGTTTGAGACAAAACAATCTCCGACATCAAATTTGACTTGTTTATTTCCAGAGCTTTTCGGGCATCAGAAACGGATAATCCCGACCACCAAACGAAATCCTGAAGCGTCGCCGGCCCGTGACTGAAAAAATATCTTCTAGCCAACTCATGCAGCGCTTCCTCTTTTGAGAGTAACTTTTTGGCCGGAACTCTATAGGGAAGCAGGGTATATGTCAGCTTGCCATTGTGTAGCGGGCCGCTGCAAATCAAACCATCCAATTCGGCCCGCATCATCAAGTGTGAAAACCGGTTTTCATCGGTTTTTATTTTTTCTTTTTCAAAAAGTTGAACCAGCTTTTCGCGGGTAAGAGCCATGCCATTATCAAGTTCTTTTTCAATAATTCGATAACATCTCGAGAAAATATCTTCCGTTAATTCCAATTGTATATTTCTGGCTTTCAATAAAGGTTTTATGCGTGGGGCTGTAAGTTCAAGCAACCAATAAACATCTTCTGCCGACACCAAATGCCAGGTTGGTCGCATCAAATGCGTACGAATTACTTCCCCTTTATTGTAAGCATTATCAATTGCTTTCTCTGTAGCGACCTGCAATCTTTGCCCAACAGCCCACTTAACCATCGATAAATCCTGGGCTTGCATAGCACCCATTGAGTAAACCAAATCTTTTGCCGACAAAAATTCAGGGTTTTGTATAAATTGATTTTGTATGCGAAAATTAGAAATATCAGAATGTGTCATAAATTGCTTGTAAAAATGGAGTTTTGGACTTTATATTCGCAAAGATTGGAAAAATCATGGAAATAAAAAATAGCATTTTAAAACAATCTGCTCTTTCTTTTAGTGAATGCAACAAAAGAGAACCTGTTTTCAAATGTTTATTTTTTCAAAAAAGAAAGCAATAAAAACGGCGTGTGAGAAAAATACTCTATCTTTGAACTAAAATAGGATTTTTGAACAAAAATTAAAACTCATAGATTATGAAAGAACAAGACGACGATTTATTGGTATACGATGAAGATGATGCCGTGAAATTTATCCTCAACTATATCCCCAAAGAGGCTAAAGCTGGGGTTACAGAAGAAAAAATTGAATATGTTTTGGATGTAGTGTATGAATTTTATGATGAAAATGGGTTGATCGACGAGGATTCTACAGAGGAAGCAAGCATTGACGAAGAAGAAATGTTTAAATTTATTCTGAAATGCGCCAAAAAGGATAAGATGGAGCTGACCGAAGATGAGGCTCGTCTGATTCTGGATGGCGAATATGAATATGGAAAATCGTTAGGCATTTATACCAGCGAAGATTAATTTCCAACAAGCGCCTTATCATTAAAAACACCAATGTAAAGCGATTGCTGATTGGTGTTTTTTGCATCTTCTTATCTGGCAATCTTTAATTTCAATAAAATTCACAGCTATTACTAACTGACTTAAAATCAATGTCAACAGCCATCGTCATTCTCAACTGGAATGGAGAAAAATACCTGCAACAATTTCTACCGGTTTTAATTGAAAACACTACCATGGAAGGTGTTGAAATTATTGTTGCCGATAACGCGTCAACTGACTCGTCTTTAGCAATTTTAAAAAATAAATTTCCTTCTGTAAGAACAATTGTGCTGGACAAAAACTATGGTTTTGCCGGAGGGTACAACAAAGCTTTGGAGCAGGTCGAGGCTGATTATTATGTATTGCTCAATTCCGATGTGGAGGTTACGCCCGGCTGGTTGCAGCCATTGTTAGCTTATATGGATAAAAATGAAGATGTTGCTGCTTGTCAGCCTAAAATCAAAGCTTACGAGCAGCGAACTCACTTTGAGCATGCCGGTGCGGCCGGAGGATTCATCGACCGGTTTGGATTTCCATTTTGCCGTGGACGCGTAATTGGCTTTGCCGAAGAAGACAAAGGACAATACGACAGCATAATTGATGTTTTTTGGGCAACCGGAGCCTGTTTAATGGTTCGCTCCAAAATATATTGGAAAGTAGGAGGGCTTGATGATGAGTTTTTTGCCCACATGGAAGAAATTGATTTGTGCTGGCGGTTTAAAAGCCGTGGATACCGTGTGGCTTGTGTGCCGGAAGGAGTTGTCTATCACATTGGTGGTGGAACTCTAAATGTAGAAAGTCCGCACAAAACATACCTGAATTTCAGAAATAATTTACTAATGCTGTATAAGAATTTACCAACAAAATTGCTAAAAAAAACTATGTTTTGGCGATTTGTATTTGACTATGCTGCAGCTTTTCAATTATTTTTGACCGGAAAGCCAGCTAACGCCCAAAGTGTTTTGAAAGCCCGCGCTGACTACAAACGCATGCAACCAGATTTTGAAGAAAAGCGTAAAGAGAATATTTTGTTTGCTACTTCAGACAATCAATCGGATATTTTGCAAAAAAGCATTGTTCTGGATTATTATCTCAAAGGAAAAAAAACATATAATTCTATTGCTCAGAATTGATTACACGTGGTATTGATAAACAATAAAAAAGCGAGTCATTTTTGACTCGCTTTTTTATTGTTGGCGATGTATATCACCCGCATTTAGAATAACCACAGCTCTTACAGGTCAAGCAACCTTCCTGATAAACAAGCGCCTTTTCTCCGCAAGATGGACAAGGTTGTTCTTTGATTTGTGTTCCGTCAGGAATATATTTTTTCAGGGCGCGCTCAACCCCGACTTTCCATGTGTTAATGGATTCATTGTCAAGTTGCAGACCTGATACGAGTTTAATTACCTGATCGATAGGCATTCCGTAACGCAATACTCCCGAAATCAGCTTGGCATAATTCCAGAACTCTTTATCGAATTTGTGCGACAAACCTTCAACGGTTGTTTTGTAACCACGTTTGTTGACAAACTGGAAGTCGTAACGCTTGTTTCCGTTTTCATCAACCGTCTTAATGATTTTTCCTTCGTTTACAGTCTTAGGAAGCAAAATTCCTTCTTCGTCATCTGCAAGTCCGGTAAAAATTTCATATGGCCTTCCATCTTTCAACCCAACAAAAGCAATCCATTTGTCCTTGGCATTTTGGAAGCGTACAATTTCGCAATTTAGCTCTTTGGGGCGAATTAAATGAGCTTCGTCGTACGGGAAGCATATTTTTTTCTCGTCTTTTTTGTCATCTTTCTTGTCTTCAACAGCTACAAGAACTCCGGCGCGCGAACCATCACGATAAACAGTTACTCCTTTACATCCACAACGCCACGCTTCTTCATACAAATGACCTACTAATTCTTCGGTAGCATCGGCAGGCAAATTGATGGTTACACTGATTGAGTGATCTACCCATTTCTGAATCCGTCCCTGCATTTGTACTTTTTTCAACCAGTCAACATCGTTGGCAGTAGCTTTATAGTAAGGCGATTTGGCAACAAGCTCCTCAACTTCTTCTTTGGTGTAATGTTTAGTTGTGGGGTAGTTGTTAGCTTCCATCCAAGTTACAAATTTATGGTGAAATACCACATATTCTTCCCACGAATCTCCATTTTCATCCACAAAGTCAATACGAACATTTTTGTCATTTGGATTCACTTTGCGTCTTCGGGTATAAACGGGCATAAATACAGGCTCAATACCAGAAGTTGTTTGCGTCATGATACTGGTTGTGCCAGTTGGAGCAATAGTCAAACATGCAATGTTGCGACGCCCAAATTTAGCCATCTCTTTGTATAATTCCGGATCGGCTTCTTTCAAACGTTGTATAAATGGATTGTTTTCCTCTCGCTTAGAATCGTACACAGTGAAGGCTCCACGTTCTTTAGCCATATTAACCGAAGAACGATAAGCGCTGATAGCAACAGCTTTGTGCACTTTTTCTGAAAAATCGGTAGCTTCTTCTGTTCCATAACGAAGCCCCATAGCAGCAAGCATATCACCCTCGGCTGTTGTTCCAACTCCGGTTCGGCGCCCCTGTGAAGTTTTAATTTTGATTTTTTCCCAAAGCTGAAATTCAGTTCGTTTGATAACGTCGTCTTCAGGGTCAGTTTGAATTTTCTCGATGATTTTCTCAATCTTTTCCATTTCCAGATCAATGATGTCATCCATAATACGCTGAGCAATACCGACGTGTTTGCTAAATAACTCGAAATCGAACGAAGCTTCAGGAGTAAATGGTTTATTTACATATGAATAAAGATTGATGGCCAACAACCGGCAACTATCGTACGGACAAAGTGGAATTTCACCACAAGGATTTGTAGAAACGGTTTTATAGCCCAAATCGGCATAGCAATCAGGCACAGATTCACGGATAATAGTATCCCAGAAAAGAATTCCCGGCTCGGCCGATTGCCATGCATTATGTACAATTTTCTTCCAAATTGCATTTGCATCAACTTCTTTCTTGTACCACGGATCATTTGAAAGTACGGGATATTGCTGTGTATAGGGCTTGTTGTCAATGGCAGCCTGCATAAAGTCATCATGCAACCTTACCGAAACATTTGCTCCTGTCACTTTACCCGACTCCATTTTAGCATCGATAAACGATTCTGAGTCAGGATGTTTTATCGAAACACTTAGCATTAAGGCACCACGACGACCATCCTGCGCTACCTCACGTGTTGAATTCGAATAACGCTCCATAAACGGAACAATTCCGGTTGAAGTCAAAGCTGAGTTTTTTACCGGCGAACCCTTCGGGCGAATATGTGAAAGGTCATGGCCTACTCCTCCGCGACGCTTCATTAATTGTACCTGCTCTTCATCCAACTTAATGATAGCTCCATACGAATCGGAATCGGTATCAAACCCGATTACAAAACAGTTGGAAAGCGATGCAATTTGAAATTCGTTTCCAATTCCGGTCATAGGGCTTCCTTGTGGAACGATATATTTGAAATAGCGGAACAATTCAAAAAGTTCATCCTGACTTAGTGGATTTGGATATTTCTTTTCAATCCGGGCAATTTCTTTTGCCAAACGACGGTGCATGTCGTCAGGAGTTAATTCGTAGGTATTTCCAAACGAATCTTTTAGCGCATATTTGGTCGCCCATACTTTGGTAGCCAAATCATCACCTTTGAAATACTCAATAGATGCTTTTCGAATTTCTTCAGGAGTAAATGTTTTTGTTTCCACGATAAAAAATTTCTTAATAAGATTATTATAAGTGAATTATAGTTTTAAAATGTTGCTCTGAAATAACACTACAATGTTAGGCATTTATTATTGAAATTGCAATATGTAGAATTGTTATTTATCAACAAGTGATACAATGTTTTCCAAAATAATTTTTATTTATTTGATATTCAAATAAATAAAAATTTAGTTTAGGATAAATATTTTCCAAAATGAAATTTGCTCTAAATAAAGTGTGGTAAAATAAGGAAATAAGTGTCAGATATTCGATAAGCAAATGACAAGATTTTTTTGCTTGAATTAAAGCGTGACTTTGCCATTTTCTACATTGAAAATGACTGAATCTTTTCCTAGTTGAAGAAGTATGGAATCTAAATGTTCGCGATTAGTATCTGTAATGAAAATCTGACCAAAGGTTTCTCCTGAAACTAATTCTACAATTTTCTTTACACGATTGGAATCTAGTTTGTCAAAAATATCGTCGAGTAGGAGTAATGGCGATAAATTGTGTGTGCGTTTCAGAAAATTAAACTGGGCCAACTTTAGCGAAATTAGATAGGTTTTATTTTGCCCCTGCGACCCAACCCGTTTAATCGGATAACCGTCAAGTTGCATTTCAAGTTCGTCTTTATGAATTCCCTGAGTGGAATACCCCAGAATTTTATCCCGATCGCGGGTAGCAATCATGCGTGATTTTATGTCATGCTCCTGATGTTGCGAATGGTAGGTAAGACTGATCGTTTCGTTACCTCCCGAAATATAAGAATAAAAATTTTGAAAAATAGGAATAAATTCGCTGATAAAGAGTTTACGTTGTTCGTATATATAGGTGCCATGCAAAGCCATTTGATCTTCCCAGATATCTAAAAGCGAGTCGTCAATTGAACCTTCTGATTTCAACAATGCATTGCGCTGTTTTAGTGCATTGTTGTATTGAAGGAGTTTGTTCAGATAGTTTTTATTGTATTGGGAGATCACTCCATCAACAAATTTTCGCCGCTCATCGCTTCCTTCCGAAATCAACACCGAATCGTCAGGCGAGACTAACACTAACGGAAGCAAACCAATATGATCAGACAGTTTCTCGTATTCTTTTTTGTTGCGTTTAAATTGCTTCTTCTGACGGAGCTTCATTCCGCAATAAATTTCTTCCATTGTATGACCCAATTGATATTTGCCTTGCAGCAAGCAAAACTCTGCGTTGTGCATTATATTTTGCGAATCAATTGAATTAGAATGGCTTTTGCAAAAAGAGAGGTAGTAAATTGCATCCAGAATATTGGTTTTTCCCATTCCATTATTGCCAATAAAACAGTTTATTTTGGGCGAAAAGACCAGTTCTGCTTCAGCAATATTTTTGTAATTGAGTATGGATAGGGAGTTTAAGCGCATGCAATGTTTCGTTTTTTATCTATGCAAATGTACATATTATTTAGGCAATTTCAATTGCTTTTGTGAGCATGAAAGGTTAAACTGAAGGCGGTCTTGAAATAAATCAGTAATTATAGTGCAGTTTCTCTGTAAAATTGTAACTTTGTCTTTGGGTGAAAATTTGCTAAATTTTCACCCAATCAATTCTTTTTTAATTGTTTGATAATTTCTATGTCGGTGTTGACAAATTGGCTTGTTGAAAATGCGTAAACTCTTTTATTTTTCATATTTAATTGTTGTGATTTTATCAGTATCGTGCAATTCAGAAAAGAAACACAAAGTCATTTCGAACAAGCAAATATGCAATGTAAAAAAAGATCCTGTCATTGTTGATTGCAACTATACATTCGAAGAAGCAATAGCCGGATCTAATGCTCCCCAAAAGATCCTGAACCAATTACAACTGATAAACATTCAGTATTATTCTACTGATGGAAAAATTCATCAGGGGCAAATTCTGACAAACCGGAAAATGGTAAGAAAAACACAACTGATGTTCCAAATTATGAAACAGATGAAATTTCCGATTGCCCGGGCTATTCCTGTTGTGAAGTACGGTTGGAATGATGATTTGTCGATGCAAGCCAATAATACTTACAGTTTTTGTTATAGAAATATAAGTTATTCAAAGCATGCGCGGGGCATGGCTATTGATATTAATCCGTTTTTTAATCCGGTACGTTGGAAAAAAGGGTACGCACACCGATCAGATAAACCCGCCGGTGCCACATATAATCCGACAGTTTCAGGTACTTTTTACGAATCGAGCCCAATCATAAAGGTGTTCAGAAAAAATGGTTTGAGATGGGGCCACACGTTTTCCCGCAAATACGATGACCATCATTTTGAAATGTAATATTTATGAATAATTTTCTGCAAATAAATTTCATATTGATATTTTAATTTCTAAATTTGCAACAGTTCTACGGAATTATACGCATTAATTGTACAATCTTATTTTATATCTATCTATTATGGCAAAATTAACAAGAGAAGATGCTCTTCTTTATCACTCGCAAGGGAAGCCCGGGAAAATTGAGGTAACTCCCACAAAACCATACAGTTCTCAACGTGATTTATCTCTGGCTTATTCACCGGGAGTAGCCGAACCTTGTTTGGAAATAGAAAAAGATGCAAATGCAGCTTACGAATATACATCAAAAGGAAATTTGGTTGCAGTAATTTCAAACGGAACGGCCGTGCTTGGGCTCGGTGACATTGGTGCCATGGCAGGAAAACCGGTAATGGAAGGTAAAGGTTTGTTATTCAAGATTTTTGCTGGCATTGATGTGTTTGACATAGAGGTAAATGAAAAAGATCCGGAAAAATTTATACAGGTTGTAAAAGCAATTGCACCCACTTTTGGTGGAATAAATCTGGAAGATATCAAAGCACCCGAATGTTTTGAAATTGAAGAACGTTTGAAAGCTGAACTGGATATTCCGTTGATGCACGACGACCAACATGGAACTGCCATTATTTCGGCAGCCGGATTGCTGAATGCGCTTGAAATAGTAGGAAAAAAAATAGAGGAAGTAAAAATTGTAGTGAATGGAGCAGGAGCTGCTGCCAATTCGTGCACACAATTATACATGATGCTTGGGGCCAAACTGGAAAACATCGTTATGGTCGATTCCAAAGGGGTGATAAATAAACAACGTACAGATTTAAATTCCCGGAAAAAACCTTTTGCAACCGATAGAACCATTACAACGTTGGCCGAAGCGGTAAAAGATTCAGATGTCTTCTTAGGTTTGTCGGTGGCCGGAGTTTTGTCGATTGATATGGTACGGTCGATGAATGCAAATCCGATTGTTTTTGCTCTGGCTAATCCAAATCCGGAAATTTCGTACGACGATGCCATGGCTGCCCGTACAGATATTATTTTTGCAACCGGGCGTTCCGATCATCCTAACCAGATTAACAACGTATTAGGATTTCCTTATATTTTCCGTGGTGCTTTGGACGTGCGTGCCAAGTGTATTAACGAAGAAATGAAAATTGCGGCAGTAAGAGCCATTGCTAAACTGACAAAAAAACCGGTTCCGGATGTGGTGAATGCTGCCTATAATCTGAAAAGAATTAGTTTCGGACGCGATTATATTATTCCGAAACCGCTTGATCCGCGATTGCTTACCATTGTAGCGCCGGCTGTTGCAAAAGCCGCTATTGAATCGGGTGTTGCACGCAAGGAAATCACCAATTGGGAAGATTATAATGACAAACTTCGTGCGCTGATGGGAAGCGACAATAAAATGCTTCGCCATTTTTACGATATGGCCAAGCAGAATCCGAAGCGCGTGGTATTTTCTGAATCAAACCATCTAAATATGATAAAAGCTGCCGAATCTGCATTCGCAGAAGGTATTTGCCATCCTATTTTGCTTGGGAATGAAGAAAAAATAATTCAGATTGCTGCCGAAAATGACATAGATCTTACCGGAATTGAAATCATTAATCTTCGTCACGATCGGGAAGAAAAACGCAGAAATATTTTTGCTCATAAACTGGCTGAAAAACGAAGCCGCGAAGGGATGACTTTCGATGAAGCTTACGAGAAAATGTATGAGCGCAACTATTTTGGCATGATGATGGTGGAAATGGGCGAAGCCGATGCTTTGATTACTGGTGTTTATACTAAATATGCCGATTCAGTGCAAGCTGCAAAAGATGTTATCGGAATTCGTGAAGGTACAAAGCATATTGCAGCCCTGCATATTATGAATACTAAAAAAGGGACATTCTTCCTTGCCGACACATTGTTCAATCGTCACCCATGTACCGATGCATTGATTGATATTGCCAAACTGACTCATGATACTGTAAAATTCTTTGCTCACGAACCAGTGATGGCTATGCTTTCATATTCAAACTTTGGTTCAGACAAAAACGGTAGTCCGGCAAGTGTACATCAAGTGGTAGAGACACTACACAGAACCTATCCGGATATGATTGTGGATGGTGAAATGCAGGTAACTTTCGCGTTAAATAAAGAATTACGCGACAAAAAGTACCCATTCTCTAAACTGGCAGGAAGGAATGTAAATACGCTGATATTCCCGAATCTGAGCTCGGCCAATACAGCTTACAAAATGCTGATTGAAATGGGATTAGCAGAAACAATCGGACCAATCCAAATGGGATTGAATAAACCTGTTCATATTTTGGATGTGGAAAGTTCGGTACGTGACATTGTGAACATGACTGCCGTAGCTGTACTAGATGCCATTGTTGAAGAACAAATCAGAACAAATAATATGGATCGTATCGGGAAAGTGGCTGAAACAACTGCTGCCGATGCAACCACACCTTGCTGATAACAAGGCAAGTAAAGAAAAAAAAGGCGCGATAAATTATTTTATCGCGCTTTTTCGTTATCATAAGTTCTAAGCTTATAAGTCAATCACATTAGGTTTTTCAAGTCCATAACCTTTCTTTTTGTCTTCAGCTTTAAGCAAGTAAGCAAAGCCAATGGCCAATACCCCAAAACAAGCAAATATCAGCATTGGAATTGTATAATTATATTGAGTCAGATGTTGCTCTTTTCCATCCACCATTTTTGTAATAACACCGGTAATACAATATTTGTCCAACACAGCACCAATCAATAAAGGAACCAGCATCAGACCAATGTTCTGAACCCAGAATATCATTGCGTAAGCTGTACCTAACTTGCTATGTGGTATAATTTTAGCAACCGATGGCCACATGGCCGATGGCACTAAAGAGAAAGCAATTCCGAGCAAAATAACCAGTCCGATAGCGATAGTAAAACTATTCAGCGATGGTATAGAAAACAATAAGTGTACGCATACCAGCAATATGGAACCTAAAATCATAATGGTAGCAGCTTTTCCTTTTTTATCGGAAATACCTCCAAATAAAGGAGTTAACAGCAAGGCGCTAAAAGGTAACAATGCCGGAATATAACCTGCAAATGTATCTGTTACAGAGAATTTCTGGATGATCAGGTTAGTCGCAAATTTAATGAACGGAAATACTGCAGAATAAAACAACACGCAAAGGATGGCTATATACCAGAATGCACGGTTTTTAGCTATGTCAGTAACATCAGTAAATTTAAACTCTTCATCTTGTGCTATTCCGGCATCTTTCTCTTCGGTGTCCAAGCGTTTATCTAATACCGTAAAGAATATAAATACCAATAAACCAATACACAATAACAGAATGGATACTAAAATAGGTGTACTTACATCTTTTGTCAGGTTATATAAAGGAAGTGGCGTAAACATAGCCAATGCAGTACCGATACGTCCGGTAGAAGTATTTAATCCAATGGCTAATGCCATTTCTTTGCCTCTAAACCAACGAACTACAGCCTTATTGGCAGCAATACCAAACATTTCGCAGCCAACTCCGAATATACCAAAGCCAAGTCCAGCCATTAGTGCAGATGTTGGAGTAGTTCCCAAAGCTTGCCACGAACCGATTGAAAGTTCTAAAGAACCCTCAAAATGTCCTGAAATAGCCCAGTATTTGATACCGGCACCCACCAGCATTACGAAAATAGCTAATATGCCGGTAAAGCGTGTGCCAAGTTTATCAAGTATCATTCCACTGAAAACAAGCATAAGCAGAAAAACATTAAACCAACCATAACCGCTTGTAAACAAACCGTAATCAGTTGCTGACCAATGCAAATTACTTTGCAGATTTTGTTGTAGAGGTGCCATAGCATCGGTCAGATAATACATGCACATCATGGTAAACGATACCAGTATCAGTACCGTCCAACGAGCCGATTTAGACTCTCGAAGCGAAGAAGAAATTTTTTTTGTCATAAACTATTTGCTTAAATTATTTGTTTTCATTTATAAAGGAGAAAAAAATGATTGTAATTTTGACTTATCTGACCGTTTTTCAGCCTGGATTTTCAATTGTTTAGAAATAAATTCAATTAAGACTGCAAATCTACTCAAAAAAATCATTTCTTTTTTCAAACTGCCAAAATTACCGAATAAAAATACAGAATAATTTTCGGTATCATTTTTGACTGAGAAAACTATACAAAACAAAGAGGTCATAGTATTTGGAAAAGAGAAACTATAAAAATTAATTTCTGAATTCTAATTATTCCCTATTCATTTATTATTATATTTGTCACATAAAAAAGAGGAGAAACAACAATATGACAGTCAACTATTCGGAACAATTGCACAATGTGCTGCTTTATAGCTCTCAGGAGGCAGAACGACTGGGAAATAACTATGTGGGGCCTGAGCATTTATTATTGGGGATCTTGCGCAACGGAGTGGGCAAAGCTATCGATATATTAAATGTTACTCATGTAAATATTTTAAAAATAAAACAAACTATCGAAAGTCAGATACGCACTGATCTGGAACCAACAGGTGCAAAAATTCCAAACCTAAAAAGCACAGAACGCATAAAAAAAATCATGGAACTTGAAACCCGTTCTATGTCAGCAGAAACAGCCGACACGGAACATCTATTATTAGCGATTTTGAAAGAAAAAAATAATATGGCCGGCGATGTTCTGGGGGCAGAACATTTAACCTACGATCAGGTAAAGGCACTTATCGAAGAACCCAAGGATGTCAGAATGAGTTCCAACTTTCAGGATGAGGACGATGATGAAGAAGATCCACGTCAGAAAAAGAGATCTAGCTCATCTGCAGGTTCAAAACAAAGTGATACGCCGGCATTAGATACCTTTGGTACTGATATAACCAAAGCTGCACAGGAAAATCGCTTAGACCCGATTGTTGGACGAAATAAGGAAATTGAACGATTGGCTCAAATTCTGAGTCGCCGTAAGAAAAATAATCCTGTGCTGATTGGCGATCCGGGAGTTGGGAAATCAGCAATTGTGGAAGGGCTTGCCTTGCGGATTATTCAACGTCGAGTTTCACGGGTCCTTTTCGATAAGCGCGTGGTGTCTCTCGATATGGCTTCCATTGTAGCCGGTACAAAATACCGCGGACAATTTGAAGAACGTATCAAAGCTATTTTGAATGAGTTATCGAAAAATCCGGATGTGATTTTGTTTATCGATGAAATTCATACAATTGTTGGTGCCGGTGGTGCTCCGGGTTCGCTGGATGCTGCTAATATGCTGAAACCGGCCCTGGCCCGTGGCGAAATTCAATGCGTTGGTGCTACAACACTTGACGAATACCGTCAGAGCATTGAAAAAGATGGTGCGCTGGAACGCCGTTTCCAAAAGGTGATGGTTGATCCGACTACGGCTGATGAGACGCTTCAGATTCTCGAAAACATTCAGGATCGCTATGAATATCATCACAATGTGCGTTACACACCGGAAGCTATCAAGGCTTGTGTGCGTCTGACCGACCGTTATATTACCGACCGCTGTTTTCCTGATAAAGCGATCGATGCTTTGGATGAAGCTGGTTCGCGCGTTCATATCGGAACTGTTTCTGTTCCGGCAGAAATTGAAGAATTAGAAAAGAAAATTGAAGACCTGAAGAAAGAAAAACTTAAAGTTCTTTCAGAACAAAAATATGAATTGGCCGGTCCTATTAGAGATCAGGAAAAACAGTTGCAATATCAGCTGGAAGATGCCGTAAAACGCTGGGAAGATGAAGCTCAGCTACATCCTGAAACAGTTGATGAAGAACAGGTTGCGGAAGTTGTTGCCATGATGTCGGGTATTCCGGTTCAACGAATTGCCCAGGCTGAAGGACTAAAACTTCGTCAAATGAAAGATGCATTGCAAGGCAAGGTTATCGGACAGGATGAAGCTGTAAATAAAATTGTCAAAGCCATTCAGCGCAACAGAATCGGACTCAAGGACCCGAACAAACCTATTGGTTCATTTATTTTTATTGGACCGACCGGAGTTGGTAAAACGCATTTGGCTAAGATTTTAGCCGAATTCATGTTTGATAGTTCTGATGCATTGATTCGGGTAGACATGAGCGAATATATGGAAAAATTCAGTGTTTCGAGACTTATTGGAGCGCCTCCGGGATATGTTGGTTACGAAGAAGGTGGGCAATTGACTGAAAAGGTTCGTCGTAAACCGTATTCAATTATTCTTTTGGATGAAATTGAAAAAGCCCACCCGGATGTATTCAATATCTTGTTGCAAGTGATGGATGAAGGGCGACTAACCGATAGTTTAGGACGTAGAATCGACTTTAAAAACACCATTATCATCATGACTTCCAACGTGGGAACGCGTCAATTAAAAGACTTTGGTAAAGGAGTTGGGTTCAATACATCTGCTGAAATAGCCATGGATTCTGAATTTTCACGTGGAGTAATTCAAAAAGCATTGAATCGTACATTTGCTCCGGAATTTCTGAATCGTGTAGACGATGTGGTTATGTTCGATCAATTGAGCAAAGATTCTATCAAATCAATTATCGATCTGGAGTTGAAAGGTATTTTCGGACGTGTTACTGCTTTAGGTTATAAACTGGAACTGACGCCGGAAACAAAAGACTTTATTGCTGATAAAGGTTACGATGTTCAGTTTGGTGCCCGTCCATTGAAACGAGCCATTCAAAGATATCTGGAAGATGAACTGGCCGATGTGGTTTTGGCAGGCGAACTGGAACCGGGAGATACCATTTTAATGGAATTAAACGAAGAAACCAAAGAAATAAAGGCAAAAATTGTGAAGCCAATCATTGCATTGAATAATTAATGGCCAAACATAAATAGAAAATCCCTGTTACAGAAAAAATGTAGCAGGGATTTTTAGTTATACTTATTTTAAAATTTGCCTTAAAGCCTCATTCACTTCATTCACAGGGCGTTGGCAGGTATTATTCCTACAAACATAAATCGTAGTTCCTCCTTCAATAAATTTATCTTTAAGTATGGGCAGACTTCCCTCTGTTTCTGCTCCGGACAAAAACACGTCGGGTAAATAATGCATTTCAAATTCTTTTCGCTTTAGCTCATATTTTTTGCCTAAAATTGAAACATCATGAGGCTCGCGAGCTAACCAGCACAACAGTATATCCCAGTTTGCATAATAAATACCTCCATTCAGAGCATGATGCCTGATATTTTCCTGCATTTTTCTCGCCATATCTATAAAATCATCTTTATAAAAATAGCGTCCGAGAATAAACAGGTTTTTTGCCATTTCCGAATTGGAAGATGGAATCACATTGTCCGAAATCTCCATTTTGCGGGCAATAAGTTCCGGCTCATTATCAGAAGTGTAATAGAACATTCCACTGATTGAGTCATAAAAATGCGTAATAGCATATTCTGTCAGTCTGAGAGATTCATACAGCCATCTCTCATCAAAAGTAACCTGATACAGAGAGATAAATGCCCGAATTGTAAATGCATAATCGTCCAAAAAAGCAGGAATACTTGCCTTTTCATTCTTATAATTCCGGAATAAGCCATTAGCGTTTACTTTCATGTTTTCAAGCAGAAATTCGGCATTTTTTATGGCTATCCGAAGATATTCAGGATCATCAAAAGCCCTGTATGCATCACAATAACCTTTGAGCATTAACGCATTCCACGAAGTAAGTACTTTATCATCAAGCGCTGGTCTGGTACGTTTTGATCTTACTTTGAGCAATATTTCTTTTGCTTCAAAAATCCAATTAATTAGTTCGTCTTCGGTGATATTGTATTTATCAGCAATCTCCCCATCATTATGAACCCTGAATAATATATTCTGAGATTTTTCCCAATTCCCTTTTTCTGAAACATGGTAATAATCCAATACAATATTTGCCTTATCGCCCAAAATATGTTTAATCTCGCTTTGAGTCCATGTGTAGAATTTACCTTCCACACCTTCGCTATCGGCATCCAACGATGAATAAAAACCACCATTCTCGGACGTTAATTCACGATTTATAAAATCCAATGTTTCGGAAACAACGGTTTTGTAAAGAGGATTTTTGGTTTGCTGATAAGCAGCAGCATATAAACTTACAAGCTGGGCATTGTCATATAGCATTTTCTCGAAATGAGGAACTTTCCATGATTCATCGGTAGAATAGCGCGAAAAGCCACCTCCAATCTGATCGTAAATTCCTCCAGCAGCCATTTTGTTCAAAGTGGTAGTCACTGCTTTAAGCGCTTCCTTATCCCAGGTCAGATAATTGAAATGCAGTAAAAATTGTAGTGTTACTGGCATCGGAAACTTCGGAGCATTTCCTAATCCACCATTTTTGGTATCGTAATTCATTTTGAAAAAATGGAAAACATCTTCCAGATCACTAATAGAAACTTCCGGTTTATCAGAGGCATTGTAAGAGTAAATCATTTCGTTGTTTTGTATGCCCTGAGTTAATGATTTCGCTTGCTCTTCCGCTTTATCAGGATATTTGCTTATAAACCCGGAAACTTGCGATAGCATATCCAACCATTGTGCTTTTGGGAAATAGGTACCTCCGTAAATTGGCCGTCCATCGGACAGTGTAATGCAATTTAGCGGCCAACCACCACGTTCGGTTAGAAGCTGCACTGCTGTCATATAAATCTGATCAATATCCGGCCGTTCTTCCCGATCTACTTTTATCGATACGAAATGCCGATTCATATATTCGGCAACTTCTTCATCCTCAAAACATTCATGCTCCATGACATGGCACCAATGACAAGCAGCATAACCAATGCTCACAATGATATTTTTGTTTTCGCGATGAGCTTTTTCAAGCGCTTCTTTTCCCCATGGATACCAGTTTACTGGATTGTGCGCATGTTGAAGCAGATAGGGGCTGCTCTCGTTTATCAAATGATTTGTATATTTATTTTCTGTAATGTCCATGAAATTTCATTTTATAATTCGATTTTTTCATATGCCGGCTGATTCTTGAATCTACCGACCAGTTACCCGATCCATTTATAAACAGATAAACCAGCAGCAATGTCATCGTAAAATCAGTATAATAGGCATCCACGAAAGGCCAAAATCCTTTGTTGATAAGAATCGGCCATTTTGTGGTTATAAATGCAACAACCATAATTATCAGAGGAGGAATACAGGCCAATCGGATCAATAAACCAATAACTATCAGCAAACCGCAAATCACTTCGAAAGTGCCTGTGAAATACGCCCAAAAAGCTGGATCGCTGAATCCTATTCTGAAAAAACGGCCGCTACCCAAAAGTTCTGGAAATAAGTATTTTTGAATTCCTTCTGTCATGAATATCAAACCGACTACCAATCGGACTAAAATCATTTTGTTGTTGCTCACATTGTCGTTATTAATGTAAGTGAGCCATTTTTTTAATCTCATTGCAGTGTTTAATTTGACGGTATTATAACTCTTAATTTACAGTTGTTTAAGTTCAATTTATATAACAAATTAGAGTGAGTTGTGTTTTTAGTTTTTTCAACAAATAGGAGTAAGCTAAAACAAAAAAGACTATCATTATTGATAGCCTTTTTAAAATTGAAAAATGATAACAGGATTGCTGTCAATTTATGTTGGTTACAACTTCAATAATTCCGGGTTTCTAATAATTCCTGTAATCCACACAAGAATTAAAATAACAGCTGGCATCAAAATACTGGTTCCACCAGTCATGTGAATAATAATAGCACCACCCATATAAGAACTTAACAAAATTGTTCCAAGTTTATTAGTTTTAGGGATTAAAAACAATAACGCTGACGTAATTTCTCCTATGGCAATGATAACCCTCCAATTGCCCAAATGTATTTGTTCCATTTGCTCGGGATGTAGGAATAATTTTCCGCTTGCACTGAATAAAAACAATGCAGTCAATAAGCCTGATATAACCCAGGCGATAATTTTATTCGTTTTACTAATTTCCGTATTCATTAATCTGATTTTTAATATTGAATGTTTAGAATGCTTCCGTGTTAAAACGCATGTATCATAAAATTGTTCAACACATAAATTGTTAAAATGCTTTTATAGGCATTTTTCTTTTAAGATTAAAATACATTATCAATATCCAAAGTAATCAGTATTCAAGCTTTTTCCAATCTGCCATTGACTTTTTATACTCACTACTATATCCGTTATGGGCCGTGAAAACATATTCAACATTAGGCAGATTAGCAATTTTTGAAAGTGAATGGACAGCTGTTTTCATATCAGCACTGAAAAATTTGTTTGGCCTGTCTATCTTTCCAGCTTTTAATCCAAATGCGTCTCCGACAAATAGATATTTGTTGTTCACTACATAGCACATAGACCCAGGCGTATGTCCGGGAGTAGCAATGCATTTTATATCTGTATTTCTTAAAGTTAAATCCTGTTGATCGTCAAGCAAGTTATAATCTTTGCGGGAAATGCTGTTGTGTACAAACATCATTTTTGCCGTTTTACCATTAATCATTTGTTCTTCCTGGCGCGATAGGTAAACGACCGCATTTTTGAACATCCCAAGTGCTGCTGTATGATCTCCATCGCAATGTGTAAAAAGCACTGCCACTACCTTCGCTGAGTCTATGTTAAGCCTTTTGAGCTCATTTCGAATGGTTTTTATATCTGCTCCGGCATCAATGGATATATAATTATCACTATCTTTCACAACAAACATATTGACATACGAATCTTTTATTGCAAAAATTCCCGATACTACTTCCTTTGTTTCAGATACATGCATGTCTTTCAATTCTGATTTCATTTTAAGCCAAAAGCCTGCAACCAGTAAAACCAAAATTGTAATTATCGTACCGAGTCCAATTAAGATACCTTTTAATGCTTTATTCATATGTATTAATGTTTGATGTCATAATATAAACTTGAATTTAAAATCGTTATGCTTTTACCCGTTGTTTCAATCTGAAAAACAAAGGAATGAATTTTGGCACCTCATTTTTATAATTGGCGTAATCCGGATATTTCTTCATACTAATGCTTTCGGTGAAGTCGGAGCTACCCACAAACAAAAGAATCAGTAACACAGGCCCTGCAAGTGTCCAGTTAAAAACCTCACCTGAAGCGGCTACTCCGAAAAAATAGAACGAAACCCAAATGGATTGTTCGGCCGCAAAATTGGGATGACGCACATACTTCCAAAATCCGTCCATCATAAAACCTTTACTCAAAGATTCACTAAATCTGCCATCAGGGAGTAGTTTATGTTGCTTTTGAAGATGAAAATTAAACAGTTGGTTGTCGGATATTGTCTCAATCAGAATAAACAATAACATAAATCCTGCAGCTATGAAATCTAATACTGTAAGTTCCGCAGATGAATTTTTGGCAGCCAATAGGAGTGGGGTGGAAAAAAGCAAAATCAACACCTGCTGATAAAAAGAAATAAAAAACAAGTTGAACAAAACCATCCTAAAACCTTTCAGTTTAGGATTTTGTCGTAATATATTCCAGCGGTAATCTTCTTCACCTTTCCAAGGAATTATGTTATATCCACCTTTACGATAGAAATTGTAACTTAACCGTAATCCCCAAAATGTAACTAAAACAGTCATCAACCAAATACGCGGTGAAAATGGAAATGCCGATAAAGTAATGAAACTATAAATAATGGGCATAAGACTCCAAACCTTATCTACCTGGCTATAATTCTTGGTTAATTCACCCAATAAAAAGCAAGCGACTATTGTTACAATCAATACAGACATCCATGTATTGAAAACCTGACCAAAAACAGAACCGTCATTTGCAATAATTTGCCATTTTAATCCGTGAAAAATTTGTAAAAGTAAATTCATTTGTGTTGTATAAAATAATAAATCATTAAAAATTAAAGTTATTTTGGATCTCTATAAGTTATATATTTGTCTGAAACAATTTTAATATTAAATATGTTTAGACGAATCAATTTAAAATAAAAATGGAACAAACATTTTGGTGCGTTTCATGTAGTTCTGATACTTTTCACCAAAATAACTGATACATTCTTGTTCATCGCGCTTGGATGTTATGTAAAGGAAGACAGTTGCAGCTAATGTTATCAGTAGTAATGACACTTGGGGATGCTTCAGAAAAATGCCCCAGGCAAGGAAAATCAACGATGCGTAAAGCGGATGGCGTATGTACCGAAAGATACCAGTTTCAATTAATTCGGTGGTTTTTTCGAAGCTATATAAATTCTCGTCTTGCCTTTCACTACTAGGCTTTCCTTTTGTTTTCAATAAAATAAGTCCTGCCACTACAAGATAGATTGAATAAAAAAGCAATATCCAGGAAACTATCTGGTTTACGCTGAAAGGACTTACATACCACCATTTGTAATTTATAGCCAACAGCCAGGCTATGCATTCCCAGGCAAAAAAGCGGAAAAAACCATGACCTTTTGTATTAAATAATGAACGTCTGGATACCAGAATTATCACCAAACTTAAGGCCCCGAAAATAAGTAGCATTGTCATAAGTTTTCGATTTATACTGTTAGTGCCACTATAAAATAGTTGAAAACCGCGAAAGTTCTTAGTTTTTACCGGCCCTCAACCATGCCATAAACATTTTTGTTTCCACATAATTTAAAAAAGTACCGAGCATTTCATAAACAGATCCGGTTTCGGTGCCTTTGCGGATTACTTCCTGAGCTTTTTCTCGTTTTTGAGGCGTCATAAAGCTGTTGATATCCAGTTCTCCACTAATAACGTAGCGTTCCAAATGACTAACAATTGTTGAACTGCTCAGATTTCTGCTTTTTGCAATTTCATCTATTGATCTTCCTTCTTTATACATTGCAAGCGAAATCCGGAAAGTTTCACCAACGGGCTTTTTCTCCTTTTTTTCTTTTTTAGAACTTACTTTTTCGTGCATCAGCGATTGAAGATTATGCTCGTTGCAATAGGAGAGAATCACGTCTAAAAATTGCTTGCCGTATTTTTCCACTTTAGCGGGGCCAAAGCCACTAATTTGTAATAATTCCCGTTCGTTTTGTGGCAGAAAATCAGACATTTCGTTCAGAGTTTGGCTTCCTGCAACCAAATAAATAGGTAAGTCGCGCGGTTCACAAATTTGATTGCGAAGATGTGTTAATCTTCTGTACAACTCCGGTTGTCGCGTAGTAAGTTTTTGCTTTGAACTCGTTTTGGCATAAGCATTTACATTAAATTCCGGAACAATGAGGGTGTTTTTCAGAATAAAATAATCTTCCACGGTGAATTTCAACTTCAACCCCTTCATTAAAAAGATTTTCTGAGCAATATTTGAGAAAATCATTTTAATACCGTCGTTGTATTCCGAAGCATTTGCGCGGCTGTCCGACACTGCTGGTGATTGTCGCAGTGTTTCAAGTAAAAGAGAAGCTTTTTCGTTGAAGAAATCGCAGGCAGCAGCCAGTCTTTCCTGCAGATATTCCTCCACAACCGGACGTTCGGCCAGAATTCGCAGTAGTTGTCCCTGAAACCTTTCGGCAATTTCCTGAAGGTTTTGTGATTGCTGCAATATATTCCTCAAAAAGGGAATAGTTTCTTCATTAAAAGAACTTTCATTCTCGCTCGTTTCATTCAATAAGCGTGCTGACTGACCCACCAGATTTTTAAAATCGTACAACTGAAACAGGATAAAGTTCCTGTACAGATTTCGTGATTCATCCAATTGTACTTCAAGTTCTTCAACAGGCAGTTTGTTTCGTTCATGTTCCACAATATGCCTGTCGTTTTGGATTGTATCGGGATTAATCTTGCTGAGCAATACCAGACCTTCCAACGATCGGCAACGACTCAATGCCACATACACCTGCCCCGACGCAAAAGCAGCTCCGGCATCAATCACCGCTTTGTCGAATGTTAATCCCTGGCTTTTGTGAATGGTAATTGCCCATGCCAGACGTAGCGGATATTGAATGAATTTGCCCAGTTCATCTTCTTCTATCTGCTTGGTGGTTGGGTTGGTTGTATAACGTATATTTTCCCAAACGGCTTTGCTGAGCTCAATAGTTTCAAAATCGCCGGGACATTTGATGCTGATAGACTTATCATCAATATCTTCAATCACACCAATTTTACCGTTAAAGAACCGGCGTGGAGTTTCTGTATCGTTTTTCAGGAACATGACTTTAGCTCCGATTTTCAACTCCAGGGTTTTCTCAGTCGGGTAGCTCTTCTCGGGATATTCACCCTGAATTTCGGCATCGAAAGTATAAATTTTACCTTTTATTTTAGCCAGTTCCTCGGCATTTATCTGATCGGCTTTGTAGTTATGCGTAGTGAGCGTAATGTAAGTATCGTCATTGGGAGGAACAAACGAAGGATTGTATCGGCTTTGCAATAGTTTCAGCCCCGAATCAGACAAACAATTGTTTCGCACTTCGTTTAGTACGCGAATAAAGTCACCGTTTGTCTGGCGAAAAATCTTGTCCAACTCAATGTAAACCGGTTGCTGTTGCTGTATAACGTGACTGTGGAAGAAATACGGGCTACTGTAATACTGGCTAAGCAAACGCCACTCAACGTCTGTTGCAACCGGCGAAAGCTGAAACATATCTCCGATGAAAATAACCTGCACACCTCCAAATGGCTCGTTATTCCGGTAACGAACATGACGGAGAATGGTATCCACCGAATCAAGCACATCGGCCCGCACCATACTTATTTCGTCTATCACAAGCAATTCCAGTTCCTGTAACACTTTCCGGCGGCTTCCCTGCATTTTCATTTTGTCAATCAGATTTTTCCGCCCTTCGGCAGTTGGAATATAAGGCGTAAATGGCAATTGAAAAAAGGAATGCATGGTTGTTCCACCCGCATTAATTGCAGCTACACCTGTTGGTGCAACCACCGCCATTTGTTTTTTTGTTTCTGATTTTAATTTGTGTAAAAAAGTTGTTTTCCCGGTTCCTGCTTTCCCTGTCAGAAAGATGGAACGATTGGTATACAATGCAAAATCGTGAGCGAGTTGATAGTAAGGAGAAGTATTTTCCATTTCTAAACATATTTTTCTTTTGTAATATTACGCTATTTCTGAATCAGACAAGTATAAGCGTACGGTACAAAAGCAAATTGTCAACAGATTTCAATCTGTTAATTATAATGAATACAAAGATTGCAAAAAAAAATGATTTGTACAACTGATTGGCAAAATAAAAAATGAAAGCACCATTGAATGGGCATTGTAAAAAAATAGCTAATTTTACCAGTGAATTTAAACCTTTCAAACAAAATTGAATCAAACAAGGTTTGAATGAAAAACAACGGATTATAAAAAATAATGTCAGTCTCATCAAACCCAACATAGACGATTCTGTTGTACCATATTTAGAATATAAAATACACTACTCGTAAATTTGTTTGTAAGTGATATTGCCTGTCGGTTAGCACAGACAAAAATGCAGAATGTATTTACAAAACTACTCGTTTACAGTCAATTAAAAATATATAAGAAAGCATGAAAAAGAAATCAACTATTTTGATTGCAACACTTTTTATTCTATCAGCACTTTTTTTTCTAAAATTAGGTTTTGGAAAATCAACGGATATGGAAAAGAAAAAAGAGGGGAAAGAAAAAGCACAAAAGAAAGTGAGTGCTTACGTTGCAAAACCATCGTCCTTAGTTACTGAAATAGCTGTCTCCGGCTCTTTGCTTGCATTCGATGAAGTGGAACTCAAAAACGAAGTAGCCGGACGAGTGGTAATGATTAATCTGCCCGAAGGAAAATTTGTAAAGCAGGGCACATTGCTGGTTAAACTGTTTGATGATGATTTGCAGGCAACATTAAAGAAGTTGGAAGCCCAATTGGCTATTCAACAACAAATTTATAAACGTCAGTCTGAGCTATTGAAAGTGAATGGAATAAGTCAGAACGATTACGACCAAACCGGATTACAGTTAAGTTCATTGAAAGCCGATATCGAAGTTCAGAAAACATTGATTCGGAAAACGGAAATCCGGGCTCCCTTTGATGGGGTTATCGGTTTAAGAAACGTAAGCGTGGGAGCTATTGTAACACCTTCAACTTTAATGACTACCATTCGCACCGAAAACAAGATAAAGCTTGATTTTAGCGTTCCTGAAAAATACAGTTCCCTGATTAATCCGGGAATGAAGGTTATATTTAGCATGAACAATGAAAATATAACATACAATGCAACGGTGATTGCCACCGAAAAAGGAATTGATGCTTCCACGCGCAATCTGAAAGTAAGAGCATTGGTCGATTCTAAATCAGCAGATTTAATGCCGGGATCATTTGCAAATGTAACGCTTCGATTGAACGAAAACAAAAACGCTTTGTTGATCCCTTCGCTGGCTTTGATAGCTCAGGAAAATAAAAAAAATATTTTTGTGGCGCGGAATGGCAAAGCACATTTGATAGAAATAAAAACCGGAATTCGCCAGGCTACAAACATTGAAGTTTTGGAAGGAATCCAGCCGGGCGATACCATTATCACCTCCGGGCTTCAATTCGTAAAAGAAGGTTCCGAATTATCATACTCATTAGTTAGCAGCCAATTATGACCCTATCAGATATTGCACTTAAACGTCCGGTTGGCTCTATAGTATTAAGCCTGATAATTATACTAATGGGAGTTGTCGGATTCAATTTTCTGGCTGTACGCTTGTATCCGGCCATCGACCCACCTATTATTACTGTTCAAACCAGTTATACCGGAGCAAACAGCGAGATTATAGAATCGCAGATTACAGAGCCGCTCGAGAAAGCAATCAATGGCATTGAAGGCGTAAAATCCATTTCGTCACAATCATCCATTGGTTCAAGCAATATTACGGTGGAATTTGAATTGGGCGCTGACTTGGAAAAAGCAGCTAACGATGTGCGAGACAAGGTATCGCAGGGTATGCGTAGTTTGCCGCAGGACATAGATGCACCGCCAATTGTGACCAAAGCCGATGCCAACAGTGAGCCGATTATCATGCTTATGGTTCAGAGTAGCACAATGAATACAATTGAACTGAGCGATTATGCAGAGACTGTTTTACAGGAAAAACTTCAAACTATTCCCGGTGTTAGCTCTGTTGCCATTTATGGTCAGCAAAGGCCTGCCATGCGGTTGTGGTTCGATGCAAAGAAAATGGCCGCGCATAATCTGACTGCCGCCGATGTAAACGTTGCGTTGCAAAAAGAAAACGTAGAAATGCCCGGTGGAAAAATCCGAGGAAATACCACCGAGTTAATTATAAAAACGCGTGGCAGACTATTTACAGAAGAAGATTTCAATAACCTGATTATCAGGCAAACCGATAATCAGGTTATACGCTTAAGTGATATTGGCGAGGCAGTTCTCGGACCTCAAAATGAAGAATCCGGAGCCACCATTAACGGAAATGTAGGAGTAAGTCTGGCAATTATACCTCTTCCGGGAGCTAATAATATTGAAATTTCAGATGAATTCAACAAGCGTCTGGAACAAATAAAACTAACAGCTCCAAAGGGTTTGGAATTGAATGTAGGACGTGATAAGTCGACTTTTGTACGTCAATCGGTTAAAGATGTACTTGAAACATTGCTCATTGCCATCTTTTTGGTAGTGCTGATTATCTTCCTGTTTTTCCGAAACTGGATCATTGCACTTCGTCCGCTTATTGACATTCCGGTTTCGCTTATCGGAACATTTTTCATTATGTATATTTTTGGTTTTTCCATCAATGTGCTTACTTTGTTGGGAATTGTGTTGGCAACCGGATTAGTGGTTGATGATGGAATTGTTGTTACAGAAAATATTTTTAAACGGATAGAGCAGGGGATGGATAAGTGGAAAGCAGCCTTCGAAGGTACACGCGAGATTTTCTTCGCTGTTATATCTACTTCGTTGACTTTGGCTATTGTGTTTATCCCCGTTATTTTTCTGGAAGGGTTTACCGGCCGGTTATTCCGCGAGTTCGGTATAGTAGTTGCTTGTGCAGTACTCATCTCGGCGTTGGTATCGTTGACACTTACACCGGTACTAAACGTCTTACTGGGTGGCTCTGCTACACATCATTCAAAATTCTATTTGGCTTCCGAACCGTTCTTTACAGGAATGGAAAAAAAATACAGGCGCTACCTCGGTTTCTTTATCAAAAATAAATGGATTTCGTTTTCTATTGTCGGATTGTGTATACTAATAATTATTTGTTTGTCATTGAATCTGAAATCGGAGTTGGCACCCATGGAAGATCACAGCTATATCCGTACGAGCATTACTGCTCCCGAAGGAACCGAGTATAATACCACGAAACAAATTACCGACAAGTTGGCTCAAATAAATTTCGATCGGATTCCGGAGGCAAAATACACACTTGCACGCTATGGAGGTGGTGGAGGCGGATCAAGCTCTACCGGAAACACAGGTTTCCTGATTATTTTTCTATCCGATCCTACTGAGCGAAAAGCCAGCCAGAAAGATATTTATCAAAAACTAACAAAGATATACGACTCTATACCCGAGGCGCGGATCATTGCCAGCCAGGAACCAACCATTTCTACATCCAATTCACGTGGCTTACCGGTGCAATATGTTTTGCAAAATCTTGATTTTGAAAAGATAAAATCAACTTTGCCAAAGTTTTTGGATGAAGCTCGGAATAGCCCGGTTTTCAGCAATGTGGATGTTGATTTGAAATTTAATAAACCGGAAATAAATTTGAGTGTAAACCGTTTAAAAGCAACCAGCCTGGGTGTCAACGAACGGGATGTGTCTGATGCTCTTAATCTTGCATACAGCGGTAGCCGCTATGGCTATTTCCTGCGAAACAACCGGCAGTATTATGTAATCGGACAAGTGGCACGCGACGACAGAAGCACTCCGGCTGATATTTCATCGTTGTATGTTCGCTCTAATACGGGAAACCGGGTACAACTTGACAATCTGGTTGATATTAAGGAAAATAGTAATCCACCCATTTTGTATCACTTTAATCGCTACAAATCGGCTACAGTTTCTGCCAATCTCGCTGAAGGAAAAACGCTGGGCGAAGGAATTGACGAAATGCAACGCATTGCAGACAAACTGCTGGATGAAAGTTTTACAACAGCCCTTAGCGGACCTTCACGCGATTTTGCCGAGAGCAAATCCAATATCTCTTTCGCACTGGTGCTCGCTCTGTTGCTCATTTACTTGATTTTGGCTGCTCAGTTCGAAAGTTTCCGCGATCCGTTCATTATTATGCTCACAGTACCAATGGCTATTGCCGGAGCGATGCTTTCTTTGTGGATTTTTGGGCAAACATTAAATATTTTTTCAGAAATAGGGATGATTCTGCTTATCGGTATTGTAACAAAAAATGGGATTTTGATTGTGGAATTTGCCAACCAAAAACGTAAACAGGGCTTGAACAAGCGAGTGGCTGCTTTTGAAGCTGCTGCTGCCCGTTTCCGTCCGATTCTTATGACTTCGTTGGCGACTATTTTCGGAGCTTTACCGATTGCCCTGGCTTTGGGTGCCGGATCCACCAGCCGTATCCCGTTGGGAATAGTAGTGGTAGGTGGTTTGTTATTCTCATTGTTGCTGACATTATTTGTTATTCCGGTAACTTATATCGTTATGTCAAGTAAAACTAAAAAAATCGTTGCCCCATGATAAAACAGCATTTAAAAGGTATTGGAAGAATAGTTCTTTTTCTTGCATTAAGTACTTCAACGTCAATTGCACAAAAAAAGCTGACCATTGAAGATGCAATCAATACTGCACTGAAAAATAACTTCGACATTTTGGTGGCAGGAAATGAGGCCGGAATTGCCAGGGCCAATAATACACCTGGGAACGCAGGAATGTTGCCTACTGTGGCTGTAACAGGTTCCGGTACAATTGAGCAAAGCAGTGTAAACCAAAAGCTTTCTTCCGGTGTTGAAAATAATTATCCATCATTGTCAGGATCGACGCTCAATGCAGGCGTTCAGCTCAACTGGAATTTGTTCGATGGGGGAAAAATGTTTGTAACCAAAAGCAAATTAAATGAAATTCAGACTCTTGGAGTAATTCAGTATAAGGCCAAAGTGTTACAGACTTTATCCGGTGTAATAGCTGCTTACTACGACGTAGTTCGTCAAAAACAGCAATTGAATTCAATCAATGAAGCTTTGAATTTCAACCGGGAGCGGGTTACTATTGCCCAGGCCGGATATAATGCCGGTTCATTGTTGAAATCGGACTTGCTTCAGGCTAAAATTGATTTAAACGTAAATACTGAAAATGCCATCAATCAGCAGTTCACTATTGATGCTGCTATGAAAACATTAAATGTGCTAATGGGTGGGAAAACTGAAGAATCTTTTGAAATAACTGATTCAATTCCTTTGAATTATTCGCCTGACAAAGCACGTTTGGCAGAAAAACTGAACAATTCGAACACGAGCATTTTGGGGTTCCAAAAACAAATTGAAATTGCGCACTTGGCTCTGAAAGAAAGCCGGGCTGCCTATTTACCTACTCTGAGTTTAAAAGCCGGATATTATGCTAACCAATCGGTTAATTCGGCCGGATCTGTTTTGAAGAACAGTTCGTTGGGGCCGCAGGTAGGAGGGACATTGGCAATTCCGGTTTATAATGCAGGAGAAACAAAGCGCAAAGAAACAACTGCTAAAATTCAAATGGAAAGTGCCGGGTATGATTTGCAAAATATCAAATTACAGGTAAATACCGAGTTGCAAAATATGTTGACCGAATTTGATAACCAGCAACAGCTTTTGAAAATTGAAACAGAAAACAACGAACTGGCGAAGGAAAATATCCAAATTAGCCTTGATCGGCTTAAGCATGGGCAAACAACCTCACTGGAAGTTCGACGTGCGCAGGAAGATTATGTACAATCCTGTACTCGCCTGATTAATTTTCGCTACAACCTAAAAATAGCTGAAACAAAACTAAAACAATTGGTTTCCGAATTATAATTTGAAAGCCTGTTGATGAAAAAAGCCTATCGAAGTTAAATCGATAGGCTTTTTTCTATAAAGTTTATTTTTAAGCAGACTACTATTCTAATTCCATAAGAATATCATCCTGAAGAACTGCTTGTCCGTTTTCAACAGAAATGCTTTTTACCACACCTGATTTCTCAGAAAGGATATTGTTTTCCATTTTCATCGATTCCATAACAAGCAATAAATCGCCTTCTTTCACTGTGTCGCCAACTTTAACTACCACGCGGATAATGCTTCCCGGCAGCGGAGCTTTGATTCCTCCGGCGCTAGGTTTGTTCGATGGTGGCATTGGAGCTGCTTTCGTAGCAATTTTATTTTCTCCCGGTTTGGTTACCACTTCTTTGCGAACCAAAATAGGAGTTTTCAGCGGGTTCACTTCTTCTTCAAGTCCTACGGTATAGTTTTTACCGTTTACTTCAATTTCAGCCTGGTTACCTTCTATCGTTTTGACATTCACACTGTATGAAGTCCCCTCTATTGTAAATTTGAATTTCTTCATATTATCTTATCTATTATTAATTACACCGTAAATTTTTGAACTCCAGGGTGAATAACGTCTTTCGATACGTTTGATGGTAATCACATTACTTTCATTATCGTGAACTTCATCGTAAAATAAGTGTAATGCCATAGCAATTGCAGCTATATCACCGCTTGGAATTTCATTGACATCCTTGTCGGTAGTTGAAGCAGACTTTTCCTTTTTACCAAATAGTTTTTCAAGTGCCATAGGACTAATTATAAAGGTATGTTACAATGTTTACGTGGCGGATTAATCACTTTCTTAGTTTCCAAAGCCTGGAATGCACGGATAACACGGAAGCGGGTGTTACGTGGTTCAATGATATCATCGATATAACCATAGGCAGCAGCCTGATAAGGATTAGCGAATTTTTCTTTGTATTCGTTTACCTTTTCGCTTACGAATGCTGCTTTTTCTTCCGGATCCTTGATGGCTGAAATAGCGCGTCCTTCCAATACTTCGATAGCTCCAGCAGCACCCATTACCGCAATTTCTGCAGTTGGCCAGGCGTAGTTGAAATCACCACGAAGTTGTTTACAGCTCATTACGTCGTGAGCACCACCGTACGACTTACGGATAGTTACAGTCACTTTTGGAACAGTAGCTTCGCCATAAGCAAACATCAGTTTAGCACCATGATTGATAATACCTGCATATTCCTGACCAGAACCAGGCAAGAAACCAGGTACGTCAACCAAAGTCAATACAGGAATATTGAACGCATCGCAGAAACGTACAAAACGGGCTGCTTTACGTGAAGCATCACAGTCCAGTACTCCGGCAAGGAAGTTTGGCTGATTAGCTACAATTCCTGTAGGTGCACCATTGAAACGGGCAAAACCAACAATAATATTACGTGCATAATGACGGTGAACTTCAAGGAATTCATCATTGTCCACAATTGCGTGAATCACATCCTTCATATCGTAAGGCATGTTCGGATTATCAGGAACGATTGAATTTAATTTATCATCCAAACGGCTGATTGGGTCAGTATTTTCAAACAATGGTGGTTCTTCCAGGTTGTTTTGCGGAAGGTAAGAAAGCAATTTGCGAATAAGCAACATACCTTCCTCTTCATTTTCAGCCTTAAAGTGTGAAACACCCGATTTGCGAGCATGTACATCAGCTCCACCCAGATCTTCTGTTGAAATATCTTCACCTGTTACTGATTTCACAACTTTAGGACCAGTAACAAACATGTAGCTGTTTTCTTCAGTCATAAGCACGAAGTCGGTGAGGGCAGGAGAGTATACAGCACCACCTGCACAAGGTCCGAAAATAGCCGAAATCTGAGGAATTACCCCTGAAGCCATGATATTGCGTTGGAAAATTTCGGCATAACCGGCCAAAGAAGTAACACCTTCCTGAATACGGGCACCACCCGAATCGTTGATACCGATCATTGGACAGCCCATTTTCATAGCCATATCCATTACTTTACAAATTTTCAAAGCCATTGTTTCAGACAATGAACCTCCGAAAACTGTAAAGTCCTGTGCAAATACGTACACTGTACGACCGTCGATAGTACCATGACCGGTAATAACACCGTCGCCCAGATATTTTTCATTTTCCAGACCGAAATTGTTGCAACGGTGAGTTACAAACATATCCAGTTCCTCGAAACTACCTTCATCCAACAACATTTCGAGGCGTTCACGTGCAGTGAATTTACCTTTGGCATGTTGCGATGCAATTCTCTTCACACCCCCTCCCAATTTGGCTTGTGCGCGCAAATCGATGAGGTTTTTTACCTTTTGTTGATTTTCCATTTTTAATATATCTGATTTTTCAACTGTTGTTTATTGATACAAAATCACGTGTAAGTACCAATCAGCCAAAAACTGTTTTTTCAATTATTTGTTTGGATCTTCGCAAAGTTCAGTCAACACACCGAAAGTTGATTTTGGGTGAAGGAAAGCAATATTCAAACCTTCTGCACCTTTACGTGGTTGTTTGTCGATCAACGCTACACCGCGTTCAGCTGCCAAATCAAGTTTAGCTTGCAGATTTTCTACGGCAAATGCTACGTGGTGAACTCCTTCGCCTTTCTTTTCGATAAATTTTCCAACTGGTCCTTCTGGGTCGGTCGACTCCAACAATTCAATTTTGGTTTGGCCTACTTTGAAGAAAGCAGTTTTTACTTTTTGTTCCGGAACTTCTTCTACTGCATAGCAAGTTAATCCTAATACATTTTCGTAGTAAGGGATAGCAGTTTCAAGGCTTTTTACTGCAATGCCTAAATGCTCAATATGAGTCGGTTTCATAAAATAAAATATTATAGTGTAATAATTTGAATTCTGAAGCAAAAAATGAAGCCGGCAAACTTCCTGAATCTTAGCTCTGAAAGAATGTAATTACAGAAATTTTTCCGTATTTCAAATTTCCGACAAAATTACTATAATTATTTCTCATTATCAACGAAATAGATAATATTTTTTGTCTTTTTTTCTTCTTGTTGATTATCAGAAAGATAGGATTAATATACAAAAAACTTGCACAAATTAGCCCAAAGTATGCATCTTTAGGCTTTCAATTTTATATTCACTCATTTTTCTTTCAGATTTTTATTTTTATGCTGAAAAAGAGGGCAAAGACATATAAAAATGACTGTTGTTTTGTATTTTTATTAGTTGGTGGTTTTGGCAATAGTTGCTTAAGTTTGAAAAAATCGTAAGAAGGTGCAGTAAAAAAAGGTATTCTAATCAATAAAACAACAAAGTCAAACAACAAAAAGAGGATTCTGGTATTAAACCGTATAAAATTTATCCGATATCAGGCGAAATACTCCTCAGCAGTTATTACCGAGGCATAATAATAGTTTAAGGCAGCCAGAAAGCTATTGTGAACATCTTCTGCAGTCACCTTACGTCCATGTATTTCCAAATCTTTGGTAGCGCAGGCATCACCAATCAATGTACAGGTATATCCGGCATCTTTAGCCGCCCGCGTGGTTGCGTCTACGCACATGTGGGTCATCATGCCACATATCACCAATTCTGTTGCCCCCAGGCCTGTCAGATATTTCTGCAAGTCTGTTTCAATAAAACTGTTCGGATAATGTTTTACAATGACTTTTTCATTATCCAGCGGCTTCACGTTCATATGAATTTGGGCACCGACTGTGCCCGGAATAAAGAACGTAGACCCGTGCCGAACCGACAGATGCTGTATGTGAACAACCGGAAGTTTTTCTTTTCTGAAGTGCTCCAATATCAACTGTGCTTTTTGGCTTGCCGAATCAGAACCAACCAGCGGATTGGCACCGTCCTCAAAATAATCATTTTGAATATCAATCAAAATCAGAGCTTTGCTCATATTCTTATTTATTTTTATTATTGATGATTAATGCTGCTATAACTCCGGGTATCCAACCACAGCAAGTAAGTATAAAAACCAGCAAAACAGAGCCACAGCCTTTATCCAGAATAGCTAAAGGCGGAAAAATAATGCATAATATTACCCGAAAAATGGACATAATCGATTTGATTTTATAATTAACTTGTTATATAACAACATAAAGTCGATTTCAGCATAAATCTTACAATATTTTAGCTCTGTGTTTTTTAGTGTTACACATAAAACTTTAATTTATATTCTCACCACTCTCGTTTGTGAAATAGAATCGTGCCATCCGGCATCCGTAGACCCCAAAAATGAAAAACCTTCGAAAGGAATGAATCGGCATAAGGAACGGATCAGAAATGTTTTTAAATCCGGTTTGTCTCCATCCAATGTTATAACTTTTGTTTTAGTTATTACTTTACCTAATGACCGGCCACCGGTAACAAATTCAATTAGTGTGTAATAAGTCACCCCGCAAATAAAACCAATAAGGTAATTCAAAATTATACCAACATTTTCAAAATCCCCAACAGCCGATGGATTTAGGATAGCTACAATAACTCCAATTATTCCTCCCACAATGATAATGAATATATAAAATACAATTATGTCAATTATATAATTTGCAAACCGCTGTCCCTGACTTGCACTTTTATACAGAGTTTTCTCAAACTCATCAAACACACTTTCATCTTCCGATACGGAAGCGTTTTTGAAAAAGATGCATTTTTTCCTAAAATCCGGAGCTTTGTTGGTATACCTGCAAATAATTTCTCCGTTTAACTCCAACCGTTGATTGCTACATTTTTTACATGTTTCTAATTGTTCCGATGTTACCATTTTTCTTTTGTGTTTTAGATGAAATATGGATTAGCCAATATCCTTTTATTGTTTTTACATTTTTTTGCTCCACAAACATACAAAAATATCTTCGACTTAACATAATTTGCAGTAAAAAGTTATAAAAAAAGTAAACTAAATTATGGAATGGTAATAAAAGAGCTATAAATCTGAGAGTTAATCTTTCCTTGGCTTGAGCAAAGCGAGACACAGCCCTTAACAAAAGCTAATTGATTGTTGCCGTAACAGATATAAAAATAATCAACTCATAGCGTGGAATTCCTGTTTCATTTAAAAATACAACCAGTTATATTTCTTCTTTTCTTTCTTTTTAGTTACTTCAGGCTTCTTGCTATAATCAAAGAATACTTTATATGATATGCTTGGAATAATTGAGAAAAGTCCGATTTTATACAGGTTTAGCGGTCGATTGTAATAAGTCATATTATCCCGGTTATTATCATTGTCGTAATAATAATCGAATGGATTAATATGATTGTATGCGTTATAAATCGAATATGTCCACACAGCTTTATTGCCCCTTTTAGTGGTGATTGTGTGGTTAAATCCTATATCAAGCCTGTGATAAGGCTGCATTCGCGCGGAGTTCTTTTGCCCGTAAATAAGCTCCACACCCGTTTCACCAGTTTGCGGATCCAACGTATATTGCTTGCCTAATGCAGGTGTGCGGGGCGTTCCGCTTTGCAATATCCAGACAGCGCTCATTGTCCAGTTTTTCTTTAAGTTCCTGTTCACATTCAGCGTAAAACTATGTGGACGGTTGTAATCAAACTCATAGGCGTTTCCTGCATTTATATTGGCAAATCTCCGGTTGGAGTACGACCAGGCATAAGCCACCGACCCAGTCCATTTCCCGGTATTTTGCTTCAACATGCATTCAGCTCCGTATGCAATGCCCTTTCCGTTTGTTTCAATTTTATTTTCAACACCCGTAATATCCACCATATTTTCATAGCCTTCCTTCAACGTCACCAGATTATCCATTTTTTTATAATACACATTGGCTTCAGCGCTATATTTGCCATTTTTGAAATTGCCATTCCACGACAAGGAGAACTGGTTAGACAGTTCGGGACGTAAAGCAGAGGTTGCAGGAAGCCACACTTCTCTTTTCAGCAAAGTAGTTTGAGCGTAAACCAAATGCGAACTCTGGCTTACCCGCATATAATTGAGGTTCAGGCTATGATTGGGATTTAGCTTACAGGAAAGATTCACGCGCGGTTCAAATTCGATGAAATTCTCTCCGTTATTTGTAAAGCTATTTACCCTCAATGCGGGTTGAAACAGCAAGCCTGGCAATATCCGGATTTTATTATCCAGAAAAATGGCTGACTCAATTGCCTGATATACATTGCCGATAAGCGGAGTAGGGGATGTGGACAAATAATTATAATTGGGCTCATAAATCAAATGGCTTGTCTGTCCGCCAAATTCCATATTCCAGTTTTTCAGAAAAGAGTATTTCCAGGCCGTGCGCACTGAAAAGTCTTTTACCGAAGCCATGTTTTTCATTTCGATTTCTTTTTTCACCCCATTGTCTTCGTATCCAAATTTCTGGCCGGACATATTCCGGTAACGGCTGAACGAAACGATATTCTCGGCATAAAGTTTTGAATTAAACACACGGTTCCAACGCCCGGACACCAACCAGTTGCCCCATTGTTGGTTGATATGGCTGCTTTCATTATTATTCATTTTCCAGGGTTTTGTCCAGTAATTCAGATAATCGTCGCCTTGGTACAGGTTTAGGCTCAGGTTATTTTTAGTATCGGGTTTACAGGTGAGCTTGGCATTAATATCGTGGAAACCATAGGCCACAATGGCATAATTTTCATCAACCAGTGTACTGACACCAGCCATAAGTGCATCCACCAATGTTTTGCGGGCTGTAACCATATAACTCATCTTTTTGTTGGCCAACGGACCTTCGAATGTAAAAGCAGCGTCCGTTACACCCAGGCTAAACGACCCCTGATGTTTCGATACATCGCCTTCACGCTGTGTAATATCTACAATCGATGATAGTTTTCCGCCTTCACGCGCGGGAAAATTGCCTTTGTAAAAGTCCACCGAATTAATCATATCGGGATTAAAAACCGATAAAAAACCACCCAAATGATTAACGTAAATAAGCGGCACATTATCCAGCAAATACTGGTTCTGCCCGGGCTCTCCACCCCGAACCATCATAATGCTCATTCCTTCCGACTGTGTTTGGACTCCCGGCAACAACTGGAGAGCCTTAATTACATCCGGTTTGCCACCCAACGCAGGAACCTGCGAAAGCTCCCTGGCTGATAGCCGGGTTACATCATAACTTTTCTCGCGAGTTGCAGTAACGGTGACTTCACCCAGGCTGTTATCGGCTTCGAGAGTTATAACCAACAAGCTGTCTTTAGCTGAATCGAAAGTAATAACACGTGTTTTATACCCGATATACGAAATACTTAACGTATAGGGAGAATTTACTTTCAGGTTAAAGTAACCGCGGTTATCGGTATTTGTACCGATGTTTTGGCTTTTTTCCCACACATTGGCTCCAATCAGCACTTCGCTTGTCTGTGCATCGCGCACAAAACCCGAAACCTGAACAGCATAAACCGAAAGTGAAGTGAATATCCATAAAATAGTACTAAAAAGTATTCCTTTGTTTTGCATAGTGAGTCAATTTATTCCCCTTCAGGCACGGCCGTGAGCTCAGCCGAACGGGTTAGGAGTAATTCTTTTCTTAATACGGAAATCCCTGTAAAAACCCCATATCCATTTGTAACATTAGAATAAAGCGGATATTTCTGGGGAGTTTTGCCAATGTCGGTATAACCGGCTGATTCGTAGATGTAATACTGTTTTAAATACTTATAATAAGATTCATCAACAGCACGAAGTACAATATAAGGAGTTTGATCTTCAGAGAAATGTGTGTAATTTTCATTTATGTAGAATTTGACGCGGTAACGGCTGCTTTTCATCAGCTTATTCGAGAAAAGGATAAGAGGATTTGCCTCTCCGAGTAATACGGAGTCCTGGCCTGCAAGCATATAAATATACTCATTGGTGGTTCCAAAATATTCAAACCGTTCGCCTGTTTCAAAATCATAATCTGATTTCATTCCTTCATTTACAAGCTGCACCTGCCAAAATTGCTTCCTTGTTTTGTCATTCTGTATGCTAAACTCCACGGATGATATTTTTTCGCCTTCTTCGCCACGGCCGGCCAGATCGATATAAACAATAGTATCAATTTCTGTTTGCCGGGGAACGCTTGCCTGCGCCGAAACCAATGGAAAACCGGAGATATTTACCTTGCAGGTATAGCTAACACCTGCTTTTACTTTGTGCGGACTGACATACCAACCTTTTTCGGTATAAGTTAGTGTATCGGGAGTATCGGCATCGCTTTCAATAATAACCTGTGCATTCTCTACCGGGGGCGGAGCAGAATCCGACAGGTTGGCGGTAAGCGTAACCTGCACCCGAAAAGTACTATCGGCCTGCAACATTCCATTCAAAACCGGAGTCTGGATGAAATCAGGAAATTCATCTTCGACTAAAGTGTGGCAGGAAGAAAAAAAACATTGAA
>CAYSTC010000013.1:41616-55464 GCA_964433885.1 uncultured Paludibacter sp. | reverse complement strand
AAATCAGGAAATTCATCTTCGACTAAAGTGTGGCAGGAAGAAAAAAAACATTGAATACTGAGAAAAATAATGAAATAAAATAAGAAATGCTTCATAATTGTTCTGATAATACTTAATTTATTTTGGTTTAGAATTTATATTTCAAACCAAATTTTAATTGAAACTTATCGTAGTTGTAGAATTTGCCAAAAAGTGACTCTGTAAATACTCCTACATTCTTATTAAAATTATAACCTAAGCCAATACCACCATTATATTCCAAAAAAGTAGCAGAGCCGGGAGTTCCGGAATCTAACGCTAACCATTTCTCGCGTACATGAGTAACCGATACAATTGGATATACATCAAATCGGATATGGTTTGTATTAAAAACGACTGGTAATATATCGTAAGAAAGACTTAATCCATAATACCAGACTGAAGATTTTGTTCCTTCCCACATAGTTGAATTGCCTTCTTGATGGGGTATGGCTCTAAGCGGATTAAGATAAGACACGCCTAAACTAGTGTTTAGGTTTTTCAAAAGTTGATAACTAAATGATAAACCCATTTGAGGTCTTTGCTTAACAAACGATACCTGATTGCCTGCCATATATGGCGTGCCGTTAACTAAGGCACCACTCACTTTTAACGAAAAGCGGTGACTATTTACAGATAATGAGTCCTGAGCTAATAGTTGAAAGTTAATAACGAGTAAAAATGATAGAAAAAGAACTGTTTTAATATTCATAGGTGTTTTATTTTGAATTAATCAAAGAAACTAAGAGAGTGAATTTTGTATTCTACTTAAATCACTCTCTTAGCAAATACTTAGTAGCTCATCGTAACTTTACAATGGCATGTACCATCACTATCAGTTATTGTATTTTCAGCTGTAACAGAATAACTTAAGAAATAAGGATTTGATATCGGGTATAAATTTATATTTGTTGAGTAATAATCTTGAGAAAATGTCGGAGAACAATTACTTGATGTTATTCTTACATAAGTTGAAGGCTTTGAAAAAAGATGCGTGACGCCGTATGAATCGGTAATATTTGAACTTAAGCTGTATGTTACGAAAACATCTGGTTTAAAGAACCAAATTCCCAGTGATCTATAAAAATTTTTTATACTTAACATTGAATAGTGTTTTGTTCCATTACCTCCCAATTCAGTTGAAAGCCAAACATGTAATCTATACGAATCATCATCTCCAATACCAGGTCCTTTAATTACTTTATCATCAGATTTATCTGCTGCTGTTACAACTGATGATGCTGCCTTCTGCATAAATAAAGATTGATTTGTAGAAATTTCATTACTTGAATAAACAATAACCTTATTGTTTATTTTACAAGTCTGATTTTCATTTATTAAATAACGTTCTGGAGAAAGAAAATCCTTTGTGACACAATAAGTTTCACCATCAGAACTGGTATAAAACTCAATTTTATCACTATTTTTTGTAACAAAAGCTTTAATCTCTTCTACGCTTTTAAAACTTTCAGGTTTAATAGTTTCATAAAATTCGTCACAAATTGTTCCAAACGATTTAAAGCCCTGTTCTTTCTCCCACGCCAAGCGTTCTTCTTTTGTCATAGAGTTTACTTTGACCAGTGTTTTATCAAAATCTTCTTGAGTGGCAAAAGTAAGTATATCCGTTTTGGGACTCTTTTGTATCTCAGAAATAGCATCTTCATTCTTATCACAACTTGTTAATGCAAAAGTAAAGGCTAAAATTCCTAAAAAATATATTTTTAATTTATTTTTCATTTTGTTGTTTAATTTTTTAATTTAAATACGACTTTAATTTTCCAATTTCCTTTCCAAAGACCGAAAGCCAGTCAGGCAATTGTTATATCTATTCTGTTTTTTGCTTTCGTGATAGTTATTCTGTAGTTTTGCATCCTCCTTTCTGTTTTTGGTTTGGGAGTAGGGCGGAAGCCGGTTACCTTGCGCGAACATATGTATAACCGGCTCCGCCTTTTGTTTTGTCCGTCTTCGCTAACTTTTCCAAAGTTCAAAAACTTTGGAAAAGTTGAATAGAGGAAAAGTTAGAACTAAAAATTACCCTACCACCATAGCGCTAATAGTAGTGCTCCAGGGACCGCACTCACCTCGGGTATTTACCCAACGTAGCCAATAATAGGCTATTTTGCCTGATTTGGTTCCATCAAATTTTACGGTATATGGAGCAGCAGTGCAAGTTCCTACATAGTTTAATTCCGAGGCATCTTTGGGCGATTCACCATCTACTTTCATAAATATCTCGCAAGCATGAACTCCTTGTGGTTTTGCATTGCTATGGGCAGATGCTTCATCATAGTAATGAATAGTATGCTGCTGGCGTACCGAGAAATCGACACTTCCTACCGGACTCGTCGAAGGAACAGGAGTAGCAGTGCGTGTGCCTGTCTTTACAGTTAAGCCCATGCGGGTACGGTCGCTGTCGGTCACTTTGTTATTGTTGGCCAACCATTGGGCTACAAAACTGCGGATTGCTTTTTTGTAATCATCGCCAGCTTCGTCTTTGGCCAATACATCGGCTGCCGTGCGGTTTTGTTTATTACTTGCCTTTGCATAGGCTGTTGTCCATACGGTTTGTTTCGTTTTTACAACTGTAAAATCGTCGGCAGAAATAGCCCAATTCGTAATATTGGGTTCTACAATTGCTACTAAATTTCCTTGCCACACGTTCATGTCGGCATCGCTTTTAGGAATGTAATCAGACATAATACTAATTTTTGATTGTTTATAAAATAATTAATTGAAACATACATATATGAAGTTGCATTTTCCCCTGTTTTTTTCTTCCACTGACGCAGCCTTCTGTATTCAGGGACAGAAGTTCCAGCCTTTGGACGCGTATGCTCAGCCCTTGGGTGCAAACTTCTGTATTTTGGAATGGAAGTTCCAGTTCTTGGGCGCAAACTTTCAGTCTTCGGACTGGAACATTTATCCCTGGGTATGAAATATTTCGTCTTTGGGTTAAAACTTTCCGTCCGAAGTGAAAATTCTTTAACCCGTGGGCAGAAAGTTTATTACTGAATGGAAATTAATTTGGACTTTTTAAGTAAGCAATTATGGATTTTCAAACGGTACGTCCGATAAGAACTTAAAACAGAGATAAGGCTGCGTATAGATATTTTCCACTATATAAACTATCATACTTCTTATCGGACAATACCGTTTGTTTTCATATCCGGTCAAGGTGGTTATTGAATTATAAAATGACCCGTAAGCGTTGAGTTTTCAGTAGTAACAGTTAGTTTGTAGCTGCCCGGATTTAGTGTATCTATTGAAATATGAGTGCTCGTTGCAGCATTTATTTCTACAGCTTCCTGGCTTATTATTTGGTTGTTCGCATCATATATAGTAACGGTAGCATTCCCATCGGCAAATTCGAAATAAATGGATAATTCTTTATCATTAATAATAACCGGTAAAGAAGTAGGATTATGATTTAAAGCTGCAGTAATGTGGGGAAAGGGTTGAGTTGGTCTTGGATCTACAACATCGGAATTTTCAAAAGAAGCAAAAATACTGCCTGCAAAAAATATAGAAAGAATAAATACAGAAAAGGAACGTTTCATAAAATTTAGTTTTTAGATTGTTTTGATTAGCTCAATAAATTTGTTATTTTTGCTATCAAAGTTACTGTGAGTACATTTAGAATTGCAAAAAAAACATTCGTACAGCAGGTAAAACCTAATTTTATAAATCACTGATTATAAGCAGATATTTTCCATATAAAAAACGAATATTCGTACAGCCAATTTTTGGGAGTCAAAAACCACTATATTTAACAAACTCTTTTGAGTAAAATCCGACTCGATGGATATTTCGTTAATGTGTTGCTCAAAACCTATTCTATCTATGTATTTCAGGAAAATTATTATCATTCTTCTCAGCTGTTTAGCATTGGCTGCATGCAAGCCCGGGTATACTAAAAATAAAACGATTCTTCATGCGGAATCGATAATGTGTTCGAATCCGGATAGTGCCTATCGTCTCTTATCAGCTATCAAAAATCCGGAAAGACTTTCTGAAGCAGATTATGCTGCATGGTGCTTGCATTATACACATGCACAGTACAAGTTATATATGGATATTAAGTCGGATAGCCTTATTAATATTGCCATCCATTACTTTGATAAAACTAAATTGATTGAGTGCAGGGGCATAGCTTATTATCTGAGTGGTTGCATTGCCCAAATGCATCAGGATAATAAACGGGCCATGTCAGCTTATAAGCGGGCAGCTAATTTATTAGAGGAGACAAACAACGAAGATTTGAAAGGATTAAATTATTTCAAAATAGGTCATATTTATTTTCAGGATAATTTAGACAATCAGTCATTAACTTATTATAAAAAATCTGCAAACTGTTTTGTACACTCTGGAAATAAACGATATTTAGCTTACACATACAGAGTCATATCAGATTTATATAATACATTAAAATACCCATTTAAAGAACTTGTAAATAGCATTGATTTAGCGATAAGATTATCAAAAGAGGCTGGAGATTCAATAAATTATTACAGCAATATTACCCGCAAAGGAGAACTTTTATTTAAGACTAATCATTTGGATTCAAAACGATTATTGCTGCAGGGATATCATTTTATACCTGAAAATAGATGCGAAATTGCTGCTTTTCTCTCACTGGTCTATTCTCAATTGAATATGAATGACTCTGCAACATATTATTTAAATATTGCATTAACCGATTCATCAACAGCTAATAAAGTTTTGATTTATCAGGCTGCCGCTTATGCTGCAAAAGGGGAAGGGAATCATAATAAAGCCTTTAGCTATTTAGAAAAAGTAAATATTTTGAATGACTCTTCATTTCAAAAAAGTGCCCGTAACCAACTCTACCGTATCGACAAACAATATGATTTGACCGAGAAACAAAAGGAAAATGCTAAACTCAAGATAGCTAACCAGCAAAAAATAATTATTATAACATGGCTGAGTTTGGCGGTACTAACCATTTTGATTATCCTCTTATTGATAAGATACAGGCATAAACAAAAACAAGCAGCGTACGAATTGGAAAACCAGCGCCTGCAGTTTGAAATAGCTACTAAAAAGATTGAAAACGAACAAAAAAGGAAATTGCTGCTGGCTAAACTGCAAAGCAAGCTTGAGAATACGCTTCAGTTTAACCGCTTAAAAATAGGATTCCGGGATGCCGATAAACATGATGAATTTATGAAAGAAATTGCCCGGCAGGCTATTATTTCCGAAAAAGAATGGCAATACTATACCGATGAAGTAAATCATTTGTTCGATAATAAAATAAATGAACTCAAAGCCCGCGCTACCGGACTCACGCCGCTCGATTTGATTGTCATCTCGCTCATTTGCCTGGACATTGATATTGCCAACGCGTGCAGCCTGCTGGATATGAGTTCAAATACCATGTACACCCGCAGAGTGAGGATAAAAAGCCGCCTGGGAATTGACAAAGAACTGGATTTGGAAGAATGGGTAAAACAAAATGTAGCCGTGTATAATTGAGAATAAGGTATTCGAAACCCCAAGCGGGTAGGGTAGACATAACAAAGACTGCCCGGGGAATGAGCAGTCTTTATTTAAATTCCGACAGTACGAACGGTTTTATTAATTACTTTTTCCTATTTTGTAGTTAAGGTTGAGGATGTTGGCGGAAAAAGATATTACTCACTATCACTATACTAACCTTCCGTTTTGTACGTGCCCGAATTTTGAAGTGGAGTTATATTAATTATTATTGTGTAAGTGTAATTACTATATCACCCTGTATCATTTTATGGCTGCAAAGATACTTATTACTACAGTATAAACAATGCAATAAGTATAAAATTAGTTGTTAATATATCAAATTGTTCAAAATATGTATATTACGTCAATGTATTTTTTTATTTATTATACAAAAGAATACAAAGAACATTATTGTTGTATATAAATTAAGCTAAATGAAAAAACAAACCCCCAACGGCTTTTTATCGTTAGGGGTAGAATCTGATACTTTCATTCGGGTTTGTTTTCTGCCTGACCGGCAGTGTTTTCTGTAGGATGAGGCTGAAGACATTTGTTGATAATAGCTTCGCTAACTCCTTCGGCCCTTAGTCTTTCGGCAATATGCTTCATTTGATGTTGCCTTTTCAGTTCGGCAAACAGAATTGTGGCAAGCTGATCAACAGCTTCTTCGAGACGTGCTTTCCCTTTTTTTGTTGAAAAATCAATATCACAGAAACGGGACCGGTTCCGGTGTAAAACCAGGTAATATATTCCGGATATCATCATAGCAGAAATCGCGTTCATATCAATGCCCGAACCTGCAAAACAATGTTCCAGCAGACGGACCAAAGGTTCGTTGATGCTTTCGCGCAACCGCGCTGTACGTCGTGTAACGGGGTTGTCGTCCGACAATTCCCAGATAAGCAACTGCTGCATTCCTTTGTTTTTATACAAAGCAATGATCAGGTTTTTGAGAATCCAACGGAATGCTTCATCATGAGATAAATCGGCAGGCATCATTTCGGCCAGATTTCCGAGCCAATAGTCGTATTTGCGGGTGTACTGGTCAAACAGTTCTTCCAAATTGGCATAGCGCCTATAAAAAACAGTCGCTTCAATTTGTGCACGCTGGGCAACACCGGTAAGCGTGACATTAGCAAAACCCACCTCTTCGATAAGCGAAGATACTGCGTTTAACACATCCCGCTCTATCGTAGTCTTTGTACGTCTTGCTCTTCTTTTCTTTTCAGGATTTTCTGACATGATAAAAAAACAATTCTGTTACTACTACAGTTCGTTTATATATAACACACAAAGATATATATTTGATTCTAAAAAAAAACGATTTAAAGTGTTTAATATGCATTATATATGTTTATAATGACCATTTTACAAAAAAAAGACCGTCCTTTCGGGCGGTCTTTTTTTTTTGATTAACAGCTGCCGGTTAAATTCCGGCAACTCCGGTGTTTTTAGTATTGTTGCTCAGCCATACGTTTATAGCCTGCATAACGCCATTTAGCATTTTCTTCGGCAGCAACAAACAATTCGGTAGCTTCTGCTGGGAATTGTTTCAACAGGGTAGTATAACGTACTTCGCCTTTAAGGAAGTCCTGGAATTTATCCCATTGTGGTTCTTTCGAATCCAATTGCATTGGGTTTTTACCTTCAGCTTCCAAAGCAGGATTGTAACGATACAAGTGCCAGTATCCGCATTCAACCGCACGGGTTTGTTCGTCCTGAGCTTTACCCATACCTGCACGGATCCCGTGGCTGATACATGGTGAGTAAGCAATTACGATAGATGGTCCATCATAAGCCTCAGCTTCACGAATGGCTTTGATTGTTTGAGCCTGGTTAGCACCCATTGCAATTTGAGCAACGTATACATAGCCATAAGTTGCGGCAATCATACCAAGGTCTTTTTTGCGAACACGTTTACCCGAAGCAGCAAATTTAGCAACAGCACCTACCGGAGTAGATTTAGAAGCCTGACCTCCTGTGTTAGAGTAAATTTCGGTATCCAGTACCAGGATGTTTACGTTTTTACCAGAAGCAATTACGTGATCCAATCCACCGAAACCGATATCGTAAGCCCAGCCGTCACCACCTATAATCCATTGTGATTGTTTTACAAGATATTGAGTCAATTCTGCAATTTCTTTGCAATATGAACAAGTACCTGCTTTTACAAGTGGAGTGATTTTCTTTTCAAGAACTTTTGTTTCGTCGGCATCGTTGCGTTTTTCCAACCATTCTGCGAACAAACCTTTCAGTTCTTCTGAACAACAATCGGCTGCAATAGCTTCAGTCATCAAACGCACCAAACGTTCGCGCATGTTTTCGTTGGCAAACACCATACCCAATCCGAATTCAGCATTGTCTTCGAACAATGAGTTAGCCCATGCCGGACCACGGCCGTCTTCGTTAGTGGTATATGGAGTAGAAGGAGCAGAAGCAGAGTAGATAGAGCTACATCCTGTTGCGTTGGCAACCATCTGACGATCTCCGAATAATTGAGAAATTAATTTCACGTATGGAGTTTCACCACAACCTGCACAAGCGCCTGAGAACTCAAACAATGGAGTTGCCAGCTGCGAGTTTTTCACGTTCGATTTGATATCAACCAAATGTTGTTTTGATTTTACATTGTCGATACAGAACTCCCAGTTAGCCTGGTTGTCGTATTGAGTTTCAATTGGCACGAGATCAAGGGCTTTGTTGCCTTTGTTGCCAGGACAAACATCCACGCAATTGTTACAACCCATACAGTCGAGCACATCCACCTGAATACGGAATGTTGTTCCGGCAAATTGTTTACCGTTTGTTTTCAAAGTATCGAATGCAGGAGCTTTTGCCTGTTCTTCTTCATCTAAGATAAATGGACGGATAGCAGCGTGAGGGCAAACATACGCACATTGGTTACACTGGATACAGTTGGATGCGTTCCAAACAGGTACCTGTGCAGCCACACCACGTTTTTCGTATTTGGTGGTTCCTTGTTCCCAGGTTCCGTCTTCACGGCCAATGAAAGCAGATACTTTGATATCGTCGCCAGCCTGAGCATTTACTGGACGAACAATATCTCTGATAAATGCAGGAACGATATCTGTCACTACATCATTTTCGTCAGCTATATTAGCCCATTCTGCAGGAATTTCAACTTTAGTGTATTCACCACCACGGTCAACAGCGGCGTAGTTTTTCTTCACCACGTCTTCACCTTTTTTACCGTATGATTTATTGATCGCATATTTCATTTTCTCCACTGCAAGTTCGTAAGGAATTACGTTTGCAATTTTGAAGAATGCCGATTGAAGAATTGTGTTGGTACGATTGCCCAAACCAATTTCAAGTGCAATGTTAGTTGCATCGATAATGTAAAGGCTGATATTGTTTTGAGCAAAATACTTCTTAATGTTAGCCGGAAGATTTTGTTTTACCTCTTCAGCATTCCAGATGGTATTCAGCAGGAATGTACCGTTTTTCTTCAAACCTTTGGTTACATCGTACAATTTCAGGTAAGCCTGAACGTGACATGCCACAAAATCGGGAGTTGTAACCAAATAAGTAGAACGGATAGGAGTGTTACCAAAACGCAGGTGAGAACATGTGAAACCACCTGATTTCTTAGAGTCGTAAGCAAAATATGCCTGACAGTATTTATCAGTGTTGTCACCAATAATTTTGATCGAGTTTTTGTTAGCACCTACTGTACCGTCGGCACCCAAACCGTAGAATTTAGCTTCGAAAGTACCTTCGCCACCCAACGAAATTTCTTCTTTCATTGGAAGAGAAGTGAAAGTAACGTCATCAACGATACCTACAGTGAAGTGGTTTTTGGGTTCTGGTAAAGCCAGATTTTCGTAGATAGATAATACCTGAGCAGGAGTAAAATCTTTAGAAGACAAACCGTAACGTCCGCCAACAACTGTTGGTTGGTTAGCAGTGCCATACAATACGTCTTTTACATCCAGGTATAATGGTTCGCCGGTTGCTCCCGGTTCTTTTGTGCGATCCAATACGCAAACACGTTTAGCTGTTTTTGGAAGAGCAGCCAGGAAGTGTTTTGCAGAGAATGGGCGATACAGGTGAACACAGATCAAACCAACTTTCTGGCCCTGTGCAATCAGGTAATCGATTCCTTCTTTGATAGCTTCAGTAGCAGAACCCATGGCAATAACCACACGGTCAGCATCTTCTGCACCATAGTAATCGAACAATCCATATTGACGACCGGTTACAGTAGCCAGTTTATTCAAATAGTCTTCAACTACATCAGGAATTGCATCGTAGAATGGGTTGGAAGCCTCACGAGCCTGGAAGTAGATATCACCGTTTTGAGCAGTACCACGAACAACCGGGTGTTCCGGGCTCAAAGCACGGTCACGGAAACCTTTCAGCGCTTCCTGATCCAACAATGGAATCAGATCTTCCTGATCGATTTGTTCAATTTTTTGTATTTCGTGTGATGTACGGAAACCATCGAAGAAGTGTACAAATGGCACACGTGTTTTGATAGCTGCAAGGTGAGCTACTGCTGCCATATCCATTACTTCCTGTACAGAACCTGTGGCAAACATAGCGCAACCTGTCTGACGTACAGCCATAACATCCTGATGATCACCAAAGATAGAAAGAGCATGAGAAGCTAAAGCACGAGCCGAAACATGATAAACACCCGGAAGCAATTCGCCGGCTACTTTGTACATGTTCGGAACCATAAGCAATAAACCCTGAGAAGCTGTGAAAGTAGTAGTCAATGCACCAGCCTGAAGCGATCCGTGCATTGCTGCAGCAGCACCGGCTTCCGATTGCATTTCCTGAACTTGTACTTTTTCGCCCCAAATGTTTTTACGTCCGGTGGCAGCCCATTCGTCAACATATTCTGCCATAGTCGACGATGGTGTGATTGGATAAATCGCAGCTACTTCACTAAACATATACGCGATATGTGCAGCAGCTTGATTACCATCACAGGTTAAAAATTTCTTAGATTTAGCCATTTTTGTTAGTAATTTATTAATAATTAATTTACTTGTTTTTATTATTGTTTGCTTACAGCACTGTTTGCTTTCAGCAGTTTTTTTAGTTATTCGGCTCTGCCGTTATTAATTTGTTATTTTGTTGTCTAATTTCAGTGCAATACACTTTATTTACCTCTTTACTGCTTAGTATAAAAAACCGAACAGCCAAAGAGGAATTTCATTTTTACTCCCAACCTCTATATTATCGGCAGCATAAATAGCTTTTGTATAATGTTTACCGGATTCAGGTCTGTTTTCGCATTTAAAATGATGTTGTCCGTCAATACAGAAATCCATCTGGTATTTGCAAATATTTACTTTGTGTCTGATATGCAAAGTGTTATAAAAAAAGGTTTTCCGCTCTGCAACCGGATTTACCTGTCCCGGATTTACCACATGCATTAGATTTGTGTTCTGCACATAAACCTGATTTGGTTTTTTAGGATAATCGTCGCCTTCGGCATAAAGCGTATTCAGCAAGCGGGCATCTTTCAGGTATTTTATGTAATTCATGATGGTGGCCCGTGAGGTTTCGATTTCTTTGCTGAGTTGGCTTACGTTGGGGGCTCCCGGGGCCGAATTCATAATCAGGTAGAGCAATTTCCGGATTTTAGAAAGATATTTCAATTCAATTTGCTTGATCAACAAAACGTCCACCTCTATCATCATGTTCATGGTTTTCAGCAGGTTTTCAGAAAAATTCCTGTCTTCCAGAAAAAATGGATAAAAACCGTGATGCAAATAAGGCTTAAAATAGTCGAGGGGTTTCACCTGTTGGCAAATATCTCTGGCAATCCGGACATGATCCCGAAGAATTTCTTCAAGTGTATAAGAGGGCAGATTTGTTCCCGCCTGTAAATTCAAAAACTCCCTGAACGAAAAACCACGCAAATTATAAGAAGCTACGATATCCTTAATGTCGATATTTTCCTCACGCAGACGCATAACAGACGAACCAGAGAAAACAATATGCAGCTCCGGAAAGCGGTCGTAACATTGACGCAACTCTTTCGACCAGTTTTCGTATTTGAAAATTTGATCCAAAAGCAGAGTTTTGCCACCTTGTGCACAAAAATCAGCTGCAAATTCTACAAGGGTATGCTTTGTAAAGTAAAAATTGTTGAAATTAACGTACAGGCAACTGCGGTCGGTGCCAAAATGCTCTTTGGCATATTGAAGTAAAAAGGTCGTTTTTCCCACCCCGCGACTGCCTTTTATTCCTATCAGACGGTGCGTCCAGTCGATTTCGTCCATTAATAACCGCCTTACCGGCGATTGAACATGCTCAACCAAATAAGTATGGGTGTTGTAAAACGCTTCCATTTATGCATTTTTAGAACACAAAATTACTATAATATTTCCGTTTTGCAATGCAGAGATGGCAAAATTAGGAATTATTGACCTAAAATGCTAATAAATAAGGATTAGAAAGTGCCTAAAATAGTCATATTATACATAAATATACATGAAACATACAACACAAACTGCGATATAAAGATATAAATGTACATGATAGAGCAGTGGTCACCAAAAGCGGAATGATGCAGCTGGAACTTGAACTGAAAAAAGTTGAATTTCAGTTCCAAATTGATAACAGACGTTTGGGAGTTGAATATCAACTAATGTATTGGTCGATATTGACAGTCCATACTGACACAGATATTCAGTTTTTATTTGGGTTTGTCGCAAAGCAGCTCTGATAAAAACCTGATTATTGAAGAAATGAAAAAGTAGAAATACGAATCCCGTAATCAAGATTTATATTTACAAGAAACACCCGAAAGACTTTAGTTCAACAAACTAAAGTCTTTCGGGTATTTTATTTTCAGAATATAGATTCGAGTTTAGTCAGGCCTGTTCCAAAGAATCTTTTTAAACCAAAACGCCACATTTACCAAGGCTATCATAACCGGCACTTCTACTAACGGACCGATAACGGCCGTAAATGCTTCGCCGGAATTTATACCAAAAATAGCAATGGCTACCGCAATGGCCAACTCAAAATTGTTGCTGGCTGCCGTAAACGACAGGGTAGTGGATTGTTCGTAATTGGCGTCCATTTTTTTACTCATCACAAATGAGAATACAAACATCACTACAAAGTAAATAACCAGCGGAATGGCGATACGCACCACATCCAACGGAATTTTTACAATGTATTCACCTTTGAGCGAAAACATTACCACAATGGTGAACAGCAATGCTATGAGTGTGAGAGGCGATATTTTGGAAACAAACTTTGTTTCGTACCAGGTTTTGTTTTTTATCCGGATAAGCAGGAATCGGCTAAGGAAACCTGCCAACATGGGAATTCCAAGATAGATAAACACGCTTCGGGCAATCTCCGACATAGAGATTTTCGAAACCGAATCGTTGACAGGCAAACCAAACCATCCCGGCAACACGGCTATGAAAAACCATGCGTACACAGAAAACAGCAATACCTGAAACAGCGAATTGAAAGCCACCAGTCCGGCTGCATATTGACGGTCTCCTTTGGCAAGATCGTTCCATACAATGACCATAGCAATGCAACGGGCTAATCCAATTAAAATCAATCCGTACATATAGTCGATGTTGAAGCGTAGAAAAATAATGGCCAGCAAAAACATCAGAACGGGACCAATAAGCCAGTTTTGAATTAATGATAATCCCAATATTTTGGTGTTTTTGAATACGTCGCCCAATTCTTCGTACTTCACTTTGGCTAGTGGCGGATACATCATCACGATAAGTCCAATGGCAATAGGAATATTGGTGGTGCCCACTGAAAATTTATTCCAAAACTGAGCTACTCCCGGGCTATACCACCCCATAAATACCCCTGCAAACATGGCCAGAAATATCCAAAGAGTGAGATAGCGGTCGAGAAATTTCAAACGGGTTTTCATAACTGTGGTTTAATTTGTTCAACGTACAATTTATAAAAGCCGTCTTTAATTTCATCGCGCACCCGACGGAATTCGCTTTTGATAAATTCAGGCGAACCGGTTGCGTGACTTGGATCGTCGAAACCGATATGTAAGCGGTGTTTTACCTTGCCGATAAAAGCAGGACATGCCTCATTGGCACCACCACATACAGTTACTACATAATCCCATGCTTCATCAAGATATTTCTCAACCTGGTCGCTGGTATGGTTGCTAATGTCGATACCAATTTCTTTCATGGCTTCCACGGCTCCTGCATTGAGTTTACCTGCAGCCTGAGTTCCTGCGGAACAAACGGTTAGTCTGTGGTCGAACGATTGCATAAATCCGTGTGCCATTTGGCTCCGGCACGAATTTCCGGTACAAAGAATAAGAATTTTCATATTGAATGTTTTTTT
>CAYSTC010000013.1:0-41516 GCA_964433885.1 uncultured Paludibacter sp. | reverse complement strand
TCCGGCACGAATTTCCGGTACAAAGAATAAGAATTTTCATATTGAATGTTTTTTTTAGTTGTAATTAAAATAAATAGTTGAATAAGAATCCGACAAGCATAATACCTGTGCCTACAATGGCTGCAAAGGTGATTATGAATTGTATTTTGAGTACTTTACGAAGTATAATCATTTCGGGTAGCGACAAGGCAATGACCGACATCATAAATGCAAGCGAGGTGCCCAGAGCTGCTCCTTTTTCGATAAGTACCGATACGATAGGTACAATACCGGCCGCGTTGGAATACAACGGAATTCCTATCAGTACCGATAGCGGTACGGCATACCACACATCTTTTCCCATAAGCGAAGCCATAAATTCAGCGGGAACATAGCCATGTGCGCCCGCGCCAACGGCAATTCCCAGGGCCACATAGAGCCATACTTTGCTTACAATGTCTTTTACAGCATCTATTCCCATTTCAATTCGGGTGGCAAAGCTAATTTTTTCGTACACTTCGTCGTCGTGCGATAGCTGAGTGGCATAGACCCATTCTTCCACCCACTTTTCCAGTTTTAGTTTTCCGATAATCCAGCCTGTAACAATGGCTATGATAAGTCCGGTAAGGATATAAATCAGCGCCGTTTTCCAACCAAACATGCCGTAAAGTAAAATAACAGCCACTTCATTAATCATGGGGGCGGCAATGAGAAATGAAAATGTGATACCCAGCGGTACACCTGATTCAACAAATCCCAGGAAAAGCGGAATGGCCGAGCACGAACAAAATGGAGTAACAATGCCTAACAGAGCCGCCATTACATTGCCCGTGAAGGTTCTTTTTCCTTCTAAAGCCTTTCGGGTGCGTTCCGGCGTAAAGAAACTACGCAGAATACCTACCAAAAAGATAATCTGTATCAGAAGCAAAAGCACTTTGGGGTATTCGAAAACGAAAAAGCGTAGTGCTTCGGTAATATGGGCACCTTTGCTCATGCCGAACACCTGATCGATTAGCCAATCAGTTATGGATTGCAAATTAAAATACACAGCTATCCATGCAGGCAGAAGGAGCATCGGGATAAGTGTTTTTTTGTTGATTGTCATTTCCTTGTTTTTATTTTAATTCGTAAAATTACGAACATTGAATCCAAAAAATATATTTATCTCCCAAACAGAACCCATACATAATACAAGCCCACCGCAATAAAAACAACCGATACCACCCTGCGAAACCAATATTCAAAAACCTTGATACTGTTGTAGAGTTTGCCTACATTACTCACAGCAAAAGCGAGTAGCCAGGCAAACAGGATAACGGGCAACCCGGTAGCGACAGCAAAAACCAAAGGTAAATACAACCCGCTGGCACTGGCTACGGTCATTGGTATTAGCATGGCAAAATACAAAACGGCACTGTATGGGCAGAATGCCACCGCGAACACCATTCCTAATAAAAAAGTGCTCCAATAACTGTTTTTACTTTTTTCGCCCAGCTTTTCGGTTAGTTGCGTAAAGCCCGGGAGTTTTATTTTAATCACATCGAGCATAAATAGTCCTATCACAATCATTAAAGGTCCTAATAATTTTTCGCCCCATCCCTGAAAAAGCAGGGAAATGTTCAGTTTGCTTGCTCCAAAAAATATGAGAATCGCTAATAATGTATAGCTGAAGGCTCTTCCCAATGTGTAAATAATGCCGTTGTAGAAAACCGTTTTTCTGTTGTCAATATTTCTGCTGATAAATCCAATGGCAGAGATATTCGTGGCCAGTGGACAAGGGCTTATTGCAGTCATAAGTCCGAGTACAAAGGCCGTGATATACGAATATTGGCTGTTATCTAATAATTGTTGCAGAAAATCCATATTAGTTTTATTTTAGCAAAGAATCAATTGCTTTTTTCAACTCAGCTTTCAGTTTTTCGGGTTTGCTTTTGGCATACATAAATCCGGTGTCGGTAAGATCGAATCGTTTATTACCGCTTATGATTAATAGTGCCTGCCCTTCGGCTTTGCACTTCTCTGCCATTATTTTACTTTCCTTTTCGTCCAGATTGATTGACTTGAAAGTGATTTTACCCGCTTTGTTTTGTACCGGATATAGTGTTGCAATTGCTTTTTGAGTTTCAGTTTCTACTGCCTGACAGGTAACGCAGCGTCGTGTGAAGTGAAAATAATATACTTCAACTTTGGAGGCATTGGTTACAAGGTTTACTTTCTGTGTTTTTACGGTATCTGTTGCAAATACTGACAGCGTTGAAAAGACTATGACTAAAAAGACGCTTAGCTTTTTCATATCGTAAATACTTTATTGGTCAGTATATCTTTCAATTCGCTGTTGGATGGCACGCGACCTTTTACCACTATTTTTCCATCTACTACCAGAGCCGGTGTGGTCATTACATTAAACTTCATAATTTCCACAATGTCTTCCACTTTGGTTATTGTAGCTGTCAGGTTGTTTTGCTCAACTACTTCGCGTACTGCCTTTTCAAGCGATTTACACTTGGCACAGCCAGTGCCTAAAACTTTAATGTCCATTTTGTGAGTATTTTAGAGGGTTATACAATCTAATCGCAACATTTAGTTTGCGTATTCATATCCGTGAAGAACTGATTGAACATACTTTGTGCTTTCGCCCAGTTTTCGGTGTGAATACAGTATTTTACCTTGGGAGTTTCTATTTCACCCTGGATCAGGCCTGCATCTTTTAGTTCCTTGAGATGTTGAGATACCGTGGCTTTAGCAATGGGCAATTCGTTGTGAATGTCGCCAAAGTAACAACTGCTCATCGAAGCTAAAAAGCGCAAAATCTCGATACGGGTGGGGTGTCCCATAGCTTTTGCAAAGCGTGACAACATTTCATTATCAACAATAGAGTTGGTGTTTTTAGAATAAGCCATGATATGTTTATTTTTATTGTTTGTTGTTCGCAAAAGTACGAACAATATTTTTTTTATGCAAATAAAACATCATTCAAAGTCAAGATTTAATAAAATTGTAACAAATTGTAGAGATGATCTCGAATCGCAATTATTTTGAAATAAAACATTTCTTCAACAAAATGATTTTATGTTCTTAAGAGACTACAAAAAAATTCGTAGCTTTGAGCTCATGAAATTATCCGGATCTGGAATACTAACCAATAAAATCAATATAAAAACATGAAAATCAAATTTATAGGTGCTGCACGTGAAGTAACCGGCAGCAAACATCTTATCACTACCAACGAAGGAAAAAGAATATTACTGGACTGCGGCATGTTTCAGGGAAAAGGACTCGAAACGGATGCTCTGAACCGCGACCTTATGTTCGACCCGGCAACCATCGATTATCTGATTCTGAGCCACGCACATATCGACCATTCAGGCCTGATTCCGTATATCTATAAACTGGGATTTCGGGGTTCGGTGGTGTGTACCAATGCCACCCGCGACCTTTGTGCTATCATGCTGGCCGACAGCGGACATATTCAGGAACTTGATAACAAATGGTTCAACAAAAAACGGGAAAAGCAAGGTCTTAAACCGGTAGAACCTATCTATAACCAGGAAGATACCGAAAAATGCCTGGAACTCTTTATTGGTGTGGCATACAACCGGCGGTTCCAGATAAACGATAAGATCAATGTGAAATTTACCAATACCGGCCATATGCTAGGAAGCGCAGTGGTGAACCTTGAATTGATTGAAGATGGACAAAAAGTGTATTTGGCCTTTACGGGCGATATTGGCCGTCCACACAACCGAATCCTGCATTCACCAGTAGAGTTTCAACAATGCGATTATCTGATTACCGAATCCACTTACGGTAACCGGTTGCATCCAACCGATGAAGAAAGCGAAGATGAATTGCTGAAAATTGCAATTGAAACCTGCGTGGATAAAAAAGGAAAACTGATTATTCCATCATTCTCCATAGGCCGCACACAGGAAATAGTTTTTGTTTTGAACAACCTGTACAATAAAGGATTGCTTCCTAAAATTGAAGTTTTTGTTGATAGTCCACTTTCGGTAAATGCTACCGAAATTTTCCGTCTACATCCCGAATGTATGAACGATGAAGTTAAAGACGTGATTAAATACGATCCCGATCCGTTTGGTTTCAATTCGTTGAAAATGATCAAAAATGTTGAGGAATCCAAAGCGCTGAACGATTATCACGAGCCCTGCATTATTATTTCGTCATCAGGCATGTTGGAGGCCGGACGTATAAAACATCACGTGGCCAATAATATTTCCAACTGGAGAAATACGATACTTATAGTCGGATACTGTTCGCCCACGTCGCTTGGAGCACGAATTCAGGAACCGGGATTGCGCGAAATATCAATTTTCGGGGAGTATCATCCCGTTTTGGCCAAGATAGCTAAGATTGAAGCATTCTCAGGACATGGCGATTATAACGAAATGAAATCATTCCTGAGTTGCCAGCAACCAGAGCAGATAAAAAAGACATTTCTGGTGCATGGAGAGTATGAAGTGCAGCAATTTTACAAAAAAGAACTTGAGAAAGCCGGATTTCATGATATTGAAATTCCTAAGGCAGGTCAGGAATTTATGTTATAAATACCGGATACTAACTTTTTTATTTTCAACTCAGTTCATTCAACGTGGTTCCGGATTATTTAAGGAAGAATATCGATTCGCTGGTTGCAGCAACTATCGGATTTGTTATCGTACAGCTATTTACACATTCTGGAGGAATTGGAATTTCTCCCGATTCAATTGCTTATACCGGTACGGCAAGGAATCTGCTTGAAGGCAAGGGTTTTACGGAATTTTCCGGAGGGCCAATGGTTGCTTTTCCGCTTCTTTATCCGCTTTTTCTCGCAGCGATCATGTTTGTTACGCAAACTGACATCGTTGTATTGGCGCCCTTTTTAAACGGTTTATTGTTTGCCTCAGTAATTTTTCTGAGTGGAATTATTGTAGAACAATTCAAGTATAAAACCCTGATTTATAAGCGAATATTACTTGCTGTAACGATTTGTAGCCCGTCGCTTATCGAAATTTACACCATGCTTTGGTCGGAAACGGTTTTCATCCTTCTGATTCTGAGTTTCATCTATTTTTTTAGACGTTATTTTCGGACACACAGCTACAGGTCGCTTTTTATCGCGGCTGGCATAGCAGCATTGGCTTTCGATACACGCTTTGCAGGAATTACACTTATCGGGACGGGCTGCTTGCTTCTGTTTTTCGATAAAAACCTCAATTGGGTAAATAAGCTCAAGCATATTCTTTTGTTTGGAAGCGTTGGTTCCTCGCTTGCGGCTATAAATCTGCTCCGAAACCTTATGGAAAGCGGCATGGCAACCGGTATGCGACAAAAAGGCATAACACCGCTATCAAAAAATGTAGCTTATTCGGGCAATGTCATTTCCGATTGGTTTACCTTTCAGTTCAGCGGGCAATTATTTTTTGAAATTCTGCTCATAGCTGTTATGATCTTGTTTTTAGCTTTCTTTTTGAAGAATTTTCGTCATTGGAAAGCCTACTATACCTTTGAAAATGTGACGGTAAGCTTCTTTATAGTATACGTGCTTTTCATAATTGTTTCATCAACCATTTCGAGGTACGAAACCATTAATAACCGCTTGTTGGCTCCGGCTTTTATTCCGTTGCTCTGGATTTCAACCTGCCAAATTCCAAAATGGAGAAAGCAGCTCAATCACAAACAATTAAGCCTCGTATTTTTTGCTTTCTCCGTTGGAATTGGAGTGGTAGTAATTGGAAGTTACATTTTTACCAACCGGGAAAAGTTGTCGTACGTGAGGGAAACCGGAATAGAGGGATATGGTGCTGATATCTGGAAAAATTCACTCATGGTGAGCTATCTGAAACAGCATGAAGAATTTTTCAACGAAGACTCCACCGTGTATTCAAATCACAGCCAGGCTGTTTATTTTTTTACGGGACATGCCGTGATTGCCCTTCCCGAACGAGTGTATGTAAATGATGTAGAAGAATTTAAAACTGAAAATCCCAGCATATTGATCTGGTTCTACAATGATCAGAATCCGGATTTACTGACTCTCAAAGAGATCCGTAAATATAAAAGCATGACACGTATCCGGTCTTTTTCCGATGGAATTATTTTTCTTCTGAAAAATAAAGATTAGATACGCTTAGAATTCAATACTTTATCATTTTTTTGACGTGGTAGTCTGAAATTCTTTCAGGTAAAATGGCTCAAAATAGGCTACATCAACAAAATCATTGGCAGCAAATTTCTTTTCGGCCAAATCAATCATGTTTGAAGCCAACGGAACCAAATTATCGATAAAGCGGGCATTAGGATGGGTGAGTGCGGTCTTGCATTTTTCAGCCCCATTTCCAAAGAAATAAACCGGCTGAGCAGCAAGTATTTCAGCATACGAATCCGAATCAATAATATCAGCTGAGATTTCCCGTTTAATTTCAGCTTTTGCATTATAAAAAGCGGCATACACTTCCATACGCCGTGCATCAATCATAGGGCAAAATAGGGCATTTTCAGTATCAGTAGCCACTTTCAATGCTGCTACAGTCAATACCTCCAGCGTGCTGACTGCTATCAACGGAATTCCATAACCGTAACACAACCCTTTTGCAGTAGAAACGCCGATACGTAAACCGGTGTATGATCCCGGACCGCTACTTACTGCCACTGCATCGATGATTTTACCCGAAGGTTTAATCGTTTCGAGAGCTTCTGCAATAAACACGCTAAGCAAGGCGGCATGATTCATTCCCTCATCATTGGATTTAGAAAAAATACATTGCCCGTTTTCGCTCAAAGCTACTGAACATACAGTGGTGGAGGTTTCAATATGAAGAAGTATCATTTACAATTATTTTTTGCAGTTTGGTTATGCAAAAATACTGAAAAAGGCAGGAACAAAAAAATCCCTGCAACAGCATCAAAGCCATTACAGGGATTTCTTTGGATTTTATAGATTATTTGATTTTCACTTTCAACGGATTAGCCACTTTCGTTTTAAATTTGCTTACTGCTTTAAACCAGTCTTCGTCTGTTGGGAATTTCCATTTGTTCCATCCCCCTCCAAAATAGTAAGTCATGGCAGTACCCGGAGTATAGTTCGTTAACACATAAGCATGACTGCCTTTGCGTTTCACTTCTTTACCAGGCGCTACTACGCCCACATAATTTCTGCCGCATGGTTCTTTAGAAAGTTCCAGAAAACCGTTTTCAGCATAACAAACAATTCCTTTTTCAGTTTTCGACTGAAGTACTCCCTTACCATCATGCAGGAAAATACCTGTTGCCAATTGCATTTTTTGTGCTTTACCTTCGTAAGTTACCACAGCTTTGTTGAGCAATGAACCTGCATTGGCCGTAATCACCAGTGTTTCTTTGTAGGATTCGCCACCTACAGCAAATTTATTATAAGTAAGTTTGAATACGGTACGCAACGGACCATTTTCAAGTACTTCGTAGCTGTCGTAGTGATTTCCTACCCATAACGAGTCGCCCACATAAGGAGCCACACCACCACAACCGAGCGCATGACCCACTTTGTAGAAGTCCATTCCTTTGCCGTAGTCGATATGGTATGATTTACCGTTATTTAACTCATCGTTGTAACGTTGATCCACTACCACCTCTTCGGTACTCTTTGCCCAGAAGTCAACACCATTGCTCGGGTTTTCTTTTGCCAGCGCAGGCCCGTACATCCGGTATGCTGCAAAATCATTCTCCCAGGCAAAGTCATCTTTACGTTCGGGCACAAAACGTCCAAAAGTTTTTGGTGTGAAAGGTGCCGGAGTTCCGGATTTTATCCAATATGTTGAGCTTGATTTAGCTTTTACATCGGCCTGAAAAATAAATCCGGTAACTTGCTTGGTACTGTTGTAAATCAATTGATAACCTACTTCTTTACCGTTATTATCTTTCAATACAAAAGAGCTCGCAGGTTTGTAGTTGACCTCTACAATTTCACCTTTACGTTTCAGGCTTGTAGCATTGGAAACCACCACCGATTTCTGAGCCATCAATCCTGAAACGAGCAGGAGAGAGGCAACGATCAGTTTTACCTTATCCATAATTATAAATTTAAAATCGTAATTATAAAATCTAAAATTATTTAGGCTGTTTTCCGATATAAGCCAAGATACCACCATCCACGTAAAGCACATGACCATTAACAAAATCAGATGCTTTAGACGCCAGAAATACAGCCGGACCAACAAGGTCCTCAGCATTTCCCCAACGGGCAGCAGGAGTTTTAGCAATAATGAACTGGTCGAACGGATGGCGTGAACCATCAGCCTGAATTTCGCGCAACGGAGCTGTTTGAGGTGTAGCTATATAACCCGGTCCAAGACCGTTGCATTGGATATTGTATTCGCCATACTCAGAAGCAATGTTTTTAGTCAGCATTTTCAAACCTCCTTTTGCAGCTGCATAAGCCGAAACCGTTTCGCGGCCCAGCTCGCTCATCATCGAACAAATGTTGATAATTTTGCCGGCGCCTCGTTTCATCATTGATGGAATAACAGCTTTTGCACAAATAAAAGGACCATTAAGGTCAATATCAATTACCTGGCGAAATTCAGCAGCAGTCATTTCGTGCATAGGAATGCGTTTAATTATGCCGGCGTTGTTTACAAGAATGTCAATTGCACCAACTTCTTTTTCAATTTGTGCAACTAAAGCATTGATTTGCTCTTCGTTTGTAACATCGGCCACATAACCGTGAGCTTTAATTCCATCGGCTTCGTAAGCGCCAATACCTTTGTTTACCAAGTCCTGGTTTATATCATTAAAAACGATGGTTGCACCTGCTTTAGCCAACCCAGTAGCAATGGCATAACCGATACCGTAAGAAGCACCCGTTACAAGTGCCACTTTTCCTGTTAAATCAAATTGATTCATATTTTTTAGTCTAAAAATCCACAGTCGCCAGACAATGGACGGATTGATATTTTATTAAAACAAATTTCTCTTTTACGCGGCAAACAATTACCTCAATTCGGTATGTTTGTAAAAATCCTGATCGCTGTAATCCAGGTTTTCACCGGCCATACCCCAAATAAAAGTGTAGTTGCTGGTAGCAGCAGCCGAGTGGATTGACCATTCTGGTGAAATTACGGCCTGGTCACCCTGCATCCAAATGTGGCGTGTCTCGGTAGGTTCGCCCATGAAATGGCAAACGGCATGTCCTTCCGGAACTTCAAAATAGAAATAAGCTTCCATCCGGCGGCTATGCGTATGAGCCGGCATAGTATTCCAAACACTACCGGTTTGCAGTTCTGTCATACCCATTTGAAGCTGGCAGGTTTCTAACACCTGACAAACTAACATTTTATTGATATTGCGGTGGTTGGCTGTTTCCAAAGCTCCCATTTCCATAACAATGGCATCGGCTTTGGTGATTTTGCGATCGGGGAATGTTTTGTGAGCAGGAGCAGAGTTGAAATAAAATTTGGCAGGATTTTTAGGATCAATGCTTTCAAATGTCACTTTGCGATCGCCGGCACCTAAGTAAAGCGCTTCTTTGAATCCTAATTCAAATACGGTTCCATCTACCGTAATTTTACCTGCACCACCTACATTGAACGTACCAAATTCGCGACGGGAAAGGAAAAATTCTGATTTCAACGGATCGATTGCCTCCAGGGTAAGTGTCTCGTTAACAGGCATTGCTCCACCAACTACCAAACGATCGTAAAGCGAATAAACCATGTTTAATTCATCGGAAGTAAACACTTTTTCGATTAGATGTTCGTTGCGTAAACGGGCGGTGTCGTATCCTTTCGCATCTTGCGGATGGGAAGCATACCGAATTTCATAATTTGTTTTCATTTATATATATTTTTGATTCATTTTAACAGCATCTAAATTGGTCGACCAAAAGTACGACATATTTAGCGATGACAAAGAACCAAAAACACATTATAACATACTTTTACGTATATTAACTATCAAATAATTCAAATTAAAAAATGAGATGTGCCAATGAGATAAATTTTGGAGTATCGTGGCAGAATACCAAAGTTGAGTAAGCGAAAGAAAAAAGGAAAGTCTGGAGGAAGGAAAGTTATTTTACCTGTATCAGCCATGCCAGATTCACAGACAGATTTGCATTGTTCGAATTATCAAAATAATCTTTTTTTGCATTGGAGTAGATATCACTCAGGGCATAATAAGCACGTGTATCCAGCTGCAATAGATTTCCTTTGACATTAAACAAAAAGCCAATACCTCCGCAAAGACCATAATCGAAAGTATTTTGAGCAGGAGTAGTTTGCTGAACCTGAGTAGAATTGGTCGTTCCGTCAAACAACACTTTTTCCGACAACAAATAACTTATTTTGGGCCCAAGATTAATAAAAAAACGATTCCGGTTACCCATATAAATATGAGTCAGGAAAGGAAGTTCAATATAATTAAGTTGTTTCGTAAATAATCCGGAAGCTTCTTTCCAGCCACGTTGCGAATAATTCAATTCGGCTTGCATTCCTACATTTTTCTCTGCAATATACCGGAAAACAAGTCCGCCGTTGTAACCTTGCAGGTAAGTCTGAGCTACTACAGGGTTAAATATAACCATCGAACCGGTAACACCACCGTTCAATCCAACATACATCTCAGGTTTAGCAAGGCGCACCTGGGCCATCAACGAAGTTGAGAATATCAGAAAAACCAAAATCCAATTCTTACGCATAAAATTACATCCGAAAATTTATCAAAACAAATTAATCTTCACCTAAATAAACCCGTTGATTTACAAAACCTGAACCATTAGAGCTGCGCTCAAAACGGGGTTGTGACTGCAATCCGTTTTTGAAATTGAATGACCCGATTTTGTCAGAAAATTTATTTCCATAACGTTGAAATAATGAAATAAAATAACTGGTCAGATCGTAACCCAATAAATCGAAGTGAGGCAAGTCTTTACTACTTTTCTTTCCAAAATAATTTGCATACGTTTTTTCATAGTCACCTAATTTATCCTGATTTACATTAAACATAAACGGCGAAATGTAAATTCCGGCAGGCATCTTTTCAGATTGATTCTTCCAACTGTATTGTTCAAAAAGCAGAAGATCATATTGGGTTGCAGCTGTACGGAGCGAATTTAAAAACGGACTTACATAGGCAAATTTATCAGTATTGAAAATAATCAGATTCTTTTCATCGGTTTTCAGCACACTTTCGAAATCAGCTGCATCCGAGGTAGTTAATGCTAACTTTGAATATGTTTTATTGGCTTTTTTCAATTCTTTTTGCAAACCGGCAGCCCATAATTTTCCTTCATCCATGGAGCTAACTCCCACTATTTCGGCAAAAACAATATTCATATTTTTATACTTGTCTTTAAAAAGTTCGGCCGCAAAATCGAGTTCAGTTTCTGTTCCCGGATTGAATTGAAATAAGTACGGATTAGATTCAATATCAGACACTTTTGATGTAAATGGAATCAGCGTATTGATGCGGTTTTCTTTTGCAAAATCACTGATTACCGGAACCTGATTGGTAAAAGCCGGTCCGATTATCAAATCCATAGTTTTAAGTTCGGAATTCGAAAGCACTTCGCCCAGCTTTTCTTCCGATTTCTCTGTATCATAGCTGTATATTTCAAATGAAACTCCTTTTTGTTTGGCTTCCTGAATAGCTAGTAACGCACCCTGATAAAAATCAATAAAACGGTCGGTGCTTGCATCTTTTTTATCCTGTTCAAGCATAAACGGCAACAAGAAAGCGATCCGGATCATCTTGTTTTTCTCGGAAGTTTTTGTCAATACACTGGTGTCAAACAATTTATTCACATCGTATTCCTGTTTGTTGCCATTTACCAACACGTCTTTTGTTTGAGTTCCTGAAGCCGCTGCTCCTTGTTTGGCCGGAATTCTCAGTTCAGTTCCGCTAACCAGCGTCGTGGCGGAAGCGGGATTCAGTTCTGTAATTTTTTCCACGGTTACTTTATATTTCCGGCTTATAGAATACAAAGTTTCGTCGGGTTGAACCACATGGATAATAGTGGTCTTTTTGTCTTTGGATGTTGTCTTCTCCAGCTTTTCAGCAATGTTTTTTTCAGTATCTTTTTTCTTGGTTTCCTTTACCTGTACCGGTATTCGCAATACCATTCCTTCCTGCAATCCGTTTTCTATTTCCGGATTGTATTTTTTCAAATCATCCTGACTTACATCGTATTTACGGCTTATGGCAAAAAGTGTTTGTTTTTTCAGAACGGTGTGTTCAATAAATTCTGGCTTTGAATTAGCTTCAGAAATATTATTTTTTTGGTTTTTCTTTTTAACGGGAATCAAAATCTGCTGCCCAACTTTCAATCCATCTTTAATTTCAGGGTTTGCTCTGCTGATATCTTCGGGCGAAACGTCAAACTTCCGGCCAATAGCAAATAAACCTTCGCTGGGCTGCACCGTATATTGGTAATAATCAATACCATTTATCTTTTTTGTGGGAGTATCTTTAGGTTGTCCGAAGCCAGAGAAATTAATCAGAAAAACTAGGGCAAGTAAATAACCAAATAACTTTGTTTTCATTATTATAGGTGTTACTGATTGATTTTTAGTTAGAATTGCAAAAGTACAAAAAATATGCTTCAACTGGCGAAACAAGGTAATAAATCGGAGTTTTTTTTGTTATTGATAAGAAAGATGTACATTTGCAAACAATAAATATTTATCTGCCATTATTCACACATTTATACATGAAAAAAATATCTTTTTTGCTCCTTTTTTGTCTCGGTGCAATGTTCAGTCCGGCTCAACTTACCATCATAGGCAACTACCAGTTGGTGGGAAAGAAAATTGGGAAAGATTCAGTTACAGTTATTCTTTTTGATACTATTGATTCGAAAACAGATATCAGTTATACCGGAACAAATGTCCGGTTTTATAAATATGCCGATGCCGCTTCCAACAGTAATCCTATTTATCCGAACTTAAATCCGGACGACGCAACCGGATATATAATTAAGGCAGATGATATTCCTGTAGATACCATTTGGGTAATTAACTACAAAAACTATCTCCCAAATTTAATTTCAATAGAGCCCGATGCTCAATCTGCCGATCCGTGTAGTGAATTAGATCTGTTGATTAATGCCGATATTCCCAAATTAATTTACAAAACACTTTCAGGAAACTCTTACGAACTCCCTCGAACTTTCACCGTTAAATATCAAACAAAAAAATGGGATAATAGTGCGTGGGTACCAGATAGTCTCACATATCCAATCATTTTACCGGCAACAAAATTATCAGTAACTGCTCCTTTCTGCAATACTACATTTATAATTAGTGGTGATCAATATGCGGAGAAATTTGGGCTGGATATCAGTAAAACAACTGATTATACTGCTGTTGCAGTAGAATGCCATTTGAAAGCTCTCGTTTCAAGTCGTGCACATAATTTGAATAATGAAGCTAATGCTCCGGATGATAAAGCTACAGATATAAGTTTTTCTGTACCTATTGACGTCCAGTTTCTGAGCAACGCCAACGTGCCTACGGCTTCTTTTTATAGTTGGAGCATTTATAAAGATGGACAACTGATAATTAACCGTACCGATCGCGACCACCGCTATTCGTTTACAGATTATGGTACATATAAGGTAAAAGTGGTGGTGAGCAGTGCTGGTGGCTGTTCATATTCCGATTCGATAACCGTTAATGCTTTTGATGCAGCTATTCAGGCTCCCAAAGTATTTACACCTAATGGAGATGGGCAAAATGATGAATTCCGCGTGGCTTATAAATCATTGCTTGGTTTCGAATGCTGGGTGTATAACCGCTGGGGCCGCAAAGTTTATTACTGGAACGATCCACAAAAAGGATGGGATGGTAAAATTGGTGGGAAAGATGCAGATGAGGGCCCTTACTTCTATATAATTAAAGCTACCGGATACGGTCTGGATCCTAAAAAACACGATCCAAAGGTAAAATCAACAATTACACTGAAAGGAGATATTAATCTGCTCAGAGGACTTAAGAAATAGGTCGGAGTTTTGAGTTAAAAAAAAGGAGTAAAATCAGTGCGATTTTACTCCTTTTTTTGTGGTATTTAAATTTTTATTTTTGAACCAGATACATGCTGCAAACTCCAAAAGTAAACTTCCGGTATTTGCTGAGTTTAAAGCCATTGCTTTCGAGAATTTTTATCAACCGTTCGCCATTAGGGAAAGCATGCATTGAATTTTGTAAATAATCGTAGGCCACTTTATCGCTGGAGAGTAATCTGGCTGTCAGTTTTACGAAGATTTTTGTATACAACTGATATCCCTTGTAAAGCAAACCTTTTTCAGGCTCGTTCATTTCCAAAATCAGCAAATGACCACCCGGACGCAATACACGGTTTATTTGTTGCAGGCTTTGATCCAGTTTTTCGAAATTCCGGATACCAAAGGCAATAGTCGCCGCATCAAAACTTCCATCAGAAAAGGTAAGCGCCGACACATCCTGTACCTGTAAAGCGATTTTATCGCTCAGTTTGGCTTTCGACACTTTTACACGCCCCATTTCCAACATTTGCTCAGATATATCTACACCAGTAACATGATCCGGATTCAGATATTCGTAGGACTTGATACACATATCGGCAGTACCGGCAGCGATATCAAGTATCTGCTTCGGATTATACGGTTTGAGCGTCAGCAACGAATGTTTGCGCCACACACGCGCCATTCCCCACGACATGATATCGTTGAACTGGTCGTATTTATCCGAAATTTTGTTGAACATACGGGCGAGTTGAGCGGTTTTCTCCTCGTCCTGATTATAGGGTTTTACTTTCGTAAAATCTTTTTCTTTTTTGCTCATATACTGTTTTAATTTATCTGCCCGTTTTATTGGCCGATAATATAACTCTTTCTTCCCTGTATTGTTCGATTGGGATTATTTTGTAATAGCCTTATTTTTTGAACTACGAATTATCAGCCAGATTCCCCAAATAATGAACGGGATGCTCAAAATTTGTCCCATATTCAGAAGCATTCCCGATTCAAACGCTTCCTGATCCAACTTTATAAATTCAAGTATAAAACGGGAGCCGAATATGCCCAATAAAAACACTCCGAAAATCAATCCGTTCTTTTTGTAAGCTTCTTTTTTCCAATACAACCACCAGGTTACAACAAATGTCAGCAGACAATACAGTATTTCGTAAATCTGAGTTGGATGCATAGGTACTGTTTCGCCAGTTCGAACAAAAATAAAACCCCAGGGCAGGGTAGTGGGGTTACCATATATTTCAGAGTTCATCAAATTTCCCAACCGAATGGCAGCGCCACAAATAGCTACACCTATTACCAACCGGTCGAAAATCCACACATACCCTTTTTTAGATACCTTTTTATTGAAGAAATACATGGCTGTCAGAATTCCTATTGCTCCACCATGACTGGCTAAACCTCCATGCCATATATACAGCAACTCCCATGGATGAGAAAGATAGTGATTACCATACTTAAAAGTAATACCCATAAATGTAACCGGCTCGGCCAGCAGTTTCCATTCGTAAAAGAAACAATGCCCCAAACGGGCACCTACAATGGTTCCTATCACCGTGTATATAAACAATTTATCCACCCAAACTTCTGGTAGTTTCTCGTTTTTGAATATTCTTTGGGTAATCAATAATGTAGCATATATTCCTATCGCCCAAAGCAATCCATACCAACGAACTGATAATGGACCAAGATGAAATAAAACAGGATCTACATTCCAGGTAATGAAGTTTAACAGCATAATATTTCTATTTATTAGATACCCCTAACCCCTAAAGGGGAACTTCGTTACTTTTGTTTCATCATTTTTTGAATAAAAACAGATGAGAGTATTTATAGTTCCCCTTTAGGGGTTAGGGGTATTTGTAGTGATTCTGAATTAGTTTGCTCCGTGACAGTTTTTATATTTTTTGCCGCTTCCGCAAGGACAAGGGTCATTACGTCCCGGCACTTTATCCACATGGATTGGTTGTGGTTTTTGTTGTTCACGGGTATCCATTTTTGAAGGATCCTGCTGGCTTGTGCCACCACCAACTTCATCTTTCTGAGTTTTATATTTGCTCAAATCCATGCGTTGTGCAGGACGGGCTTCACGTACCTGCTCCGGCTCACGCATTGGAATTTGTCCACGCATCATGATTGCCAACACCTTACGGTTCATCGCATCAATCATCTCTTTGAACAATCCGAACGATTCCAGCTTGTAAATCAACAGCGGATCTTTTTGTTCGTAGCTTGCATTTTGAACCGAGTTACGCAATTCGTCCAACTGACGAAGATGTTCTTTCCATTCATCATCAATAACATAAAGCAGAATTTGTTTCTCAAAAGCTTTGATAACCTCTTTTGCCTCGTTTTTATAGGCTGATTCCAAATGTGCTGTAATGTTGAAAACACGTTTGCCGTCTGTAATCGGAATCAGAATGTTTTCGTATTGTTGTCCTTTTTGCTCATAAACCTGCTTGATAACCGGATATGCAACAGAAGCAAGTTTATCCATTTTACGTTTGAAAGTTTCAATAGCAGCAGCTTCCACTTTAGCAGCCAAAACCGAAGCTTTAGTCGTGTTGAATTCTTCTTCTGTAAAAGGTACATCCATTGCATAAACCTTCATCAACGCCTCTTCCAACTCAATGAAATCACCGTTATTTTTAGCCGATTCCACAATGCTTTCAGATGTATCGTAAATCATATTGGTGATATCAACCCCAATACGTTCGCCCATCAGAGCATGACGACGTTTGGAGTAAACCACTTCGCGTTGCGAATTCATTACGTCATCGTATTCCAGCAAACGCTTACGTATACCAAAGTTATTCTCTTCCACTTTCTTCTGTGCCCGTTCAATGGATTTTGAAATCATCGAGTGCTCGATCATTTCGCCTTCTTCAAAACCAAGTCTGTCCATGATACCTGAAATACGTTCCGAGCCGAACAAACGCATCAAATCATCTTCCAGGGAAACATAGAAAATAGATGAACCCGGATCGCCCTGACGACCGGCACGACCACGCAACTGACGGTCGACACGGCGGCTTTCGTGGCGCTCAGTACCAATGATAGCCAAACCACCGGCTTCTTTTACTTCCGCAGTCAGCTTAATATCCGTACCACGACCAGCCATGTTGGTAGCGATAGTAACCGTACCTTTGCGTCCGGCTTCTGCCACAATGTCAGCCTCACGTTGGTGTAGCTTGGCATTCAATACATTATGTTTGATTTTGCGTCCATTCAACATGCGGCTCAACAATTCGGATATTTCTACCGAAGTTGTTCCCACCAGAACAGGACGTCCTGCATTAACCAGGCGGTCGATTTCTTCAATCACAGCCGTATATTTTTCGCGTTTGGTCTTATAAACGCGGTCTTCCATATCATTACGGGCAATCGGGCGGTTGGTTGGAATTACCACTACGTCCAGTTTGTAGATATCCCACAACTCGCCGGCTTCAGTTTCAGCTGTACCGGTCATACCCGAAAGCTTGTGGTACATACGGAAATAGTTCTGCAGCGTAATGGTTGCAAATGTCTGTGTAGCAGCTTCAACCTGTACACGTTCTTTTGCTTCGATCGCCTGGTGCAATCCATCGGAATAACGACGGCCTTCCATGATACGACCGGTTTGCTCGTCAACAATTTTCACTTTATTTTCAAGTACCACATATTCAACATCTTTTTCAAAAAGCGAGTATGCTTTCAATAATTGGTTGATGGTATGTACACGTTCCGATTTTACAGAGTAATTCTGAAGAATTTCATCTTTAATATTCTGACGTTCTTCAGCCGAAATAGATTTGTTTTTCTCCAGTTCAGCTATTTCGCTACCTACATCGGGCAATACGAAGAAATGGCTGTCATCAGAATCATCAGTAATCAAATCGATACCTTTATCGGTAAGCTCAATAGAATTATTTTTTTCGTCGATCACAAAGTATAAAGGATCGGTAGCAATATGCATGTTCCGGTTATTTTCCTGCATATAATACTCTTCCGTTTTGAGCAATAAAGCTTTGATGCCCTGTTCGCTGAGGTATTTGATCAACGGTTTGTTTTTAGGCATTCCCTTATACGAACGGAACAATGCAAGCGCACCTTCTTCCTGATCTTTTTTGTCTTCTGATTTCAGCAGGTTGCGCGCGTCCGACAAGTATTTGGTAGCTAATGTTTTTTGAGCATTTACAAGGCGTTCCACTTTCGGGCGAAGTTCTTCAAACAGTTGGTCATCGCCTTTTGGAACCGGGCCTGAAATAATCAATGGCGTACGGGCATCGTCAATCAACACAGAATCAACCTCATCCACGATAGCATAGTTATGCTTGCGTTGTACCAAATCCTCAGGGCTGGTAGCCATATTGTCGCGCAGGTAGTCGAAACCAAATTCGTTGTTTGTTCCGAATGTAATGTCTGCCAGATAAGCCTGACGGCGTTCTTCTGAGTTCGGGCGGTGTTTGTCGATACAATCCACACTCAGTCCGTGGAACATGTACAATGGACCCATCCATTCCGAGTCACGTTTGGACAGATAGTCGTTCACCGTTACTACGTGCACACCTTTACGGGTGAGTGCATTAAGGAATACAGGCAGGGTAGCCACAAGTGTTTTACCTTCCCCGGTTCCCATTTCGGAGATTTTGCCTTTGTGTAAAACCACACCACCAAACAGCTGTACATCATAGTGCACCATTTCCCATTTGATCAGGTTGCCTCCGGCAGTCCACTGGTTTTTATAGTGGGCTTTATCACCATCGATAGATACAAAGTCGTATTTTGCAGCCAAATCGCGGTCAAAATCAGTGGCAGTTACCACAATTTCGGGATTTTCGCTTAAACGGCGGGCAGTATCTTTTACTATTGCAAAAGCTTCCGGCAAAATTTCCTCTAAAATTTCTTCGTATTTATCTGTTACTTCTTTCTCAAGCTTATCAATTTCGGTGTAAATTTTCTCACGAAGATTGATTTCTGTTTCATCAATACTTGCTTTGAGTTCGGCAATCCGGTTTACTTCTGTGGCAACGTAATCCTGAATACGTTTTTTCAACTCCTCTGTACGTGCACGAAGTTCATCATTCGATAACTTGATAAATTCTTCATAAACAGCTTTCACTTTATCAACATAAGGTGATATTTCCTTGAGGTCACGTTGAGCTTTGTTTCCAATTATTTTCTTCAAAAAATCATTAAATCCCATATTTTTTATATTTTATGTGTATTTCTGGTTCTCGTTTTTACCATTTTTGGCAGCTTTTTGAAAAAGACTGACAAAGATAAGATTTTTTACCTGTAAATTTGCCTAAAGTGCTAATTTATTCAGCGGGCTGTATTAAAACAAAAAACGCTCCACAGTTGCTGAATCATTTTTTGTCAGTCTTTTCATTTTGCTGTATTAATTTAAAAAGTATTAAACAAACATATTTCAAATCTGTTTAATAATTAATATCACTCCACAAAAAATCTATATGACTACATTGAAACTTGTACAAGACAAACTTCCCAAAGTTTACGACGATCTTGAATTTTTATTGATTTGCCTGAAAGAAGTAATGATAGAATCGGGAGAAGAAGATTTGGCAAATGACATCCCATGGATTTCTCCGGAACCCGATTATCTACAAAAAACATTCACCGAGAAACACCTCCGGTTATATTCAACCTGTTTTCAGTTGCTTAATATAGCAGAAGTGAATGGAGCCGTGCAAAACCGCCGTAAAATGGAAGGAGGAAAGTCACTGTCGGATATTAACGGGTTATGGTCCTACAACCTGGAGGTTTTGAAACAAAATGGATTTACACCATTGCAAATTGTGGATCGTTTACATACCATTCACGTAGAGCCTGTACTTACAGCTCACCCTACGGAAGCAAAACGTACCGTGATGCTCGAACATCTGCGGGAATTGTATCTGTTGGTTGTAAAACGGGAAAATCAAATGTACAATAAACTGGAACAAAGCCAGATACGCAAAAATATGAAAATAATCATGCATCGTATCTGGCGCACATCCGACGTTTACACCGAAAAACCGGATGTAAGTTCCGAACTCGATAATGTGATTCATTATCTTACTCAGGTTTTCCCGGAAGTGATAAAACTTCACGACCGCCGTTTGATTCAGGCCTGGCAGCAAGCCGGGTTTGACCAGCAACTGATACGCAAAGCCGACAGTTTTCCTAAAATTACTTTTGGAAACTGGGTGGGTGGCGACCGGGATGGACACCCGCTGGTTACTGCCGATGTCACCCGGCGAACGCTCATGAAACTTCGTGAAAAAGCTTTTGAAGTAATCAGACGTGAATTGGTAGGACTGCAAAAAAATCTCAGTTTTAATGTGACTATAACCCAAACTTCATTCGAATTTCAAAAAAGATACTCGTTTTTATATCAGGAAATTAAAGAAAACAGAGATGCTTTTAAAGTTCTATATAAAACTGAGATTTTCAAACAGATACTGGAATTTATTATTGCCAAAATACCGGTTTCTGTCGGACGGGGTAAATTGAACGAAGACGAAATAAGCTACCGGCTGCCTTCAGAACTGATTGCAGATCTTTATTTATTGAAAAGGGCACTGATTGATTTTGGAGCCTCGGAAATTGCTTACACCGATATGAACGACACAATACGTGTGGTAACTACTTTCGGTTTTCATTTGGCCAAACTGGATATACGACAAAACAGCCATTTTAATGAATTGGCCTTAGCTCAGCTAATGAATGCAGCCCAATTGGATGGTGAGGAGTTTTTGGCTTCGGAACTCGACCGGCGAATAGAATACATCAATGCCGAGTTAAATTCTACCAGACCATTTACGCTGCCCGGGACCGATTTGGAAAATGAAGCCAGTGCAGCCATAGATTCATATCGGGTAGTGGCCAGACACATAAACAAATACGGGAACGAAGCCATAGGTTCTCTTATCGTTAGTATGACCCGGAATGTGTCCGATTTGTTGTTGGTTTATTTATTAGGCCGTGAAGCCGGGTTGTTGGTCAATACTCCGAACGGACTGGCTTCTCAGGTTCATGTGGTTCCTCTTTTTGAAACAATCGACGATTTGGTCCATAGCCCTCAGATTCTGGACAATTTCCTTTCGCATCCGGTGACAAAAAACAGCCTGAAATGGCAACAGGAACATAAAGGTACGGCTACCATGTTGCAGCAGGTTATGATCGGGTATAGCGACAGCAATAAAGACGGAGGGATTTTTGCCAGCCAGTGGTATTTGTACGAAGCACAATCCAAAATGCTGGAAATCGGGCGGAAACATAATGTTCAAATTTGCTTTTTCCATGGTAAAGGAGGTTCTATCAGTCGTGGAGCCGGACCAACCCACTGGTTTATCCGGGCATTGCCTCCGGGCTCAGTCAATGGTAACATGCGTCTGACCGAACAGGGCGAAACCATTGAACGAAAATATGCAAATAATTACAATGCCGTATATAATATTGAATTACTGACTTCGGGCACACTTTCGGCCACGTTATTGCATTTGGATAAAGAAGTTGCAGAACATGAGCTAACTCCGGAGTTGAATTATCTGGCTAACAAAAGTATGGTTGAGTACAAAAAACTCACGCAATTGCCTGGATTCATACAGTTCTACGAAAAAGCAACGCCAATTGATGCCATTGAGCAAAGTAAAATAGGTAGCCGTCCGTCGCGCCGCACCGGTACACGTACGTTATCCGACCTGCGGGCTATTCCGTGGGTATTTAGCTGGAGTCAGTGCAGGTTTAATATTACCAGTTGGTATGGCGTAGGCAAAACACTGGAAGAAATGTATGAAAAAGAACCTGCCAAATTCGAACGACTAAGAAAATCCGCCGAATCCGATCCGTTTGTACGGTATGTTCTCACCAATATCGATTCGAGCCTGGCAGCTTCCGATGATAATATATTCAAACAATATGCAACCCTTGCATCTGATATTCCCGAAAGCTCGTCTTTAGTCGGGCTTATGACCGAAGAGCTTTTGCGAACCAGAAGAATGATAGATGTGTTACTTAATATTCCACTCGAGAACCGGAGGAAAAATCATTATTATTCTACGCTCCTCAGATCAGAAGCCATGGATCCGCTGCATATGTTGCAGGTACATTTACTGAACAAATGGAGAACCTACAGTACTGAGGGTAAATCGGTTGAGGCAGATCGGACTCTGGTCGAATTGCTGAGCTGCATAAATGCAATAGCCGGTGCCGTTGGGTTTACGGGCTAAAACCATAAAGTTAATGTAAAAAACGCTCCAAAGTTGATCTTTGGAGCGTTTTTATATACTATAAACTATAAATTATTAACCAATCAGGTGTTCATTCCACCACAAACCGGAATTACCTGTCCGCTAACATAGCTTGATAAGTCAGAAGCAAGGAAAAGAGTTACGTTAGCCACTTCTTCCGGTTTACCACCACGACGCATTGGAATAACTTCATTCCATTTGGCACGTTGGTCTTCCGTAAGAGCGTGTGTCATTTCAGTTTCAATGAAGCCCGGAGCAATAGCATTGGCACGGATACCGCGTGAACCCAATTCTTTAGCCACCGATTTAGCCAAACCAATCATACCGGCTTTAGAAGCAGAGTAATTTGTCTGACCTGCATTTCCTGAAACACCTACCACAGAGCTCATGTTAATAATGCTACCCGATTTTTGTTTCATCATGATAGGAGTACAAGCGTGGATAAAGTTGAAAGCCGATTTCAGGTTTACATTAATAACAGCATCCCACTGGCCTTCGCTCATACGCATCATCAAACCATCTTTTGTGATACCGGCATTGTTTACCAACACATCAATACGACCGAATTCTTTTACGATTTCATCAACCACTGTGTGAGTTTCATCGAAATTAGCTGCATTTGAAGCATAACCTTTGGCTTTTACGCCTAACGCTTCGATTTCTTTTTGTGTATTCAAAGCATTTTCGTCGATATTCAAATCGGTGAATGCAATATTAGCTCCTTCACTTGCCAGTTTCAGGGCAATTGCTTTTCCAATTCCGCGTGCAGCACCGGTTACGATTGCTACTTTTCCTTCTAATAATTTCATGTTTACTATATATTTTAAAATGAAGTTTTCAAAAATAACGGCTGCAAAGATAATTCTTTTTTCTCAAGATTGATAAAAACCTGCATGTTTTGAGTGCTTTTGTGCAGAAAATCACCACTAAGTCACTAAGAACATAAAAACTCACCAAGTTTAGTTATCGCAGACATCAGAATTTGAGAATGACAATTATTTATTTCACTTAGTGCATTTTGCGAATATTTAATCATACAATAATTGGCGTATTTAGCTTTGCGTTTACCTCAAATTTGAAAAGATTTAGTAACTTAAATAACAACTATTAAACCTATTAATCCCGAGTTATTCTTTCAACAAAAAAACGCCTGATTGCTCAGGCGTTTTATAAACTAAATACTATAAACTACGAACTGATTTATCCGTTCATCGAAACCAAAAATTCATCGTTATTTTCAGTGCGCTCCATGCGTTCTTTCAGGAATTCCATGGCTTCCATGGAGTTCATATCAGCCAGATGGCGACGAAGAATCCACATACGGTTCAGTGTATCCTGATCAAGCAACAAATCGTCGCGACGGGTGCTCGAAGCCATAATATCCACAGCCGGGAAAATACGTTTGTTCGACAGTTTACGGTCGAGTTGAAGCTCCATGTTACCCGTTCCCTTGAATTCTTCAAAAATTACTTCGTCCATTTTGGAACCGGTTTCTGTCAATGCCGTTGCGATAATTGTCAGGCTACCACCATTTTCGATATTACGTGCGGCTCCGAAGAAGCGTTTGGGTTTGTGCAGTGCATTGGCGTCCACACCACCCGAAAGAATTTTACCCGAAGCTGGTGAAACAGTGTTGTAAGCGCGTGCCAAACGGGTGATTGAATCGAGCAGAATAACCACATCGTGACCGCATTCCACCATACGTTTTGCTTTTTCGTGAACCATGCTGGCTACTTTTACATGGCGTTCAGCCGGTTCGTCGAATGTAGACGAAACCACTTCGGCACGTACGCTACGGGCCATGTCAGTAACCTCTTCAGGACGCTCATCAATAAGCAATACAATCATGTATACTTCAGGATGATTAGCTGCAATGGCGTTGGCAATGTCTTTCAGTAAAACGGTTTTACCTGTTTTTGGCTGGGCAACGATTAATCCACGTTGACCTTTACCAATAGGTGAAAACAAATCCACCATACGAGCCGAAAGAGTATCGTTCTTGCCGCTGCACAGGTTGAATTTTGTATCGGGGAAAAGCGGAGTAAGGTGTTCAAATGGTACACGGTCGCGTACATATTCGGGTGAACGGCCATTGATTTGGCCTACTTTAATGAGCGGGAAGTATTTTTCGCCTTCTTTAGGCGGACGAATAGCACCACGGACAGTATCACCGGTTTTCAAACCAAAAAGTTTGATTTGTGATTGCGAGACGTAAATATCGTCAGGAGATGCGAGATAATTGTAATCAGCAGAACGAAGGAAACCGTAGCCATCGGCCATCATTTCAAGTGTGCCGGTTCCTTCCAGAATACCATCAAAATCGTATTGCTTTTCAGTTTTCTCCGGACGTGAACTAAATTTATTCCGGTTATTATTGTTTTGATTTTGATTGTTGTTTTTTTGTTGCCTTGTATCCTGATTATCCACTTTCGGCTTAACAATTTCTGAAGCATTATCAACAGATTGCTCGGGGGCAGATTCAGGAATAAGCAAAGCTTCTTCAGGGTAGGAATCAATTTCCGGTTTATCTTCCAAAACAAAAACCTTAACCGCCGGGGCAGGAGAGGTAACAGTTTCGGTCGCTGCCGGTTCAGTTTTTTCTTCTTTTTCAGCCAATGCCGGTTTTACAAGCGGCTTAAGTGGCTTTTTGCTTTTAGGTTTGTTTGCTTTTTTCTCGGTTTTAGCTTCAGCTGCCGCATTTTCAGAAGGGGCAGCCTCTGTAGAGACAACCGGTTCAGTTTGGGGCGCTACAACTTGTTTTTGCTCAACCGGCTCTTTAGCAACGGCTTTGGGAGCCTGTTTTTCAGTTGCTGGTTTTGGAGCATTGGGTTGTTGGGCTGCAGCTGCTTTTTGTTCAGGAGTTTTCTTTACCGGAACGCGAAGGCGTTTTTTTCGGTCGTTTTCCTGATTTTCGTTTGAAATAGTTTTACGTTGCGCGTTAACAACTGCTTGTTGGTCCAAAATGTCGTAGACCAGAGTTTCTTTTTTGGCTGAATTAGATACTTTAAGTCCTAATCCGGCTGCGATGTCCTTCAGTTCGGACAATTCTTTCGCATTCAATTGCAGAATGTTGTAATTACTCATAAAATGATGAATAAACGTTTTTGGTGAGATTCCCTTTGTGGAAAAACGTTGTTGTGAATGTTTTTTTGATTGTTGATACAACAGCAGGACTGCCATTGTTATTAGAATTCGTTCGCAAATGTACTATTAAATTTTGAAACGGCAAACTATTACTTTTATTAATGTTTAATAATCACACTCTCAATAACTTGAAATGAATTATTTATGATAGGGTTACAGGTCAATCTTTAACCTTGAAATTGGATTGTTATTTTTCAAGTCCCTCATTACCCGTATCCAGCAAAGCTTTCCATTCTCCGTTTGCATTTTTTTGCCAAATCGTGCAATAAGTACCTTCTCCTGTTTTGACTCCGGTAAGCTTGTCGGTTATTTTATAGATTCCGTATGTATAAGCCAATTCTCCCGATGCTGCCACCTTTTCGAATCTTGGTTCCCATGTCAATATGAAAGTACTGTCATTTTTACCAACCAACGATTTTCGGATTGCACGTATACCTTCCAACGGCAAACTATTAGCAGACAGTTTAACTCCTACGGTATCAAACATAGCCAAAAATGCAGCATTCATCCCATTTTCGGCCGAAAGCGCCGAATAATAACGATCCGTTTCGGCCGGAGTCATCATTTTATTATGTCTTGAGGAATTTTTGCAGGAAAAGATTGTTACAGTTAATAACAGTAATAGTACCCAAATGGTTCGCGCGGCGTTCGATTTCATGTTTTTCAGAGGTTAATATCCGGTTTAGGTTTAAAAATCCGGTGCTTGTTGCTTTTTTACAAGTTCTTTGGTGGAAAGCATTCCGCAGGCCGCAAAAATATCTTCGCCACGTGATGCGCGAATAGTCACTGTCAGCCCTTTAGCTTTCAACAGGTTTTGAAAAGTTACTATATTATCGTATGAAGTCCCTTCGAGTGGAGTATCCGGAATAGGGTGGAAGCGGATCAGATTGATACGACATTTGATGCCATTCAGCAAACGTACCAGCTCAGCGGCATGACGTGCCGTATCATTTACACCTTTGAACATAATATATTCGAACGAAATTCGACGCTGCCGACCCAAATTCCACCGGCGGATTTCACGAATCACTTCTGTAATGGGATAAACGCTCTGTATCGGCATGATTTCGCGCCGTTCGTCATCGAACGGAGAATGCAGACTGACAGCCAAATGAGCCTGGCTTTTCTCCAGAAAAGTAATCATAGCGGGAATGATACCTATTGTTGAGACCGTAATACGCTTTGGACTCCAGGCATATCCTTTTTCGGAAGTCATTATTTCAATGCTATCGAGTACAGCTTCCACATTATCAAGCGGTTCCCCCATACCCATGTAAACAATATTGGTCAGTTTTTCAAATTCCGGAAGCGATTGAACCTGATTGAGAATATCGCCGGGCGACAAATTCCCCTGAAACCCCTGTTTTCCCGTCATACAAAACAAACAACCCATTTTGCAACCTATCTGCGTGGAAACACATAAGGTGGCCCTGTCGGCATCCGGTATGTAAGCCGATTCTATAAATTTCTCAGTTTGGGTCGGATAGAGATATTTCTTCGTTCCATCAGCCGAGACCTGCACTTTTGAAGGAGCTGTAAGATCTATAAAATATTTACTTTCAAGTTTTTCGCGTGCTTGCTTGGATAAGTTTGTCATGGCGGCAAAACTCGTAACTCGCTTTTTATAAAGCCAGTCGGACAGTTGAGTTGCTGTAAATGCAGGCAATCCGAGCGATGCAACAACTTCAGCCAGTTTATAGGGTGTAAATCCGAAAAGATTTGTTTTCATGTAAGAGTAAAAGTATTGAGAAGTCAAAAATATGTCTCCGAAATGATTTGATGAAATGGAATTCCTTTGGAAATAAGGATGTCGCGAACCTGAACCACCATTTCGGCACTGCCACACAAATAATATTGCATATCAGTTGGTAAAACTTCCTGATTTTTGAGCCATTCCGTGAGCCTTCCCCTGAAATACCGGGTATCTTCCTGCTGCGAGCAACAACGGATGTACTTTTCTCCAAACTGTTTTTCCAGCATTTCCGAAAAGTAAAAATTTTCGTCAAACCGACCTCCATGAACTAATGTTTTACCAACAGCCAAACCTGAACGGGCCATTGAAACGAAAGGGGCTATTCCCGTACCGGCAGCAATCCACCAGGCTTTGCCGGCATTGCACTGAAATGCCCCAAAAGGTTGGGATACATAAATAGTATTACCTGGCTTTAAATCCGACAAACGTGGAGTTAGTTTACCATCAGGTTTTTCATCAAAAAGAATCTCAATATCATTTTCTGTTTCACCGCTGGCAATGCTGTAAAGCCTTGGCTGCTCATCCGGGAGCAGATCAATAGCCAAAACCTGTCCGGCTCTGAATGAAAAATCGCGTACAAAAGAAAGCAGATATACGCCATCGGCAACAGATGTAACCGATTTTACCTGTTTTTTGAATAAGGTATGATTAGTTGACACAAGATTTAATTGGGAGTAGAATTAAAAAACTGAAACCTAAACAAGCGAAAACGCATTTTGTTCACAGTCTAATAAAGATCATCCGCATCGGCGTCAAATGGCCCTATGCCAGGAGGATTGAAGAGTCCCCAACGATCTACAATATAATTCCAGGGATCAAAGCCGGCCACCCAATTGATAAACAACAGCCTATATTCTTCCAGCAAGCTCCGAATGATGTCGTAGTATTCCACATACTTGAATTCAAACAACTTCAAATTGTGGTTCTGAACCATTAAATCGCGGGCAGATTTACGGATAATAGCTGCATTTTCCATCCTTAAATCATACAAATCACCTCCTTCGGCGTTTACAACCTTCGAGGTAAGCATAAGTGCATCTTCGAATATAATTCTTTTGATGTATCCCAATTCATGATTATCTTCAGGAATAAGACTAATTATCTGGTTTACAACATCCTGAATTTCTTTTCCTTTTTTATAAATTGGAAGATCCTCCCAATTGGGGGTAAATTCGTCTTCATCGTCTTCGTCAAACATATCCATGGAGATTATTAAAATTACTGAAAATGATACAAACAGCCTCGCGGAACAAATTATATCAAACCATGCGCGACAGTTTATCCAGCGCCAGAGCCATTCTTTCTATTTTGCTGTCATCGCGCTTTGCCGAATAAATCCACTCTATTATTGCCTTTTTCTCTTCTTCGGGCAGTTGTATATAACGTTGCAATGCAAGGGGTTCATCTCTCAGGCAAGTCATAAAATCGTCTGGTGTGACCAGTGGTAAATCCTGCGAATAAAGCGTTATATGAACCCAGTCGCCTTCGTTTTTGCCTATTTCTTTGCGAATTTCAGCCTTTACCGGCAAAAACAGGGTACCATTACCCATGGGCATCAAATGATAATTGCTTATTTCGTGCCCATCAATGCTTCCCCGCACTTTAACCCAGCCAAACCATGCATGCTTGTCCTGCAAAATTTCCGGAATAGCCGCATAAGTCCAACCACCCTTTCCGGGATACTTCTGAAGCAGATAATCCTTATCAACCAAAGGTATTTCAAAGTTATTTGTTTCCATAAGTATCTTTTGTTGCGTCCAGCAGCTTAAGTCCGCTTGACGCGTTGATAATTCTTACTCATCAGGTAGCTATCCATCTCGCAAGCGGAGTGAGGCCGCAGCACGATTGATGGCTAAATTTTAAATTCAATTACTTCTGTGGTTTGTTCCGTTATTCTGAAACGATTATCCATACGCATGCCCACAACCCATACAATTTGATCGCCCGAAACCAACAGCCAGGCGTGCTCTTTATCAATAAGGCTCAATTTGTTGTCAATAAAAAAATCGCTTATTTTCTTCCGTTGTTTCATGCCAAAGGGGTAGAAGAAATCACCCTCTTTCCAACGTCTGATTTGCAACGGAAATTGCAACCGGGAAGCATCAATATGTATTTTGGTCCGTTCTTTCGATACCTGAAAAACCGGAGTAAGCTGTTGCCTGCTGATAGTCAGTTTAAAAGGAATTTCCAGTTGGCTGTCATTCTGCGAAACAGTAAAAAACTCATTTTTATCAATATCTTTCGCGCTAATAATCAGAAAGTTTCTGTCTTTAATCAATTTATAGTTTTCAGAGTAAAAAACCTTACCCGATTCGCCATCCAACTGCTCAGCAACCTGTGAGATGGTAGCAGGAGTGAAGCCATACGGGTGCAGAAGCTCAAACATAACGGTTGGAACGTGTACCTGCTGTTTGATAAGATTAATATCCATACTGACAACTCCATTGGTTTTATCAACAATCAGTTTCCCGATTTCATCAATCGCCTGTTGATAAATAGCAAGAGTTCCCTCAAATCGTTCGAGAGATTCATATAAAGTTTGACGTACAGATGGGTTTATTTCACTCAGCAGAGGGATGATTTCGTTACGGAATTTATTCCGTTGGTAATCCAATCCGGCATTAGTGGAATCTTCCACGTGATCAGCATCATGCAATATCAGGTAGTTTTCAATTTCAGAGCGGGTACAGCACAACAACGGGCGTACCACTTTATTGTTTCTGGGAGGAATGCCCGTCAGTCCTCTAAGTCCGGTTCCGCGCACCAGATTCATGAGCATGGTTTCTATGCTGTCGTCGGCATGATGAGCCACTGCAATGGCTTGTGCATCCAATTTTTCAAGCAATTCGTAAAACCAGTTATAGCGTAAATCGCGGGCAGCCATTTCGATAGAAATACTATGCTTATCGGCATATTTAATTGTATCAAAATCAACATTATAAAACGGAAGATGCATGTCTGTGGCGAGCTTGCGAACAAAATCCTCATCACGGTTCGACTCTTCCATTCTCAGATGAAAGTTGCAATGTGCTATAATACAGTCATATCCAAGTTTTGTCAATAAGTGGAGGAGTGCAACCGAATCGGTTCCTCCGCTTACGCCGACTATTACAGGTTGGCCGGGACTCAATAATTGGTGTTTCTGAATGAAAGTTTGGACTTTTTGTTGCAACATATATTACGTTTTTGAGGTATCTTTGCAGCCCCGTAACTTTCTAAGAACGGGAGCTTTTATCATGCTTATAATGGCAAAGGTATTTATTTTTTCATATCCGGCAAAAATAAAAAAAGCTATTATTTGCAGAGTAAACATACAATTTATAAGTCCAAAGTTTTATTATGAACTCATTTCTTGAACTTGTACAGTCGCGCCAGAGCGACAGGTCTTATCAGGACAAACCCGTTGAAAAAGAAAAGATTGAACGAATACTTGAAGTTGCACGCCTGGCTCCATCGGCCTGTAACGCCCAACCCTGGAAGTTCATTGTAGTTACTGATCCTGAAAAAAGAATGCATGTAGCGGATGCCATGGCTAGTAAATTACTGTCAATGAACCATTTCACCAAACAAGCTCCCGTGCAACTGGTATTGGTGGAAGAAAATGCCAATTTTACATCTACAGTGGGCGGATGGGCCACTAAAAAACACTACCCGCATATTGATTTGGGCATTGTGGCATCGCACGTATGTCTGGCAGCTACCGAAGAAGGACTGGGGAGCTGCATAATTGGCTGGTGCGACGAAAAGAAGGTACAGAAAGCCCTTGATATTCCTAAAAATAAACGGGTTATGCTGGTAATTTTAATCGGTTACTCCAACCAACAACCACGCGAAAAAAAGAGAAAAGAAATCAATGAAATCGTTTCGTGGGAAAAATACTAAATTAATGACAGTTAATAGTTAATAGTTAATAGTTAATAGTTTGTAGTTCATAGTTATTAATCTCCAAACTAAATCTTATTAATCAACTACAACTATTAAACTACCTATAAACTATTTACTGTAAACTACAAACGAACCAATGACTTATTCCGAAACACTTCAGTATTTATACGACCGCCTTCCTGTGTTCCATCATGTAGGCGGATCTGCATATAAGCCTGGGCTTGACAACACCATCCAGCTTATGTCAGCACTGAAAAACCCTCAAACCCGCTACCGGACCATTCATGTGGCCGGAACAAACGGCAAGGGTTCCGTATCGCATTTTCTGGCCTCTATCCTGCAATGCGCCGGTTATAAAGTGGGCTTGTATACTTCACCTCATTTGGTAGATTTTGGCGAACGTATCCGCATTAACGGCATGATGATAGACGAAGAGTATGTTGTTGATTTTGTAGAAGATCATAAAGCTTTGTTTGACAAAGTAAACCCATCTTTCTTCGAGGCCACCATGGCTATGGCCTTCAACTATTTTGCGGATAGCGAGGTAGACATTGCGGTAATTGAAGTCGGGCTGGGAGGGAGGCTCGATAGCACCAACATCATTCAACCCGTACTATCGGTGATCACCAATATCAGCTTTGACCACACAGGTTTTCTGGGTGATACACTCGAAAAAATTGCCTTCGAAAAAGCCGGAATTATCAAAAAAAATACACCGGTAGTTATTGGAGAGGCACTTCCGGAAACACGCCCTGTTTTCGAAGCAAAAGCTGCCGAAGAAAACGCACCCATTTATTTTGCCGAAGAAATAAACAACATTGCTTTTTCTGAATATTGCGCAGCAAAAATGGAAGTAAAAGCCTCTGATTGCAAATCTTATCTGGTAGGGCTATGTGGCACATATCAATTGAAAAATATCGCAACAACGCTTACGGCTGTTGAGGAACTAAAAAAACTTCACTTAGACATTCCGGAAGACAGCATTGCCAAGGGACTTGAATTTGTAACCGAAATTACCGGCTTGTGCGGCCGCTGGCAGGTACTACAACAACATCCCACCGTAATTGCCGACACCGGACATAACGTAGCCGGAATTAAATATGTTACAGATCAATTGGCAGTACAAAAATATGAAAAGTTACGCATAGTGATAGGTATTGTAAATGACAAAGACATCTCTTCGGTACTTGCCCTGCTACCTGAAAAAGCTCTTTATTATTTCACACAAGCCAACATAATTCGTGCGCTTCCTGCCGAAGAACTGAAAGAGAAAGCTCAAAGTTTTAATTTAAATGGAGGCTCGTATTATTCTGTAGAACAAGCAGTAAGTTCTGCACTATCAGAATCCGGAGTTAATGATTTTATTCTGATCGGAGGAAGTAATTTTGTGGTCGGTGAAGCGTTACCACTATTTCACTAAATAAATTACTCTTTATTTATTGGCATTCAAATTGGATATAGTAAATTTGCAACTCCAAAAACGAAAACGACATTTAAAGGCAAAATAAACTGTACTAACAATGAAATTATCTAAATCCGATATTCTGTATCTTATCCGGCTCCTTTTAGTCTGGACATTTATTAACCTGACATTAAACCTGTTTGGGTTATGGTTTACCAAATTATTGAAACCCGAAGAATTTGTTTATCTGGACGATATCCTGTACGAATTCGTAAAACCGCTGGCCATACAGTCATTGATATTCGGAGTGATAACCACTCTGGCGTACACATTCCTGAAAAACAAAAAGTTAGTCCTTTACAGCTTTGTGGCTATGCAATTTCTTGCTTTTCATGTTATCTTTTTCTTGAATATCAAATTCAACCACGGGCTGCATTTTGTTTCCACGTTTAAAAACCCCGGCATTCAATACCTGGGTTATTGCGGACAATACATGGTAGATATCCTGTATTTATACTTTCCGGTTAATGGGAATTTTGACAACGGAATGTTTATGCCTGAAAATACGGGAACTTTCTATATTCACTGGATCCTGTTGAATATCGTGTACTACGCAGGACTAACGTGGCTGGCTGCAAAAGTGACAAAGTATTTCTTTGAAAAATCAGATAGAGGGTTGGTTACCGAAAATCAAAATGAAGTTACTCCGGAAGTAAAAGAGTAACCGTCATATAGGTTCAAAAATACAGCAACGGCCGAATATCAGACAGATATTCGGCCGTTGCTGTAAAGTATTCCGGATAAAATCAGGCGGACTTGATTTTATAAGAGGCACTGGCTTTTCCTTTGACGATATTGGTCAGTTTTGATTTCAATAACTGACGACGAATAGGTGTAACCTTGTCGGTAAACAAATGGCCCTCCAAATGATCGTATTCATGCTGCACCACGCGTGCTTTGTAGCCTTCAAACTCTTCAATATGTTCGTTGAAATCAGTATCCACATATTTAATTTTGATTTTCTGCGCGCGCATTACCGTTTCGTGAATACCGGGAATGCTCAGACAGCCTTCTTCTCCGGCCACTTCTTCGTCGCTGCGCTCAAGCATTTCAGGGTTAATCATCACCACTTTAAAAGCACCAAGTTCAGGATCATCTTCTTTAAACGGAGCCAGATCAATCACCAGTAACCGGATAGGCTGCCCGATTTGCGGAGCGGCCAGTCCCACACCTTCTGCATGATACATGGTGTCGAACATATTGCTTATCAGGGTACTTAGATTCGGATAATCTGCATTAATCGGCTCTGCTACTTTACGTAAAACAGCATTGCCATAAGTGTAAATTGGTAAAATCATTATTTAGTAATAAGTTAGGGACAGGTCGCGACCTGTCCGTACAATAATAGAATAGTTCAATAATTTTGTGATTCAAGATAGCTTTGTAAAATAATCGTAGCCGAAATTTTATCCACCAGACCTTTATTCTGACGGTCTTTTTTCTTCAACCCACCATCCAACATAGCCTTATGAGCCAATACCGATGTAAAACGTTCATCCACATAAACAAGTTCAATGTTTGGAAAACGCCGTTGTAAACCCGTTACAAATGGCCGGATATATTGCATCGAATCTGATTCCTGCCCGTTCATTTGTTTGGGTAACCCGATAACAAATTTTTCAACCGGCTCACAGGCAATATATTTCTCCAGATAATCAAGCACTTCGTGTACCGGCACTGTATCCAACCCATTGGCTGTGATATGAAGCATATCTGTAACAGCCAGTCCCACACGCTTTTGTCCGTAATCGATTGCCAGAATTCTTCCCATAGTTTTGCTGAATTGAACTGCAAAGGTACAAAAAACAGGTCATTTCGGAAAATTTATGCAATCATGAATGTTTTCAAAACATTTATTTAACCAGATAAAAGTTTTGTTCACAATAGGTTCGCAACAAGCTACATCTGATTCAATACTATTAGTTTTTAGTAAATATATTCATTTATTGGGATGATTAAAAAAAATTATATATCTTTGCATAAGCGTTAATAATACCCATTTTTTCACAACCCAAAGTACTTCACAAGCGAGTTTAGGGGTATCAGCAATGCTTTGTTACTGTAACAATTGCAATCAGCCACCCAAATAAACTATCCCGGTTGGGCAATTCAATAAATAAAAAACAAACGAGTGAAAAAAATTATTTTTTCCATCCTTCTGGTGAGTGTATTAACCGGTTGTGATGCCTACAAAAAAGTGGTATACGTGCAAAATGCAGGCACGGCCATAACTTATGCCGACTCTATCCCCGCTGCCATACCAGACCCTACTCTTAAAATTGGAGATTTACTGATTATTACTGTCAACTCGAACACTCCGGAAGCAGCTATGCCTTTTAACCTGCCATTATTGCCGGGCAGTGAGGGAATAAAAAATTACAGCAATGTATCTTCCAATATGAGCATTTCCAATGGGGGAGCTGGGCTGCAAAACTATTTGGTCGACATTCAGGGAGATATAGTTTTTCCGATCATCGGAAAAATCCATGCTATAGGAATGACTAAAACTGCATTGGCAAGCTACATTAAAAATAAAATTTATCCTTATTACATTAAAGATGAACCCATTATAAATATCCGTTATGCCAATTTCAAAGTTTCTATTTTAGGTGAAGTAGGACATCCGGGAGTATTTGATATTCAGAATGAAAAGATCAGTATTTTTGAAGCTATCGCGCTGGCCGGCGATCTATCTATTTTCGGAAAACGCGACAACGTATTGCTTATCCGTGAAAAAGCAAACGGTAAACGTGAAACTCTCCGGATTGATTTACGAGACCAGAAACTGATTGACTCTCCATATTTCTACCTGCAACAAAATGATGTGCTTTACATTCAACCCAACGACCCCAAATCAAGATCCGGATTTTTCAGTACTGCCGAATCATTATCCCTTTCGGTAGTTGGTACCCTTATATCGCTGTCAACATTAATCATCAGCCTCACAAAATAGTTATTAGTCAATAGTTTATAGCTTATATTGAATTAACAATACCAGACTCTAAACATCGAACGCAAAACACTGAACACCATACACATGGACAATTATTTGGAACAATTTGAACAGGATTTCCAGGAAAAACCAATTAACTGGAGAGAAATATTCGAAAAAATAATCAGCAACTGGAAATGGTTTGTTTTTTCAGCCATTATTGCCCTGATTGCAGGCTTTATATATGCCCGAAAACAAGATGTTGTTTATGAACTGAAGTCGTCCGTACTGATTATCGACCAGACCCGAAGCGGACAGATGAACGAAATGTCGGTACTGAAACAACTCGATGCAGTTGGTATGGGAAGCCGTTCCACATCGATGATCAACAACGAAGAACAGGTGATTAAATCTACCGCATTGATAAAAAGGGTAGTAAAACGCCTGGAACTTCAAACAACATACACCCGCCGTGTTTTTCTGAAAACGGATGAACTTTACACATCTTCTCCAATTTATGTCCGGTTGGACAGCCTTTCTTTAACCAGCCTTAAATCGCCTCTGGTGCTTGACATAAGTCCGGCAAAAGGACAATTGACTATCAAAGGCCGTTATTCCGATTCCGATTTCCAGCTGCAAACCAATCAGTTGCCGGCAGTACTGAATACTCCTGCAGGAACAATTTATATACAATTGCGTCCGGGCATGACTTTTCCAGCAGAGCCAATAGAAGTCACGATTAACGACCCGGTGAAAGTAGCCAAAATGCTTTCGCAGGTTGCTTTAACTACCGAAGTGGGAAAAATGGTAGATGTCATTGATCTGACCCTGCATACTGCCAACATACAAAAAGGACAGGACATTCTGAACACACTGACTGAAATATATAACCAGGATGCTTCTGAACAAAATAATCTGTCAGCAGTAAACACAGCCCGCTTTATCGATGTACGATTAAAATTGCTTTCCGATGAGTTAAACAATGTGGAACGCGAAGTGGAAAACTACAAGAAAACCAACAAGCTTACTGATATTGAAGAAGATGCAAAGCAATACCTGACAAAAAACAATGCTTTCGACCAGCAACAAATTGAGGTACAGATGCAACAGCATTTGATTAAATACGTGGAAGAATTTATTCACAACCCGGCTAACCATACGGCATTGATTCCAAATCTGGGATTAACCGATGTGGGATTGGTAAGCGTAATACAGAAATATAACGAACTGGTAATGACTCGTGAACGTATAGCTGCTGGTTCGTCTGACGAAAATCCGGCATTAAAAACCCTTGTCCAGGAGATTAACAACACCCGCCGTGCCATACAAACAAGCATATCCAATAGCCGGAAGGGGCTGCAAATCAGCAATAACGATTTAAGCACCCAAAACATGCTTATGCAATCCAAAATAAGCGATATTCCGCGCAAGGAAAGAGAGTTTATCGAAATCAAACGCCAGCAACAGGTTAAAGCTACCCTGTACCTCTTCCTGTTGCAAAAACGCGAAGAAGCATCCCTCAATATGGCAGTAACCGTACCTAAGGGACGGGTACTTAATACGCCGGATGATGCCATTCAGGTAGGCCCGCACCGCAGTATAATCATGCTGATATTCCTGCTTATTGGTTTGTTGGTTCCTGCAGTGATAATTTATATCCGCAATCTGATCAATACCAATATCCGCAGTCGCGAAGACGTTGAAAAAATGACCGATATACCCGTTATCACGGAGTTGGGGCACAACGATTCGGATTCCATTATCATTGACAACAAACCCAATGCAAGCTCTAACTCGGAACTCTTCCGCCTGTTACGCACCAAACTGCAATTCACGCTCGATCATCCTACCGAAAAAGTAATTCTGGTAACGTCAACCATGTCGGGAGAAGGAAAAACCTTTGTCAGCATCAATCTGGCTACCATGCTGTCGCTTGCCGAGAAAAAAGTACTGGTAATGGGTATGGACCTGCGTAAACCACAAATAGCCAAACATTTTGGCATTGATGTAAAAGAGGGGATAACCTCTTACTTATCGGGACAGCTTACTGATTATAAGTCGTTGATATATAGCCCATCGGAATTCCCAAATCTGGATGTATTCCCTGCCGGGGTTATACCACCCAACCCAACCGAATTGATCATGAAAGAACGTTTTGTTACTTTAATGAACGAACTGAAGCAACAATACGACTATATTGTGATTGATACAGCACCTGTAGGAGCGGTATCGGACACCTATCTGATCGACAGGGTTGCCAACCTCACCCTTTATGTTTGCCGTGCCGGATATACTGATAAGCGCAATATAGAATTTGTAAACCGGATAAAAAATGAACAGTCATTGAAACGAATTTTCTTTGTGGTAAATGATGTGGATTTGGAAATAAACAAATATTCCTACCATCGCAAATACGGATACGGATACGGATATGAAAATAAATCGGGTAAAGGCAGGAAAAATAAGTTCGCGGGAATAGGAGAATAAGAAAAATCTTACTATTTTTACTGCAAACTAAGCTCCCGGGCTGAATACGCTATCAAAATGTGTAAAAGACACACAAAACAGGTTTAAATCCCCAATGCTGTTTGTTGCGAATTTGCCCACCATGCCGGAAACAGTTATCCATTAAATAGCTGAAAACGAAAGCAGAGCGTATGAAACGAAATCCGGGTCATACGGACAGAGCATAGGAGAACTTAAAAACGGATTATTATCGATGAAAAAATGGATTTTTGCAGCCTTACTTGCTGGTTTGTCCTTCGTGTCAAATGCTCAATTCCGGGGTGATGTCTCTTTCCGCCCTCACTTTTATTTGGGGGCAAATGCCGGCGTGAACTCTTATTGGGGAGAAGATTACAAAACCTATATGACATTTGATGCCGGCAAGTCTTTGGGCACTATCGGACGTGTAGCACTGGGATATGACTTTAGTCCTGTACTGGGTTTACGGGGTTTTGTTGGTTACAGCACCCACAACTGGCCTAACACCAGCAACAATTCTATTGTAGAATCTTTTAATGCCACCAATTTTACCCTCGACCTTACTCTGGACATCACCAACCTGATTGGAGGCTACGATAATAATCAGGTATTTAATTGGATTGTTTTTGGGGGTGCAGGAATGGGCAACCAATATACTGCACACATACCCACATACATAATCCGTGGTGGATTGCAGGGTAATTTCCACTTGTCGAAAGATCTGGATCTCAATCTGATTGGCGAAAGCAATATTGTACGCGATGAATACAATGATGGAAAGAAAATTGATACTCCGGTTGATGCCTATCCTGCGGTAACTATCGGACTCACTTATCATATCAAAATCGAAAAACATAAAACTTACAAAAAAAAGACATGGAATCCCCGAAGCCCGAAATGGGGGGAATAAACTTCAGCTATTATAATAGAGATTCGACGATGCCCAAAAGACAAGTGCTTTTGGGCATTTTATTTTTAAAAATACCCTAATTCATATAATATCTTCTTAACTTTAGTCTTATTTCAAAAAAAACATAATCAAGCAAGCCTCTGAAAACGGGCATAAACATCTCTTTACTCTCTTTATAACAAATATTTGGCATTAAAAAGGAAGTTAATACAAAAATAATTAATAACTTTGCGAAAATTTGTTACGGCTTTATTGTAAATAACACGACAAGGTTAATATACCATACGACATCCGAAGGTTTATTGGATATGATTTGACAAATTTTGCCAATATATTTAAATAAACCAAAGCCAAATGTAAACAAACAACTCGTATGAAACGTGCTCCTGATTACGGGCAAGTTCCATGTGATAATCAATAATAATTTAAACATGAAAAAAATTATTCTGGCCGCTGCATGGCTGATAATGGGACATACATTATCATTTGCCCAGGAGCAAAAAAAGCCGGCTAACGATTCATTCAAACCCGGCTGGTTTATCGGAGCCAATCTGGGCGTAAATACATTTTATGGCGAGGGAAATAATTTTATTACACCTAACAATCCGCATTATTTTTCGGTAATTAAAAACAGTAGCTTTTTAGGTAGAGCCGAATTGGGTTATAAGTTTACACCGGTTATTGGTCTTCGCGGATTTCTGGGGTATATGCAAACCAACTGGCCTGATATCAGGCTTACGCAAAATACCGATGGTTCTTATCCTGCCGTAAAATTTGGTTCCGAAAAACTCACAGCCGATTTAATGGTCAATCTGAGCAATTGGTGGGCCGGATATAACCCTGAACGGAAAGTTGATATTTCTGTTTTTGCAGGAGGTGGAGCAGCATATCTGAACAACAATACACTTACAGGAAGTAACTTTGCAGCCATTGGACGCGGAGGTATTCAGGGCGATTATCACCTTTCTCCGGTACTCGATCTGAATCTGATTGCCGAAGCTAATATTGCGGGTGACAATTATAACGATTATATTATTAACCCGCTTCCGTACGATGCCTTTTCGGCTATTACCGTAGGAGTTACCTACCGGTTGCCGGCAGCTGAAAAGAAAGCGGTTAAAACCACTGATGTTCAGCCGGTGGCTCAAAAGCCGGATAGTACTATTAAACCGGTGGCTCCGGAACCGGCTGCTATTGCCAAAACCGAAACCAAACCTGTTCAGGAAGCCGTCGACTCTACTGAAGCTGAAGAACCGGTTACTCCGAAAACAGTACTTACCGGTCTTAACGAAAAGATTTTCTTTGCTGTAAACAAAGCAACGATTGTAAATTCGAAACAGGAAGAATCGCTGGCTATTATTGCCGGGTTCCTGAAACAACATCCTGAAGCAACTATTACAATAAACGGTTATGCCGACAAGTCGACTGGTACTGTTGAAGAAAATAACGAAATGTCTAAACAACGTGCGGTAACTGTGGCTAATACACTGATTCGCAGATATGGCATAGATATCAAACGTATACGTGTAATGTGGTACGGCGGAGGTGTTCAACCATTCCGTTATGCACCGAAGAACAGACTGGTTATCGTAAAGTCGCCTTTCACGTACACCACAACAGTTGTAACCCCGGCTTCAACAGGCAGTGTAAAAACCTCTGCCAGGGTAGCAACACCGGTTGTTGAAACCAAACAATTAAGCGCACCGACTGATGAAAAGGACATATTTGTAACTGTAAACTTCTTACAAAGCAAATTCGACATTGACGATGCCAAACAAGAGGAAGCTATCAAAAAAGTAGCCGACTATTTAAAACGCAATCCGGATGCGAATATCGTGGTAAGTGGATATGCCGATAAAACAAGCGGTTCTTCTGAAAAGAATGACGAACTCTCGAAAAAACGCGCCGTAAGTGTGGCCAATACCCTGATCAAAAAATACGAAATTGCTATCGACCGTATTCAGGTAAAATGGTTTGGTGCTAAAAAGCAACCCAATACCAACCCGACAATGAACCGCCTGGTATTGATTGAAACGCTAAGATAAGAGAAGAGAACAAAGAGAATACTGGTTAATACATTCAATTATCCCCCCGACAGGCTGAAGGCTTTGTCGGGGGGATTTTTTTATTGGGAGGCTGGAACCAACAGTCAACGACAGTATGGAGTTAATTCCGACTCCGGGCATGTGTTTGGTAAGCGTCCAGCTGCTTAAGTCCGCTTGAAGCGTTCAGCAAAACAACAAGAATTCGATATACATGGGTTAGCTTTGGTTTACAAGGTTCGGTGCTACGCACCTTTAGATATACTTTCCCGAATTTTTCTACCAATAGTTCGGTGCTACGCACCTTAATAAACAAATGTACGATGGCTTATGCCTATTCGACGCATTCAACATAAACAGAACGCAAATAACCGCAAAAATGTAACCGCGAGGCCGGAATCAACGGTCAACGACAGTATGGAGTTAATTCCGACTCCGGGCATAAAACATTCTGTTTGAAACAAACAACCAATTATCCCTCGTTGAAAACGAGGGAGAGAGAGGTTCCCGGATTATTCTCACTCTGAACAATAAATCCAACCATTTTGTTAAGATAACGTGAGTTCGATATAAGCAAATGAGAAATAGACTTATATTCAATGATATTAATCAATGGCGGCTTGCCTGATTCCGTAGGAAACTCATGTTTATAGAAAAGATTACAGATCATTATATTCGACTCCGTATGGAGTCGTATTATTCGGGCTCAAATA
>CAYSTC010000012.1:13897-105112 GCA_964433885.1 uncultured Paludibacter sp. | reverse complement strand
AAGATGTTACAAAAATGTTACAAACAATTAAAAAGTTGCGATAGAATTTTATCGGAAAGAGACGTTTTTGGATGGGTAAATTTTTTGAAATCAATAAAATCTTCTGATTTCCTGTTGTTTATGTGTCTTTACAACCAGATTTGAGAAAAATGTGGAATTTCGGGGAAGAATTCGTAACGGGCGGTTTCGGGGAGGTTAGAGCTTTTCGAACTGTTTAGTTGTTTTTGGATGACCTCTTCGTGTTTTGCCATAGTTTGAAAAAAGGATTTAATTAATTGCTGCTGAATATATAAATTTGTTCGGGCTGTTGGAAACTAATTTGAATCTGTTTTTGTTTATTAATATATGTTTGTATATATTTGCAAATAGTGTAACCTGTTAATGCCTAATGCTATGTTGAACTTATCCTCTTGGCTGGGTGCATTCCAGCTTTTTCTGATTGGCATTTTTATTTACCCGCCGGTGTTATATTCACAGGTGTTTGACGAAAACAACAGTCAGCATCATGAAATAACCATTTTTATAATACCTTCTTTGTCCAGAATTGACTGGGCAAATCCATCGGTGCTCTTTAAAAGCACGCAACGATGCTTACTGAATACACTCTTACAAAAGAACTACTACATGATCGGCCATACAATAGTCCGGATCAGTTCGACCTCGTTGCCAGCTCCACGTTATGCAGCTATGTGTGGCAAAGTGATTTCTGAAAAACCCGATTTGGTATTGATAAAAAAAATCGGTTTAGGTTCGTTGGGTGCAACTATGTTGGGGCAAATTGAATCGGAAGAAAGTATAAAAAGGGGCCTTAAATTATATTCCAAGCGAAATAAAGTGACTTATATTAAATTCAGGGTAGATGAGCAATCTATTCGTCGGGTCCAGGAATTTCTGGATGAATTTCAGCGTAAAAGCATACATGGTTTTGCGCCGGGTGATTTATATAACGGTGCCACCTGGCCCCGTTACGAGAACGAAGGCTCGGGCTGTTCGGCTTTCGGAATGTCGGTATTGGATGTGGCTAACATACTGCCCGACGAATCCTGTGCATGGAGAATACATGTTAAATTGCCCATGGATTTGATTGGTGGGGAGTTTAATAACAATAAAAAAATAAGTCTGAGTAAAATTCTGAAAGCAAAAAGCTGGTATGTGGGCCCGGGTATGGCCGATGTAGATTACGTGGACTATAATGTTTTTGATCCAAGTATGATTTATGAGTGGATTAGACTGAAACGAAATCAGAATGATCCGGAATTCGTTCCCGAAGAGGAAAATGGAGTACCTGGTTTGGTGGTAGACCGTCGGAATATAATTTATGGCCCTGATGAACCGATATTTTTACCCAGAAAAGACTCCAATCTGTTTGTGAAGCATTATTTTCGCAAATTGCGAAATATGAAGTAGAAAAACAGGGCTGATTTGTTGCAACAGCTTTGTTTTTACAATTTTATTTGTGTGAACTAAATAAACTGTTGTCTGTTTTATTTAATGATTCAGAGTTTCATAATGATGGTATCAGAAGAGCTTATTCTGATAATAATTTATTAAATTTGCAACGTATCTCAGACAATGAATTGATTGGTTTTGATTTAAATATCCACCTCTTAACTTCTGATATTATGTGTAATCTTGAGAATTTTCATTGGAAACTTGCTCCCTTTGAATGGCTTATATTATTGCTTGTTCTCTGGGATTTGACATGGAAAGCTATTGCCATGTGGAAAGCAGCGCGAAACAATCAGCTGGTATGGTTTGTATGTATTGCAATTTTCAATACGATTGGCATTTTACCTATTATTTATATCCTGCGTGATATGAAAGGTAAACTTACAAAAGAATTGTAGAAACAGTCTGTCAGGGACTGGGGAATGTAAGCTCTGTGTCTTGTAAAAATGATAATTTGAAGTTTTTTTGAACTTTTTCTTGATAAACCGGTTGTAATAACTGAAAATTATATTACTTTTGCAGCGTCTATACAGAAAGACAACATCATTATGGTAAACCGATTTTTTACATATTTTTATTTTTACTTTTACTTTAGTAGGTGAGAGCAGGATATTCTTATGTAAAAAACAAACTATAAATTACGAATACATGAAAATCCTGCTCAAACATGAGCAGGATTTTTTTTGTTGCAAAAAAAGGATTTATACAACGTAGAATGGCCTGAGCCGCAACTCCGGTCTTCCAAAAGAACAAAATATGAAACGAGTAGCTATTCAGGGTGGGCTGGGAGCCTATCACGGTATTGCCGCAGAGCGGTTTTTCGAAGGAGAAGATATTGAAATTATTCCATGCGTAACTTTTCGGGATATCTTTTCGGCCATCAAAAAAGACTCTAATGTAGTAGGTATTATGGCTATTGAAAATACAATTGCCGGCAGCCTGTTGCCCAACTACGAACTTTTGAAGGAGCATAAGCTTCCTATTGCCGGTGAATATAAACTTCGTGTTTCGCACTGCCTGGCTGCCTTGCCCGGACAAACGATACACGATATAAAAGAAGTACAATCGCACCCGATAGCTTTGATGCAATGTGCTGATTTCCTCGGAACATTGCCCGGGATAAAGGTGGTGGAGCACGAGGATACGGCTCTGGCAGCACGCGACATTGCCAAAAATGGCATGTTGGGAAATGCGGCTATCTGCAGCGAGCGTGCGGCTGAAATTTATGGTTTGAATATTCTGGCTAAAGGCATTGAAACCAATAAACGGAATTTTACCCGTTTTCTGATTTTCGGAAATGATTGGGTAGTTGAAGAAATTCAAAAAGATGATACTATAAACAAAGCATCCATTGTTTTCACCCTGCCACATACCGAAGGAAGTCTTTCGAAAGTGTTGTCGGTTTTCTCTTTTTATGATATCAACCTTACTAAAATCCAGTCTTTGCCGATTATCGGGCGCGAATGGGAATATCAGTTTTATGTCGATTTCAAGTTTGAAGATCTGGAACGCTATAAACAATCGCTGGCAGCTATTAGGCCATTAATCAGTGAGTTAAAAACGCTGGGCGAATATCCGGAGGGGATAACACCTATGGAATAGGCCCCTAACCCCTAAAGGGGAATCAGATTGGTTTTGATAACATTAAACAAATTTCAGGAAGATACAAAAATATATTATGAACAATAACGAAAATATAGGAGATAAAAGTAACTCAAGCTCCCCTTTAGGGGCTTGGGGGCGTCCTATCAAACCGGCAGAACGTCTGAGTTCTATTTCGGAATACTATTTTTCCACCAAGCTGAAAGAGGTGGCGGAAATGAATGCCAAAGGCATGAATGTAATCAGTTTGGGAATCGGAAGCCCTGATTTGCCACCTTCCACTGAAACCGTCGAAGCACTTTGCAAATCGGCTACCGAGGCTACCGCTCACGGTTATATGCCTTATGTGGGGATTCCGGAGTTGCGTAAAGCTTTTGCCGATTGGTATAAAAAATGGTTTGCGGTGGATCTGAATCCAGCCTCTGAAATCCAGCCGTTGATTGGTTCAAAAGAGGGTATCCTGCATATTTCACTGGCATTTCTCAATCCGGGAGACGGTGTGTTGGTTCCCAATCCGGGTTATCCAACCTATTCGTCGGTAAGTAATCTGGTTCAGGCTAAAGTTTTGACATACGATTTAGATGAAAACAACAACTGGCAACCGGATTTCGATGCGCTTGAACAAATGGATTTGAGTAACGTTAAACTAATGTGGGTAAATTATCCGAATATGCCTACCGGTGCGAGCGCTACTCCCGAACTGTTTGAAAAACTGGTGGCATTTGGAAAAAAATACGGTATCGTTATTTGTAACGACAATCCTTACAGTTTTATTTTGAACGAAAACAGGCTGAGCATTCTTCAGGTGGAGGGAGCCAAAGATATTTGTATTGAGTTGAATTCGATGAGCAAATCGCACAATATGCCGGGTTGGCGTATGGGTATGCTGGCTTCGAATCCCGAATTTGTGCAATGGGTATTGAAAGTGAAAAGCAATATCGACAGCGGACAATTTAAACCGATGCAGATTGCTGCCATCGCAGCATTAAACAACTCCGATGAATGGCACCGCGAAATGAATATCAAATTGTATAGAAACCGTCGTCAGTTGGCCGAAGAAATTCTGAAAACACTCGGTTGTACTTTTGACGAAACCCAGGTGGGAATGTTCCTTTGGGGGAAAATTCCGGAGAAATATGCCGATAGTGGCGAACTGGCTGATAAAGTGCTTTATGATGCGAAGGTATTTATTACTCCCGGATTTATTTTCGGAGATAAAGGTAAGCGTTACATACGTCTTTCGCTTTGTGCCAACGACAAAATGCTTGGTGAAGCATTGGAACGGATAAAGATAATATGCTGATATGTTGATGTGCTAATGTGATAATAGATAAACGAATATAAACAAAAATGACAGAAATAGAGCAGGCGGTTTTTACGGGTTACTGTTAACCGCTTGCCGCTAATTTTTAAAATTATGGAATTAGAATCAATTTTACTCCCCGGAGTTGACGCAAAGCGTCCACTCATTATAGCCGGACCATGTAGTGCGGAAACAGAAGAACAAGTAATGGAGTCGGCACGCAGGCTCCATGCGCGTGGCATTAAAATTTTCCGTGCCGGAATCTGGAAACCACGTACCAAACCCGGAGGTTTCGAAGGGATAGGAGTAGAGGGGCTTGCCTGGCTTAAACGGGTGCAAAAGGAACTTGGAATGTATACAGCGGTAGAAGTTGCTACTGCAGGCCATGTACGCGAATGTTTGGCTCATGGAGTTGATATTCTTTGGGTGGGAGCCCGTACATCGGCAAATCCTTTTGCGGTGCAGGAAATTGCTGATGCGTTGGAAGGTGTGGATATTCCGGTATTGGTGAAAAATCCCGTTAACCCGGATCTGGACTTGTGGATTGGTGCTATCGAGCGTATTTACAATGCCGGCATTCGTCGTATTGGTGCCATTCACCGTGGTTTCAGTACTTACGATAAAAAGATTTACCGGAATCTTCCGCAATGGCATATTCCTATCGAGTTGAAACGTCAGATTCCGAACCTTCCGCTTATTTGCGACCCAAGCCACATTGGTGGAAAACGTGAGTTGATTGCTCCGCTTTGCCAGCAGGCTATGGACCTGAACTACGATGGACTGATTATTGAATCGCACTGCAATCCGGATAAAGCCTGGAGCGATGCTGCACAGCAGGTTACTCCTGAAGTGTTGGATTTGATTCTGAGCACACTGGTAATTCGTGATATGACACAGTCTACCGAAAGCCTGACTGCTTTACGTCGCCAGATTGATGAACTGGATAACAGCTTGCTCGAATTGCTTGCCCGTCGTATGCGTGTTTCGGAAGAAATCGGTATATACAAAAAAGAGCATAATATGCCTATTTTACAATCGCAACGTTATGATGAAATTTTGAAAAACCGCATTACCCAAGCCGAACAAATGGGCATGGATGGTGAATTTATGAAAACTGTTTTGGTTGCCATTCACGAAGAATCGGTACGTCACCAACAGGAAATTATGAAATAGTTCATAATCAGCAGTTTGTAATGTGCAGCAAGGTTTGTTTGCTTGAAATACAAGCTGACTAAAATAAAAACTCCCGCAGATCTGGTTGATTTGCGGGAGTTTTTGTTTGTAAGATTAATTTTATTGTTGTCTTGGACCGTTCTCGCCTCTTTGTTTCATGCGTTCGGCGCGCATGTCCTGAAGTTTTTTCATTTTTTCAGGGCCAATGATTTTTTCCAGTTCGGTGTCCTGAGCTTTGCGTTCAGTTTCGAATTGTGCTCTCATTTCTTCGCGTGTTTTCTGAACGTCACCTTGTCTTTTCTGGCGTTCAGCATCCTGTTTTTCGTACAATGCCTTAACCTGTGCTGTCTGGTCGGCCGTTAAATCCAATTGTTTTGCCAATCGTTCCGCCCGTGCCTGAGGAGTCATTTGCGGTCTGTTGCTCTGGCGCATTTCTTGTCCCTGACCTCTCTGACCACCCTGAGGAGGCATTTGATCCTGTGCAGATACGGCTAAGCTAAAGATAGAAGCAAAAGCCATTACTATAAATCCATGCTTTTTCATGTGTAAATAAGTTTGATGTTGATAATAGATTAAGAAAATATGCTCCTTTGACTGAATAATTTATTTATAGTTTAATGTGACGGTTGTTTTTTGTGCAGATTTGCTGTACAAGGCAAATAATAGTTTCGGTAAGGTGACTTTGGTGTATAAAAGAAAGACTTCTGCCAATACCTTTGATTGACAGAAGTCTTACTCTCTTGATTTTGAATGCAAATTTTATTTAGCTGTTTCAGTTTCGGGACGTGGCATCCTTTTGCCCTGAAATGCGGGACGATCATGTCTGTTAGACCATCTGTCCTTCATTTTCTGCATACGTTCAGCCTGTTTGGCTTTAAATTGCTGATACTTTTCGGTACCAAGAATTTTTTCCATTTCGGCATCATTGGCTTTGCGGGCCGCTTCCATTTTTGCCATTTCCTGTTCTCTCAATTTTTTTACTTCAGCATGATGTTCTTCGCGCATTTTGTCTTGTTTTTCAAAAAGTGCCTGAAGTTTTGCCCGCTGTGCGTCTGTAAGTTCAAGGTCTACGGCCATGTAACCAGCCCGTTTCTGAGCCGAAAGTTTTGGTCGTTCACCTTGTTTAAACTCTTTTTTGTGCATTCTTTCCGGCTGTGGAGGCATTTTGTCTTGTGCAACAGCAGCTAAACTGAAAACGAACCCCAATGCTAATACTAATATTCCACTCTTTTTCATAACGCAATAGTTTTGAAAGTTATTGATAATAATTTGGTAATCTGTTTGCTTTGACTTAGTTGCGTACAAAGAGTTTAATTGCCTCATTATTATTTGGAATATTTAACCCAAAACTGAATATATGAAAAAATCAGATTACAACAGAAATGTCGCCCGAAATATCTCTGTAAGCTTCCGCCATTACTTTCTGAACGGTGCCGCCTATTTGCTGCGACATGTGTATGGCATCCATAGTAGATAAATAAGTTTTTCCATCGGCTTTTTCGTAAACGGAAATCCGGCACGGCATCAGGCTGGAGTAGATTCTCAAATCATCAACGCCCAATATCTGTGAGGAGTATTTCGGATTGCAAAGCTCAATTACTTTCAGCGGCAATACGTGGATTGAATTTTTCCGGAGCGTGTCCTGCAGGTCGTGGATAATTGATATTTTCCAGCCTCCGTTCGATATGGTTTCCGACAGAATTTCTATCGTTTCATCCATGTTGTACCTGCTTTCGTATTCTACAAACATTTTTTCCATAATACTTCTATTTTTTTTTAAGTTTAGTACACTTTTGTATTATAACAATGCTCAAACGAAAAAGTAATACTTGACTTTTATTTTTTCAGAAGAACCTCATTGATAGCTTGTTTGAACGATTCTTTCGGCATGGCCCCCTGAGCCATTTGTGGTGCTGCGTTCATGGGGCAGAAAAGCAAGGTAGGAATGCTGCGGATGCCGAATGCGGCTGCCAGTTCCTGTTCTTCTTCCGTATTTATTTTGTAAATGTAAATTTGTCCGTCGTATTCTTTGGCCAGGTCTTCCAGGATTGGAGCAATGGTTTTACAAGGTCCGCACCATGAGGCATAAAAATCGATAATACAAGGTTTGTCGCCCAGATATTTCCATTCTGTCGGATTGGTTTCGTAGTTAGCTACTTTCGATAAAAATTCAGCTTTGGTTAAATGAATTGTTCCCATTTTTTTTATTTCTTTAGATTGATTATTTACTTCTGTTTTGTTCGTTTTATCCGTGTTTTCTTTGTTTGTTCCGGCACAAGCCGTTAATGTAAGTACCAGCAATAAGCCGGCAGAAATTAGTTTTTTCATATTGTTTGATTTTTGTTTTATGTTCATTATTCCGTGTTCATTTTAGGGAAATTAAAACCGGTCCACCTATGTTTGGTCACTGGCCTGATATCCTTGTTACAAGGCGCAACCCCAAATGGAAGGTTCGTCGTAGTCAATTTCTTTTTCCTGCCCGTGTTCGTCAGGAATTTCTGGATATCCCAGGGCTAAAAGTGCTTCTGCAATTTCTTCCCGGCTAACTTCGTCGGTATGTGAAACAACGACTTTTCCATCTATCTGGTCTATTTCAGCTCCGAAAACGCCCTGAAGGGTACCCAGACTTTTCAGCGTTTTGTTTGTGCAGGTCATGCATTCCGATTTTGCTATATAAAATGTGCTATACATGATTTATTGTTTTTTAGGTTCGTACTTTTTAAAGTTTATTATTGGTTTCGAATTCTTATCAACTCCGGTACTGCAACTTCCACCCGGACAACTGATATTAAACACTGCCTGTATGCTCAGCACAATTCCAGCAAACAGAAACAGCGATTCCCTATTGTAATAATATGCTGTGAATAAGGTGCCTGCCAAAATAATGCGGATAATTCGTGCAATATTCCAGGCTTTGAAATAATCTTTAATTTGTTTCATTTTCTTTCTTTTTAAACATGTCGAAAAATAAATAGCCTAACAATGCACCATAAGCTATGCTTATATAGGGGTTTGAAGTTATGGGGCACGTACCGCTGGCACAACCCACGAAATGGTAGTAGGCGAAACCGCCTATTGCTCCAAGGATAATTCCGATAATCTTCAGGAGGTGTTTCTTTACTAATGTTTTCATTTTAAAATCATATAAAAATGTACATATAAACATGTGTTCATGTATTGTGCTAAAAATTTTTTACACACAATTGCAGGTGCGAATACAATCTATAATTTGCACAATTTGCTTGTTTTTAAGCGAATAGTAGCAGTTTTTTCCTTCTCTCCGGCAATTCAGAATTCCCTTGGCCCGCATGTCGGTGAGGTGGTGCGACAGCAAAGATTGTTCGCATTTAAGCTCTTCCACCAGTTGGCTCACGTTCATTTCTTCCTGTCCGGCGAGCAATGAAATGACACATAAGCGTGTTCCCTGCGAAATGGCTTTAAGCGTATAGGCAGCTTGTTCCATAAGTTCAATGTTTGGTTTGGGTTCCATACTTTTATTTTTGCTGCAAATATATGAACATATATTCATATATTCCAAATGATTTTGCATTTTTTAATGAAAATCTTATGGAAAAAGGGAGGTAGAAAAAAAACGAGTAGTTTAGCGGCTATTTTGACTGCTAATTTTAAAGAAAAAAGTATCTTTGTGAGCTAAATTTCAAAAAATGAATCATTCGATTACAAAGATATGTGAGAATTTTATTTCTGAACTGGATGAGGCCATAGGCAGGCAAAGTGGCGAAAGTATTTTTATCCTTACCGACGAAAATACGCGCCGGTTATGTTTGCCGTTAGCTATGCAATCGCAGAAATTGCAGGGTGCACACGTAATTTGCCTCCCGAGCGGAGATGAAAACAAAAATATAGATTCGGCGGTAACTATTTGGAATTACCTGAGCGAAAACGGCGCTACACGCAAATCGTTGATGATTAATCTGGGTGGCGGTATGATTACCGATATTGGCGGATTTACAGCTTCAACCTTTAAGCGCGGCATGCGTTATATCAATGTTTCCACCACCTTATTGGGTGCTGTGGATGCAGCCACAGGCGGGAAAACAGGTATTAATTTCGTGGGACTGAAAAATGAGATTGGCGTTTTTGCTCCGGCAGAAACCGTTTTGATAAATATTGACTTTTTCAAAACGCTCGATGATGCCAATTTGCGTTCCGGCTATGCCGAAATGGTGAAACATGCGTTGATTGATACCAGAGAGGAATGGGAAAATGTGTTGAAATTCGATTTGGAGAAAATTGATTTCGATAAGCTGAAAGTTTTGCTCGACAGAAGTATCCGTATCAAAGAACGTGTGGTTGAGCAGGATCCTTTCGAGGCTAATATCCGCAAGGCGCTTAATCTGGGACATACATTCGGACACGCGTTCGAAAGTTGGTCGTACAAAGCAGAAAGGCCGGTTTTGCATGGTTATGCTGTTATGTGGGGTTTGTTGTGCGAGTTGTATTTGTCGTTTATGAAACTAAACTTCCCGAAAGAGGAATTGCTCCGGTTAAAATATATGATTAAAGAGAATTACGGGACCTTTGAATTTTATTGCGAACAATACGAGATTCTTTTTGAGTTGATGACTCATGATAAAAAGAACGAATCGAAGGAAATTAATTTTACATTGCTTGCTGATGTGGGCGATATACGTATAAATCAGACGGCTACAAAAGAAGAGATATTTGAATGTTTCGACTTTTTCAGAGAGGGCTGATTGAAAGATAATTTTGATTTTTAGGATTTACAGAAATGGGAAAAACTTTAATTATAGGTGCAAGCAGCAATCCGGAACGATATTCGTATAAGGCTGCAGAGCGTTTGTTGGCTCATGGTTACGAGATTGAAATGATCGGGAAACGTGCTGACGTTATTTTTGACAGGACAATTGATACGGAAAAGAAGGATTTTGAAGATATTGATACGGTAACACTTTATATATCAGATAAATTTCAGTCAGAATATTATGATTATATAATTTCGTTGAATCCGCGCCGGGTTATTTTTAACCCCGGAACAGAAAATCCTGAATTTGAAGAAATGTTGATTCACAGTGATATTCATGTGGAAGAAGCATGTACGCTGGTGCTACTTGGAACGGGACAATATTAACAGGGCCCTGTCCCCTAAAGGGGAAAAAGAGGTAAATTGATAACAGATAGATAATAATATATAACAAAAATAGTATCTCTTTAGGGGATAGGGGTTTATGAAAATAGCTTTAATAGGATATGGCAAAATGGGTAAAACCATTGAGCGTATTGCGCGCGAGCGCGGACATGAAATTGTGTCGGTGATTGATGTTGATAATCTGGATGATTTTGAATCGGAGGCATTTAAGAGTGCCGATGTAGCCATCGAATTTACGGTTCCTCAGGTGGCATTGAGCAATTACCGCCGGGCATTTGCTTCGGGTGTTGCTGTGGTTTCGGGTACTACCGGCTGGACGGAAGAGTTACCACAACTTAAGAAAGAAATTGAAGAAGGTGGAAAAACCCTGTTCTGGTCATCTAACTTCAGTATCGGTGTCAACATCTTCATGGCTGTGAATAAATACCTGGCTTCCATTATGAACCAGTTTCCTGTTTATAACGTGGAAATGACTGAGGTTCACCATACACAAAAGCTGGATGCTCCCAGCGGTACGGCAATCACCCTGGCCGAAGGAATTCTTGAAAATCTGGACCGGAAAAATGTTTGGGTGAAAGAAGTTGAAAACAAGCCGGAGGAAATGGCAATTAAATCGATTCGTGAAGGGCAGGTTCCGGGAATTCATACCATTCGCTATGAGTCGGATGTGGATTCAATCGAAATTACTCACGATGCCAAAAGCCGTGAAGGATTTGCGCTTGGAGCTGTGGTGGCAGCCGAATTTACAGCCGGGAAAAAAGGATTTTTGGGTATGGACGATATGCTTAAATTTTAATTCATATTTGTCCGATAGTTATTGCAAATCATAATTCGTAATATTCAATTTATAATTCATAATTAAATGAGTACGGAAAATCAGACATCGCGTTTCGACAAGCCGCTTAAGCAATGGATCAAAGCTGGCGTATGGAGCTTAGTGTATTTACTTTTTATTGTGTGGGTTGGCAATTATTGGTGGCTTATTGGCTTGCCGGTTGTGTTTGATGCCTTTGTAACTCAGTTTATTCCCTGGACCTGGTGGAAGAAATCGCAGAACAAGGCTCTGCTGGCTTTTATGGGTTGGGTAGATGCTATCGTGTTTGCTCTGGTTGCGGTTTATTTTATCAATACCTATCTGTTTCAGAATTATCAGATACCAACTTCTTCGCTTGAGAAGAGCTTGTTGGTGGGTGATTTTCTGTTTGTGAGCAAAGCCAGTTATGGTCCGCGGGTGCCTAATACACCGCTTTCGTTCCCGTTGGTGCAACATACTTTCCCGGTTTTAAACTGTAAATCATTTATTGAAAAACCACAATGGGAGTATAAACGCCTGAAAGGATTCGATTCGTTAGATCGAAATGATATTGTTGTGTTTAACTTCCCGACAGGTGATACGGTTGCCGTAAACCGGCAAAATCCGGATTATTATACCAGTTGTTTTATGGAGGGTTATCAGTTATTGATTTCGCAAAATCCAAATCAAATTCCGTCAACAGATCAGTGCTATAGCATTGGTCGTGAGATCGTTCGTTCGAAATCGCAGGAGTATGGCGAAATTGTTTATCGTCCTGTAGACCGGCGGGAAAATTATGTGAAGCGTTGTGTGGCCATTCCCGGTGACTGGATGGAAATCAGGAATAATCAGGTGTATGTAAATAATGAAAAACAGGAAAATATTCCCGGAATTCAATACAATTATTTTGTTCAGACCGATGGAACTATGCTGAGCGAGGCATTGTTCGATAAACTTGGTATCAGCAAAGATGATATTCAGGTTTATAACGCTGGTCAATATGTAAACGAATTTGCACAAATAGGTTTGGATGCTAAATATCCGATTTATCATTTTCCCCTGAATGCTGAAGCAAAATCTGCTTTGCAAAAAACAGCTGGTGTAAGCAAGATTCAGATTGAGAAGATGACAACAACTGATGTTTTCCCGTTGGGAGGTGGTAAGCCCTGGACACGTGATAATTACGGACCGGTTTGGGTTCCTAAGAAAGGAATGCGCCTGGCTTTGAACAGATATAATTTGCCTATTTATGAGCGTATTATCCGTGTTTACGAACACAACAAGCTGGAGGTGAAAGGGAGTGAATTTTATATCAACGATAAACCCGCAAAGACCTATACTTTCAAAATGGATTATTACTGGATGATGGGTGATAACCGTCATAACTCAGCCGATTCTCGCTACTGGGGTTTTGTGCCTGAGGACCATATTGTGGGTCGCCCGGTATTGGTTTGGTTGTCGTTGGATAAAGATAAAGGCTGGTTTAATGGCAAAATCCGTTGGAATCGCTTTTTTAAAAATGCTGAAAAATAACTATATAGTTTGTAGTCGCTAAAAGGGGAGGATGGAAACAGTTTGTTTGTCGAGTGCATATTTGGCTCCGGTGGAATATTATGTTTTGCTGGCAAATGCCAAAACTGTTTTTCTGGAGCATTGCGACTATTATGTGAAGCAAACGTACCGAAACAGATGTCATATAGCTGCGGCAAATGGGGTGATGGCCCTGAGTATTCCGGTTGAAAAAGCGGGTAGAGAAAAGATGCTGACCCGAGATGTGCGTATTTCGGAACATAACGACTGGCAGGTTCAACATTGGCGCTCGATAGAGTCGGCCTATAATTCCACTCCTTTTTTTGAATATTATAAAGACGATTTATTGCCGTTTTATGAGAAAAAATGGATATTTTTGTGGGATTTTAATCTGGAAATTCAGGCAAAAATACTGGAGCTGATAGATATACAGCCCCACATTAAGCTCACCACGGAATATAAACTGAATATGGATGAGCACGTTGCCGACTGGCGCGAAACTATTCATCCGAAAAAAGATAATCAACTGATTGAGGTCAAACCGTATTATCAGGTTTTTGAACAACGATTTGGATTTCAGTCAAATTTGAGTATCGTTGATTTGCTTTTTAATATGGGCAATGAATCGATACTGACACTGATAAGACAGGAAAGACTAAAATAACATACGACGATATGGAACAAATAGATTGGGGTAACATGGGGTTCGGTTATATGAAAACCGACTTCAATATTCGCTGCAGGTTTAGCAATGGCGCCTGGGGTGAGTTGGAAACGCATGACAGCGAGTATTTGAATTTGCACATGGCTGCTACTTGTATTCACTACGGACAGGAAGTGTTCGAGGGATTAAAAGCTTTTCGTGGTCAGGATGGTAAAGTCCGCATTTTCCGTATGCGCGATAATGCGTTGCGTATGCAGGACTCTTGTGCCGGGACTTTGATGGCACAATTGCCGGTCGAAAAATTCGAAGAAGCTGTTCTGAAAGCTGTGAAACTCAACGAGCGGTTTATTCCACCTTATGAATCGGGAGCGTCATTGTATATTCGTCCGTTTTTGTTTGGAACAGGTCCGCAGGTAGGAGTACGCCCGGCAGACGAATATCTGTTCATTGTCTTCGTTACTCCGGTTGGACCTTATTTTAAAGGTGGTTTCCAGACAACTCCTTTTGTTATTATGCGTGAATTTGACCGTTCTGCTCCGTTGGGAATGGGGAAATACAAGGTGGGTGGCAATTATGCTGCCAGTCTGGTTCCGGGTCAACGGGCTCATGAATTAGGCTATTCAAATATTTTTTATCTGGATGCCAAAGAGAAAAAATATATTGATGAGTGTGGTGCTGCCAACTTTTTCGGAATCAAAAATAATACATACGTAACTCCGAAGTCGACTTCTATTTTGCCATCCATTACCAATAAAAGTTTGATGGTGCTGGCAGAAGATTTGGGGATGACTGTGGAACAACGTCATGTACCGGTTGAAGAATTATCTACTTTTGAAGAGGCCGGAGCTTGTGGTACTGCTGCGGTAATCAGTCCTATCGAGCGCATTGACGATTATGACGAGAAAATTTCATACGTTTTTGCCAAAGATGGTAAACCTGGTCCGGTTTGTGAGAAGTTGTACCATAAACTGCGCGGAATCCAGTACGGTGACGAACCTGACACGCATGGCTGGGTCACTGTTGTTGAATAATGAGTTGATATGATGCTTAGCTGATGTGATTAATTAGTTGATGTGATAATGCATGATTAGGTGTTATGATGATTTGTGAACGTTTGTATTAATACTAAAGCTCATTATATCTTTTTAATTACATACACATAATATAGAAATTGGTTTCGTAGTTTTTAATTGCGTATATTCCCTATTAGATCGCGATTAAAAATCGCGAAACCCATTTAAAGCATAATTTCACTCCTTAAGCCACTTTGTGGATAATCTTCAAGTTAGTCAATTGTTACATCTCTTTGCACATCACTCAATTATCATATCAGCACATCACTACATTACCTAATTGCCATATCACCAAACCATTACATTATCACATTTGAAATATGATTTTAAAAAACGATGTTTTTCCTATCGGACAAATTACCAAACCGCATGGTGTGAATGGTGAAATGTCATTTTCATTTACTACCGATATTTTCGATAGGGAGGATGTGCCTTATTTCGTTTTTGAGTTGGAAGGAATTCTGGTACCATTCTTTCTGGAAGACTATCGATTTAAGGGTAGTACAACAGGGCTTCTGAAGCTGGATGGGGTGACTACGGATGAGCAGGCCCGCAATTTTGCCGGGTTGACTATATATTTGCCTAAAACGTATTTGGAAAAGGTGGAAGATGCCGAAATTGAGCTTGATTATTTTGCCGGATTTAGTTTGGTTGATTCGGAAAAAGGTTTGCTCGGCGTGATATCAGAAGTAGATCAAACTACTGATAATGTGCTTTTTGTAATTCCACTGAAAAACGATGAATTGCTGATACCAGCAGGCGAGGAGTATATTGAAGAAATTGATCACGAAAAGAAAATTATCTACGTGAAGCTGCCCGATGGCTTGCTTGATTTATAATTATTGCTAATCAATGAGAGGTTTATAAAACTCCCGATAAGTCATTTCATTTGAATAATAATTAAGCCGGTCAAGCATTCCGGCAGATGTCTTGTAGCCGTAAGCCAGAATAGCCGTTACACCTGTCTCCCGGCAAACTTTTTCGAATTCGTAATAAAGTTTTATACCGATGATTTTGTTTTGATATTCGGGTTTTACGGCGCAAAACCAAATCATGATAGCCCCACTCACCATTTTTTCGCCACTGATAAAGCCTTTTATTTCGCCTTCGTTTTCGTACACAAGAGTCACGCAACGTTCATTCATTACCAGCTGTTCAATCCACGAACGTTCGTAAGGAACATTATCATCATACTTAAACGGTTCCATATCCAGGATTTTATGGATCATGTCAATGTCTTCAGCCCTGGCTTTCCTGACTGATTGAGTAGGGTGATTTTCCATCATGTTTATTTTTTGATTTCCATAGAATATACAATCTTCTTAACCCATTCGGCCCATTGTGCCTGACTTTTCGACTTGTCGAAAGTTTGCCATGGGATCGGTTTTCCGATGCGGATAGTAAACTGATTACCTTTTTGTTTAAACATTTCGTCAGGCAGATACATCATTTCAATATTTACTTTGATGCGGAGGAGTTTCCTGATCTTGGCCAGATTGTAAAAGAAGTTTGAATTCTGGCCTTCAAAATAAATTGGAACCACATCACGTTGGTATTGAATAGCCTTGCTTATAAAGTTCTTTTTCCACTCCAGGTCAACAATTTTTCCGTTAATCTTTCGTGAGCACATTCCTGCCGGATAGGTGACCAAATGATTGTCAGATTCATATAGTTTTTGCATTAATTCTGCGTGGTCTTTGCTTTGAGCTCCGGTTTTGTTTACCGGGACGAATAACTCCTTCATGGGGTGAAGGTTCATCATTAGGTCGTTAGAGAAAAAACGGACTTTCCCGTCGTACTCTTTCCCGAGCAAATACCCTGTTGCGATGCCATCCAGACCACCCAGCGGGTGATTGCTGGCGAATATGTATCTTCCTCCTTTTGGAGGCAAATTTTCTATACCCTCTATGTTTGTTGTAACTTCCAGATATTTGAATGCAGCTTCGATAAAATCAAGGTTTCTGAGGTCGGGATTTTCTTTGAAGAATTGATTGAATTCATCTTCATGAACAATTCGTCGCAAATAGTTTACGATAAATTTGGGCACTTTTGTTCTTGGCGCCTTGTGTTTCAATACTTTGGCGACGTCAATGTTGATTACTTTTTCTGTGCTCATATATGAGTTGTTCGGTTTGTTTTGTTTTCGGAATTTGATTATCTCATTTTGTAAACGATGTCTTTTACCCATTGGGCCCACTGCACCTGGCTTTTCGACTTGTCGAAAGTTTGCCATGGGATTCGTTCGCCAATGCGAATGGTGAAGTGATTCCCTTTTTGTCTGAACATTTCGTCTGCAAGGTAAAGCATTTCAATATTGAGTTTAATTCCCAGATATTTTCGGATTTTGGCTAAATTGTAAAAGAAGTTTGAATTGCGTCCTTCAAAATATATGGGGACTACATCTCGTTGATATTGAATGGCTTTGTTGATGAAATTCTTTTTCCAGTCCAGGTCGATGATTTCCCCTTTGACTTTCCGTGAGCACATTCCGGCCGGAAAAGTGATGAGATGATCGTCGGATTCAAAGAAGTTTTGCAGAGTCTCTGCATGTGTTTTGCCCTGCAGGCCCACCTTGTTTACCGGGATGAACATTTCTTCGAGGGGTTTTATGTACATGAGAAGATCGTTGGTGAAAAGTTTTACTTTTCCGTCGTATTTTCTTCCCAGTAGCAATCCGATAGTCATGCCATCAAGTCCGCCGAGCGGATGATTGCCCGCAAAAATATATTTTCCGTTGACTGGTGGCAGTTCTCCTTTGATTTCGATGCTGGTGGTTACATCAAAAAATTGAAGGGCTGCTTCAATAAAATCAAGATTTTTCTTGTTTTTGTTGTCCTGAAACAGTCGGTTAATCTCTGTCTCGTGAGCAATACGGCGCAAATAATTGACAATGAATTTAGGAACTTTAGTTTTAGGAGCTTTTTTTCGGAGTATCTCTGCAATATCTAATTTTATTGCTTTTGTAGAGTCCATATTTACTGATGTTTGGTTATATGGATACAAATTTACGAAAAATGCTTATACTACAAAAAAACGAGAATTTGGGCGGGTTGGAATTAACCCGTTTTTATGGCTGGAGGTGTGATAAAAGTAAATGTTTCCCCACTTTTTGGGACTTGTTGATAACTTTTTTGCGTCCTTTGATTTAATTGTCATATTATGAGTGTTTTATGTTTGTTTTGAGAGTCTGTTTTATTGTTGAAAATATGTTGATAACCTGTTTATATTGCTATTTAGTTGCCTGTAGATCTGTTGATAAATTTTTTATGTGGGGGATAGTGGGGGATTAAAATTATTTCAGTACTTTTACACTTGAAAAAATGAACCTTAATGGGTATGTCAACATTCATTGGTAAATACGAGGCCAAAGCCGATGTGAAAGGAAGAATTTTTATTCCTTCGGCTTACCGTAAGCTGCTGCCTGACAGTGACAGAGAACGGGTTGTGATGCGTAAAGATGCAGAGAATGAATGTTTGATTATTTACCCCGAGCATGTATGGAACGAGAAACTGGAAAGTTTTAAATCCAGATTGGATGAATGGAATCCTACTGATCAGCTTTTGTTGATGCAGTTTGTGTCCGACGCAGAATGGTTGGATATTGATTCTCAGGGGCGCGTGTTGATCTCGAAAAAGAACCTGCAGGCCATTGGGGTGGAAAATGCTGAAGTTTTGTTTGTTGGAATGATTGACCGTTTTGCCGTTTGGAGCAAAGCAGGCTACGAACAGGCAAAAATGTCGCAAACAGATTTTGCATCGCTGCTCAAAGAGCGAATGATGAAAGCTGCAGGCGATTTGTAATTAGTTGTTTGGATTTTTATAGGACTTAAAATAATTAAAATGAACGAACCGGTTTATCATATCCCCGCTTTGTTGCACGAAACCATTGATGGCCTTGATATTAAACCAGATGGAGTCTATGTGGATGTGACTTTCGGAGGTGGCGGTCATTCGCGTGAAATTTTAGCCCGGCTGGGAAAGAATGGTAAATTGCTTGGCTTCGACCAGGATGAAGATGCAGTGAAGAATGTTCCGAACGATCCCAGGTTTGTATTCGTAAGAAGTAACTTCCGTTATCTGAAAAATTTCCTGCGCTATCATAACATTGAAAAAGTTGATGGAATTTTAGCCGACTTAGGTGTGTCGTCCCATCATTTCGATGAGGCAGAACGCGGTTTTTCATTTCGTTTCGATGGCGCTCTGGATATGCGCATGAATACGAAATCTCCTTTTACTGCTGCGGTTTTGCTCAACACTTACTCCGAAGAGCAGCTTGCTGATGTGTTTTATTTATACGGTGAGTTGCACAATTCACGTAAAATTGCCCGCACCATTGTAAATGCCCGTGCTACGCAACCCTTCGACCGTATTTTCCCGTTCATAGAAGTGCTGAAACCGTTTTTTGGACGGGAAAAGGAAAAGAAAGATATGGCACGCGTATTTCAGGCGCTTCGTATTGAAGTGAATAAGGAAATGGATGTGCTGAAATCGTTGCTGAACCAAAGCTTGGAAGTTCTTAAGCCTGAAGGGCGGTTGGTGGTTCTTACATATCACTCGCTAGAAGATAGGCTCGTGAAAAACTTCATCCGCAGTGGAAATTTCGAGGGGAAAGTGGAAAAAGATTTTTATGGAAATGTACTTTCGCCACTGAAAGCGGTGAACAACAAGGTGATAATTGCCGATGATGCAGAAGTGGAACGAAATCCGCGGGCACGTAGTGCCAAATTGCGTATTGCCGAGCTAAAACGCGGTTGATTGTACGGATTAAATAATAATCAGCAAATTGTAATTTAGAGGAATGTCCTGGATTAAGAAAATAGCAGAAGCCATTATTGGAAGCGAAGATTTGTCGGATCTGAAATCGAGCTCGGTACGCGATATTCTGAATGGTAATATCCTGACCAAACGTTTCTTCCAGAAACAGTACGGATTGCTTTTATTGATTGCAGTGTTGGCATTTTTGTATGTGGACAACCGCTATTATTGCGAAACACAATTGGCCAAAGAAATAGAACTTAAAAAGAAAATTCAGGACGTAAAATACGAATCGTTGACCATATCTGCCGAACTCATGCAATTAAGCCGGCAGTCCAATGTGTTGAAAATGATAAATGAAAGAGGAGTGAATCTGATAAGGACTTCGACTCCTCCCATTGTAATTGAAGATAGTTTAGCTGAAAAATAATGGCAGACAAACGCAAAAATATCGTTCTTCGGTTTGGTATTGTGTATACCATAATATGTCTTTCATTTATTGCTGTGATTTATAAAATTGTTGTTATTCAGACAGTTGAGCGGGATAAATGGCTGGCTGTAGCTGCACAAAATAAAAAAACAGACATTATTGTAAAGCCAACCAGAGGTAATATTTATGCCTGTGATGGCCGGTTAATGGCCAGTTCAATTCCTACATATTATGTTTACATGGATTTACGGGTACCTGCTTTGCACGAAAAGGAGGGAAAGTTATTCAATGAAAATGTTGATTCGGTAGCTATGTATTTGTCAGGGTTGTTTAAAGAAAAGACTCCCTACGAATATCGTGCTTTATTGAAAAAAGCTTATCGTGATGGTGATAGTGACTTTCAGCTGGTATCCCGTCGCATTTCGTATGCCGAATTAAAGCAGCTTAAAACCTTGCCTCTTTTCCGCCTTGGAAGAAATAAGAGCGGACTTGTTACCAAAGAACTTTTTAAACGTGTCAGACCGTTCGGATCGCTTGCTTCAAGAACCATTGGTGATATTTATGCTGACGAGTCGATGGGAGGAAAAAGCGGACTTGAATTGTTTTTTAATTCGCAGTTGTTGGGAACACCGGGAGTTTCTACCCGCCAAAAGGTGGCCAATACTTATATGGAAACGGTTCAGATTGAGCCGGTTGATGGAATGGATGTAAACACTACTATTGACATTGATATGCAGGATATTTGCGAAAAAGCTCTGGTTGATAGTATGAAGTCGTTTGATGCCGGATCGGGGTATGCCATTTTAATGGAAACAAAAACCGGCGAAGTGAAGGCAATTGTAAATATGCAGCAAAATGCCGACAAGTCATACACCGAAAATCGAAACGGAGCAGTTTCCGATCAGGTTGAACCGGGTTCTACTTTTAAGGTTATGTCGTTGATTGCTTTGTTGGACGATGGGAAAGCGAAAATTACCGACATGGTTGAAACCGGCAATGGACTCTACAGTTTTGGTGGTCGTGTAATGAAAGATCATAACGCGAATAAAGGCGGTTATGGACGTATATCACTGGCGGAAGCCATTCATGCTTCTTCAAACGTAGGTGTTTCCCGATTTGTTGTTAATGCCTATGGACATAATCCATCTGAATACGTTGATAAGCTTTATTCGATGAAGCTTAATGAGAAACTGAATCTTGAGATTCCCGGAACAGCTGCCCCGCAAATTCGTCATCCGAGAGATAAGGCGCACTACTGGTCTGCTACGACTTTGCCCTGGATGTCAATCGGCTATGAGACGCAGATTCCTCCCATTTATACTTTGTCGTACTACAATGCCATTGCAAATAATGGAAAATTTATCCGTCCGTTTTTTGTGAAATCGATCAGTAAAAATGGGCAAATTATAAAAACGTTTGAGACTGAAACCATTAAGGAATCTATTTGTAAACCTTCTACTTTGCGTGACGTACGTGAAGTATTGTTGGGCGTGATCGAAGATAAAAAGTATGGTACTGCACAGAATATGTTATCCAAATATGTTCGTATAGCCGGAAAAACCGGAACAGCCCAGATTTCGAAGGGCGCAATGGGGTACAAAAACGGTGGAACTTCCCATCAGGTTTCGTTTTGTGGTTATTTCCCTGCCGACAACCCTCAATATACAGCCATTGTGGTTATCCGCGAGCCTCATAAAGGTTATCCTTCGGGCGGAAAAATGGCCGGTTCGGTGTTTAAAAGCATTGCAGAACAGGTTATGGCTTTGAAGTCGGATGCAAAACCAACCGATCTAGCTAACGATACGCTTTACAAAGAACCTATAGTGCCCTATGCAAAGGCAGGTTATTCAAAAGCTTTAAATAATGTGTTTGCAAACCTTCGTGTGGCGGGCAGGGTTCCGGCTACCAATTGGGTGAAAGTTGTGACAGAGCAGAAACAAATTCGGGTGGAACCGTTTAAGGTTCCCGGTAATGTTGTTCCCGATCTGATTGGTATGGGCGCTAAAGATGCCGTGTATCTGGCCGAGAAACTGGGGCTGAACGTACAGGTGTCCGGCCGTGGGAAGGTGATTGCACAAAGTTTGAAGCCGGGATTGGCTGTGCGTAAAAGCACACCCATAAAGCTGGAGCTTCAATAATATAGTTTTAAGGATTAAAATGGCTTATAGTATGATATTAACTGACTTATTGCAAAATGTGATTTTGCAGAAAACCGTGGGCGAAACAGAAATAAATGTTGAAAGCATTCAGTTCGACTCCCGCAAAGTAGAAAGCGGCAGCGTGTTTGTAGCCACGCGTGGAACTGCTTCCGATGGTCATCAGTTTATTCCGATGGCCATTGAAAAAGGAGCTAAAGCCATAATTTGTGAAGAAATCCCGACTGAGCTAAATTCGCTTGTAACTTACGTAAAAGTAGAAAACAGTGCGGATGCTCTTGGTAGGATGGCTTCAGCATGGTTTGGCCTTCCATCTTCCAAACTGACTCTTGTAGGTGTGACCGGAACCAATGGAAAAACAACCATTGCTACTTTGCTGTATCAACTTTTCCGTCAGTTAGGTTATAAGGCGGGTTTACTTTCAACAGTTCGCAATTATGTGGACGATGTGGCTGTAGAGGCAACTCACACGACTCCTGATGCACTGGCTCTGAATGAATTACTCAAACAGATGGTTGATGCGGGTTGCGAATATGCCTTTATGGAAGTGAGCTCACATTCAGTAGATCAACGTCGTATTGCCGGTTTAGAGTTTGATGGCGGTATTTTTACGAATATTACCCGCGATCATATTGATTATCACCTTAGTTTTGAGAATTACCTGAAAGCTAAGAAGCAGTTTTTTGACGAATTGCCAGCAGATACGTTTGCACTTACCAATGCCGATGATAAAAACGGTTTGGTAATGCTTCAAAATTCCAAAGCTAAAAAATATACTTATTCGCTTCGGTCCATGGCCGATTTTAAAACGCGTATACTGGAACATAGTTTTGAGGGTATGCTGCTTGATATGAATGATAAAGAGGTGAATGTGCCTTTTATCGGTAAATTTAATGCCAGCAATTTAACGGCAGTTTTTGGAGCTGCGGTTTTGTTGGGACAAGATGAAATGGAGGTGCTGCGTATTATCAGTTCGTTGGGCTCCGTTTCAGGTCGTTTTGAAACTTTGCATGCCCCGTCGGGATATACTGCTATTGTAGATTATGCCCACACACCGGATGCATTGAACAATGTGATTGGAACTATTAATCAGATACTTCAGGGGAACGGCCGATTAATAACAGTAGTGGGCTGCGGTGGTAACCGCGATAAAGGGAAACGCCCAATGATGGCGCGCGAGGCGGTGAACGGAAGCTGGAAAGCTATTCTGACATCTGATAATCCTAGATTTGAAGAACCACAGGATATCTTAAACGATATGTTGGCAGGTCTTGATGTGGTTGAAAAAGCGAAATGCCTCACCATTGTTGATAGAAGGGAAGCTATCCGCACGGCTTGTGCGTTGGCTCAGGCTGGCGATGTGGTATTGGTTGCCGGCAAGGGTCATGAGGATTACCAGATTATTCAGGGAGTTAAACACCATTTCGATGATAAAGAAGTTGTCAGAGAGTGTTTTAATTGATTTGTAAACAGATATAAGGATTGAAAACTAAAAATATACGACTATGCTGTACCATTTATTTCAGTATTTAGAAGAGCTATTCACATTTCCGGGAGTTCGGTTATTTAATTATATTTCTTTCAGGGCCGGTTTGGCATTTATTCTGGCTCTTTTGCTGTCTACTTTGTTGGGACGCCGGATAATTGATTATTTACAGAAGAAACAAATAGGGGAAACTATTCGTGATTTAGGTCTTGAAGGACAAATGAGCAAAAAAGGAACACCAACAATGGGTGGACTTATTATCATTTTGGCTATTTTGGTACCTACTCTCTTTTTAGCGAATCTGACTAATATCTATGTGATTTTGATGCTTATAACTACGGTTTGGTTGGGCTTGATCGGTTTTCTGGATGATTATATCAAGGTTTTTCGCAAAAATAAAGAAGGATTAAGCGGTAAATTCAAAATTGTAGGTCAGGTTGGGTTGGGATTAATAGTTGGCCTGACAATGTATCTGAGTCCGAGTGCTGTAATTCGGGAGAATATAGAAGTGAAGGGCGTGAAAACCCAGCGTGTTGAAAATGTTTTCTATGCAAAACAAAATGTAAAATCGACTAAAACCACCATTCCGTTTTTTAAAAATAATAATCTGGATTATGCCGATGCTTTTAAATGGGTTGGTGAAAACGCGCAGAAATACGGGTGGATATTGTTCGTTGCTGTGGTGATTTTTATCGTTACGGCTATTTCCAACGGAGCCAACCTGACCGATGGTTTGGATGGTTTGGCAACAGGTTCTTCGGCTATTATGGGGGTCACGTTGGGTATTTTGGCATACGTTTCAGGAAATATCAATTATGCCGGATACCTGAATATCATGTACTTGCCCGGAACAGGCGAATTACTTGTTTTTGCCGGTGCATTTATCGGTGCCACCATTGGATTCCTTTGGTACAACGCTTTCCCGGCACAGGTTTTCATGGGCGATACAGGAAGTTTGACTTTGGGAGGAATTATTTCTGTTTTTGCCATTGCCATTCACAAAGAGTTATTGATTCCGATCTTGTGCGGCGTATTTATCGTCGAAAATCTGTCGGTTGTTTTACAGGTGAGTTACTTTAAATTTACAAAACGAAAATATGGTGAGGGGCGGCGCATGTTTAAAATGGCTCCTCTTCATCACCATTACCAAAAGCCCGGAAATTCAGGAATTGTGGCTTTATTCCAACGGCCCATTCAGCCAATGCCTGAATCAAAAATTGTGATTCGTTTTTGGATTGTTGGAATTATTTTGGCAGCAATTACAATTATTACTTTGAAAATCAGATAATAAAAATGAAAAGAATAGTCGTATTAGGTGGAGGCGAGAGCGGAGCCGGAGCAGCTGTTTTGGCAAAAAAACAGGGATTTGATGTATTTCTTTCTGATTTGTCGGAAATAAAACCGGAATACAAAGCTTTGCTCGATAATTCAGAAATTGCCTGGGAAGAAAAGCAACACACCGAAGCTTTGATTCTGAATGCCGACGAAGTGATAAAAAGTCCGGGTATACCTGATAAAGCTCCGTTGATAAAGAAACTCAATGCTCAGGGTACACCTGTTATTTCAGAAATTGAATTTGCTGGTCGTTATACCAGTGCAAAAATGATTTGTATAACAGGCAGCAACGGAAAAACCACTACGACTATGTTGGTTTATCATATTCTTCAAAATGCAGGTTTGAATGTAGGTTTGGCTGGTAATGTTGGACACAGTTTGGCATTGCAGGTGGCTACTGATTCATTTGATTATTATGTATTGGAACTAAGTAGTTTTCAACTCGATGGTATGAATGAATTTAAAGCAGATATAGCTATTTTGCTCAATATAACTCCCGACCATTTAGATCGTTACGAATATAATTTCCAGAATTATGTTGACTCTAAGTTCCGCATTACGCAGAATCAGACAGCGGATGATGCATTTATTTTCTGGGAGAATGACCCGGTGATCAAAGCAGAACTGGCCAAACGAAATATCCAGTCGGCCATGTATCCGTTTGCCATTGAGCGTACCGAGAAAACAAAAGCATTTATCGAAAATGATGAATTGATTATTCAGACTTTGAAATCATTGTTCACTATGCCTGCAACCGAGTTGGCATTGCAGGGAATGCATAATACATACAATTCAATGGCAGCCGGACTTGCAGCCTCCATAGTGAATGTACGGAAAGAAAGTATCCGGCAATCGTTGCAGGATTTTCAGGGAGTTGAGCACCGGCTGGAATATGTGGCAACGGTAAAGAATATTCGATTTATCAATGACTCGAAAGCTACGAACGTAAACTCATGCTGGTATGCGTTGCAAAGTATGAAGACGCCGGTTGTTCTGATTTTAGGAGGTACGGATAAAGGAAATGATTATTCGGAAATTGAAGAATTGGTTCTTTCAAAAGCCAAAGGATTGATTTTTATGGGCGTGGATAATGCCTCGTTACACAAATTCTTTGATGGAAAAATCAAAGATATAGTAGATGTGAAATCAATGGAAGATGCCGTTGATGAAGCGTACAAAATGGCTGTTGATGGCGATACAGTGTTGCTTTCTCCTTGTTGTGCCAGTTTCGATTTGTTTAAAAACTACGAAGACAGAGGGAAACAATTTAAAACCTGTGTGCGCAATTTGTAATTGATTGTCAGAAAAGACTTTTGCGAAAAACTATTTTGCATTATTCAATGATTCAGTGATATAAGATATGGATAATTTACTTAAGAAATATTTGAAAGGCGATGCCACATTGTGGATTGTGTTCATCGGCTTGTGTATTCTTTCTTCCATAGAAATGTACAGCGCATCGAGTACACTGGCCTATAAAGCATCCAATCATGCTGTGCCTATGCTGCGTCATGTCGGTTTCTTATCGCTTGGTGCGTTGATAGCTTTCGGAGTACATCTTATTCCATACAGGTATATTCGTATTTCCTCTTATCTGGGGTTGTTTCTTTCAGTATTATTACTCATTTATGTGCTTTTAAAAGGACAAAGTGCCAACGATGCTGCCCGTTGGATTGCGATTGGTGGAGTGCAGTTTCAGCCATCGGAACTTGCTAAATTATCGGTAATTATTGTAGCTGCTGATCTGATTTCCAGGATAAAGGAAGTGGCTGATGAACGCACGTATTTTTGGAATACTCTTATTATGCTGGCAGTTATTTGTCCGCTTATTCTGCTCGAAAACTTTTCCACGGCTTTCATTCTTTTTGTGGTAGTTTATATTATGATGTTTATCGGGCGCGTTTCATTGAAGCGTTTGGGTTTACTGGCCGGAGGACTGATATTGATGCTTGTTCTTGGATTTGGTTTTGTGAAAGCTGTTCCAAAAGAGTCGATGCCTAAAATGTTCGATAGGGCTTACACCTGGGTAGGACGTATTGAGCGTTATAAAACCGAGAAAAAAGACGAGAAAGCCAAATATGCTATCACTGACGAAAACCGTCAGGTACAACATGGACGAATTGCAATCGCCCGTGGGGGAGTTTTTGGTGTGATGCCTGGTAATAGTGTTGAGCGCGACTTTCTTCCGCAGGCGTACTCCGATTTTATTTATGCTATTATTTTGGAGGAAATGGGGCTGATTGGTGGAATTGTGGTGATAATCCTGTATCTGATATTACTCTTCAGAGCAGGTAAGATTGCAACGAAATGTGCTACGGTTTTCCCGGCTCTACTGGTGATAGGGTTGTCACTTATGATAGTGATACAAACTTTTATCAATATGTCGGTAGCTTCGAGTCTGATTCCCGTAACCGGACAGCCATTACCCTTAATCAGCCGTGGTGGTACTTCTATTCTAATTACCTGTGTATATTTTGGGGTAATTTTAGGTGTTACCCGTCAGATTAAAAACGAACAACCCTTTGAAGAGGAACCCGAATTGCCTGAAGATACACTTCCGGTTGTTGATCTGGAAAATTTGTAACGATTGGCATAAAGTCAATAAGAGTTGGTTAATTCTTAATTTTATAATTGCATTTTAATTTTGAAAATTGCGTTCAATAAATTAAAACTATGAGAAATAAATTTATTATCAGCGGTGGAGGCACCGGAGGACATATTTTTCCGGCAATAAGTATAGCTAATGCATTGAAAAAACGTCTTCCCGATGCCGAAATACTCTTTGTAGGGGCACTCGGGCGAATGGAAATGGAGCGTGTGCCGGCAGCAGGCTATCCGATTGAAGGTTTGCCCGTGAGCGGTTTCGACCGCAAGAATATGCTTCGCAATGTGAAAGTACTGATAAATTTGTTTCGCAGTATTGTTAAAGCTCGTGGCATTATTCGTCGCTTCAAACCCGATGCGGCAATCGGTGTAGGTGGTTATGCCAGCGCACCCACGCTTCGTGCAGCCTCAGCTTTTGGGGTGCCAACCGTAATTCAGGAACAAAATTCATATGCAGGAGTTACTAATAAGTTGTTGGCCCAAAAGGCCAAGCGGATTTGTGTCGCTTACGAAGGGATGGATCGGTTTTTTCCAAAGGATAAAATTATACTTACCGGCAATCCTGTTCGTCAGGATTTATTCTCGGTGGAGCCTAAAACCAAAGAAGCTTATCAGTTTTTTAATTTAGATCCAACAAAAAAAACAATACTTGTAGTTGGCGGAAGCCTGGGAGCACGCACAGTTAATCAAAGCATCATTGCTGGACTTAAAAAATTAGCCCAAACTGATGTGCAGGTGATCTGGCAAACCGGTAAATTCTACATCGAGGCTGCCCGCAAAGCAGCTGAGCCATTTGCTTCGCCGAAACTGATTGTTACAGATTTCGTTTCGCGCATGGATTATGCTTATTCCATTGCCGATTTGGTTGTTTCACGTGCCGGAGCCAGCTCTATTTCTGAATTGTGCCTGTTGGCAAAGCCGGTTATTCTGGTTCCTTCGCCTAACGTGGCCGAAGATCATCAGACCCAAAATGCATTGGCGCTGGTTCGTAAAGATGCGGCTGTGATGATTAAAGACGTGGATGCGAAAGATCAATTGGTAAATAAAGCTCTTGAATTGATTGATAATGAGATGGAATTAAAAAAACTGAGTGCGAATATCCTCAAGTTGGCCGAGAAAGATTCGGCAGATAGAATTGCGGAGGAAATTTTGAAACTAATCAGAGTTTAATAAAAAGATGAATAAGTTTACACAATATTATTTCTTGGGAATAGGTGGAATTGGCATGAGTGCCTTAGCCCGTTATTTTTACACCAAAGGCTTTCGGGTGGCAGGCTATGACCGTACCGAAACCAAACTGACTTCGGATTTGCAAGCCGAAGGAATTGAGATTTGTTTTAATGAAGCTGTGGATCAGATTCCCGCGAGATATACCAAGCCTGAAAATACGCTGGTTGTACTAACCCCAGCAATACCACATGATCACCCACAATTGAAGTATTTTCAGGAGAATAATTTCTCCATACAAAAACGTGCACAGGTGTTGGGAAATATCACACGTCAAAGCAAAGGAATTTGCATTGCCGGAACTCATGGAAAAACTACTACTTCCACAATTACTGCCCACCTGTTATACCAATCGCAGGTATCGTGCAATGCCTTTTTGGGCGGAATTGCCAATAACTATAAAACTAATTTGCTGCTTTCTGCTGAAAGTAACCTGGTGGTAATCGAAGCCGATGAATACGACCGTTCGTTTCATCAGCTTTCGCCTTATATGGCAGTTATAACTTCAGCCGATCCGGACCATTTGGATATCTATGAAACAGCTGATGCATTTCGCGAAAGCTTTGAGCATTTCACTTCGCTTATACGTCCCGGAGGAGCTCTTGTGATGCGTAAAGGAATTGATATTGTGCCGCAATTGCAGAAAGGAGTGAAGCTTTATACCTATTCTATGGAGGAAGGTGGCGATTTCTGTGCCGAAAACATCCGGACTGTAAAAGGAGAAATCCGTTTTGACTTTGTTGCGCCTAACGATCGTATTAATGACGTGCGCTTAGGTGTTCCGGTAAAAATCAATGTAGAAAATAGCGTGGCTGCTATGGCGCTGGCCTGGCTTAACGGGGTTACAGCAGAAGAAATACGTACTGGTATTTCTTCGTTTTCAGGCATTTATCGTCGGTTTAATGTGGTTTATAAGTCTGACAAAACGATTTTTATGGACGATTATGCCCATCACCCCAGCGAGTTGAAAGCCAGCATTTCCTCCATTCGCAATTTGTATCCCGATCGGAAAATAACCGGGGTTTTTCAACCTCACCTTTATTCCCGAACCCGCGATTTTGCTACCGATTTTGCTTCAGCGCTATCGCAATTGGACGAATTGATCCTACTGGATATTTATCCTGCTCGCGAATTGCCTATTGAGGGAGTAGATTCAGAGCTTATTTTGCGTGATGTTAAACTGGAAAACAAGACTTTGTGCTCCAAGGAAAATCTATTACCTTTGCTGAAAGAAAAGGACCTTGATATCCTGGTTACTTTCGGTGCAGGCGATATTGACAAAATGGTGCCATTGATTAAAGAGCAACTAATTAAACTGTCTGTTTAACAGGTTTTCATAATCTGTCATTTGAAATTAAAAAATCGAAAATCAGCGAATGAAGCCTGTTTGGAAATACATATTAATTGCTTTCTTCAGCACTCTTGTGTTGGGATATCTGGTATTCTCCTTGTGGTATTTTTCAGGCCGTAACAAAGAAAATGTTTGCCGGAAGCTGGAAATTGTATTGGTTGACAGTACAAAGGTGCAACTGATTGCTGAGAGGAATATTGCACAAATTCTGGAAGAGAATGATCTGAATCCGGTTGGGAAGACTATTAAATATATTCATACAGAAGATATTGAACGGGCTTTACGCAAGAACCAGATGATAAAAGTGGCCGAGTGTTATAAAACTCCGTCTGGTGTTGTGAATATTCGTATTCAACAGCGAATTCCCAAGTTTAGAGTTGTTGGCTTAGGAAGTTATTATATCGATGTAGATCGCAAACCAATGCCTGTTTCACCTAATTATGCGGCTTATGTACCTGTTGTTTCAGGTCGTGTTACCGTTTCAATGGTTACAGGGAAGATTTTTGATTTTATCACTTTCCTCGAAGAAAATCCATTTTGGAATGACCAGATAGAACAGATTTATGTCAGGGATGACCGGAAAATAGAGTTGATTCCAAGGGTAGGGGATGCCGTGATTTTGTTGGGAACATTGGACAATTTTCAGTCGAAACTGAATAAATTACAGAAATTATATGTCAAAGGATTCAATGTGATAGGTTGGAACCGGTACAAAGTGATTGATCTGCAGTATAAAGACCAGATTGTTTGTAATAAGGAAATTCCAACGGCACCTCAGCCCGTTGTAACTACCGAAGAAAAAAAAGATAGTATTATTGCCAGTAAAATATGATTTCAAACAAACTTATAGCAATAGATTTCGGAAGTACCCGCATTTCTGCCATGGCAGCACAAGTGCTTGATAATGGAGCTGTTCGGGTTTTATCTGAAGAGTCGAAAATTTCCGATGATGTGAAGTGGGGAATTGTAGAAAAACCAACCGGGGCATCATTCAAAGTTAGCGAACTGGTCAAATTACTTAAGAATAGTTCGAAGATGCCTGATATTTCGCAGGTTTCAGTGAGTGTTGGCGCCAAAAGCATGAAGCAGATTCAGGCTTCAATCAGCAGGTTTGTTGGAAAACCAAGTGTGGTGACTGAAGAACTGTTGGCGGAGATGCTGGATGAGTGCGAGCGGAAATACCGGCAACCAGATGTTACGGTTTTTGATGTTATCCCGGTTTCATACATTCTCGATGGCAGGCGGCAGGATGATCCCGTTGGACAGGCAGCTGTCCAAATTACAGCAAATTATCATGTTGTTGTCGGGAATGCCATTATAAAATCTGAATTGGAGCGTTGTTTTGACCGTACCGGAATAGTGTTGGAATACACACCGCTGGCAGTAGAAGCTTTGTCGACTGTTGTGCTGGAAGATCAGGAGCGCCAGATAGGGGCAGCTTTGATAAATTTTGGAGCAACTACTACTACGTTGGCGGTTTATCATGATGGTGTGTTGCAGAATCTGATTGTAATTCCGTTGGGATCGAGAAATATAACTAAAGATATTCAGGAGCTTGGAATTAATGAGCTAAATGCTGAGCGGTTAAAATGCCTGAAAGGTTGCGCTATGGAATCGCTGGTGAATGACCCGATGTATATTCAGATTGCATCTGTAGATGAGGCTAATCCACCGGTACGAATCTCAACTCAGTTTTTAGCTACCATTATCGAAGCACGACTCGAAGAAATTATGCAACCAATTATCAGTGCCATAGCCAATTTGCCATTTCAGCTGGAGGCTGGTATTGTTATAACCGGTGGCGGATCAAAGTTGAATCATATCATTGATTATATAGCTCAGAAAACCGGTATTTATGCTCGTTTTGGAGACCATTCCGATTGGCTTTCTGATGATACTCCAGAAAAGTTTTACAGTTCGGAATATGCTCAATTGATAGGAACAATCCTGTTGACGAACGAATATCGCAAAGAACATCCTATCGAGGAAACCATCAAAGAGCCCGAGAAGAAACCAAAGCTACCCAAAAAAGGCCTTGGTGAAAAACTCTCGAACCGATTCTTCGATTTTTTCAACGATGATAATAAATTGAGTTGAGTGAAAATAAAATATTAAAATTAGAAAAATAATTTTGAAAAAAATATAGATATGGGATATTTAGACGATAGTTTGCCTTTAGATTTGCCATTGGTTGACAGTTCTATTATTAAAGTTATAGGTGTTGGTGGTGGCGGTGGAAATGCTGTAAACCACATGTATCGTCAGGGAATTACGGACGTGTCTTTTGTCGTTTGTAATACTGATAACCAGGCTTTAGTAAAATCTCCGGTTCCTACAAAAATACAATTGGGAGTTGATACAACCGAGGGCCTTGGGGCAGGAGGAAAGCCTGAAGTTGCCCGTATGGCCGCCGAAGAATCTATTGATAAAATTCAGGGAGTGCTGAAAGACAACACCAAAATGGTTTTCATTACTGCCGGAATGGGTGGGGGTACAGGAACAGGTGCATCACCCGTAGTTGCAAAAGCTGCCCACGATTTGGGAATTCTTACGGTGGGGATTGTGACTATTCCATTTGCTTTTGAAGGAAATCTGAAAATCCGTCAAGCGTTGGAAGGTGTTGCTGCACTAAGCGAACATGTCGATGCCATTTTGGTGATTAACAACGAAAAGCTAAAGCAAATTTATCCCGATCTGGAACTTTCTAATGCTTTTGCCAAAGCAGATGACGTGTTGACCAACGCGGCAAAGGCTATTGCTGAAATCATTACCGTTCCGGGTTATATTAATACCGACTTTGCCGATGTATACAGTATCATGAAAGATGGTAATGTGGCCATTATGAACACTGGCTATGCTTCGGGGCAAAACCGTATTACAAAGGCTATTGAGGATGCCCTGAATTCTCCGTTGCTTAATACGAATGACGTTAGTGGTGCAAGTAAAATTCTCTTAAGTTTGTATTGTTCCACTACCGACCAGATTCGTATGGAAGAGGTGGAGCAAATTCACGAATTTATGTCTAAAGTTGGTGAAAATGTTCAGGTTATTTGGGGTGCCAGTTTTGATGACGATTTGAAAGATAATGTAAAAATTACGTTGATTGCTACAGGTTTTGATGTGAGTGATATTCCGGGAATGCCTGCTACTATTGCCAAAGCTCATACGCATAAACCACAAATGAGTGCTGAAGCTTCAAAATTCTTTACGCCTCCCGTAAAAGTTATTGAACCCGAACTTGAATTGGCTGTTGAAGAGGAAAAAGTAATTCCCAGAACCGCAGATACTGAGAAAGCAATTGAACAATATTATTCTAAATCCTTGAGAAACGAACCGGAGCCCGAACCTCTTCCAGAACCAGAACTTCCTGTGTTTACTCTGGATGAACTGGAAGATGAATCCACCCTTAAAAAAGTGGAAAATATACCGGCCTGGAAGCGGAGGTTGATGAAGTAATTTTGGTTTTAATGATTTATTTAAATAAATAGAAATGGACGAATTATTTGATAAAGTAAGCAGCGATATTAAAACTGCCATGTTGGCTCGCGATAAAGTGGCTTTGGAAGCTTTACGCGGCATTAAAAAAGAGTTTCTGGAAGCCAAAACAGCAAAAGGTGGTGATGGAAATCTGGCGGATGATGTGGCGGTAAAAATCCTTCAGAAGATGGTGAAGCAGCGTAAGGAATCTGCACAGATTTACACCGAACAGAACCGTCCTGAGTTGGCTGAAAACGAATTGGCCGAAGCTGCCGTAATTGAGAAATACCTTCCTGTTCAAATGACTGATGCTGAGTTGGAGGTTGCTGTGTCTGCTATCATTGCTCAGGTTGGGGCTACAGGTCCCCAGGATATGGGTAAGGTAATGGGTGTTGCAAGCAAACAGCTTGCCGGTAAAACCGAAGGCCGGTTGATTTCAGAAAAGGTAAAAGCGTTGTTGGCGAAGTAAAAGAACTGTTAAGCTCAATTTATTAATGTTGAGTTGGTAGATGGATAAGCTCTTGTTTTTCAAAATGAAATGCAAGGGCTTTTTGCTTTTAGGTTTGATCCGAAATATCTGGAATCAATGGCTGGGTGAGGAAATAAAAAAAGCCACTACAATTGTAATGGCTTTTGCTCTCCCTCTTGGACTTGAACCAAGGACCCTCTGATTAACAGTCAGATGCTCTAACCGACTGAGCTAAGGAAGAATTTTGTGTGCATTCTTATTTTCAAATGCGTTGCAAAAGTAATCTTTTAAATTGACTTGTGCAATAGATTTTGAAAAAAGAATTGAATAAAAAGGATTGTTTTTACAGACTTTCGACATTTCGAAATCCTGGGTGAAAACAATAAAAAAATCGTATTTCTACGATCTTTTGCTCTCCCTCTTGGACTTGAACCAAGGACCCTCTGATTAACAGTCAGATGCTCTAACCGACTGAGCTAAGGAAGAATTTGTTGTTGCATTTTTTTCTCAAATGCGTTGCAAAAGTAATTGGTTTTATTGAAATATGCAATATCTTTGCATAAAAAACAGAAAGAAAATATATGAAGAAAGTATTGGGGCTGGGTAATGCGCTGACAGACATTTTGTTGCAGATTGGAAGTGATGATGTTTTGTCTTCGTTGAATCTGCTGAAAGGCGGAATGATGTTAATTGATACGGAAAGATCGCGTGAAATAAGTGATGCGGTTAGCAATTATCCTTCGGTAATGGCAACTGGCGGTTCGGCATCGAATACCATTAATGGAGTAACACGTCTGGGTTTGAGTGCCGGTTTTGTGGGAAAAGTTGGAAATGATGAGGTTGGGAAATTCTTTGCTGCTGATTCGATAAATAATGGAGTTCAACCTCACTTAATGGTTAGTGAAACTCCATCCGGTCGTTGTATTGTTTTAGTGTCGCCGGATAGTGAACGGACAATGTGTACCTACCTTGGAGCTGCATGTGAACTTGAGCCAGCAGATTTAACTTTGGAAGCTTTTGTCGGATATGATATTTTTCACATTGAAGGGTATCTTGTGCAAAACCATGATTTGATTCGCACTGCCGTCAAAATGGCTAAAGAAGCCGGTCTGCAGGTTTCAATTGACTTGGCAAGTTATAATGTGGTTGAGGCAAATCTTGATTTTTTGAAGGAAATTATAAAAGACCATGTCGATATTGTCTTTGCAAACGAAGACGAAGCCCGTGCATTTACTGGAAAAGAGCCTGAAGAAGCGTTGATTCATATTTCTGATCATTGCGATATTGCTGTAGTAAAAGTTGGAAAAGAAGGTTCTTTTATAAAATCGGGTGAGGAGCATGTAAGAATAAAACCACGTTTGGCAAATGCTATTGATACTACAGGTGCCGGGGATTTATATGCAGCCGGATTTTTATTTGGCTTGGCCAATGATTATTCGCTCGAAATTTGTGGGAAAATTGGCTCTTTGGTATCAGGAAATGTCGTGGAAGTGCTTGGTGCAAAAATGACAGATGAGGTTTGGGCTGATATTCATGCTGAGATAAAAAAAATAATTGATTAGGGCTGTGTTGCCAAACAATCCTTCTTTGTGCTTTAGAAATGCCTGCTGCTTTCTTTTAAATGCAGCATAAAAATACTCAGTAATAAATTTTCAGTTGATTTTGTATAGCTCAGTTAAACTATATTCGGCCATCGTTTTGTCGATGATTTTTTGGTCATTCTCGTTTATTTGGACGCGGGTGGCTATTCAATCATTTCCGCCCATGATGCTTATCACGCTTCGGTTGTTGATAGCTTCGGGTTTGTTGTTTGCGGTGTCAAAGTTGAGTGGAAAATTTCAAACAATCCGAAAAAGAGATTTTAAACTGTTTTTGTTGCTGGCCTTTTTTGAGCCATTTATTTATTATGTGGGTGAAACTTACGGATTGACCATGGTTCAGTCGACTTTGGCGGCAGTTATTGTGTCCACTATTCCGTTGTTTGCGCCGATGTTAGCTTTTGTTATACTGCGGGAACGGATTGGTTTATTTAATGTGCTTGGGATTTTAGTGTCGCTGTTAGGGGTGTTTTTCGTGGTTTACGAGCCCGGTGGTGGTTTTAGTGCAAATCCATGGGGTATAGCATTGTTGTTCCTTGCTGTTTTTGCAGCTATTTGTTATGCCACAACTTTGCGAAAAATATCTACACATTATTCAACATTAAATGTGATTTTTTACCAGAGTTTGTTGGGTTTGATTTTTTTTATTCCTACATTTCTGATTGCAGACTATGCTAAACTTCAGCAAGTTCAAGTGTCTGTAGAATCATTGCTGGCTTTATTTATGTTGTCAGTTTTTGCTTCGGTTATTGCGTTTGTTTTATTTGCCTGGGCTGTACGGAAGGTTGGCGTGGCTCGCACCAATGTTTTTGTCAATCTGATTCCAGTATTTACGGCAGTGTTTTCATGGTTGATTTTGGGTGAGATAATAACCGTTTTGAAATGGGTAGGGATTGTTGTGGCTGTGTTGGGCTTGTTCGTGAGTCAATGGGGTAAGATAAAATTCAATAAAAAGGTGGAAGAAGATGTCTTGTAAGCTTTAATAAGATGTTAGCTGTTGATATATTTGTAATTAAATCTAAATAATCATTCGGTAAAGAGATTATGAAATCAATAAAACGGATACTTTTCTTTTTATATCAATGGCTTATAGCTTCGCCGATTTTATTAGTGATTACTATTGTTGTTGCATTGTCCACAATTGTACTTTCTCCATTGTTGCCCAATAGTCGGTTATCTTATCACCCTGCTCGTTTCTGGGCAAGAATGTGCTGTATGATTTGTTTTGTCAGGGTTGAAGTAACCGGATTAGAGCTATTAGATCCCTGTCAATCCTATGTTTTTTTGTTGAATCATCAGAGCATTTTTGATATCTTTGTAGTATATGGCTGGTTTCCGTTCATATTTAAGTGGATGATGAAGGCGGAACTTCGGAAAATTCCTTTGGTGGGCAAAGCATGTGAAGCGGCAGGACATATTTTCATTGATCGGTCGAATCCGATAGCAGCAAAACATAGTCTCGAAAAAGCTGAACTTCAACTGAGGAATGGAGTGTCGGTTGTTGTTTTTCCGGAAGGAACACGGACTTATACAGGAAGGATGGGGCAATTTAAACGAGGTGCTTTTCGTATAGCTACCGATTTGTCGCTTCCTATCGTTCCGGTCACTTTGTGTGGGAGTTTTGAACGTATGAATCGCAAAACATTTAATGTGACTCCCGGAGTTATTCATGTTCAGGTTCATATGCCTGTTGATGTAAATCCTTACTTGCCCGATAAAATCAGCCAGTTGATTCAAAAGACGTGGGATGACATAAATTCAGCACTTTAACTCGAATACCTTGTTGTTTCTTGTTTCTCATGAGTATGGGACTATAGCTGAAAACTATACTGTTATAGGTTTTTGTTATGAGTTATTTAACTGATAATGTGCTATAACTGAATGATTGTTTATTTATATTTGCACCATGAGAATTAAAGATGATGAAAAAGTAACCCGGATATACGAGGCGGCCATAAAAGTGGTAAACAGAGATGGCTTCCAGGGGAGTTCTATGTCGAAAATTGCCTCAGAGGCCGACGTTTCGGCAGCTACAATTTATCTTTATTTCGAGAATAAAGATGATATGATTAAAAAATTATTCATTCATCTAAAGACAAAAATGGGGCACTCGTATTTTACCGACGAAAATGATTTGTCTCCTTCCAAAGGAACTTTCCGTGCTATTTGGATAAGTCATTACCAATATGTTATGCAGAATTTGGATGAGTATACTTTTCTTGAAAATTTTTCCAATTGCCCTCTGATAGGCAAAGTTGAAAAAGAGAATAAAGCTGACTATTGTGCTACTATTGAGTCGCTTTTTGATAAATCTAAAGCTGCCGGGTTGATTCAAAGTCTGAATAATGATGTTTTGTTTGGTTTGTTGTTTTCTCCGATTAATTATTTGATAAAGAAAACTGTTTTGTCTGGCGATAATTTGGATACTAACGGTTTGGTGCAAATATTTGAGGCTTCGTGGCGGGCTATTTGTAAATAGTAAAATTTTTTTCTCATATAAATGAATAATCATTCATTTTAGCTTGTTTTAATTGTAGAAGAATTTCTTTAATGCTTGATCATTGTTGATAAATAACTTGCTTTTTTTGGGAAAAACTAACATTGGAATTGTTTGGCTTCGGTTTGGTAATTCGATGTTTTTAAATAATAAAATAATATAAATCAGTAAATAAATTAGAAAGAATGGAATTGTTAGATGCATTTAAATGGCGTTATGCCACTAAAAAATTTGACTCAGGTAAAAAAGTAGATCAGGAATTGGTCGATAAAATAGTAGAGGCAGCTTGGGTTGCACCAACTTCATCGGGTTTGCAACCTTTCGAGGTTTTTGTGATTTCAAATCAGGAATTGAAAGATAAATTGGTACCTGTTGCTTTTGGGCAGGAAATTGTAGCTGATTGCTCGCACTTATTGGTGTTTGCAGCGTGGGATAACTACACTGCTGAACGTATTGATGGAATTTATTCCCACATTACTAAAGAAAGAGAGCAGCCGGCAGATCGCTACCAGGCTTACACAGACAGACTAAAAGGTATGTATTTGACTCGTTCGGCCGAAGATAATTTTGCTCATGCAGCACGTCAGGCTTACATTGCATTTGGTTTTGCAATCGCACAAGCTGCCGCACTGAAGGTGGATACGACTCCCATGGAAGGTTTTATGAACGAAGAAGTTGATAAATTGCTTCGTTTGAACGAAAAAGGTTTGAAGAGTGTTACCTTGTTGCCTATCGGTTATAGGGATGAGGAAAATGACTGGTTGGTAAATCTAAAAAAAGTTCGTCATCCTAAAGAAAGGTTTGTGACTGAAATTGTATAAAATCCATTGTTGAGAATAAAGGAGAGTGCCTGTAGATTCAGTGAATCAGGAAGTTGAAAATGATTTCCGGGTTCGTAATGAATTAAGGGCACTCTTTTTTTTGAAAACATTATTTTGAGAATCGAAATAGATTCCGTACTTTTGCCGCGTAAAAAATGTGGAGAGATTTGGACTGCTTGCAACCACAGAAAAAAATGCTAAATCGCAACCTCTTTTCTGTCCTCTATTAAAGTCCTCCAAACATTCTTCCCGTTTTTTTGTTTGCATTGCAGTAAACAAAAACTAAATAAATTAATAATTATTGAATTTTTACAGAACTAATTCTTGTTTTGGAATCAGGTCTTGTAAATGTCTAAAACGTAGATTAAAATGGGATATTTATTTTCATCCGAATCGGTGTCTGAAGGCCATCCAGACAAAGTTGCCGATCAAATTTCAGATGCTATTCTGGATAACTTTTTGGCTCAGGACAAATCTTCGAAAGTAGCTTGCGAAACGTTGGTTACTACCGGGCAGGTTGTTGTGGCTGGCGAAGTAAAATCAACCGCCTACGTGAATATACAGGAAGTGGCTCGTAAAGTCATCAATCGTATTGGTTACACAAAAAGCGAATACAAATTTGACGGTGATGCCTGTGGTATTTTCTCGGCTTTGCACGAACAATCGAGCGATATCAACCAGGGAGTTGAGCGCGAAAACCCAATGGATCAGGGTGCTGGCGACCAGGGAATGATGTTTGGTTACGCTACAAATGAAACCAAAAATTTGATGCCAATTGCGTTGGATTTATCGCACGCATTGGTAGAAGAACTTGCGGCTATTCGTCGCGAAGGAAAAGTTATGACTTATCTTCGTCCGGATTCAAAGTCGCAGGTGACTATCGAGTATGATGATGACAATCAGCCAGTAAAAGTAAACACAATTGTGGTTTCTACTCAACATGACGATTTTATTCAGCCTACAGCAGATAAACCTCAGGCTCATGTTGACGAACAGATGTTGGCAATTATTCGCGAAGATGTGAAAAATATCCTGATCCCGCGTGTAAAAGCTCTGGATGCTCAGTTTGCACAATTATTTAAAGGGAACTACACTCTGCACGTAAATCCAACAGGAAAGTTCGTGATTGGTGGACCTCACGGTGATACCGGATTGACCGGACGTAAAATTATTGTGGATACTTATGGGGGAAAAGGAGCTCACGGAGGTGGTGCATTCTCTGGTAAAGATCCTTCCAAAGTTGACCGTTCAGCAGCTTATGCCGCTCGCCATATTGCCAAAAATATTGTTGCTGCAGGCCTTGCCAATGAGGTATTGGTGCAGGTAGCCTACGCTATTGGTGTAGCCAAACCAATGAATCTGTATATAAATACCTACGGAACTGCTCAGGTGCAACTTTCTGATGGGGAAATTGCTGCTAAAATTGAAAAACTGTTCGATATGCGTCCGAAAGCGATTGAAGAACGTTTGAAATTGCGTTTCCCAATTTACGAAGAAACTGCTTCTTATGGCCATGTGGGCCGTACTCCGGTAGTGGTTACCAAATCGTTTAAAGATGGTAATGGAAATGAATTTACCGAAACAGTAGAGCTTTTCACTTGGGAGAAAACAGATAAAGTTGACGATATAAAGGTGGAATTTGGTCTGTAAATGGATTCAGATGTATCTAATTAAGAATACCCGGTTTACAAAATGTAAGCCGGGTATTTTAATAATCAAACATTCATATTGTCCAATTCGTTTTAAAGAACATCTAAAAGATCAAATATATTAATATGCAGCCTTTAATTTTGTTTGATGGGGTGTGTGTTCTATGTTCCAATTGGGTTCATTTTCTGCTTCGCAAAGACAAGAAAGAGTTTTTTGTTTTTGCTACCATTCAGTCTGGAGGTGGCAAAAAAATGTTGGAATCATTTGGATTAAACGCTGAGGATGTTCAAACGGTAGTTTATATCAAAAACAATAAGTGTTTTTTTAAATCGGTGGCTGTTCTCGAAATTCTTACTGATTTGGGCGGTTTTTGGAAACTTTTTGCGATTTTTAAACTGGTTCCTAGAATAGTCAACGATTTGTTTTACAGCTTGATCGTACGTTCGAGATACAAAGTGTTTGGAAAAAGAGAAAGTTGCATTACTCCTTCTCCAAAAAATCAAAAAAGATTCTTAACCTAAACTGTAAAAAAGATACAGAATTCCATCTTTTACCTTAACTTTGCACCCAAATTCAGAAAAATATTATGTGGAATAAAATTAGGATACTATTCGGTAAAGTTGGTGGCTTTTTTAAACTCTTGTTGGTAAAATTATTTACCCAACTTCCTGTTTGGTGGCGTATATTTATCACCTGGCGTAAAGCAAGGCACTTGCGATTCAAAAAGCTGGTCTGGTATAGGAAAATTGCCAATATCTTTGTGACATCAATTGTGCTGTTCCTGATTTATTTATTTCTTGTTGATGTCAACTTTCTATGGCTGTTCGGCAAATCACCAAGCATGCATAGCATCAGTAATCCTGAACAAAGCGAAGCTTCTGAAATTATTACTTCAGATGGAAAAATTCTTGGAAAATACTATCATGAAAACCGGACTCCGGTAACTTACAAGGAGATATCGCCAATCCTTATTAAAACGTTGATTAGTACAGAAGATGAACGTTTTTACCAACATTTTGGAATTGACTTTCAGGGCGTTTTTGCCGCTATCAAAGATATGACTAAGGGGCGGAGCCGTGGTGCAAGTACTATTACTCAGCAGTTGGTGAAAAATATGTATAAAACTCGTAATCAGTATTCTACTGGCTTGTTTGGATACGTTCCGGGGTTGAAACTGATTATTATGAAAACCAAAGAATGGACTACTGCTGTTAAAATCGAGATGTTTTACAGTAAAAAGGATATTTTGACTATGTATTTCAATACCGTGGATTTTGGTAGTAATGCATTTGGTATTCATACGGCAGCGAGAACATTTTTCAATACAACTCCGGCAAAACTCAATTATGAGCAATCGGCAACACTGGTTGGTTTGCTGAAAGCGACAACCACGTACAGCCCTATTTCACATCCCAAACGTTCGTTAGAACGCAGAAACGTTGTGCTGGAGAATTTAGTGTCTCACAAAGTTATTACCCGACAGCAGTGCGACTCGTTAAAGAAAATACCCATCCAGCTTAATTTTAGTGTTGAGCAAACGTTAGAGGGAGAGGCGCTCCATTTTAGGGCATATCTTGATAAATACCTGCAGGAGTGGGAAAAGGAAAGCGGTTATGATATTTATTCCGATGGATTGAAGATTTATGTGACCATAGATTCGCGCATGCAAAAATATGCTGAAGAAGCGGTAGATAAGCAAATGCGCGTAATTCAGAAGAGGTTTTTCGATCATTGGCGCGGTCAAAATCCATGGCAGGACGAACAACACAAAGATATTGTAAACTTCGTGGAGGATATTGCAAAAAAGACAACCTATTACGCTGCGTTGACAAAACGATTTAGTGGTAATAAAGATTCTATAGATTTTTATCTGAATAGACCGCACCGAACGAAAGTATTCGATTATAAGTCGGGCGAAAAAGATACGACGCTGAGTGTGATGGACTCCATACGCTATATGAATCACTTTATGCACAGTAGTTTTGTAGCTATGGAACCCGCTACCGGGCAAGTAAAAGCCTGGGTTGGAGATATTAATTTCAAGTACTGGCAATACGACAAGGTGGCTCAATCCAAGCGTCAGCCGGGTTCTACCTTTAAGCTTTTTGTGTATACGGCTGCCATGATGCATGGAAAATCGCCTTGTGATATGATGACTGATAAGCCAGTGACCTGGACCTATGACGAAAAAGGAGCAAAAAAATCATGGAATCCGCGGAATGCAAACGGAAACTTCTTGTATTATCCGGTTTCTTTGAAAAATGCGTTTGCGCAATCAATAAATACCATTGCCGTACAGCTGGCCCAGGAAATTGGAATTCCTGAGGTCATTAGATATGCCCACCTGCTGGGAGTAAGAACAGCACTTGAGGATAAACCTTCTACCTGTCTGGGGTCGTCGGATGTTTCGTTGTTGGAACTGGTAAATTCATACGGTACGGTGGTAAATGAGGGTGTGTATCATAACCCGGTTTTGGTTACGAGGATTGAAGATAAAGATGGTAACGTCATATACGAACCCAAAATTGAACAACGACGTGTGATTCCTTACGAAACAGCCTGGCTCATGACTGAATTGCTGAAAGGCGGAATGACTGAGCCTGGAGGAACTTCACAGGCTTTGTGGGGCTGGGATTTGTTCCATTATGATACCGATTTTGGAGGAAAAACCGGAACTTCTTCTAATCACTCGGATGCTTGGTTTGTTGGGGTAACTCCAAAATTGATCGGAGGTGCCTGGGTTGGTGGCGAACACCGCAGTGTTCACTTCAGGACTGGGCAACTCGGGCAGGGGAGTCGGACGGCTTTACCAATTTTTGGTACTTTTATGGAGAAAGTGCTTAAAGATGAAAGCCTGAAACAATACCGTGGAAAATTCCCGGCAAAACCAAAGGAAAAAATCACTAAAGACTATAGTTGTCATACTTATTTAAGACCAGACTCTACTTCAACAGATTCAACAATTACCGATGAAGGCATTGAAGGGGTGGATGATTTGCCGGCAGAAGAAGCAGTTCCGACAGAAACGCCTACTCAGCCTGGAGAGTAATAATGAAACTTCACAGAAAGGTGTAAAAGCCACATGGTAAGACAACCCATTTTGTCAGCTCACATGGTTAACCGTGTGGGCTGATTTTTTTGTGGGTTCTAAATTTTAATACGAAAATGAATTGGTTGTTGGAATTGTTTTGTTTTGACTGAGCTGGGAACGAATTTCTTGGTTGTAAGAAAAGAGACAGGATGCGAAATGATAATTCACATCCTGTTTCTTTTTTGGGGAAGTTATAGGAATTATTTCTTTTTGATAGATCTCAGATTTTTAAGTGGTACATATTCCAGTGTAACCAGTGAAGGGTCCAAATCAAGAATTTGAGTGTCTGAGGTGGATAGCTTCTTTATCATGTAATACAACGTAAGAATTGTTTTCTTAAATGGCGGTAAATCAAGATTGCGTATAATTCGCTCTACAACTATAAAGTTAAAATCACCTTCAATTTTTCGTTCCCTCAATGATGGATAACGGCTTACTAAATCAACTTTGCCGTTTTCTTCAAGATCCTTACAAATCAGATGGACAAAAGTGTCGATATGAACACCTTGCTTAAATCCGGAGAAAATATCCAGTCTGAAGATTTTTTGTGGAACATAGGTTTTTACCGTATACCTGAATTGATACGGCTCGTCGCTCCGATGAAGATATACAAACCAGTAGGTGTCAGCACGTTTAGGTTGCTTGTTGAGTAAGGAGTAGATGATTTTGCTTTCCATGTCGTTAGGGTATTTGGCCCGGGTAACATAGACAAGGTGCGTTGCAAATTTCGGAATAGTTTCATCTCTGCTTATGCGGTCAAGGTCGGCAACTAACGGTGCAATGGGCTCATAAGTAACGCATCTGTTTTTTATACGTCGCCCGTTGTACCAGATATACATTACCGTAAACAAGCTTCCGGCTATAAGAATTGTAGCAAAACCACCATGTACAAATTTAAACATGTTGGCAATGAAGAATGAACTTTCAATAGTCAGGAAAAACAGAGTTAAGGGAATGCTGAATAGCATACTTCTTTTTGTGTGATGCAGGTATATAAACAATAGCAATGTGGTCATCATCATTGTAATTGTTATTGATAGACCATAAGCCGCTTCCATGTTCGATGATGTTTGGAAAGCCAGTACCATGATAATGCACAATACCATTAAAGCATGGTTTACGCCAGGAATATACATTTGCCCCTTGATTTCGGTAGGGTATTTTATCTGGATGTTGGGCCATAGATCGAGTGAAATTGCTTCACTGATTATTGTAAATGACCCGCTTATTAATGCCTGGCTGGCAATGATTGCAGCTAAAGTAGCCATTATTACTCCAAGGAATGAAAACCAACCCGGCATGATAGAAAAAAATGGATTGATGTCTCGTACAATTTCCGAAGGATGTGTAATTATCCAGGCGCCTTGGCCAAGGTAATTTAGTATTAATGAGATTTTTACAAATATCCATGATACACGTATGTTGTGAAGTCCGCAATGCCCCAAATCCGAATACAGAGCTTCTGCACCTGTAGTACATAGAAATACAGCGCCCAAAATGATGAATGCATTTGGAACTGTTTTCAATACCATGATTGCGTAATAAGGATTGAATGCTTTAAAGATGGCGGGGAATTTAACGAGTGCAAAGAGCCCTAAAACGGCAAGCATTAAAAACCACAGGAACATGATTATACCGAATGATTTTCCCAAACGAGCGGTTCCAAGCGGTTGTATTAAAAAAAGAAAAAGCAAAATGGCAATTGCTACAGCTTCGATTGGGATTGTGGGGATTAGTGCATTCAATCCCTCAACAGCTGATACAACAGTAATGGCTGGAGTAATTATTCCGTCGGCTAATAACGTAGCAGCGCCAATTGCTGCAACAAAATATGCCCAACGGTAGTTTTTGCGGATCAATGCAAAAAGAGATAAAATTCCACCTTCACCACGGTTGTCGGCTTTAAGCGTTACGATCACGTATTTTACCGTAGTTTGAAGAGTTAAAGTCCAGATTATGCACGAAATAGCTCCGATAATATATTCCGGATGCGATTGTTGACCAGCCGGAAGTCCGTTTAAAATGGCTTTCATTACATACAAGGGAGATGTTCCGATATCACCGTAAACAATGCCAATTGCCATAAACAGGCCCATAATACCAAAAGGTACTTTGTGATGTTGTTTCATTTTTTCTTCTTTCTATCAAGTAATGCAAAAACTTGGCAAATGTACAAAAAACAATGATTCTGTTGATGGCATTTAGCAGGCTTGCTCATGCACATGTTTAATTTTATTTTATTTTTTTTGCAAATCATATACTTTCTGCACAAATGTGACGTTTAATTTATAAATCAACTTTCATTTCGTAAGAATTTGAGCAAATTAAAACAGATTTTTATTTTAATGTACTGGCTGTTTTTTGAGATTTGAAGAATTTGATTTGAGCATGCATATTGTCGCCTGAATATGATTGTTTTACAGTGTTTTAGAGCTGTTTTGGGATTGATGTTGTTTGGATAGTTGCTTTTTTACTATTTGAAGATAATTCTGACCTACAAAATGTGTTTTTTTACTTCAAATTGGTTATAATATCTCAATAATTAAATAGTTTTTATGCAGATTTCTAAACTGATAATTATTTTACTTCTTGATTTATAGTGTATTGCAAAAAAGTTGCAATTAAAAATTGTAAAAACAGTAGACAGTATTGATTTTGTTGTTATTTTTGTGCTCATTTTGATGAAAAGATTCATTTAAGCCTGATATTTAATAGCTAATGCAGTGGTGCTGGTCAAAATGATACGAGAGCGGATGAAAAGCAAATAATGCTTTGTTCCGGGGGATTCATATAAATCTTTTAGTTAATCTATTTTTTGAAACTATAATAACAAATAATAATAAAAAAACGTTATGGAAAACAATCAAAAACAACCAAAAAAAAGTAAACAATTCACTGGTATCAAGTCTTCAGGTCTTGTTATGTTAGCATGTTTTGTGCTAGCCGTATGTATTTACAAATTTATTTTCGGTGCTCCTGAGCACTTCTTAAACGGTGACCCTAACAACCACCCGATTGATGGCGACTTGCTGGGTACTATCTATAAAGGTGGTATAATTGTGCCTATTATCCAAACTTTATTGCTTACAGTATTGGCGTTGAGCGTTGAGCGTTTCTTTGCTATCAAATCGGCTCAGGGTAAAGGTAAATTGGATAAATTTGTTTCTGACGTTAAAGTAGCGTTGACTAAAAGCGATTTGGCTACAGCTAAAGCTTTGTGCGACAAACAAAAAGGATCTGTAGCTAATGTTGTTTCTTCTACATTGATCAAATACTCGGAAGTTGAACAAGACAAAACATTATCAAAAGAGCAACAAATTCTTGCAATCCAAAAAGAAGTTGAAGAAGCAACTGCGTTGGAACTCCCAATGTTGAGCCAAAACCTTCCAATCATTGCAACAATCACTACTCTTGGTACTTTGATGGGTCTGTTAGGAACTGTAATCGGTATGATCCGTTCATTTGCTTCGTTGGCAGGTGCCGGTGGTACTGACTCTATCGCACTTTCACAAGGTATTTCTGAAGCACTTATTAATACTGCATTCGGTATCTTGACTGGTGCATTGGCAGTTGTTTCTTATAACTATTTTACTAGCAAAATTGACTCTATTACTTATTGTATTGACGAAGTAGGTTTCTCAATCGTTCAAACATTTGCTGCAACTCACAAGTAATCATCCTAAAAATAAAATGCTATTATGTCAAAAGTAAAAGTAGCAAGGAAGAGTACTCGTATCGATATGACCGCGATGAGTGATGTTACTGTACTATTGCTCACTTTCTTCATGTTAACCTCAACGTTCGTGAAAAAAGAGCCTGTTACAGTAAAAACTCCGGGGTCGGTATCTGAAATCAAAATACCCGAAACTAATATCTTGCAGATATTAATAGACCCGAAAGGAAAGGTATTTATGAGCTTGGACAAACAAGCCGATATGGTTAATACCTTGGAAAGTGTAGGTAAAGAATATGGGCTCACATTTACTGCTGAAGAAATTCAGAAGTTTAAAGTGCAAAAAACATTCGGTGTACCCGTTAAAAACATGAAGCAATTCCTGTCATTGAAATCGGAAGAACAAGATAAAATTCTTCAGGATTATGGAATTCCAACTGATAGTACAGACAATCAGTTTAAAGTGTGGGTGAAGAGTGCTCGTATTAACAACCGTGATTTAAGAATCGCAATTAAAGCAGATCAAAAGACGCCTTATAAAGTTATTAAAAATGTAATGAACTCCCTTCAGGATTTGAACGAGAACAGATACAACTTGATAACGTCATTGAAAAATCAATCGTCTGCGAATAAATAATACAGTAAAATATTATGGCTGAAATACAAAGTAACGAAGGCGGCGGAAAAAAGAAAAAAGGTGGAAGTAAGCAAAAGAAGATAAGTGTTCACGTGGATTTTACTCCCATGGTGGATATGAACATGTTGCTTATCACATTCTTTATGCTCTGTACATCATTGAGCAAGCCTCAAACGATGGAAATAAACATGCCGACGAATAAAGATGCTACTGAGGAACAGCAAACAAAGGTAAAAGCTTCAGAAGCCATTACCGTGTTGCTAACCGGAGGTGACTCTATATTCTATTATGAAGGACAACCAAATTATAAAGATTACAATTCTTTAAAACAAACTTCATATAAGGCGGAAGGATTACGTGCGTATCTTCTGAAAAGGAATGCTAATGTTGTTAGCAAGATTAACGATCTGAAGCAGAAGAAACTGGAACTAAAGATATCAGAGAAAGACTTCAAAGATCAGGTGTCAAAGCTTAAAAACGGAAAGGGAACTCCAACTGTCGTTATTAAGGCTACCGATTCTGCAAGTTATAAAAATCTGATTGATGCTCTGGATGAAATGTCAATTTGTAATATTGGAAAATATGCAATTGTCAAGTTTGATAAAGCCGATAATTTCCTGCTAAAAAACAGAGAGACTAAAGGTGTTTATGCAAGTCAGTTTGCTAATTAGTTTAACGCTTAAAAAGAAAGTAAAATGGGAAAAATAGATTTAACTTCCTTCGAATGGCGGGAACTCGTTTTTCAAGGCAAAAACAAAGAGTATGGTGCTTATGCATTGCGTAGCGACTCAAATAAACGTCACAACAGAGCAATGCTAATTATCACCATAGTGGCTATCATTCTTTTCAGTATTCCTGCAATTATTGGTTTTATTAAGAAAAACCAGGAAGTAAAAGTGGAATATGGACCTACTGTGATGACAAAATTACCACCTGCAAAGGTTAATGATGAACACATCAAAAAAGTGGAATCTGTAGAACCACCTCCTGCATTGAAAACCTCAGTTAAGTTTACTGCTCCGGTTATTAAAAAAGACGAAGAAGTAAGTGAAAACGATGAAATGAAGAGCCAGGAGGAACTTACCAATACAAAAGGTATTATCTCTATTGCCGACGTTAAAGGAAACGATGATGTCAACGGTAAAGATATTGCTGATGTAAAGGCTGATGTAACTCAGATTGCAGAAGAAGAAAAGGTGTATGACGTAATTGAGCAAATGCCACAATTCCCTGGTGGAGAAGGTGAGCTTTTGGCTTATATCGGTAAAAACCTGAAGTATCCGGTTATCGCACAGGAAAACGGAATTCAGGGCACGGTAATTGTACGTTTTGTTGTGTCAAGAACCGGTGCGGTTGACAAAGTGGAAGTGCTGAGATCTTTGGATCCAGCCTGTGACCGCGAGGCAATCAGAGTGGTTAGGAGTCTTCCTAACTGGATTCCGGGAAAGCAAAATGGTGTAAACGTATCAGTTTATTATACGCTACCAATTAAATACAAACTGGAATAGTACGTATGTATAAATTCAGAATTCTTTTAGTATTGTTTGTCATTACTCTGGTCTCTTGTCAGACTAAGAGTAATGACAAATTTACTGATACCTACTCCTCGGGCGTTATCCCAATGGCTGTAGATGTCAGTTTTCAACCTATTATTAAGGAAGAGATAGATGTTTTTAAGGCTATGTTCCCCAAGGCAGATATCATACCTACTTACACAAACGAGGTTTCTGCCATCGATTTGTTGATGAAAGATAGTGTACGTGTTGTGGTAGCAACTCGCCCCCTGTCAGATAATGAAGTGAATTATTTGAAGAGTAAGAAATTCTCACCACGTTCATATAAACTGGCAATTGATGGTGTTGCTTTAATTGTGAATAATCAAAATCCGGATACCCTGATCAGTGTGGTAGATTTGAGAAGAATCCTTACCGGAAAAGTAAAGAACTGGAATGAAATTTACCCGAATTCAAAATTAGGGAAATTCAGAGTAGTGTTTGATAACCCGAATTCAAGTACAGTACGTTATGCAATTGATTCTATTTGTGTTGGTGAAGCCATATCAAAAGACTTAAATGCACAGCAGACAAATGAAGAGGTTATAAATTATGTGTCAAAAACGCCTAATGCAATCGGAGTTGTCGGGGTTAATTGGCTCAATAATGCAAAAGATACTACTAATTTATCTTTCAATAGTGCCGTAAGAGTAATGTCGGTAAGCAGTCAGGAAAAAGCTGATCCGGAAAATAGCTATAAACCTTATCAGGCCTATTTGTTTTATGAGAACTATCCGCTTACAAGATCTATATATGTGTTGTTGAATGATCCACGGGGCTCGTTACCATCCAGCATAACCAATTTCATGACTTCTGACAGAGGTCAACGGATAATTCTTAAAGCCGGCTTGGTTCCGGCTACTCAACCAATCCGTGTTGTTAATATAAAAGATGAAAATTAATTATTAAAATCATATAATCAAGCTACAATGAATCGTAACTTTTTATTATTAGTATTTCTGCTATCAGTGAGCTTACTTGGAGTAAGTGCTGCAACTTCTCCATCGGACGGACAGGGAATTGCTTATTATCGTGCAGGTTTTCCTACCGTGGCGAAACCTTTGTTGATTTCTGAAATCGAAACAAATGCTACATCGCGGGCAGAAACATGTTTCAATCTTGGAAATATCTATTTTACAGAAAATAAATTGGATTCTGCTGCATTTTATTTTAACAAAGGATTGACCGCAGATCCATTGAACTCGTTAAATTCAATAGGCTTGACCATGTTGAAAATTAAGTCGGATTTGGCTGGAGCTGAACTTGATTTTAAAAATATGCTTAAACTGAAGCAGAATAAAAAGAATGTAGATATTTATATTGCTATTGCGGATGCTTATTTGTTTAATGGTGTTTTGGATAAAGCCATTTTCTACCAAGAAAAAGCTAAAAGCATTAAAAATAAATACGCTCCGGTATATGTTGTGATGGGTGACATTGAATTAGCCAAAAAGAATATTGGGGAGGCATGTAAAAACTATGAACAAGCAATATATTTCGATGACAAATGTAAAGAGGCTTATATAAAATATGCCCGTGCTTATAAAAATGTAAACACTCCTTTGGCAATCGAAAAATTAGAAGTGCTTAAATCTAAGGAGCCGGCATTTTTATTAGTTGATAAAGAGTTGGCAGACATCTACTATTCAATCAACAACTTCACCAAAGCGGCAGAATTGTATGCAAACTATTTGAAATCAGGAAATTCAAACGTACTTGATTTGACTAAATATGCATTTACTCTATTCTTGGGTGGCGAATTTGCTAAATCTTTAGAAGTGGCTAATCTGGGATTGGCTAAATCTCCTCGTAATGCGGCTTTTAATCGCTTGGCGATGTATAATAATGTAGATCTCAAAAAGCCTGCTCAAGCTTTAGCTGCAGCTGATTTGTTCTTTAATAAAACCGATAATCCTGAATTTACTTATTTGGATTACAGATATTATGGCCAGGCATTGCGCGATAGCAATAAAATTGATCTAGCAATTCCTCAATTTGAAAAAGCATTGCAGATTGACTCTACAAAAACTGATTTGTGGAAAGATATTTCAGATATGTATAGCGAAAAAGGAAATTATGCTAAATCAATAGATGCTTATGTGAAGTATATGAATTCATTACCAGAGGAAAAGAAGACTGCTGATGTAATTATGACTTTAGGTAAGCAGTATTATGGATTAGGGAACGACGAAAAGTTTAAGGATGCTGCGATTAAAAAGAGTGCTTTGCTGAAAGCAGATAGCCTATTTGCTGTTGTGGCGGAAAAAGAACCTACAGGTTATCGCGGAAATTTCTGGCGTGCCCGTACAAACGTAGGTTTAGATCCGGAAACCACTACAGGACAGGCTAAACCATTTTATGAACAAACAGAAACTTTAATTCTTTCAAAAGCTGATGCTAAGTTCAATCCCGTCTTGATTGAATGTTATCGTTACTTAGGTTTTTACTACTTCCAGAAAAAAGATTATAACCAATCAATGACTTACTGGAACAAGATCTTGGCGATTGAGCCGGGTAATGCGATAGCTAAAAGCGTGAGCGGAGAAATTAGCAAAATGTTGAAAGGTAAAGCTAAATAAGTTGAATAAAATAATATATAAAAGGAAGTGAATGTTTTTCACTTCCTTTTTTTGTGATGAGCTATCTATTCTCAACCATTTTTTTTATAATTTAATACTCCATTTCTATTATTATTAGTAATTTTGTCATGTTTATATGTCATAATTACAGTTTTAAAAGTTCCGTTTTATGCAACATTCAGAAATACAGGCGGTAAAGCAAAGATTTGGAATTATTGGAACGTCCGAGTTGCTTAACAGAGCAATAGATATAGCCGTACAGGTTGCTCCGACTGATCTGTCGGTGCTTATCACAGGAGAGAGTGGCGTTGGTAAGGAGAATTTTCCTCAGATTATACATTATTATAGCCACAGGAAACATGGGCCGTATATTGCTGTTAATTGTGGCGCAATTCCTGAAGGTACTATTGATTCGGAACTGTTTGGGCATGAGAAAGGATCTTTTACGGGAGCTACTGCCGACCGAAAAGGATATTTTGAAGTAGCTGATGGAGGCACAATATTTCTGGATGAAGTGGGTGAACTTCCGCTATCAACGCAGGTCAGGTTGTTGCGTGTGCTGGAAACCGGAGAGTTTATTAAAGTCGGATCATCCAAGACTTTGAAAACAAATGTGCGTGTGGTAGCAGCCACCAATCTGAATATGGCACAGGCCACCAAAGAGGGAAAGTTCAGAGAAGACTTGTTTTATAGGTTGAATACCGTTCCTATTGCCGTTCCGGCATTGCGTGAAAGGAAAGAAGATATCGTTTTGCTGTTTCGCAAATTTGCTTCAGATTTTGCAGAGAAGTATCGCATGCCACCGGTTAAGTTGACTGATGAGGCTAAAGCAATTTTATCTAATTATTACTGGAATGGAAATGTGCGCCAATTGAAAAATATTACCGAGCAAATTTCTGTAATAGAACAGCAACGGGAGATTACAGCACAGATTTTACGGGCATATTTGCCAAAAGATGATATGGAACGTCTTCCGGCATTGTTTTCGTCTTCAGGAAGCGACCAAAAATCGTTTAATAGTGAACGGGAAATTTTATATCAGGTGCTTTTTGATATGAAGAAAGATATGAATGACCTGAAACGATTGGTAAATGATATAATGAATGGCGCGCAGCCTGAAGCGAAAAATAATGAGGTTCATTATCCCGGTAGTTTTTTAAGTGCTAATGATACAATTATTACTAATACAACCACAGCTATGGAGTATACAAATGATAAGCCGGTTAGGGAAACCAAATCGTTTGTGACGCATGTGGATGATGTTGAAAGTTATCAGGAAGCCGAAGAATATCATGAAGTTGTGAGTCCGAAACCATTAACTTTAGAAGAAATGGAAAGGCAAATGATAAAACAAACATTGGATAGGCACCGGGGAAAAAGAAAAGCAGCCGCAGATGAATTGCAAATTTCGGAACGGACCTTATATAGAAAAATTAAAGAGTATGGAATTGAATGAATTAAGTCCGGTTCTGAAAGGAAGGCGGTTGACTAAAGTGAAATTTTTGTTGGGAGTGTTTGTTGGATGTATGGCCATCGCTTTGTCATCATGTACTATTTCTTATAAATTTAATGGTTCATCGATAGATTATTCTAAAACCAAAACGATCTCAATAGTCGACTTCCCGAATACGGCGGAGTTGATATATCCGCCTTTGGCGCAAACTTTCAGTGAATCGCTGAGAGATGCTTACACCAAACAGACGCGTTTGCAGTTGGTGAAAAAAGGGGGCGATATGCAGCTGGAGGGTGAAATTGTAGGGTATGTATTGACGCCAATGGCTATTAGTGCTGATACATATTCGTCAGAAACTAAATTAACTATAACTGTGAACGTTCGTTTTACAAATAACAAGAACCCTGAAGAGTCCTTTTCTGATAAGAAATATACTGCATATCAAACGTTTGATAGCAGCAGAAGGCTTGATGATGTGCAGGAAGAATTGATGAAGACGATGGTGAATGATATAGTTGATAATATCTATAACGATACAGTGGCTAAGTGGTAATTGTATCAAATTGCTTTTAAAGAAATATCTGCACAACGAAGTTTATGACACATGAAGAACTCATATCGCTTGTTAAGCAGCCAGAGCTGGCAAATTCTCAACATGCATCTGACTTGAAAGAGCTGATAGAGTCGTATCCGTATTTTGCACCGGCCAGATTATTCTATGCGAAGGCTTTGCAACAATCGGGGAATGTGCTTTTTGCAAGTAATTTGAAGTTTTCGTCCTTGTATTCGTCGAATCGTCGTTGGTTGTATTATTATATTCATCCGGACAAAAAGGTGTCTGAAGAGCCTTATCGAAGTGAGAAGACAACGAAATCTGCCGGCGATTATTTCGATCTTGTCAATTCGGTGGAGTCAAAAGGTGGAGATTCAAAGCAATCATTGAAAAATCTGGCAGAACGTCTCAAATCTGCCCGCGCATTGGTTGTTTCAGGTACTTCGCGCGTTGTGAATTCAGTTTCCGAAACACAGGCAGATAAGGAAACGGCTCAAGAGGATTTTATTCATACTCGTGTGAATCCTTCGGAAGCTAAAAACTTTTCGGAAGATCTGGCTAAAAAAATGATTCAGGAACGTAAATACTTGGAAGCAATTGAAATATTAAAGGGCTTAAATTTGAATAATCCGAAAAAAAGTATTTACTTTGCAGACCAAATTCGATTTTTAGAAAAAGTTATCGCAAACTCAAAAAAATAAACAGTATTATGTACATTCTTCTTATTATTTTAATTGTTATTGCTTCTATTTTGCTTACATTGTTAGTTTTGGTTCAAAACTCTAAAGGTGGAGGTTTAGCTGCCGGTTTTTCGTCAACAAATCAGATTATGGGAGTTCGCAAAACTACCGATTTTCTTGAAAAAGCAACTTGGGGCTTGGTTATAACAGTTGTGGTGTTGTCAGTTGCTGCTGTTGGTGTACATAGTAATAAGCCTGCTGCTGTCAACGAATCCGAAATTAAAGATCAGGTTCAAAAAGCAAAACAAACTGAACCGGGTGTAGTTGCTCCAAACTTCGGTGAAAATCCTGAAGCTACAAAAACTCCTGCGCCAGCTACGCCTGCAAAGAAGTAAATTTTTTAAAATATTGAATGGAGCGTATCAAATATATTTGGTACGCTTTCTTTTTTTAATTATGTGTTTTTACTGAAGGTTATTCCGTAAGATATGAATTTTATTAATTTGATTGATTATGCGGGTACTTTTGCTTTTGCGATAAGCGGTATCAGATTGGCGTCTGCAAAGCAATTCGATTGGTTTGGTGCTTATGTGGTTGGGCTTGTAACTGCAATTGGCGGCGGAACAACACGTGATTTGCTTTTGAATCTGACTCCGTTCTGGATGTTGCAACCATCATATCTGATTGTTACAGCTTTTGCGCTGGTGTCAGTTATTTTTTTAGGGAAATATCTAATTCGGTTGAAAAATACTTTTTTTATCTTTGATGCCATTGGGCTTGGGCTGTTTGTAGTGGTAGGGATTGAGAAAAGTCTGGCCGTCGGTTTCCCATTTTGGGTGGCTATTGTTATGGGGATGATTACCGGGTCTGTGGGTGGCATAATTCGTGATATTTTGATTAATGAAGTTCCGCTGATATTCAGAAAAGATATTTATGCATTGGCGTGTGTGGTGGGAGGTCTGTTTTTTTATGCTTGCTCTCTTTTTCATGTTTCGCCGGTAATTACACAAACAACTTCAGCTGTTTCTGTAATTCTGACGCGTGTGGTAGCAGTCAGATACCATATTAGTTTGCCTGTGTTGAAAGGGCATGATGATAAAGTTGAAATATAATTTATATTAAGGAAATGTTACAGATAGATGATACTGTTATAAGTCTTGATTTGTTGGACGAAAAATTTGTTTGTGATTTAACTTCTTGCAAAGGAATTTGTTGTATTGAAGGAGATGATGGTGCACCGCTTGAACCAGAAGAGGTAAAGATTATTGAAGATTTGTTGCCTGTTATTTGGGATGATTTGACGGATGTTTCAAAAGAAGTGATTCGTAAACAGGGCGTCTCGTATATCGATGCCGATGGTGAGCCGGTGACTTCTATTGTGAATGGGGCAGAATGTGTTTTTACATATGCGGATGCGGATGGAGTTTGCAAATGTGCTATCGAAAAGGCTTTTCGTGAGGGTAAAACTGATTTTTACAAACCAATTTCCTGCCATTTGTATCCTGTGCGCTTGCAAAAATATGATGAATTTCTTGCGGTAAATTATCACAGGTGGAGTGTGTGCAATTGTGCGCGTAAGCTTGGCGGCAAACTCAAGGTGCCGGTTTATAGGTTTTTAAAAGAACCGTTAATCCGTAGATTTGGTTCGGAATGGTTTGAGCAATTGGAAATAGCAGATGAAGAATTGAAAAACAGATAGCATTATGGCGACAACTCGAGTGAAGGTGGAAGTAATCACCATTGGTGATGAAATTCTGATCGGTCAGATTGTGGATACAAATTCGGCCTGGATGGCTGTAGAGCTTAATAAAGCAGGTTTTGAACTGGCGCAGATTACGTCGGTACATGATGATGCAGGGCATATTGTTGAATCACTCGGGTTGGCATTGAAAAGGGCTGATGTTGTTTTGTTTACAGGTGGGATTGGTCCGACAAATGATGATATCACAAAGCAAACGCTGGCTAAATTCTTTGACTCCAAGCTGGTTTTTGATGAGTCAGTACTTCGCAATATAGAACAACTATTTTCGACCCGGCCTAATTGGGTCATTAATGAGTTGACCCGCGCTCAGGCGATGGTGCCGGATAAATGTACAGTTATCCAGAATACTGTAGGGACAGCACCGGTTACGTGGTTTGAAAAGGATGGAAAGGTAATTGTTTCTATGCCCGGTGTGCCTTATGAAATGCAGTATGCAATGAGTCAGGAAATAATTCCACGATTGCAAAACTATTTTAAAACACCATCAATCGTTCATAAAACTGTTCAGGTTTATGGGTATGGGGAATCTGCTCTGGCATTAAAAATTGCTGAGTGGGAGGGTGGTTTGCCAGAGAATGTATCTTTGGCTTATTTGCCTAATTATGGGGTAGTGAAGCTTAGATTGAGTGGAGTGTCGGATGATGTGCTTGCGCTCGAATTTTCGATGAATCAGCAGATCGATAAGTTGAGCCAAATACTGGGTTCGTCTATCGTTTCTTACGAAGATGTAGCGATTGAAAACCTGATTGGTGATGCATTGAAGTTGAAGGGATTAATGGTTGCTACAGCCGAGAGTTGTACGGGTGGAAATATAGCTCGTCGTTTTACAACTATTCCGGGAAGCTCCGATTTTTTCAAAGGGTCGGTGGTTGCTTATTCTAATGATGTGAAGACTTCGCTTTTGCAGGTTTTTGCAGGCGATATAGAAAAATATGGGGCTGTGAGCCAGGTGGTAGTTGAGCAGATGGCAGCTGGGGCTCGGCAATTACTGAAAGCGGATGTGGCAGTTGCTACTTCAGGGATTGCAGGTCCTGCAGGTGGTACTTTGGAGAAACCGGTCGGAACTATTTGGATTGCAGTGTGTTCCGACGGTAAAACTGTGAGCCGCGAGTTTCGTTTCGGAGCATTGCGCGAGCAAAATATTCAGCGTGCAACTCAAGCAGCTTTGCTTATGTTGAAAGAAATAATTTGACTCAACGTATAGATATACAGTGTTTTATATGTGTGGGCTCCCGTGCGCGGTATTAATATTGAAATTAATAGGTGTAAATGCTTGTATAAATGAAAAATATAGTGTACTTTTGCACACTGTTTTTGAGAAAAAATGTAAACAATAAAAAGATATAGAAATGTCAAAAATTTGTCAGATTACCGGTAAGAAAGCAATGGTAGGAAACAACGTATCACACTCAAAACGCCGTACCAAAAGAACCTTTGATGTGAACCTGTTTACAAAGAAATTCTATTGGGTTGAGCAAGATACCTGGATTAGCTTAAATGTATCAGCTAATGGATTACGTACCATTAACAAAATTGGATTGGATGCTGCCATCAAAAAAGCGTCAGAAAAAGGGTATTTATACGCATAATTAGTAGGAGAATTACACCATGGCAAAAAAGTCGAAAGAAGCAAGAATCCAAGTGATTTTGGAATGCACAGAGCATAAAGAAAGCGGAATGCCCGGAACTTCACGTTATATTACTGTGAAAAACAGAAAAAACACACCGGCCCGCATGGAGTTGAAAAAATACAACCCCATTTTGAAGAAAGTAACAGTTCATAAAGAAATTAAATAATATTGAATCATGGCAAAGAAAGCGGTAGCATCTCTCCAAAAAGGTGAAGGTCGTGCATTCGCAAAGGTTATTAAAATGGTGAAATCACCAAAAACCGGTGCGTTTATGTTCCAGGAAGAAATTGTACATAACGATAAAGTGAAAGATTATTTTACTAAATAATAATACTTCGTTTCAAAAAATAGAAAGAATCCTCTCATTATTAGAAATGAGAGGATTTTTTTTGCCATTTACTCGGAAAAAAGACTTAATTTTGTAAGCTAATTGTCAATCTGCCAAAGTGCTAATGAATGGAATGGTAGTTGAAATTGTAAATTGTAAATTTTAAACCGAAATATATGGGTTTATTTAATTTCTTTAGTAAAGAAAAAAAACAGACACTTGATCAGGGTTTGTCGAAAACCAAGGAGAGCGTCTTTTCAAAGCTGACACGTGCTGTTGCCGGAAAATCAAAAGTGGATGATGAGGTTTTGGATAATCTGGAAGAGGTACTTGTAACTTCGGATGTTGGAGTAGAAACCACTTTGCGGATAATTGAAAGGATTGAAAAGCGTGTCGCTCAGGATAAATATGTAAATACTGTGGAGCTGAATGCTATTCTCAAAGATGAAATTGCTTCGCTGCTGGCAGAGAATAATTCGGATTCCCCTGCCGATTTCGATGCTGTTTTGCCCTCAAAACCCTACGTTATAATGGTGGTTGGCGTAAATGGAGTTGGTAAAACAACGACTATTGGCAAGTTGGCTCATCAGTTTACTAAGGCCGGCAAGAAAGTTTATCTTGGCGCGGCGGATACGTTCCGTGCGGCGGCTGTCGATCAGTTGGTTATTTGGGGAGAACGTGCAGGGGTGCCTGTAATTAAACAGAAAATGGGGGCTGACCCGGCTTCTGTGGCTTACGATACGATTGCTTCAGCGAAAGCTAATGATGCTGATGTAGTGATCATTGACACGGCAGGTCGTTTGCATAATAAAATCAATCTGATGAATGAGTTGACTAAAATCAAAAATGTAATGCAAAAGGTTGTGCCCGATGCTCCACATGAGGTGTTGTTGGTACTCGATGGTTCTACAGGTCAGAATGCTTTTGAGCAAGCGAAGCAGTTTACCAAAGCCACGGATGTAACTGCATTGGCAATTACGAAGTTGGATGGCACTGCCAAAGGTGGAGTGGTTATCGGTATTTCCGATCAGTTTAAAATTCCGGTAAAATATATCGGACTGGGAGAGGGGATGGATCATTTGCAGGTTTTTGACCGAAATGAGTTTGTTGCCTCATTATTTGAATGATATTAATGAATGGTTATTCGGGCATTTGATTTTAAATAAGATGTCTGGAATTTAAGAATATGTCTTTGGGAAAAATAAATAAAGGAACTGTTGATGTAGTAACATTGGGATGTTCTAAAAATCTGGTTGATTCGGAGCAGTTGATGCGTCAGTTTGATGCGTTGGGCTATAGTGTAAGGCACGATGCCGAAAATCCAAACGGTGAAATCGTCATTGTCAATACCTGCGGATTTATTGGCGATGCTAAAGAAGAAAGTATTAATACCATCTTGCAGTTTGCCAATTTGCGTAAGCAGCAGAAAATAGGGAAGCTCTTTGTAATGGGGTGCTTGTCTGAGCGATACTTGGATGAATTAAAGGCTGAAATTCCTGAGGTTGATAAATTCTATGGCAAATTTAATTATACCGACATACTGCAGGAAATTGGTCAGGAATACCGGGCGGATTTGCGTCTTGAACGTACGTTGACAACCCCCAATCATTATGCATATATTAAAATTTCTGAGGGCTGTAACCGGACCTGTTCGTATTGTGCCATTCCGATAATTACAGGTAAACATCGTTCGCGCTCGATGGAGGATATTGAGACTGAGGTGAAAGGACTTGTGGCAAATGGGGTGAAGGAGTTTCAGTTGATAGCGCAGGACTTGTCGTATTACGGACAAGATCGTTATAAAACATTGAAATTGGCAGAATTGACTGAACGGCTTTCTGATATTCCGGGTGTTGAATGGTTGCGATTGCATTATGCTTATCCGGCTCATTTCCCCTATGATGTATTGAAAGTGATGCGTGAGCGGGATAATGTGTGTAATTATCTGGATATTGCTTTACAGCATGTAAGTGATAATATGCTAAAGAAAATGCGAAGGAATATTACCAAAACTCAGACTTACGAACTGATTGACAGGATTCGTGCTGAGGTTCCGGGGATTCATTTGCGTACAACTTTATTGCTCGGACACCCCGGAGAGACCGAAGCTGATATGGTGGAACTAAAGGAATTTATCCGAAAAGTTCGTTTTGAACGATTAGGTGCTTTTGCTTTTTCAAACGAAGAGAGTACATTTGCCTATAATACCTATTCGGATGACATACCTGAGGAGGTTAAGCAAGAGCGGGTTAATGAAATTATGTCTATTCAACAGGGCATCTCGGCAGAGATTAATCAAGGCAAAATTGGTAAAACGCTGAAAGTGATGATAGATCGGGTAGAGGATGAGTATTTTGTTGGTCGTACCGAGTATGATTCGCCTGAAGTAGACCCGGAGGTTTTAATCTCGGTTTCGACAAGAGGGGTTGAAAAGGGTCGGTTTTATGAAGCAAAGATTGTTGATGCTACTGATTTTGATTTGTATGGTGTTTAAATTACTTTCTGACTAGTAACTTATTTTATAACTTGCTTATGAATCACAAAGAATTAATAGCCAGTATGGCCGCAAAAATGAATGCTCCAAAATCTGTTGTTGCCGATTTACTGGAAACAACGGTTGCAACATGCACTGAACTTTTGGCTGAACAGAAAACTATAGGTTTCCAGAGTTTTGGAAATTTCGAAGTCAGAAAGAAGGAGGAACGGCTTTCAGTTCATCCATCTACGCAGATTCGCACGTTGATTCCTCCAAAATTGGTTGTTAATTTCAAACAAAGCAATATAATAAAGGATAAACTCAAAGATATACCGCATCATGAATAAAGAAAAGATATCATCTCAGGAAATTATTGACCTTGTTGCTTCTAAGGCATCGGTTAGTAAACGTGCTGCAGAAGAATTTCTGAAAGTGATGATTGCTACCATCGAGGATGCTTTGCTGTCAGGCGATGTGGTGAAGATTAAGAACTTTGGAACGTTTAAATTGCAATGGAATGAACCTCGCAAAAGTGTGAATGTGCAAACCGGCGAAGAAATTATTTTGCCCGGATATCATAAGGTTTCGTTCACACCAGATGCAATTTTGAAAGATGTTGTCAATGAACCTTTTGCTCATTTAGAACCGGTTGTTTTAGATGGAGATAATGACTTTGTAATTCCTGATAAGAGGGAGGATGAGGTTCTGGACCCGCTGCGTATTTTTACAGAGCAGGCTTCCGAGATAAAAGACTTGTTGTCCGAAATAAATGCTTTGTCGGCTCCCCCCAAGCGCAAAGAGCGGGAGAATAAAGAAATTGTTATAAAGGATTATTTTGATCTTGAGGAGTATACTGATGCAAAAGTAGAGGAAAAAGTTCCGGAAGTTTCCATTGTAGATGCAGGGACGGTTGTTGCTGAACCTGATGTTGCAGAGCCTGTTGCTAAAGAGGAGGAACCGGACAAACAGCCTGAAATAGTTGTGTCTGCTGAGCTGGTTACAGAAGAAACAAAAGTTGACGAAGTGAATGTTTATATTCCTGAATCAAAGCCGGAACAATACATAACTGCAACCGATGATTCGAATTCTGTATTCGAATCTACGCCATTTTTGGTTGGCGTAAAACCACGGCGCAGAAGTAAAAAATGGCTGTGGATTTCACTTGCGGGTGTTATAGTGTTGGCCTTTATTGGTTTATATCTGTTCTTTCCTCCGGTAAATAAAATCGGTAATGATCTTGTTGCAGGTGCAGGAAGCGGAATCTCTAATGTTGTGGGTTCGATTAAAAAGATTTTTATCACAGAACCGAAAAAAGCCCCGGTAACTGAAACTGTTGTTATTCCTAAAGACACAGCCGTTGTTGATACGATGGAAACAAAAGAACCGGTTGATAGTCTTCAGTTGCTGTTTGATAATCCGAGGGTTTATGACGAATTTATTGGTACGGAGCAGATTAATGCTGGTAGCCGGTTGACTGTTATGTCGAAGAAATATTACGGTTCCAAGGATTTTTGGGTGTATATTTATGAAGCAAACAAAGAGCGCATCCAAAATCCTGATAATATTGAAATGGGAACATTAATTCGGATTCCAAAACTTGATCCGCGATTAATTGATGCTTCAAACCCTCGCTGTATTCAAAAAGCGCTTGAATTACACGACAAATATGTAAAAAAGAAGCCTCAGGGAAAGGATTCTTCTAATTGAAAATAATTAATTGATAACAGAGTTCTGCATATTTTTTATAATTGCAGAACTTTTTTTGTTCAAAAAAGATAAATTTTTCACAGAAAATCGGCTATAAAAACGCGGTGTACTTAATTATCTAAAATCAGGTTAATAGATATTAAACCAATGCTTTAACGGTTTTTTTAATGCTATATTTGCTATCCGAAATTAAAAACAAAACTAACATAAAATAATATGATTCAATCTGTTGATATTAGGGAACTTAATGAACGTATCGAACGGCAAAGTTCATTCGTGGATGCATTAACCATGGGAATGGATAAAGTGATCGTTGGTCAGAAACACTTGGTAGAATCTTTGTTGATCGGGCTTTTATCCGATGGGCATATTTTGCTGGAAGGTGTTCCGGGTTTGGCAAAGACTTTGGCTATCAAGACATTGTCTGATTTGATTAAAGGTGAATTCAGTCGTATTCAGTTTACGCCGGATTTATTGCCTGCCGATGTGTTAGGAACAATGATCTATAGTCAGAAAAAGGAAGAATTCAGCATTAGAAAAGGGCCGATTTTTGCAAATTTGGTGCTGGCAGATGAAATTAACCGTGCTCCGGCTAAAGTTCAAAGTGCTTTGCTCGAAGCCATGCAGGAACGACAGGTTACAATTGGTGAGCATACCTACAAGCTGGAAGAGCCATTTTTAGTGTTGGCTACTCAAAACCCTATTGAGCAAGAAGGAACTTATCCGCTTCCCGAAGCACAAGTTGACCGTTTCATGCTGAAAGTGATTATCAATTACCCCAAAAAGGAAGAAGAAAAATTGATTGTCCGTCAGAATTTGCAAAAAGAGAAACCAACTGTTCTTCCGATTCTTTCTCCTAAAGACATCATCGAAGCCCGCGACGTTGTGCGTCAGGTTTATATTGATGAAAAAATTGAACGCTATATAATTGACATCGTTTTTGCAACTCGTTTTCCGCAGGATTATGGTTTGGATTCACTGAAGGAAATGATTTCTTTCGGAGCTTCTCCACGTGCATCTATTAATCTGGCTTTGGCTGCACGAGCTTATGCCTTCATTAAGCGCAGAGGCTACGTGATTCCTGAAGATGTTCGTGCAGTATGCTACGACGTAATGCGTCACCGTATTGGCTTGAGCTATGAGGCAGAGGCAAATAATATGACTTCGGACGAGATTATCACTGAGATTCTGAATACAGTAGAAGTACCTTGATAATTTCCAATAAGATAAATTTTCAATTTCCAATTCGTTGATAATTGGTTATTAATAATTGTAAATTAGCACATTGAATTTGTGGAAACAAGCGAATTAATAAAGAAAGTTCGGAAAATTGAGATAAAGACGCGTGGCTTGTCAAAAAATATCTTTGCGGGCGAGTATCATTCAGCTTTTAAAGGCCGTGGTATGACCTTTGCCGAGGTGCGCGAATATCAGTATGGCGACGATATCCGTTCGATAGACTGGAATGTAACTGCCCGTTTCGGACATCCTTACATAAAAATTTTCGAGGAAGAACGTGAGTTGACGGTGTGCTTACTGATTGATGTGTCAGGGAGCCGGGAGTTTGGTACGGTATCGCAACTGAAGAAGGATATCATAACTGAAGTGGCTGCGACGCTCGCTTTTTCAACGATTCAGAATAATGATAAAATCGGTGTGATTTTCTTTTCAGACAAGATTGAGAAATTTATTCCTCCTAAAAAAGGGAAAAAGCATGTATTGCATATTATTCGTGAATTGATTGATTTTCAACCAGAAAGCAATCAAACTGATATCGCCGGGGCTTTGCGTTATTTTACAAATGCCATTAAGAAAAGTTCAACTGCCTTTATTATTTCCGATTTCATTGATAAGAACTTTGAAAAGGAATTGACCATTGCCAACCGGAAGCATGATGTGGTTGCTTTGCAGGTTTTTGACATCCGTGAAACTGAATTACCTAATGTAGGATTAATCAAGTTGAAAGATGCAGAAACCGGACAGCGAATATGGGTGGATACCTCAGATAAACGGCTTCGTACAACGTACAAACATGCATGGGGCGAAAGTCAGTTGGCCCTACAGAAATCATTTACAAAATCGGGTGTTGATTTAGTTTCTATGAGTACTTCGGATGATTATGTCCGTGCCTTAATGAAACTGTTTAAGATGAGAGCCTGAATAACAATTTGATAATTGGCAATTGATAAATTACAATTGAAAATTAGTATGAGAAAATCCCTTTTATCGTTCATATGTATTTTTTTATTTGTGCATGCAGCCATGTATGCTCAAAAAATCACTGTAAATGCACGGTTGGATTCTACAGTTTTGAGAATTGGAGAACAAACCCGTTTGACATTTGAAATTTCGCAGCAACCGAATCAGAAAGTGATTATGCCCTTTTTTTCGGACACGATTAAAGGAGGCCTCGAAATAGTTGAACCCTTCAAAACGGATACGGTGAAATCGGCTGATGGTCATATTCAGGTAGCACAACATTATGTTGTAACTGCTTTTCAAGACTCATTGCTTTATATTCCGCCATTCCCTTTTGTTTCAAACGGTGATACGGTTTGGTCAAAGGCACTTTCGTTAAAGGTAGTACAACCATTTAAGATTGATACTGCCAAGAATGAGTTGGCTGATATTAAGCCGGTTATGGATCCAAAATTCGACTGGATGGGCTTTTGGACTATCGTGCTAACCATACTTGTGGTTTGTTTGGCATTGGCACTGATCTATTTCTTATATCGTAAATACTTTAAAAAGCAATCTGTTCTGGACGAAAAGAAGCAAGAACTTCTGCTGCCTGCGCATGTTGTGGCATTGAACTATTTGGATAAAATCAAGCAGGAAAAGGCATGGCAACAAGGTAGATCCAAAGAATACCATACGGAATTGACGGACGTAATCCGGACATACATTGAACGAATGTTCAACATCAATAGTATGGAAATGACTTCTGAAGAAATTCTGGATCAATTCCGTTTGATGCGTATGGAGCAAAAATCTGTTTATTTAAGTTTGCAACAAATACTGAAGCTGGCAGACCTGGTGAAATTTGCGAAATGGGATGCTACTCCTGATGAACATGAGTTAAGTTTGATGAATGCTTATTTGTTTGTTAATCAGACAAAAATTGAGGAGCCAAAATCGCTGGATGAAATCAAAATTCAGGAAGCCAGGGAGCCCAAATAAATTTTTCGAACATACTTCACAATTAATCAAACTATCATTATTAAGCAATGACATTTCATAATCCGGAATATTTATTTTTACTACTGCTTCTGATTCCAATAGTTTATTGGTACGTTCAGAAAATGCATAAGTCGGATGCCAGTTTGCAGATTTCGTCACATAGGAATTTGTTGCAATTTTCGAAAAGTAAAAAAATAAAACTTCGACATATACCCTTTGTCTTACGTACATTAGCTATTACTTTTATTATTCTTGCTCTGGCCCGTCCTCAGGCTTCCAATAGCTGGCGGACTGAAAATACAGAAGGGATAGATATAATGATGGCGTTGGATATTTCGGGTACCATGATGGGCGAAGATCTGAAACCCAACAGGCTCGAAGCTTCCAAAACCGTCGCTTCAGAATTTATTCTGTCCAGACCAAATGATAATATAGGGTTGGTAGTTTTCTCGGGTGAAAGTTTTACACAATGCCCATTGACAACTGATCATGCTGTTCTGATAAATCTTTTCAAAGCGGTGAACTATGGTATGATTGAAGACGGAACCGCAATCGGATTAGGGCTAGCCAACGCTGTAAACCGGATAAAAGACAGTAAAGCAAAGTCGAAAGTAATTATTTTATTGACCGATGGTTCGAATAACAGGGGTGATATTGCTCCGATTACTGCGGCTGAAATTGCAAAAACATTCGGAATTCGGGTTTATGCAATTGGGGTTGGATCCTATGGATTGGTAAATGTGCCCGTACAGACTCCTATGGGAATGCAATACCAGCAAATGGAGTCGGAGTTTGATGAAAAATCGTTGCAGAATATTGCAGCTATGACAGGTGGAAAGTATTTCAGAGCCACAGATAATTCCAAGCTTCGTAAGATTTATCAGGAAATAGACCAATTGGAAAAAACCAAAATCAACATTCGTGAATACAGTAAAAAAGAGGAACAATTCTATGTGTTTAGTTTGTTCGCGTTTGTTTTTCTTGCATTGGAGATGATTCTTCGAAATACATATTTCAGAAAAATACCTTAATCACACTCAGGGAATGAAGATTTCTGACATACAGAAACCGAATACAGTTTTTAATTATTCAATTACACAATGTTTAAATTTGCTCATCCTGAATATCTGTTTTTACTCTTTTTAGTACCCATTCTAACGGGAGTATTCATTTATACCGGCTTCAAAAGACGTCGCAATATCAAGCAATTCGGTAATCCGGATCTGTTGGCGGAGTTGATGCCCAACGTGTCGTTTATTCGCCCACAAATTAAATTTTATTTGCAACTAACGGCCATTGTTTTATTGATTATTGTACTTGCCCAGCCTCAGTTTGGTACCCGGCAGGAAACCGCAAAGCGCAAAGGCATTGAAGTTATGATAGCGCTGGATGTTTCGAATTCGATGTTGGCACAGGACATTCAGCCCAGCAGGTTGGAAAAAGCCAAACAGGTATTGTCGAAACTTGTAGATGACATGACTGAGGATAAAGTTGGACTGATTGTGTTTGCAGGAGATGCATATACACAGTTACCCATAACGGTGGATTATGTTTCTGCTAAAATGTTTTTTTCAACCATTTCGCCTAATCTGGTTCCTCGTCAGGGAACGGCTATTGGAAGTGCAATTGATTTAGCCATTAAATCGTTTGGAAAGAAGGGAGCTGCCAGCCGGGCAATTATTGTGATTACCGATGGTGAAAATCACGAAGATGATGCTATTGGAGCAGCCAAACTGGCAGCTGAAAATGATATTCCTGTGCACGTTATAGGGATGGGTAAGCCCGATGGAGCGCCAATTCCTGTTCCCGGAACTATGAGTTTTTGGAAAGATAAGGATGGCAATGTAGTTGTTTCAAAACTTAACGAGCAAATGTGTCGGGATATTGCTGCTGCAGGTAAAGGAGTTTATGTGCGTGCAGATAACAGCAATGCTGCATACCGGGTTGTAAGCAAGGAGCTCGATACATTGGCGAAGGCGGACATTAAAACCAGCGTTTTTTCAGATTACAATGATCAGTTTCAATCGTTTGCCTTGTTGGCTTTGTTGATATTGATAGTCGATTTCTTTATGTTTGACCGTAAAAATAAGAGACTAAGCAAAATTAAAATCTTTGATATAAAGGAGAAGGTTACACAAAAGTGATAATGAAAAATTCAGTATATATATTTCAACCAATGAGAAAATTCGGATACATATTGTTGTTGAGCCTGATTACACTTTCGGCAACGGCTCAGAAGGAAAGCAATGATGTTCGGGCAGGAAATAAGTTGTACAAATCGTCGAAATTTACCGAGGCTGAAGTTGCTTACCGCAAAGGATTGGTGAGAAATCCAAAATCGTTTGAGGCAAATTATAACCTGGGAAATGCATTGTTTAAACAAAAGAAATATACCGAAGCGTTGGAAAAATACAATAATGCTGTGGCGCTTCAACCTTCAGATAAGCAAAAGCTGGCGGCAACTTACCACAATGTAGGTAATTCTCTGCTGGCAGATAAGAAAATAGAGGAAAGTATCCAGGCTTATAAAAAAGCATTAAAAAACAATCCGAAAGACGATGAAACCCGCTACAACCTGGCTTATGCACAAATTATGCTGAAAAAGCAACAGCAGGATAAGAATAAAAATAAAGACAAAAATAAGGATAAGCAGGATCAGAAACAGGATCAAAAGCAAGATCAACAAAAACAGGATCAGCAACAGCAGAATCAACAACAGCAGAATCAACAACAGCAACAACCAAAACCGCAAATGTCTAAAGAAAATGCCCAACAAATTTTGGATGCCTTGATGCAGGACGAGAAGAATACGCAGGACAAAGCTAAAAAACAGCAGGTTAGAGGGACTAAGAAAGCAGAAAAAGACTGGTAGTTATATAAATTCTGTCATTTATAATTATATATTGATTTGAAAAAGAACGAATGAAAAATATGAAACGCAAACTGATTTTTTTATCGCTACTGATTCTGAGTTCGTGGATAGTGCGGGCCGATGAACCTGTGCGCTTCACAGCATCTGCACCATCAACGGTAATTATGGATAGCCCGTTTCAATTGGTGTATACGGTAAATGCATCGGGCAGAGATTTGCGTGTGCCGGAGATAACTAATTTTGAAATTCTTGCCGGCCCGTTTCAATCAAGCAGTTCGAGTATACAAATCATTAATGGGCGTCAGACTTCTTCGGAGTCAAACTCATACACGTATACCCTCCAACCTCAAAAAACAGGAACATTTACCATTCCTTCGGCAAGTATTATTGTTGGAGGTAAAAAATATACTTCCAATGGTATTTCTATAAAGGTACTTCCGGCTGATGCTGCTTCCAAAGCCCAGGGCGGTCGTGGGGCACAGTCAGGATCCAGAGCAGGGTCTCAGGCCATATCCAATGATAATATTTTCATTCGCACTGAGGTGTCGAAAGCCAATGTGTATGAGCAGGAAGCCATTCTGGTTACTTATAAGCTTTATACCCTGGTAGATGTGGTTCAGTTTACCAATGCCAAACTGCCCGACTTTAGCGGCTTTATGAAGCAGGATATTGAGCAAAGCAAAAATGCGCAATTATCATACGAAAGTTACAATGGAAAAAATTATGGAACCATTGTGCTGAGTCAGGTATTGCTTTATCCGCAGCATGCTGGTGTTATTGAGATTGGTAAAGCTAATTTTGAAGCGGTTATCCGCATCCAGAACCGGGCTCAGGTTCGAAGTATTTTTGATGACTTTTTCGATTCATACACGAATGTTTCAAAAAAAATAGTGGCACCTGCTGCCAAAATTACAGTAAATGCCCTTCCGGCGAATAAACCGGCTTCATTCAACGGCACTGTTGGGCGGTTTAATTTGGATGCAAATATTTCAGCCACGCAAGTAAAAGCCAACGATGCAGTTACTTTAAAAATAAGTATCAGTGGAGCCGGCAATTTGAAGTTGATAAAAAATCCTCAAATAAAACTCCCCGATGGATTTGAAACTTACGACCCAAAGGTGACCAATAATTTTAAAACAACTTCTTCGGGAATTACAGGTTCAAAAACAATTGAATATATGTTTATTCCCCGTCATTCGGGAAGTTTTGAAATTCCTGCAACCGAATTTTCATATTTTGATATACAGGAAAAAAGATATAAGGTTCTTACAACTCCGGCCTATAAGCTACAGGTAGCGAAAGGCGAAGGTGGCGAAAGTCCTACGGTGATGGGAAATTATGTCGACAAAGAGGATGTGAAGCAACTTGGAAAAGACATTAGATACATTGCGACCTCGACATTTGAATTAAGCAAGGAAGAAGAACCTTTGTTCGGAACGCTTGCAGCATGGCTGATGTATTTGATCCCGCTTTTCATTTCATTAGTTTTGTTCGTTTTCTTCCGCAAGCAGGTTATTGAAAACGCAAACATAAGTATGGTGAAAAATAAGAAAGCCAACAAGGTGGCTCAGAAGCGGCTGAAACTCGCACAAAAACTGCTTCGGGAGGGCAATAAAGAAAAGTTCTACGAAGAGGTTCTGAAAGCTGTGTGGACTTATCTGAGCGATAAACTTTCGATACCGGTTGCTGAATTGACGAAAGATCGTGTAGAGTCAGAACTGACTAATCATAGCGTGGATTCAGTGGTTATCTCTAAGTTTGTTCAGATCCTCAATACCTGTGAATTTGCCCGTTATGCTCCTAATTCAGGTCAGCAGGAAATGGGGAACCTGTACGATGAAACTATGCAGGCCATCAGTAGCCTGGAAGAAGTATTTAAAAAAATATAAACACAACATTCGGAAAAATTATATGAAACGAGTTATTCTGTTATTAAACTTGATATTGTGTTTCGGGGCAGTAATTTCTGCGCAGACGACAACGGTGAAGCAAGCTAACTATCAGTATGCACAAGGAAATTATGTTGAGGCTGCAAAACTATACGAAAAAATTCTTAGCACTGAGGGCGTTGCACCGGAATTGTATTACAATCTGGGGAATGCTTATTATAAGTCGTCAGAAATAGGGAAATCTATTTTAAATTACGAACGTGCATTGCGCCTTTCTCCTACTTTTGACGATGCTCAGTTCAACCTCGAACTTGCCCAACAGAAGGTGGTTGATAATATTGTGCAGACACCAACATTCTTTTTAGGCCGTTGGATCGAGAATCTGATGAAATTATTGACATCTAACCAATGGATTGCAATTAGTTTTTCCCTCTTTATTGCTGGACTTACACTTGCTTTTTTGTTTATTTTTGCACCATCTCTTTTTATACGCAAAATCTCTTTTTATGTTGGTGCTACAATATTGGTTTTAAGTTTGTGTACACTTGTTTTTTCAGGTGTACGAAAAGATCAGTTGGCTAATCACAGGGAAGCTATTGTGATGACTGGTGCTGTAACCGTGAAAAGTTCGCCGGATAAGAGCGGGACTGATCTGTTTCAGTTGCATGAAGGAACCAAAGTAGTGGTTAAAAGTACCCTTGGGAAATGGACAGAAATTGTTCTTGGAAATGGTAACGTCGGCTGGATTGAACAGGAAAATATTGAAAATATCTAATTACCCTGCGGTAGCATGAACCTGATTCACATATTAAATACGCTCGATACAAATTTATTTTTGATCCTCAACGGATTCCATTGTAGTTTCTTCGATGGTTTTATGTCTGCGTTCAGTGGTAAAATAATGTGGATTCCGCTCTATGCTGCAGTTTTATACGTTGTTGTAAAAGGGTGGAAAAAAGATGCAATCTGGATAATACTTTTTTCATTTGTAGCGTGTATTTTAATTGCAGACCATGTTTCATCATCTCTTATAAAAGTTATTGTTCAACGCCCGCGACCTTCGCATGCTGTAGAGCTACAAGGATTGGTTCATTTGGTAAATAATTACCGGGGGGGAGGACGGTTTGGGTTCGTATCGTCGCATGCGGCCAATGCAATTGGATTTGCTCTGATTTCTTCGTTGCTTTTTAAAAGGAAATTTTATACAGTTTCAATCTTTGCCTGGGCCATAATTACGGCTTATTCGCGCATTTATTTGGGGGTTCATTATCCGCTCGATATTCTTGGAGGTGCTATTGTGGGAATCAGTGCGGCTTTGGTTTGTTTTTGGTTGCTGCAAAAGTTTCGTCCGGTTACCAAACGGAATTTAGCGGAATTGCCGGTAAATATTCCTGTGTTGATGTTGGGGATCTGTGTTTTTGGGATAATTTGTTACAGTATAGCTCTTAGAATTTGAACAAGGTGCCAGTTTTTCTGACAGAAACCAACACACCCATAGAATTGCCGAACAACTTCCCGAAATCTGAACTAATTGAACACCCAATTTCTAATCCGTTTTTTTTGTTAACGCACTTGTTGATTTCAAGTAGGGTAGATGTGTTGCTAATATCCTGCATCAATGAATAAGTGCCATAATTTTTACTGAACGATGCCAGTGCTTTATACCTGTATCCAACTATATCTCCTTCTATACCAAAATGATGCACTTTAACCCGGTTGTTTATAGTATAAACTTCCCCGTTTTTATTATAAATTGCTGATGTGATAAAAGGTGTTCCGATTATCCGGGAATAGTAACTCCAACCATTGTTATATACATAGTTTATAAAATAGTTGTCATTTCCCCCATAGATGAGTCCGTCTTTATCATGATAAGGACCCGACTGGTCTGTTGTATTCAAAAATTCATATAAAATACCTTTCACAATGGGGAAATTCTTGTTTCTTAAAGATATTCCCCAAAGTCCATCGAGCTTATTCATGGTGTGACCTATGATACGGATAGGACCATCCTCCGAAATATTTTGCCAGTAGGCAGCAATTTTATAGTCAGATATGTCCAGAGATACTTTCAGGCTTTGCGATAAAATATGATTCCCCAACGAATTAATTTGTTCCCCGGTTGTAGCATTGCTTCCTCCTGACCGACCCATAAATACAATTAAAAAGTCTTTTAGTGCGGTTGGTTGCTGTCCGTAAAATGGAACTAGTCCTCCCCATTGGGTAACATGATCGAAGCCGTATTCAATGTGTAATGGTAATTTACCACCTAATTTACCGTATAGGTATTTGTGATGAAGTAAACTTCCAGTTGAATAGATGTTATCGGTAAACCAACCATGTGCCAAACCGCCTTTGATTTCGATGAAACCAAAAGTGTATGGAACCGTTGTAAACCGTTCAATCCCAATAGATATTTTAGGCATTGGCCTGGCGTTTCCTGAAAATAGGATCCCACCTCCCGATAAAGTGGAGTCCTGAACCCCAAAATGTTCCTCGCGGCAACCTATTACTGCATCGAAGACGAATAAACGGGCTTTAGTGTATAATTCATGAAAGTAAATGGTTGTAAGGGTTTTATCTGTTTGGAACAAAAGATTGGCATTAAAACTGTAATCAAAAATTCTGGAAGGACTTTTGTAGTCTTTTGCAAATCCAAAGGAAAGGTTAGCGCTTGAGGGTGACGATAAAATTTTTCCATACTGATTGCTTTGCAGCCAAAATGATGAATAGATCCCTGAAGATGTCAGGCCAGAGAGTGATATATCGTATTTGATAGTATCGGATTGGGCCAATGCAGAGGTTGCAACAAAGAGAAAAATAGTATGCAGAAGTATTTTTAGGGATCCATTATTTGCCCTTGTAATCGTAATTTTTAAATTCATAGACTATAAATTTGATTCAGGGTTCAAAACTCCAAAAATCATTTAGAACGGCATTGTCATTCTCTCCAAACCCGATATATCCTTTACCATCGATGACAAATGAGATAGCATTTTCACGTCCGGTATCCGACACATTTCCTCTATTATACCATAAATCCTTTCGTGCATCGTATTCAAGAATGTCAGATTTCAAATGTCCAAGAGTGTGATTTCCTCCCCAAAAACGGCCTGTGGAAACAAAGAAGCGGTTGTCTACGCTTAATGTTACAGCATTTTCCCTACCTTCAGGCATGTTTTTTACTCGCTTCCATAGGTCGGATTCAGGGTAGTATTCCCACCAGTCGTTTGCGTTGTCGGTTTTATAACCACTGCCAAAGAATACACGTTCACCATTTGTACAAATTACGCTTCCAAAACGAGGTTCGCCCGGAAAATCCTTCAAACGGATCCACGAATCTTCAGATGGTTTGTATTTCCAGAAATCAGGTAAAAATCCATAACCATCAAATCCTGAGCCGACATAAATGTCGTTGTTGTAAGTGAAACTGACACAGGCATTTGTTGATTTTCCGGGAAAATCAGCTTTTTTAGTCCATTCATTGGCAATGGGGTTATACATCCATAAATCGGTCAAATAGGCTTTTTTGTCACCGTAAACTTGAAGCAACGAATTGAAGCCAAGTCCCACATAAGCTTTCCCGTTTAACGTAGTTGCCATTGCCTTTACGCGTGCAGTTCCGGGAAAGGGAGCTTTTTGTGTCCATGTATTTTCAGTTGGATCATATTCCCAACAATCATTTAAGGGGTTTCGCAGAGAATCTCTGCCTAAAGCCACATATCCTTTCCCGTTAATTGCAAACCCAACTGCAGAAGAACGACCATTCCCGGGTAATGAGGCCAGTCTTGTGCACAAAATGTCTGGGTAGGGAGAATCGGATGGTGTGTCGCACGAACTCAGAAATAAGAAAAGAAGTAAACTGATTTTGAAATATCTTTTTCTAAATACCATAAACGATGATTGTTTAACAGCCAGTTTCTTTGATTGGGAAGTGTCTCCAACGATACTTACGATATCCTCACTTCCACTCCTTTATTCTTCAAATAAGTTTTCAACTGGGGAATTCCAATTTCTTTGTAGTGAAAGATACTTGCGGCGAGTGCAGCATCAGCTTTCCCTTCATCGAAGACTGTTACGAAGTGTTCCATTGTTCCAGCTCCACCACTTGCAATTACGGGCACATTTACAGTTTCAGATACAGCCCGGGTAATATCCAGCGCAAATCCATCTTTTGTGCCATCGTTATTCATGGAAGTAAGCAAAATTTCTCCAGCTCCCAGCGCCACTGCCTGCTTGGCCCATTCAACGGTTTTTATGTCAGTAGGAATTCGTCCTCCGTTGAGAAAAACGTACCATTCGCCATCAATAAATTTTGTGTCGATAGCCAAAACCACACATTGACTGCCAAATTGATTAGCCAGATCTTTGATTAATTGTGGATTTCGTACGGCAGATGTATTGACCGAAATTTTATCGGCACCACAGGCTAGCAGCACAGATACATCTTCGACACTTGAAATTCCACCACCTACCGTAAACGGGATGTTGATATGTTTGGCTATGCGGGTAACCAGTTCCGACAGCGTTTTACGTTTTTCGTTGGTTGCTGTAATGTCAAGGAAAACCAGTTCATCGGCACCCATTTTTGCATATAGCGCTCCCAGTTCTACCGGATCGCCAACATCTGTAATATTCTCAAAATTTATGCCTTTTACTGTTTGTCCGTTTTTAATGTCGAGGCAGGGAATAATTCTTTTTGCTAACACTTTTTTTTGTTTATAGTTAGTAGTTTCGGGTTTGTAATTTATAGTCAATAGTTTATAGGCCTATTAATTCCCAACCTATAAACTATTGACTATGAATTATAAACTGATTAAAGCTGTTTTTTCTTCGTTCCATTCGCCAAGCGTAACTGTTTGAATGGTATTTACCAATGATTTATCGAAAGGTCGTTCTGCTTTCACATAGTTCGATGTGAATCCGATCATGTTGTCGCCATGATGACGGCTTTCCCATAAGACCGGATACGCTTTTCCGAGCTGGCTTTCGTAAAATGCTTTTGTTTTCTTATCGGATAAAGCATGTAATACATCACTGCGATGTTTCCGTTCTTTCAGATTCACGGAATGTTCAATGTCCAGCATTTTAGTTCCGGCCCGTTCGGAATAAGTGAAAACATGCAATTGAGAAATATCAAGCGAATCAATAAACCGGCACGATTGTTCAAAAAGCTCATCAGTCTCGCCACGCACACCTACGATCACATCTACGCCAATGAAGGCGTGAGGCATCAGCCTTTTGATGGTTTCCACCCTGTGAGCGAACAGTTCGCGGCTGTATTTACGTTTCATTATTTGCAACACTTCGTTTGTTCCCGATTGCAGGGGGATGTGGAAATGAGGCATAAAACGTTGGCTGGTTGAAATATAATTGATTATTTCATCAGTCAGTAAGTTGGGCTCGATGGACGAAATTCGAAAACGGACGTCAGCCGGAATATTATCCAAAGCCTTAACCAGATCAAAAAAAACTTCACCGGTGGATTTCCCGAAATCGCCGATATTCACACCCGAAAGAACTATTTCTTTGGCGCCTGCTTCAACAGCTTCCATGGCCATAGCTACCGTTTCGGGTATGGTTGCATTCCGGCTACGCCCACGAGCAAAAGGAATGGTGCAATAGGTACAAAAATAATCGCACCCATCCTGCACTTTCAGAAAATAACGCGTACGATCATCGCGTGAGCATGAGGGTTTGAATTCCCGGACACGTTCAATTTCGGAACGATGCACTTCTCCTTTGGGATTTTCATCCAAATTGCGGAGATACTCCAGAATACTAAATTTTTCGTTTGCGCCCAAGACGAGATCCACGCCTTCAATAGCAGCAATTTCATCGGGTTTTAGTTGGGCGTAGCAACCTGTTACTACCATGATGGCATTGGGGTGCTGACGGTTTAGTCTGTTGATGGCTTGACGGCATTTATGATCGGCAGTGTCTGTTACCGAGCAGGTGTTTATGATGCAAACATCTGCTTGTTCGCCCGGACGGGCTTTTACAAATCCTTCGCTCCCGAGTTGTTTGCCTATTGCCGAAGTTTCAGCAAAATTCAGCTTACAACCGAGTGTGTGAAAAACTACTTTTTTATTGTTGAATAAGGAATTATCTATCATGTTTAAAGAGCAAAAATTGCAGGTGCAAAGGTAGTAAAAATAGTTGTTACTTGATAATTACAAGTTTTATCGAGTTTGTAAGGTTAGTATTGTTTATCATTTTTTCTTTTGTACTTTTGCTGTATAATCATTCATTCAGAAAAATAAAACAACATAACATGAGTTCATTAGAAATTGTTGGCTTTTTAGCGTCATTATTATCAGTGTTAAATCAATTTCCACAGGCGATTAAGGTGTTTCGTTCGCAGGATACACATAGTATCTCGCTGATAATGTATTGTATAGTTGTAGTAGCTATCACTCTTTGGTTGATTTACGGCATAATGCTGAAAGATGGACCGTTAATTTGGGCTAATGCACTCTCGCTTGTTCCTATTGTGTATATATTCATTATAAAAGTAAAAAATACAGTTCTGGGGAAGGATAAATTGTCGATATAATTTACGAAGGTAAATTTATGGTAAAATGCCCGGATAAAACTATCCGGGCATTTCTATTTCGTAGTAATTTGAAAATTAAATCTTTATTTGTTTGGTGGAGCAAAAAATACATTATAAATTTGCCAACGGATAGTTATTGTTGTTTTGACACTAATGTGTGCCATCTTTGATCTCAAATAATAATGTAATTTGAAAATGAATTTATTAAAAAAAGGATTTATCTGTTTGTTGATAAGTAATGGTTGGTTTGCACTATGTTCCCAGACCGTGACTCCGTGGCTGACAACCGGAGATAAAAGCAAGTTGCTACAACAGCAAAGTACGGTTAGTTTCGGGCCTAATACAGGTTCGGCAAGCACTATAATAACAGTCAATCCGGCTACAACCTACCAGGCTATCGATGGTTTCGGTTTTTGCCTGACAGAAGGGAGTGCCGAAGTCATTAGCTCGTTGACCACTTATCAGCAGAATTTACTACTAAGCGAGTTATTCGATAAAATTTCCGGACTTGGTATTTCGGTATTACGGATTGGAATTGGAGCTACTGATTTGAGTTCATCGGCTTACAGCTATAACGAAACTGCCGGAGATGTGAATATGGCAAACTTCAGCCTTTCCGGCCCCGATCTTACTTATCTTATTCCGGTGTTGAAAAAGGCGTTGGCCATTAATCCGGATATTAAAATACTAGCAACACCGTGGACGGCTCCCCGCTGGATGAAATCTAATGGTGCATGGATTGGAGGTGCCTTGAAAACTAGTTATTACACGGCTTATGCAAATTATTTCATCAAGTATTTTGCGGCAATGAAAGCTCAGGGAATCAGTATCTGGGCGATTACTCCCCAAAACGAACCTGAAAATGGAACAAATGAACCCAGCATGTTAATGTCTTCTACGGAACAAAAAACATTTATCAACAATTATCTGGGGCCTGCAATGACTACGGCGGGTTATTCAGGGGTTAAAATAATTGCTTATGACCATAATTGCAATAATACGGCTTATCCTATTGATGTTTGCAATAACAGCACGTATGTGGATGGAGCGGCATTCCATTTGTACGGAGGTGATATTTCTGCTCTTTCAACAGTGAAAAATGCGACAGGAAAAAATGTGTATTTCACCGAACAGTACACTGACGGATCAGGTAGTTTTTCAGGTGACTTGGGTTGGCATGTACAGAATGTAGTTATCGGGTCGCTCAATAATTATGCAAAAGCTGTTCTGGAATGGAATCTGGCAAATAATTCTCTTTACGGTCCCCGCTTGGCTGGCGGATGCACCAGTTGCCAGGGGGCGATTACGGTTAGCAGTTCCACCTCTTATGCCAGGAATGTATCCTATTATATAATTGGTCAGATTTCTAAATTTGTAAAATCGGGTGCTGTCCGAGTTGCAGCTACCTGTTCAAATAGCGGTTATATTACTTCAGCATTTAAAAATCCGGATGGAACATTGGCAGTGCTGGTTTACAATAGCAAAAGTTCTGCTCAAAGTTTTAAAATTGTAGTTGGTACGCAGGCATTCGTATATTCAATACCGGCTAGCTCTGCCGCCACATTTGTGTGGAATCCTAATCAGACTGGGTTGTCTGACATTAGACTGAATGACGTGGTACTGTCGCCCAACCCCGCGGTTGATTTTATCACATTGAAAAATGCCAATAACGGAGCTGGTTATAGATCATTTGAAATTATTTCAATGAATGGGGCGATTGTGTTGTCTCAACAATCAGAAAAAGCTTTCTCTGACCCCCGAATTGATGTATCCAAATTACACAATGGAGTTTATATTCTCCGATTGGTAAGCGATGCTGGAGTCCGTTATGGGCGTTTTATAAAGCAATAAATTGTGTCGTAATCTGAGATAAAACAGAGAAGAGCTGACAATTGTCAGCTCTTCTCTGTTTTATCAGCTCTCATTATACCCTGAAATCAAAGCGTTCAGTGCGGGTTTTTTCGTAAATATCGCGATCGAACGAGTAGAGGCGGGCCGGTTTGTGCGAAACGCCGGTTTGTATTTCATCCAAAGGAATCAGGTAGGCCATTTTATTTACCTTGCGGCGATAGTTTCGTTTGTCGTATGTTGTATTGAAGATAGCTTCGTATAGCCGTTGCATTTGGGTTAGCGTAAATTTCTCGGGCAGTAATTCAAATACCAACGGTTCGTGAAGCAAATCGTAGCGAAGCTTTTTAAATGCTTCATCAAAAATATCCTGATGGTCGAACATTAATTCTTTTACCTCATAAGCATTTGCCCATTTTGCTTCCTCAATCAGACTGGTTTTCTCAATGTCATTGATATTTATCAGCGAATAAAACCCAACCGTGATTACCCGTTCATCTCCCAGGCGCGGTTTTACCCATTCGTATTCGCGGTTGCGGCGGTGCAACCGGTTCGGGTCACTGAAAACCATAAATTGTTTTACGAAAATATTTTCGAGTCCGGTTTGCTCTTTCAGAATACGAGAGGCAGTCTGATCAATATCTTCATCGCGGCGGATATGGTTTCCGGGGAGTTTCCATTCTATGAACATCTGATCATTTTCCGGTACAAATTCCCTGCGCACTAACACTTTCAATTCGTTTTCTTCGTAACCGAAAATAACGCAATCGACAGAAACGGAGGGTAACGTTTCAAAAACTGGAGTGGTATTTAGGTTTTCTAATGCCATTTTTTGTTGCTCTGTTTATTTTGCAAAGATAAATAAATTCTGTGATATTTAAACTGATACGTTTTGTAAACTCATAAAAAATAGTTGTCGCCTCAGAAAATAAATTGACTTAGTGTAAAAAAAACACACTTTTGTTTGGTTTAGAAAAAAATACCTTCTATATTTGCAGCGCAAAACAGTTATTGTGCTTTTGACACTATTGGTTGTTTGTTTTAAATCTGATCAATATAAAAAGATGTTTCATACTATTAACGTAGATCGAAAACATAATAAAGTCAAATGTTGTTAATACATTAGTGTTGGCTCATTTTATTGTTTTTTATATAACCTTATTATCAAAATACAAAAATGCGAATCACACGAATTACCACTTATGGCATTTTATGCCTGATTCTAAGCCTGAATTTTGCATCAGCCCAGAAACCTGTTTATCTGGATGTAAATCAGCCAATCGAAAAAAGAGTTGAACATGCTCTTTCGTTGATGACAATGGACGAAAAAGTAGCCATGTGTCATGCTCAATCAAAATTCAGTTCTAAAGGCGTTCCCCGCCTTGGAATTCCGGAAGTATGGACCGACGATGGTCCGCATGGAATTCGAGAAGAGGTATTTTGGGATCAGTGGAGCGGTGCCGGTTGGACTAACGATTCCTGTACAGCATTTCCAGCGTTAACTTGTCTTGCAGCAAGCTTCAATCCGGAAATGGCTCTGGAATATGGAAAAGCCATAGGTGAAGAAGCTCGTTACCGCAATAAAAATGTTCTGCTTGGACCGGGCGTAAATATCTACAGAACTCCCCTCAATGGTCGTAATTTCGAGTACATGGGCGAAGACCCATATCTGTCGTCACGCATGGTTATTCTGTATATTCAGGGTGTTCAGCAAAATTCAGTTGCTGTATGTGTAAAACATTTTGCTTTAAATAATCAGGAGCATGAACGGTTGTCCATCAACGTGGAAGTTAGCGACCGTGCGTTGAACGAAATTTATTTGCCAGCTTTTAAAGCTGCGGTTCAAGAAGGAAAAGCATGGTCTATCATGGGCTCTTATAACCGATTCAGAGGCGAGCACTGCTGTCATAACGATTTGTTGTTGAATAAGATTTTAAAGACAGATTGGAAATTTGATGGCGTGGTTATCAGCGATTGGGGTGGGACTCATAACACTGATCAGGCTGTAAATAACGGTCTTGATCTGGAAATGGGAACTTCCACCAATGGGTTGACTACCGATGGAACAACTCCTTACTGGGAGTATTATCTGGCCAATCCGTATCTGAACGGACTGAAATCGGGGAAATACAGCGAAACAGTATTGAATGACAAAGTACGTCGCATCTTGCGACTGATTTTCCGTACCACCATGAGTGCCGACCGTCCGTTCGGAAAATTTGTAAGCCCTGAACATTCTGCAACAGCCCGTAAAATTGCTGGAGAAGGCATTGTACTGCTTAAAAATGACAAACAGCTTTTGCCTGTTCCTGTTGGAAAATATAAAAAAATAGCGGTTATCGGCGAAAACGCAATTAAAAGCCTGGTAATAGGCGGTGGATCATCATCGTTGAAAGTAGCTTACGAAGTATCTCCATTAGAAGGGTTAATCAACAAATACGGCAAAGATCAGGTTGTATATTCGCAGGGCTATGCTTCGGGTCAAACTGAAGGAGAAATGGAAATTCCATCTGTTTTAAATGCCGATTCGCTGGTAAGTGCTGCGGTAGAGGCAGCAAAAAGTGCCGACGTAGTTTTCTTTGTTGGCGGGCTGAACAAAAATAATTTTCAGGATAGTGAAGGAGCAGACCGCAAATCGATGGATTTGCCTTACAATCAGGATAAATTGATTGATGCCTTACAAAAAGCCAATAAAAATCTGGTAGTGGTGCTGGCCACCGGAAATGCGGTTTCCATGCCGTGGCTGGCCAAAGTTCCGGCGCTGGTACAGGTCTGGTATCTGGGCTCCGAAGCCGGAAATGCAATAGCCGATGTGCTTTCTGGCGATGTAAATCCTTCGGGTAAACTTCCATTTTCATTCCCCAAAAAACTGACGGATAATGCGGCCATTTCATTTGGAGCAACATCTTATCCCGGAGTTGATAATAATCAGGAATACAAAGAAGATATTCTGGTGGGCTACCGTTGGTTCGATACAAAAAAAATAATACCACAGTTTGCTTTTGGTCATGGATTATCATATACCACTTTTGAATATGGTAAAATCAGCACCGATAAGAAATCTTATAGTGCAGATGAAACTATCCATGTGTCCTTCATGTTAAAGAATACAGGTAAAATTGACGGGGCTGAGGCTGTCCAGATTTACGTGTCGCAACCCAAAGCAAGTGTTATTCGGCCGGTAAAAGAATTGAAAGCTTTCAAAAAAATATTCCTTAAAGCAGGAGAAAGCCAGATGGTGAATATTGACATGAAAGCTAAGGACTTTGCTTTTTACGATGAAAAATCAAAAGGCTGGATGGTTGAGGCCGGCGAATTTATATTGCAGAATGCTGCGTCAGCTAGTGCGCTGAAGAGCAGTGTTTCAGTGCAGATAAAATAGATTATTTGAAAATCTGCTTTGAATCAGTATTATTTTCTGACATTGACTTTCCGTTATACAAATAAAACAAACTAACCAAATATTTAATATCAATGAAAAACAACAACACAAATCAAGTAATGACGTCAATGCTGTATTCCGGCATACGTTGGTTTCGGCGCCTGTTGCCCGTACTGCTTTGTATGGTCATGCCGCTAAACTTATTTGCGCAAAAAACGACAATTACCGGGCTGGTAGTCGATTCTAAAAACGAACCTCTGATAGGGGTAAGTGTTATTCTGAAAGGAACAAAAACCGCTACTGTAACCAATATCGACGGAAAGTTTTCGATTGATGCCGAAAGTAAGGATGTACTTGTATTTAGTTATATCGGGATGAATCCAGTGGAAGTAACTGTGGGCTCAACGAAGACACTGCGGGTGGTGATGGAAGACAATACCAAAGCCCTGGAAGAAGTGGTGGTGGTAGGCTATGGTTCGGTAAAGAAAAAAGACCTCACAACTTCAGTTTCCACTGTTTCCACCAAAGATATTGCTGAAAGACCAATTATTGCTGCTGCAGCTGCTATTCAGGGTAAAGCTGCCGGTGTTACTGTGGTTCAGCCCAGTGGAGAACCCGGTGCAGGAATGGTTGTCCGTGTTCGTGGTAATACATCAATCACAGCCAGTAACGATCCGTTGTATGTGGTTGATGGTGTTCCCATGTCGGAAATCAATTTCCTTTCTCCCAACGATATAGAGAGCATGCAGATTTTGAAGGATGCTTCATCAGCAGCTATTTACGGGTCGCGGGCTTCAAATGGGGTGGTATTAATTACTACCAAATTGGGAGCAAAAGGCGAAGCAAAAATCAGTTTCAATGCCCATGCCGGAGTTACCCAGGTAGTAAAGCAAATACAATCGTTGAATACAGCTCAGTATAAAGCGCTGATGGATGAAATCGGGGCTGTAACCTTGCCGGAAGGGTTAACCGATAAAACCGATTGGTTTAATGAAACTTACCGCACCGGTGTAACGCAGGATTATCAGTTATCCATCTCGAATGCAAGTGATAAAATGAGGTATTTTGTTTCGGGAGGTTATACCAACGAGTCAGGAGTAATTCCTGTGGCATATTACAAACGATATAACCTGAGAGCGAACCTTGAAAACGAAATTCGTTCATGGTTTAAACTGAGCACCAATCTGGCTTATTCCGATTACACATCTAATGGAATTATTTCAGGTACGGGTTCAAACAGAGCTGGCGTTATTCTGTCGGTAGTTAATACACCAACTTATGCACCCATATGGGATCCTGCTAACCCAACTCATTATTATGATAATTTCTATGGGGCGCAAACGACTAGTCCGGTTGAAAACATGTCCCGGACTGCTGATGATAGAACGAATAACAATCGTTTTATCGGAAGTGTAAGCGGAGACATTACTTTTTATAAAGATTTGAAATTGAAATCTTCACTTTCAGTTGACAGGGTATATTATCATTCCACATCATTTTTAGATCCTACGAAGACTGCATGGGGAAGAACAAACTATGGTACCGCTTCTGATAATCGTTCGTTAAGTACAATTATGGTTTTCGACAACGTGTTGACTTTCAATAAAAAAATAGAAAAACATAATTTAGAACTTATGGGTGGTACTTCATTTACCAATTCAGACTGGAATCAAAGCTACATGACTGCCTCTCATTTTAGGAATTCTGATATCAAAACGCTGAATGCCGGAAATAAGATTGAACAATGGAGTGGAACCTCTGCTTCGCAATGGGATATTATGTCTTATCTGGGTCGTATAGCATATAATTATGACAGTAAATATCTTTTGACCGTGAATTTTCGTGCAGACGGTTCTTCCAAGTTATCACCCGAGCATCGTTGGGGTTATTTCCCCTCAGCTTCGGCAGCATGGCGTATATCTTCCGAAGATTTCATGAAAAGCGTGGAATGGATTGATGATTTAAAACTCCGTGGCGGATGGGGCCAGGTTGGTAACCAGTCGGGAATTGGCGATTATTCATATTTACAACGCTATAACATTGAAAGACTTCCCTGGTATCAGGTGTATGGAACAGAAAGAGTGTTCACGTATGCAAATGCCGTTCCGGCTTTGTCCGTTGCCAATATGAAGAACGCGGATTTAACATGGGAAACAACAACTCAGAGCGATATCGGTTTTGATATTTCAATTTTGAAAAGCAGAATTAATTTGTCGGTAGATGCTTATTATAAATACACAACCAATTTATTGATGGACGTTCCGCTTCCATCAACTGCACCAGTGGGTTCACTTACCCGCAATGAGGGTGAAATGAGCAATCGTGGTATTGAATTTACATTAAATACTAAAAACGTTACAACCGGAAAATTCCGTTGGGAAACTGATTTTAATATGTCTTTCAATAGAAACCGCGTTGAAAAACTCACTCTTCAACAAACTTATTACTTTGGCCAGTCCTCCATGGGTGATAACATAGTAATTATGAAACCGGGATTACCGCTTGGCGTATTTTTCGGCTATGTTTCAAAGGGTGTAGATCCTGAAACCGGTGATATTATTTATGAAACAAGAAACTCTGACAATATCCCTTCGTTAAGTGAACGAAAAGTTATTGGAGATCCAAATCCTACTTTTACATACGGTATGACAAATAATCTTTCGTATCAGGGCTTCACTTTGAACGTGTTTTTGCAGGGTTCTTACGGAAACAGTATTTTCAATGTGTCACGTATGGAAACAGAAGGTATGTACGATGCCAAAAATCAGTCAGTTTCTGTGTTGGACCGCTGGATGCGCCCGGGTATGGTAACTTATATGCCACGGGCTACTCAGGATAAAAAGAATTTGTTGCCTTCCACGCGCTTCGTTGAAGATGGCAGCTACCTGAGATTGAAAACACTGACATTGTCTTACGATTTCAAAAATGCATTTCTGAAAAAGGTTGGCATTACCCGTTTACAACCTTATCTGACAGCTCAAAACCTGCTTACACTAACAAAATATAAAGGTTTTGATCCGGAAGTAAGTCAATATGGTGGTGATCCTAAAGTGCAGGGCGTGGATTATGGAACTTATCCACAATCGAAAAGTTATGTGTTTGGTTTTAATGTAGAATTTTAAAAAGATAAGAAGATGAAAAATATAATAAAACTGGCTTTATTCAGTGCCATTTCATTCTTTTTTGTTGCTTGCGACCTGACGCGGAATCCGATTTCTGATTTCAGCGAACTTAATATCGGGGGACAGGATAGCAGCGGTACAACCGTCAAGTTCAAAGACAGGGCAGAAATGAAAACTCAATATGATTTCATGTATAACCAGTTAACTCAAAACCGGGGTATTGAGGGCTGGACTGCCGATATGTTGGTTTACACCGAAACCCATGCTGATAATTCATATCGTGGTGCAACTGATTTGGAATTAACCCAGTTGGAGCAACAAAAGCAAAACGGAGTAAATAAGAATATTAATCGCGACTGGGATTATTTCTTTGGCATAATTGGTGCTGCCAATAGTGTAATTTGTAATGTCGATTCTGTTCCTGACGCTTCATTTACAGCAGCCGAACGGTTGCAGTGGAAATGCGAAGCATTGATTCTTCGTTCCATGATGTATTTTGATTTGGTTCGGCTTTGGGGAGACGTTCCGCTTATTACAACCGAGCCACCGGCTATTACGGCTGCTAATATTGAAAAAGTATATCCGTTGTACTACCCTCCAAGGGATTCGGTTGCTAAGGTGTATCGTCAGATAATCAGTGATTTGAATTTTGCATTACAACCAGGTGGAGCTCCCGCCATTGATCAGGACAATAAGTTTAAGTTTACTAAAACAGTTGCTTATGCATTATTGGCTAAAATCTATGCTGAAAAACCTGTACGGGATTATGATAAAGTAATTCAGTATAGTAATGAAGTAGAAAAAGATGTTAGTCTGGTTGCAAATTATGGTGATTTGTTTGAAATGAATTCGGCTAAAACCGGACCAAAATACACGAATACATCCGAATCAGTTTTCGAAATATCATTTGCCGGTGGTGGACTTTGGTTTACCTGGTTGGTTGGTATCGATCAATCTGATCCAAACAGTAAGTACGATTGGGCTAAATGGCTTACCCCATCCCGCGATTTAATTGCTGCATTTGATAAAGCACATGATGTTGTACGCAAAGCTCAAACCATTGTTACGGCTGATGTTTCCTGGAGCAATCATTATCCATCCAAAGGGTATCCGTTTATGTATAAGTACCGTTCAAAATACAGTAGTGTAATCAAAATCCGTCTGGCAGATATTTTATTGTTGAAGGCTGAAGCCTATTTGGGTAAAGGTGATGTAACCAATGCAACGACGCTCGTAAACAGAATCAGAACGAGAGCAAAACTTACCAATCTGTCAACCGTAACCATTGATGATATTTTGAACGAAAGACGTTTGGAACTGGCATTTGAAGGCCAACGCTGGTTTGACCTGGTGCGAAATGATAAAGTTATTCCGGTTATGAATACGCTGAATAGCAGAGATCCGGGACGCTTGAAAATGAATCCTGTCACAGAACAGACTGTTCTTATTCCCATTCCGCAACCGCAGATTGATAAAAATCCATCGATGAACCAGAATCCGGGATATTAATTCACAATAAAGGATAAAATTTAAATATTGAAATCATGAAAAATATAATAAAGAGCCTTTTATTGATAGGTATGTCATTGGCTGTATGGTCATGTAAAAATGAGGACATTGTAGTTCATTATCCTCAATCCACACCCCGGATTGATACGGCCACTGTTGCTGAAACGCAAATAACCTACGGCGACACCATTCATGTGAAAGTGGGCGTTTCCGATAAGGTACAACCTTTATCAACCCTACTTATGCGCGTGGTGGTTAACGGAGACATTCTTTCATCCGAGCAGATCCGCACCAAAGGGAATGCAGCGAGTATTGAACGTGAGTTCCCCATTCCGTTTGTGGCTAATCGTCCGGACAACGAACCTGTGAAAATTTACCTGACCCTTACCAATGTGGAAGGATACACCAAGGATTCCATTATAAGTACCACTATTGCCAAGCGGCCTCCGATTTCCGAATTATGGCTGGTACCCGATGGGTTGGCCAAAGGAGTGAAAATGACCCTTACTGATCCGGCTAAATTGATTTACTACGTGTCCGGACTTACACTTGGTACAACCATGAATTATAAAATTGCTACCAAAGTGAAAGGGCCTCTTAATAAAGCTGACTTTACAGGTCTGGTATTCGGAAAAGTAGGTGATGGCATTGGTTTGATTGATGCAACCGGTGAATCTATCACTACAACGGATGCTACGTTGGTTGGAATATCCAATTTCACTTTTGATGCCCTGAAATTCACGGGTAAAGTAGGAGGTAAGCTACTCGAACCTGTTACCACGCTCGATATCAATGCCGATTTGCCTGCTATAGTTTTGGGTACTGAGAATTTCAAAGGTGGCAATGTATATTTTGGCGAAGGCGTAGAAGTTACATTTAGCGGAGTAACGAATCTGGCCAACAATATTTCGCCGGACTATTTCGAAGTGACAGGGGCAAACACAGCCAAATTCCTCGGTAAAACCGGTCTTTACAAAGCATATTATCTGGTCAGCGCCGGCTATTTGTATATCGAACCTCAACCGGAGGTTATTTATCCAGACGCTATCTGGATTTGCGGTCAGGGATTTGGCCGGCCACAGGCTCCGTATGTAACCACAGGTAGCTGGAACTGGAACAGTCCGTTGGATTATGCTCCATGCAGGTTGGTTTCTCCGGGCGTATATCAGGTAACGGTTTATTGCAAGAATGAAGCTACAGCTGCGACAATCGGTACGCTCAATTTTAAATTCTTCGATAAACGAGGTTGGTGGGATGGACACGAACAGTGGTCAACTGACTACACAGTATCAGCCCCATTGGCTCCAAGCGCTTACGAAGGAAATGTGGGGAATACAGTTGGGCTAAGCAGTGCTCCGTTCGAAGGAGTGTATCGTATCACTCTCAATCAGAACGACCACACTATCAAAGCTGTGAAAATGAATTAAAAGCAAAAGAGCTACGCAGAAATTAGTTTGTATTATTCAGAGTATACCTATCAGGTTTTTTAAACCTGGTAGGTGTTCCCGGAAGAAATTTATCGGAGATTAAATATAAACTGATTTGTTACAGTAACTTATTCCTGAGAATTATATACATATTTATAATTTAACCTGAGTGTTATAAATTCAAAAATACCAATTTTAGTTGGTTCTAATCATTTAAATTATCAAAGAAAGCCTATTAACCATGGTAAAACGTAATCTTTATATTATATCTGCATTTTTCTTTTGCCTGTCGTTCTCATCGTGTAAAGCCGAAGAGATTATTCCGAACGTTGAACCGCCGGTCACAGGCGATGTAGATGTTCGTGTAACAACAGCCAACAAGTCGATGCTGTTTGTGTCTGTTCCATTAAACTTTGGAACAAAGCCCAATATGGCTATTGAAACAACGATTAATCTGAAACCGGACGAAAAATATCAGGAAATTGATGGTTTCGGAGCAGCCATAACAGGGTCGTCGTGTTACAACCTCTTGCGCATGACGGCCGCCAACAGGGCAGCATTGCTGAAAGAAACCTTTGATCCCAAAACCGGAATGGGGTATAGTTATATCCGTATTTCACTCGGAGCATCGGATTTTTCGTTGGATGAATATACCTGTTGTGATACTCCGGGAATCGAAAATTTCAGTCTGCCGGCTTACGATATCCGCGATTTGTTCCCCATTCTGAGAGAAATTCTGGCGATCAATCCGAATTTGAAGATTTTGGCTTCACCCTGGAGCTGTCCGCGTTGGATGAAAGTGAATAACCTCACCGATTTGCAGTCTTTTAATTCGTGGACAAGCGGGCAGCTGAACCCGAAATATTATCAGGATTATGCCACCTATTTTGTGAAATATATCCAGGCCATGAAAAATGAAGGTTTTAATATTGACGCCATTACTATTCAGAACGAACCCCTCAACCGGGGCAATTCCATGTCGTTGTACATGTCGTGGCAGGAACAGGCTGCTTTTGTGAAAAATGCTTTGGGGCCAAAATTTGCCGAAGCAGGTATCAACACTAAGATATTGGCATTTGATCATAATTTTAATTACGATAATATCTCTGACCAGATGAGTTATCCTGTAAAAATGTATGCCGACCCGGAAGTGGCCAAATACGTGGACGGAGCTGCTTATCATGCCTACGGAGGCGATAAAAGCGAGTTGCTGAATGTTCACAATGCATTTCCGAACAAAAATCTCTACTTCACCGAAATGTCTATAGGCAGCTGGAATTACTCGTTTGATGGCGATTTAATGTGGAGTATGCGCGAAATAGGTATCGGTTGTCTGAATAATTATTGCAAAGCGGTGATTGTCTGGAATTATATGCTCGACGAGAAGGGTGCGCCCAATCGTCCAGGAGGTTGTAATACCTGTTACGGAGCTGTGGATATCAAGTCAAGCGACTATAAAACCCTGGATCGCAAATCGCATTATTACGTGATTGGCCACCTGGCAAAAGCCATTTCGCCGGGTGCGGTACGCATCGGAACCAGCGGTTTCCAAACTTCCGGACTGTATTACACGGCTGTGCAAAACACCGATGGTACTTATGGTGTAGTGTTGCAAAACGACACTAATTCCTCAATCAAAGTAGTACTGGCTGATGCTTCGCATTGGTTTGCCTATACTATTCCGGCTAAAAGTATTGTTTCGTGCCGTTGGAAAAAATAGTTGAGAAACCACGCAAAGGCGCTAAGGACGCAAAGAAGAGGATTGTTCTTTTCTCTGCGAACTTAGCGGACATCGCATGAATAATATGATGTCTCGCAAAGGTGCCGGGAACTCCCCTAAGAGCAATTCTTTCTTTATGTATGTGTGGTATGAGAAAGCAAATGAAGCGCAAACCCCGAATATTTTCATCTCAATTCTGAATCATAATTTAGCTTCGGTTAATCTCAAATGAGAGTTTGTGACGGACATTAGAAACACAAGATTCATGGCTGAGAAATTATTGCAAACGTTTGCGTAACAAAATTGACTCAAAATGGCAAAATAAGAAATATCCTGAATATTTATGCTCTATTTTTGTCATGTTAATTGAGCGCTGTATTATATCTGTGGTTGAATGTAAATTATTAGTTATCAATATCAAAAGTGCACTTTGATGTAGCTAAATTTTAATTGGATTCAGAACAAAAATGAACAGCTACATGTTATAATTTTAAATTACAACGTGTGCGTTTAACACAGCCGAAATAAATCAAACAATTCCCTTAAATTAATCCTCAAAAAATCAATCGTATGAAAAGACTTTTTACTTTAGCAATTGCTCTTATGAGCATGTTTGCAGCACTTCAGTTAGTGAGTGCAGCTAATGTGGTTTTTAATGTAACTGTGCCGAGCCCAACTTATCAATGTTGGCTTGTAGGTAGTTTTAATGGTTGGAACAACAACCAGATCCAAATGACCAAGGTGGATGATACTCATTACACTGTTACTTTAGATGAAGCAACATGGGCATCGGGTGTAACTAAAGATAATGTGCAGTATAAGTATTGTAGCGGTGGTGGTGACTGGGCTTATGTTGAAAAAACGGCAGATGGTTCGGAACTTCCTAACAACCGTGTATACACAGGTACAATTACCAATGATAAAGGTGTGACTTATACAGGAACAAATGGAAATGACGTGGTTGAAAAATGGGCGTTGGTTTATAATCCCAATGTATTGCCATTACCCAAAAC
>CAYSTC010000012.1:12282-13797 GCA_964433885.1 uncultured Paludibacter sp. | reverse complement strand
GCTGGAACTAACCGGGTTTGGATTCAGGGTAGCTCACTCGGCTGGAACTGGGCAAATGCTATCGAAGCCACCAAAAATACTGATGGGACCTTTACAGTGGCAGTACCTAACGTTATGTCTATGGAATATCGTATGTACAACCAGCCGGACTGGAACCACCCGGAAGTTGGTGAAGCTGATCCGACTAAAGAACTTGCCAATCGTGTGGCCAGCTTCCCTGCTGATGCTACTACAAGCATTACTGTTTGGGGCTGGAAAGCTCAACCGGATGCAGTTCCTCAAATTGATGCCGACAAATACAGAATTTATACCAATAACCATACATTCGTGGTTGAAGGCGTAACTTCAAGAGTAGAAGTAATCGATATCAGCGGACGTATTCTTCAAAACGTAAAAATGATGGGCACATTCACTTCCGAAAAATTGAATGCCGGTTTGTATATTTTACGGGTTGATGGTGCTACCCGAAAAGTATCTTTGAGATAATTCAGGTAAAAGAAGCTAAAGAGGCTGTGCAACAGGTTGTTGTGCAGCCTTTTTTGTGCCGTGTTGCGAAATGGCACCCCGTTTTTTAAGCCGCGGTACTTTGCTTTTCTCCTTGCCTGCATTAAAAAAAATCGTACTTTTGTAACCCGATAAATATCCAGTAATCACTAACCACTATACACCCACCGCAATACATGGAATTTAATACCATTATTAAACCCAAAAACAAGCTTTTTGACGTTGATTTTAAAGAACTATGGCAATACCGCGATTTATTTTCCATGTTCGTGAAACGCGATATTATCACCCAATACAAGCAGACTATCCTCGGCCCGGCCTGGTTTTTCATTCAACCGGCACTTACTACCATTATGTATATGGTGGTTTTTGGTGGAATAGCCAAAATATCAACCGATAACCTTCCTCAACCTATGTTTTATCTGGCGGGCATTGTCTGCTGGCAGTATTTTTCCGATTGTCTTAACAAAACATCTTCTACTTTTACGGCCAATCAGGGTATTTTCGGAAAGGTCTATTTTCCCCGTTTAATTGTTCCGCTCTCTACGGTGGCTTCTAACCTGGTACGTATGGGTATTCAGTTCCTTTTGTTTGTGGCGGTTTACGTTTATTATCTGATTATGGGCGTGCACGTGGCACCCAATGTCTATATTCTTTTACTTCCTGTACTTATTCTAATGTTGGCGGGCTTGTCACTGGGTTTTGGTATTATTATCTCATCCATGACCACCAAATACCGCGACCTGACTATCCTTTTTACATTTATTGTCGGATTGTGGATGTATGCAACACCCATTATCTATCCATTGAGCACCATGTCGCCCAAGCGGCAATGGATTATGGCACTGAATCCGGTAACTTCTATTGTAGAGACTTTCAAATACGGAACCATGGGTGTCGGAACATTCAGTTGGATGCAATTGAGCTATAGTTTCGGGTTTATGGTCGTGTTACTGGGTATTGGGATTGTGGTGTTCAATAAAGTACAGCGCAGTTTTATGGATACGGTGT
>CAYSTC010000012.1:0-12182 GCA_964433885.1 uncultured Paludibacter sp. | reverse complement strand
GGTATTGGGATTGTGGTGTTCAATAAAGTACAGCGCAGTTTTATGGATACGGTGTAAGTAGTCAATAGTTAATGGTTAATAGTTATATAGTAAGTGATGAGGTATATATACGTTTTTGCAACGCTTTTATTTACTGTCTACGGGCAGCTTATTCTGAAATGGAGAATCGGCCGGCTGGGTTTTGCATTGCCCGAAAGTGGTGTTGCCGACAAAGTTCTGGCACTGCTTCGCCTCATTTTCGATCCGTTGATTTTATCCGGTTTTGTTTCGGCATTTATTGCTTCCATGTTTTGGTTGGCAGCCATGACCAAGTTTGAAATCACGGAGGCATACCCGTTTATGAGCCTTGCACCAGCCATTGTTTTTATTTTGGGTGTATGGTTGCTCGGCGAAACTTTCACTATTGGCAAGGTAATCGGATTAATCCTGATTGTGATTGGTATTATTGTAACGGTAAAACTTTAGAATAGTTCTTAGTTTATAGTTCATAGTTGGTATTGAGTAACCGAATGATCATTGCCGGATATTTTTAAACATAGACAAAAAAACTTCCTGCTGAAAATTAGAATAAAACAATGAAGCTATCCATTGTATCTCCCGTTTACCGGGCCGAAAAAATTGTAGAAGAATTGGTGAAGCAAATCAAAACTGCTGTTTCAACGATTACTGACGATTTTGAAATTATACTTGTAAACGATTATTCGCCGGATCATTCCTGGCAGAAAATAGTTGAAGAATGTGCCAAAGATACGCGCGTGAAGGGAATTGACCTCAGCCGGAACTTCGGACAACATTATGCCATCACAGCGGGGCTAAGTTTCTCCAAAGGTGAATGGGTGGTGGTGATGGACTGCGATTTACAGGACAGGCCCGATGAAATTCCTAACTTATATCGTAAAGCCCAGGAGGGGTATGATATCGTTTATGCCCGCCGAATAGAAAGAAAAGATAAGTTTATGAAACGATTATCATCCAGATTGTTTCATTCGGTATATCAATATCTGAGCGGACTCAAGACAGATAGCGGGATTGCTAATTTTGGAATTTACCATAAAAAAGTAATTTTCCAATACAATAAGATGAAAGAAGTGGCCCGCTCATTTCCTTCATTGGTAAGCTCATTGGGATTTAAATCGACTGTAACAGACGTAAAGCATTCCGAGCGGTTTGACGGTGGAACTACCTATACACTTGCAAAACTTATGCATCTTACCGGTGATGTAATTTTGTCAAATAGCAACAAACCTTTGAAATTGACTGTAAAGATTGGTTTTTATATTTCTATTTTATCTTTTTTATTGGCTTTGTATAATGTTATAGCACATTTTGCCGGAATTATTACATTAGAGGGCTTCACAACCACTATTTTTTCAATCTGGTTTGTCGGTGGATTGATTCTCTTAGTTTTGGGCATTGTTGGTTTGTATATAGGAAAGATATTTGATCAGGTAAAAGAAAGGCAGTTGTTTATAGTTGCTAATGAGGTAAATATAGAAAAATGAAGCTGACAAAGTATGGAGTAACGCTTAACAGGCTTACCGAAGATAAAATTGAGATGATCCGAAACTGGAGGAATGATCCTAAAATAGTTCAATACATGGAGTATAAGGAGTATATAACCCCCGAAATGCAAACAGCGTGGTTTCAAAAAATCAACAACGACAATAATTATTATTTCCTGATAGAGTTTAACGGGAAAGAAATCGGCCTGATTAATGTAAGAGATATTGATTACGAATTGCGGGAAGGTGAAGGAGGCATTTACATTTATGATGATGATTGTCTGAATTCAACAATATCTTTTCAGGCAACCATGTGTTTATATGATTTTTGCTTTGAAACATTAAAACTCGAACGGTTGATCGCTCATATCTTGAAGGACAATAAACGGGCTATTAAATATAACAAATTGTTAGGTTATGAACTCACGGTTGGGCAAGATGAAGTTAATAATCAATTATATATACTTACTGCTGAAAATTATTTCACACAACGAACATACATATCACCCATTATAAATTATTAAATTATGGAAACTACAGACTTTATGAGAAATTTTGCAGCTCAGTTTGACGAAACAGATGCTTCCGAATTTACCCTTGAAACCCGTTTTAGAGAATTAGATGAATGGTCCTCGCTCAATGCATTGGCCATACTAAATATGATCGGAAAAAAATATTCTGTGGTTTTGAAACCAGAAGAAATGAAGCAGACTAATACGGTTCAGGAATTGTTTGATTTAGTTCAATCCAAACTTATCTGATTCATGAATCCATTTTCACTGACCGGAAAAACTATTTTGGTTACGGGCGCTTCCTCGGGGATAGGCAGAGCTGTCGCTGTGAACTGTTCGCAAATGGGGGCGGTTTTGATAATAACAGGGCGGAACGCCAACCGTCTGTCGGAAACAGCAGAAATGTTGTATGGAGCAAATCATCGCCAATTTTGTGCTGACTTAACCAATGAAAGTGAATTGTTGGCATTGGTTGATATGTTACCAAAACTGGATGGGGTAGTAAGCAATGCCGGAATTGCAAAGCCATTGGTTCTTCAGTTGACTGATCCGGAAGACATTATCGAAACCATGCAGATTAATGCATTAGCGCCTATAAACTTAATGAGGTTATTGGTGCAGAATAAGAAGTTGAATAAAGGGGCATCGCTGGTTTTCATATCATCTATAAACGGGAATAATTGTGCTTATGTTGGCTCTTCTGTTTATGCTGCATCAAAGGCTGCTTTGACCGGGTTTATGAAAGGTTTGGCTTTGGAATTGGCCCCACGTTCTATTCGGGTGAATTGTATTAATCCGGGGATGATTGAAACAAATCTATTGAAATCGGGCAATATCGGGGAGGAGGATTTAGAAAAAGATCGGTTGAAATATCCGTTAAAACGTTACGGAAAACCCGAAGAAGTTGCTTATGCAGTTGTTTACCTACTGTCGGATGCAACTCAATGGGTGACAGGTACCGGTTTATTGATTGATGGAGGTTACACGTTACAATAAAACTTATGGAAGCACATATAAAAGCGATATCGTATTTTTTGCCTCAAAAGCAGGTGACAAATGAAGATCTGGTACAGGAATTTCCCGAATGGACAGTGGAAAAAGTAGCGGGAAAAGTAGGGGTTAATCAGCGTCATATCGCATCGGAAGGTGAAACTGCTTCTGACATGGCAACCTGTGCTGCCGAAAAACTCTTCGAGGAACATCATATTGAGCGTTCTACTATCGACTTTGTATTGTTCTGTACACAGAGTCCTGATTATTTTTTACCAACTTCGGCCTGTTTAATACAAAACCGTTTAGGGTTGTCAACTTCGTGTGGGGCACTGGACTTTAATTTGGGTTGTTCAGGGTTTGTTTATGGTTTGTCGTTAGCCAAAGGCTTGATTGCAGGCGGAATTGCCAAAAATGTTTTATTATTGACAGCTGAGACTTACTCAAAACATATACATCCCAAAGATAAAGGGAACCGGACTATTTTCGGAGATGCTTCAGCAGCTACATTGATTTCTACCGATGGCTTTGCCAGAATCGGGAATTTTAGTTTGGGTACAGATGGGCGTGGGGCCGAAAATTTGATTGTTAAAAAAGGAGGGCTTCGGATGCCTGACGCAATGAACGATTTGACTTTCGATGAATATGGAAATCCAACCTCATCTGATTATTTGTATATGAATGGAGGTGAAATCTTCAATTTTACTTCCGATGCAGTACCGGTTTTAGTCGAGAATGTACTGGCGAAAAATCAATTGCTGCAGGATGATATTCAACTGTTTGTGTTTCATCAGGCCAATAAGTATATGATGAACTACTTACGCAAACTTATTGATATTGATGTTGATAAATTTTATTACTACCTGGAAAATGTTGGGAATACTGTTTCTTCAACGATTCCCATTGCGTTGTATGAAGCCCGGAAGGAAAATAAATTGCAGGGTAATATCTTGTTAGCCGGTTTTGGAGTAGGGTATTCCTGGGGAGGCGTTACATTAACCGCGAAGAATTAGTTGTCAAGGAGTGGAAACGGGTTTCTGAATGCACAGTGAACTCACAACGTAGAAAAAAACATAACGCCGATACCATGAAAACAAAATACACCGATTTTTATCTGCTGGCTGCTGTTTTTGTTTTATTGTTTGTGGCATACGAATGTATATTACAGGTTGTGCCGGCTGATTACAACGATATTCACGATCATGCGGCTTTTGCCCGCCAAATGTTGCAGGGGCAGCGACCTTATGCAGGGAATTTTCTGGTGTATGTGCTGGTCAATGTCTTTTCGTTTTTTAGTACACGGGCGGTACCTACCGAAATAGCCCTGTGTATGCTTATTGCTTTTGCAACAACTTTCAGGTTTAGGTTGGCGCAGGAAAGGATTAATCATCTCATCTACCGCGATGCCACCAATGATCCCAATTACTTCACTGGTGTATTTTATGTCCTGACTTTGCTTTTTGTCTTTGGCATTCCTATTCCGGGCTACCTGAGCGACGACCGGTTTATGTATATTGGCAGTTACGTTCCCAATGTGTGGCACAATTCGACGATTCTTTTCCTGTTTCCTTTCGCCATGTTGCTTTTTGAATTGGCTTACAAACAACTGCATGCATTCAGTTCTAAACGTAACTGGTGGATCGCGTTACTTGTTGTGCTGAATTTATTTATCAAACCAAGCTATTTCTTTGTCTTTGTTTGTGTATACCCCTTGTTGTTGCTTTTTAAATACAGGTTTAGCAAAGAATTCTGCTTGGGTATCCTGCCACTTGTTGCCGGCACATTTTTGCTTGCGTTGGAGTATTGGGTTATATATAAAATCGGGATTCCCACGGATAAAGAGGCATCGTCGGTGGTGTTTCTTCCGTTTTACCGCAGTCCGGAATTTGATAATTTATCTCTTATTCCCGTGGCCATGTTCTTCTCGCTGTTGTTCCCCATAGTGTATACCGTGTTTAATTTCGCCAAACTAAAGAACAGCCTGCTGTTCTGGTTTTGTGTGTTGCAGTTTGTGGTGTCGGTATTGATATTCTTTTTTATCTCCGAATCGGGTCCCAGGGCTTCGCACGGTAATTTCTACTGGCAAATTGTTATCTGTACCTGGCTTTGCTTCTTTGTAACTTTTCTGGCATTGTTGAAAGATTTTAAAACCGAAGGACGAACCAATAAAAACATATTACTGCTGAGTATTTATATGCTGCACGTGGTGGTGGGAGTATTGTATTTTGTAAGGCTTTTACTCACGGGAGGATATTATTAGTTTATAGCTCATAGTTCGTTGTTTGTAATTGAAGAAATTGAATTGTAGTGAATCGACAAGGGGAAAATAGTTATTCATTATCCATGCAGGACTCGATGGTTATAAAAGGAGTAGCCATTTGTTTTATGCTTTGGCATCATTTGTTTAGTCAGCATCCTGAGTTTGGACGATTCGTTCAATATACTGCTTTCTTAGGAAAGGTGTGTGTGGCCATGTTTCTTTTTGTGAGTGCTTATGGTTTGACAACTCAAGTTGAAATGAAAGGTAATTTTACTCAGGTAGGAAGAAATTCATGGAAAGAGCTTTTAGAATTTTATTTCAAAAGATTGTTAAAGCTGTACGCGAATTTTTGGGTTGTGTTTTTAATTTTTGTGCCGATAGGTGTTTTTGTGTTTAATAGAAATCTGACAATACCCTATGGAGAACATGTAAATCTGATTAAACGGTTGATATTAGATATGTTCGGAATGCAGGGCTTTCTGTCTTATAATATAACCTGGTGGTTCTATCAACTTATCATTATACTCTATATTCTTTTTCCGGGTATTTATTGGTTGATGAAAAAAAATAGTATTCTGGTGCTGGGAGTTTTCTTCGTTTTGTTGGGTTATCACAGATATCATCTTCCGGTAATTCACGACTGGCTTTTTCCGTTTGGTTTGGGTATTGGCTATGCATTACACCAAAAGCAAATCAATAGTTTTCTAAACTCGTTTAGCAAATTGACGGTGCTTTTCGTTGCATTTGTTTTGGTGATTTTTATAGCCTATCTTCGTCAGCATTTGCACAAATTCGGAGGGATGGGTATGGATGGTTTTTTCACTTTGGCATGGGTGCTTTTTATTCTTCTTACTATTCGGAACGTTAATTGGTTAAGTTCACTTTTTGTATTTTTAGGAAAACACTCCATGAATATCTTTATGGTACACACGTTTATTTATTATTATTTTTTTTCGGGTTTCATATATTCTTTTAAATATCCGGTTGTAATATTTCTTGTTTTAGCTTTGATTTCACTCTGTATTTCCATAGTACTGGAGTATTTAAAAGTAAAAACAGGTATATATACCCTTGTAAACAAAACAGATAGAATAAATTTAAAAAGATCAAATCTGATTGAAGTTAATCACTAATCACTATAAACTAATTCATGATTCCATTTAATAAACCATATCTTACCGGCAAGGAAGCTCATTATATGTATGAGGCGGTATTTACCGGAAAACTGTCGGGTAACGGGATGTTTACCCAGCGTTGCCAGGCTTATTTCGAAAAACGCTATGGCTTCAAAAAATGCCTGCTGACCACTTCCTGCACCGATGCGCTGGAAATGGCGGCTATACTGTGTAATATTCAGCCGGGCGACGAAGTGATTATACCCAGCTTTACGTTTGTCTCCACAGCGTTGGCCTTTGTCCGGCAGGGTGCCAAAATCGTTTTTGCCGACAGTTACATCGATAATCCGAATATCGATGCGGATCAGATAGAAGCATTGATTACCCCTAAAACAAAGGTGATTGTTCCGGTGCACTATGCCGGTGTGGCCTGCGATATGGACCGGATTATGGCACTGGCCGATAAATATAATTTGCTTGTAGTGGAAGATGCTGCGCAGGCGGTGGATAGTTTTTATGTGCCCCCTAGCCCCCTAAAGGGGGAATTAGAGGGAAATACCTCCAACCAAAAAACTGGTGTACAAACGGCATATCCTTCCATGTATGCTCAATTGAAAGAATTGGCTGTCAAACATAGTAATGAGCCAACAGAGGCTGAAGAATTTCTTTGGAAACAATTGCAGGGAAAGAAAGTTGATCAACATAAATTCAGAAGGCAACACATTATTGCGGATTGTATAGCTGATTTCGTTTGCATAAAAGGGAAATTAGTTATTGAGGTGGATGGCAAATACCATGATTTGCCAGAAGTGATAGAATATGATAAACTTCGTACACAGTTGTTTCATGAGTATGGATTTAGAGTTTTAAGATTTACGAATGACGAAGTACTTTTTGATATTGAAAACGTTCTCGAAAAAATTAAAACAGAATTAGCTCCCCCTTTAGGGGGCCGGGGGGCTTCTTTAGGAAGTATCGGTCATTTGGCTTCTTTTTCGTTTCACGAAACCAAGAATATCATTTCGGGCGAAGGGGGCATGCTGGCCATTAACGACGAACGGTTTATTCACCGGGCAGAGATTATCTGGGAAAAAGGAACGAACCGCGCGGAGTTTTTCAGGGGTGAGGTGAATAAATACGGCTGGGTGGATGTTGGTTCCTCATTCCTGCCTTCGGAGGTGATAGCTGCTTTCCTGTGGGCGCAGATTGAGCATCTGGACGAAATACAAAATCGCCGGAAGTTACTATGGGACTTGTATTACGAGGGCTTGAAACCGCTGGCCGATGCCGGGTGTTTTTCTTTGCCCGTACTTCCTGAATATGCTACCAACAATGGGCACATGTTTTATCTGGTATGTAACAGCCTGGAGGAACGCACGAAGTTGATCGCGCATCTAAAACAAAACGATATTCTGGCTGTATTTCATTACCTGAGTTTGCACAGCAGTCCGTATTACACGGATAAGCATGACGGACGTGCGTTGCCAAATTGCGACATGTTTGCCGATCATTTAGTACGTTTACCGCTGTTTTATGAACTTACAGAAGAGAATGTTGAGCGGATTGTGAAAGCCGTGAGGGAGGTTTATAGTTTATAATTAGTAGTTTAATGTGAGTTCGATATAAGCAGTTTTCTGTAATATCGTATGAATAGTTCGGTGCGCTGCACCTTCTTACCCCGGGTTAATAAAATTCTACAAATAGGACGGTGCTCTGCACCTTAATAAAGGTACAGCGTACCATTCTATTTGTCGGGTAATTTAGGGAATATTCAATTAAAGGTGCAGAGCACCGAACTATATTGAATGTTGAGTGTTAACTGTCAGCTTTTACAGTTTTTTTTAGTCTATAGCTTATCTCGAACTCACGTTAGTTTATAGTTTATACTAGCCGCTCAAAAGGTTTTCGACCGCTTTGAGGGTTGATGTTTAGTTGGTGAGAGTATGACTCCGGTTCATGCTCTCACTATTTAGTTTAACGTGAGTTCGACATAAGCAAGCAAACTTATATTTCTGTAACGTAATAAATAGTTCGGTGCTTTGCACCTTTTTGCTCCGGGTTAATCAAAATTCTACAAATACTGCGGTGCTCTGCACCTATTAAGGGACAGCGTCCCGTCCTATTTGTAGAATATTTCTACAAATATGTAATCAAAGGTGCAGCGCACCGAACTATGATATTTATTGAAGATTGATTATCATTATCTTGCAAAATTGTCATCCTGTATTTTATATCGAACTCACGTTAGTTTAAGTTCCCGTGCAGTGGTTCTTTACCGCTTGCCGGTTGAATAGATAGAAAAAATATTTCAAACCCCTCCGCTACGCTCGTCCCCTTGGGAAGGGGACAACTAAGAAAAAATCTAAGAAACCCTTCCTCCGTCAGCTGACGGATACTTCCCTTTTCCTTGGCAGGCTTAGGAAAGGGAAGAGCCACGCGCAAATGAGGTTTTTATGGTTAATTAGCCTGTATATTGCAGATTATCACGAGTAATGAATTGAGGATAACGCAGGATAGCTGCGGTATGTGCCGGGAGGTCGGAGTTCCGACTCCGTGCAATAATTGCAAATATAAAAACCTTTGGATATTCTAGTCACAAAATAGCGGTTTCATGCCGTTTGCCGGCTGGTTGTAACTCCCTTTCAACGCTTCAAGCGGACTTAAGCCGCTGGACGCTATATCAAAGACTGTTACCAGAAATCGGATATCAAATTCGCAAAATCAAAACAAGCTTCTCCGAAAATTTCGGTGAAGCTTGTTTCTTTGAGTTAAAGTTCGATTAATGACACGAACTGACTTTCGGAGTAGTTTGTAGAACCTCCATTCCCCGTCGAAGTGAGATAGAGCCACACACATACCGTTGAATTTTTCCAGACTTCCGGTAGCTCGATGTCAATGGTTTTATCTCCGCGGAGACACAGGTCTTTCATGTGAATTGACAAAAACGTATCTTCGTTAAAGAAAATAAAACTTACTTTGTCGTCCAGTCTGCTCAACGATGCGATAACCAGATCCCAGTTGACAGTAACTACATTATTGACTACATTGGTGGTAACCGATAATGCCTGATTGACACTTCCAACTGAGAATATCAATTTTGGATAATCGACCGAAAAATCCGGTGACTCGCCCGTAATTGCTCTTTTTAGGGCGTAGGAGATTCCCATATTCATACCCCTCTTACTGTTAAACGTTTCTTTAAATAAATTCCGAAAACAGCTTAATGAACTGTTTGCAAAAGCGAATTTAGAGCGTTGTGCTACTTGTTTATCTGTTTTGGGGTCGGAAGGAGCCCGATAAACACGTAAGTAACTTCTTCCATCTTTGGTTGTGGCAGCTACTGCGCTACCGTGACGTCCGGAGATTGCTCCGAAGGTTGTTGAATTGAATTTAGCCATATTTTTTTGTTTTTTGTGGCTTGTTTGTGCAAGCCTGATTTTGTAATTAATGATTAGCCTCAGAATGTCCAGTTATAAGAATTCCTGGTTTTTACTTTTTACTCTTTTAAGGAACAATTCAGTAGTGGGTCTGATTGTTATACCTAACAGGTTTTTAAAACCTGTTAGGTATTGCCAGGTTAAGCCTTACCTTTGGGATGTTTTGCGGATAATCTTATTTGTAATTTTAGATATTTGTTGTCCGAATTGAAATTGTTGTTTTTCTCCTCCCGATCGGACTTTTTTCTATCCCGGTTGTGGACCAATGTTGTACCGAAGGAGTACCGAGGTTGTACCGAGGTAGTACCGAAGGAGCGCAGGTGGACTTCTGGCTCTTTTTTTACATCTAGTGTGGGTTGGCAGATATGGAAATGTTACACTCATTATGACATTGTTTTATGCGTTTGACTGAGTGCAAAATTACCGGCGAAAGAAACGGTAGGGTGGGGTTGAGGTGACCGGACGGGTGACCGGAAATTTTAATTCTCAATTCATAATTCATAGATCATAATTAAGGAGGGGGATTACCCGATGTGAGGGTATGACTCTAGATCATGCTCTCACTGGCGAATGGGTGCGATGCGAATTAAACCCGTAGTACTAAATAAATGGTTGAATAAATGTACGTAAGCCCGGGAAGTCCGCAGTACCGACTTTGGGTTAAAAGAAATCTCTGCATTCAAGTCTACGTTCATTATCTGACATCGCTTATATTCATGTCTAATCTGCCACGGATTGCTACCCATGGTTAATTATGTTGAATCGCTAGAGGATTCTGAGAAATCATATTGGTTGATTGGGATAATCAGCTTTTCTTGAATGCGGGTTTACTCTTCTTGCCGGGCATCGGCATTGATTTTTTGAACAATGGATTGCAGGCCGAGTTTTTCGAAATGGTTGCTGACGTATTCCATGTCGTTCAGGAAGCTTTTTGGATTTTTCCTGTCAAGCCCTTTGAATGGATTGGATAGGGCCTTGTAAATATTGTTATAGTTTTTGCCGGTGAGGAACTCAATAAATTTAGCTTTCTCTGTTTTGTCCACCTGATTAATTCCCTTGCGATCAATCTCGTTTAAGAGGTAGTAAATGGCTAAAACCTGGCGGGAGGTGGTGAATGCGGGGTTTCCTTTAGCTGTTGTTTCAGGCGGAAGTTCAGTTTCGATTGCCGGATTATTTTCGGATTGCGTATTGGTTTCAATCGGCTGGATGATTGCCATTGGCTCTGCCTGTGTTTTCTGTGTGTATTTTGTGCTTTTATTCAAATGGTTTTCGGTTATTTCAATGGCGCGGTTGCATTTATGTGTAAAGCTTTTGCATAATGCAAGTACAAAAGAGTCATCGTTATATTGAACGCAGTATAACTCCTTTTCGGCAATTTCACTGTGGTAATAATTGAGCCGCTCCCTTAAATCCGCAATTTTACTCGCTTCTTTGACTGTTTCTTCGAAATCGAAAAAACTTATAATGTCAGCATCGTTAAATGCATCGAATCTGCCTAAATCATCATTCTCGTTCAAGTTACAAAGTTGAGCAATAGTTACCAATGTGTTAAACAGTCTTTTGATGAACTTCAACATAAAGGAAACTTCTACTCCTATTTTAATAATCAGTTTATTGTAAGAGTCTAATTTGATAAACCAAAAATTAGTATCCTCGTAACCAAAAAGTTTTTTTGCTTTTTCCAGAGATTCTTCAAATACAGTTTCCAAAATGCTCTCAAAAATTGATTCGCCATGTGTTTTTAGTTCATCGGCATTTATAGCTAGCTCCTTGAAAGTGATGTTTAATTCGATGAACATTTCTATATCAGAGCTGTCCAGATATTCTGTTTCGAAAATAAGATCCAATTGGTCGAGCGCAATAACCAGATTTTCATTTAGTTTTTTGTATTCAGCCGTTATTTCGGAGATGGAGTAGGTTTGTGGTTCAACCGATACCTTGTTTTGGTTCAGGAGAATTTGTTTTTTTGCAGGTTTGTTGTTCATAATATAAGATTAACTGCTTTGTTTATTTTGTCCGCAATTGGTATTGATTGATTCCGGGTTTGTGATGGTTGCAAAATTAACACGTATTTTTTGTTTTTGCAATATCCGGAGTCTGTTTTTTTAATTTTTTTAAAGTGAAAATATAAGAAACTCCTTCCTCCGTTGGCTGACGGATACTTCCCTTTTCCTTCGGCAAGCTTAGGGAAGGGAAGAGCCACGCACGATTTAGATTTATGTGCATAATTGGTTTTAAGTACGTGCTTGAAATTAGTTTATATTATTTTTTGAATTATATTTTCTGGTACGAATAATATCTAACAGGTTTCGAAAACCTGTTAGGTATGCCTGGAAGGATGTGAACAAGCCAACAAATACAACTCC
>CAYSTC010000011.1:48323-121430 GCA_964433885.1 uncultured Paludibacter sp. | reverse complement strand
AGGCCTTCCAGATCTTCCTCATCTGCAAAAACCGGCGAGTTACCATCGGCCGTTGCCAGTATTTCAATCAGTGTGTTTACATCGTCAATGTCTGTGGTTTCGTCAAAGCTGATTCCTATTTCACCGGTTTCGAAATAATGGAAGTTTACTTCGTATTCCAATGCAATGGCTTTCAGCGCTTCAACAGAAATACTTTCAGGCAAAGAGATTTTTAAGGTATCAAAGAAATTGTCATTTTCCTGCGTGTAGCCGTAAACAGGCAGTATTTCGTTGATATAACTGGCAATGGCATGGATACGTTGGGCAATGGTTTTGATTCCTTCGGCTCCGTGGTAAACGGTGTACATGCCGGCCATGGAAGCCAGTAAAGCTTGTGCGGTGCAAATATTTGAAGTAGCTTTTTCGCGTTTAATGTGTTGTTCGCGGGTTTGCAAAGCCATGCGCAGGGCTGTTTTGCCGTTGGCATCTTTGCTGATGCCGATGATACGGCCCGGCATATCGCGCTTAAATTCGTCGCGGGTGGCAAAATAAGCAGCACTTGGTCCGCCATATCCCATAGGGATTCCCCAACGTTGCGTAGAGCCGAAAACAATATCGGCACCCCATTCTCCGGGGGGTGTTAGCAGGGCGAGGCTCAGGATATCGGCTGCCACGGCCACTTTGCAACCCACGGCGTGTGCTTCTGTCACAAAATCGGTATAATTTTCAATGTTTCCGTTTGCATTCGGATATTGTATAATCGCTCCAAAATGTTTTGAAGTAAATTTCAGGCTTGCATAATCGCCCACTTCCAGTTTTATTCCCTGTGCTTTGGCACGGGTACGCAAAACGGCTAACGTAGATGCAAAAACAGATTGATCCACAAAAAGTACGTTTGATTCGTTTTTTACCTGTTCACGGCCGCGCAGGTTCATCATCATGGTGGCAGCTTCGGCAGCGGCTGTGGCTTCGTCGAGCAACGACGCGTTGGCAAGAGACATACCTGTAAAATCGCAAACGGCTGTTTGGAAATTAAGCAGCGCTTCAAGGCGACCCTGCGAAATTTCGGCCTGATAAGGGGTGTATGATGTGTACCACGATGGGTTTTCGAAAATGTTCCGTTGGATTACGGCCGGCGTGCAGGTGTCGTACCAGCCTTGGCCGATATACGAAGTGTAAAGCTTGTTTTTGGAGGCAATTTCCGCAATATGTTCGGCATACTGTCGCTCGGTGAGCGGCTCCGGAAGTTCGATGGCTTCCTTTAAACGAATGGAAGCAGGAATAGTTTGATTGATTAATTCATCCAGATTTTCTGCGCCAATAGTTTTAAGCATCAGCACTTCATCCTGATTTGATATGCCAATGTGGCGGGCTTGAAGCAACTCTTTCATAAAAGCATTTTTTGAATTTTTAAGTTCCAAAAGTAGTTTATTTTTTTTGTATAATAATTGAAAAATGCCGAAAAGATATGAACATAAACCGATTTTTTTCTACAAGTTGTAAGTTGAAACTTTTCAGTCCGATAACTGACAATTAGCAGCTTAAAACAGGTGGATTTAATCAGTTTTTAATGGGAGTTCATAAACCAATTCAGGATTGAATTGTTACTTGAATAGAAATTGAATAGTCAATCCCAATTTGTATTTATGATTCGAGATATACGTAAGCAATATATGTTTGCTGCTCTGGACGAAAACAGTGTTCTTCCCAATCCTCTGGACCAGTTTGAAGTTTGGCTGCAGGAAGCTATAGAAAGTGACCAACTGGAGCCTACCGCCATGATTCTTTCAACCGTCGATGAGCATTTTCAACCGCACTCCAGAGTGGTTTTGCTGAAAGAACTGACAGCGGATAGTTTTGTGTTTTTTACCAATTACGAGGGGCATAAAGCGCAGCAAATTTCTCAAAATAACAGGGTTTCGCTCGTGTTTTTCTGGCCTACACTGGAACGTCAGGTCAGGGTGGAAGGAGTGGCTGATAAAATAAGCGAAGTGCTTTCCACGGCCTATTTCAAATCCCGTCCGCTCGAAAATCAGCTCGGAGCATGGGCGTCACCTCAAAGTCAGCTTATTCGTTCGCAGGATTTTCTGGAGCAGCAATTCCAGTATTATAAGCAAAAATTCGGCGATAATATCCCACGTCCTCCGCATTGGGGTGGTTATACGGTAAAACCGCTCTCCATTGAATTTTGGCAGGGTAGGGCCAACCGGCTGCACGACCGCTTGCTTTTCACGCTGGAAGGTGAAGATTGGAAAATATCCCGTTTAGCCCCCTGATTAATTCATAGTTTCTAGTTTATAATTCATAAATCCGGTCTGAATTTTTATATAACCCAACTCGTAGTCAGTTGTTTGTAATTTAAATTTCAGATTTTGATACATTTAGAGTATCTTTGTGCCTGATTAATTACGAATTATGCATTTTGAATTATAAATTACTTCAATGACTTTTACCGATTTTAATATCAACTCCCCACTTCTGAATGCCCTTGAAGATCTGGGTATTTCGCAACCCACCACTATTCAGGAAAAAGCCTATCCGGTGATAATGTCCGGTCGGGATGTTGTAGGTATTGCCCAAACGGGAACAGGAAAAACTATTGCGTTTTTGTTGCCATGTTTGCGTCAGTGGAAATTTACCAAGGAAAAAAGCCCATCAATTCTGGTTGTGGTTCCAACGCGCGAGTTGGTGTTGCAGGTGGTTGAACAGGTTGAAAAGCTTACTAAATACATGAACATACGTGTTGCGGGTGTTTTTGGTGGAGTGAATATGGTACAGCAAACCCCGCTCATTACTGCCGGCCTGGATGTGTTGGTGGCTACTCCCGGCCGTTTGCTGGATTTTACACTGAACGGCACCCTGAAGCTTAAATCGGTTAAACGTTTCATTATCGATGAGGTTGACGAGATGTTGAACCTTGGTTTCCGCCCGCAGTTGATCCGTGTGATTGATTTGTTGCCGGCCAAACGTCAAAACCTGATGTTCTCGGCTACAATAACAGACGAATTGAAATCATTTATTGCCGATTTCTTTATTGATCCGCTCGAAATTGAAGCTGCCCGTACCGGAACTCCGCTAGAAAATATTAAGCAAGCCGGCGTAAAAGTGCCCAATTTCAATACCAAAATCAATTTGCTCCGTTTTTTGCTCGATACAAACCCCGGATTCTCCAAAGTGTTGGTGTTTGTTTCTACTAAGAAGCTGGCTGACGATGTATATGAGCGTTTGATAGAAAGTTATCCTGAGTCAGTGGGAGTAATCCATTCCAATAAATCGCAGAATTTCCGTTTGGAAGCTTTTCGTCGTTTCAATGCCAATGAATTACGGCTGCTTGTAGCAACCGACCTTGTTGCACGCGGATTGGACTTTGATGATGTTACCCATGTGGTGAATTTTGATATTCCGGAAGAACCGGAAAGCTATATTCATCGTATCGGACGTACCGGGCGAGCTGATAAAAAGGGGGTGGCTCTGGCATTCATCACCAAAACTGACGCTGATGCCCGAAAAAGCATTGAGGAATTGATGGGATGCAAAATTTCCACGATGCGAATGCCGGAAGAAGTTGAAGTGTCGAAAGAACTTACCCCTGATGAAATGCCCCAGGTAGCCATGAAGAATACGCTCGTTTCTGTCCCTAAAAAGGAAGAAGGAGTGGGTGAGGCATTTCATGAGAAGAAAGGAAAGAATAAAAAAGTGAACATGAAAGTTCGTCGGGCCGAAGCGATGCGGTTGAAATATAAAAAGCCTAAAACCAGAGGGCAGAAAAAGAAGTAAAAATCGCTCTGTTCATCGTGTTTGAGTGCTTTTATGGTGGTTCCCTGCAATTTTAATTGCAGGGATTTTTTGTTTATCCATTTCTTAATGTAGGTTAAAATGAGCTATTGAAGAGTAAAGGTAATTAAGTCCTACTTCATTTATTAAATCGATTTTGTATCTTTGCACCAAAATCTAACAACTATTATGGAAAGAATTGGAGAGCGAATTAAAAGGAAGCGCGAGCAACTATCGATGCAGCTGAATGACCTGGCCAAAAAGGTAGGGATTAGTTCCAGTGCGCTTTCGCAAATTGAAAGGGCTAAAACTCTTCCGTCAATTCTAACCCTTAAATTAATTGCTGAAAGCTTGCAAACAACTGTTGGCGAGTTGATTGGTGAAAATGAATCAGTGCCCAATGCTCCTGTTTTCAGAAAAGATGAGAACTTTCTGATTGGTGGGAACGAATCGGGAGCCGAAATGTTTCTGCTTTCGCAACATGATTTGAATAAGCAGGTTGATCCCTATTTGTTGCGGTTTCAGTTAAAAGCCAATAGTGATGATTTGTTCAAAACGTTATCGGGGTATTTGTATGGGTATGTTTTATGTGGCGAACTTCAATTTGAAATTGATAATAAAAGTTATGTGATTCAGGCTGGAGACAGCATTTATTTCAATACAAAACGCAATTTCAGATTCGAAAATATCGACAATGTAGTTAGTGAGTTGTTGTGTGTAATTCCTAACAGTCGCTAAAAGGATTGGTTTACAAAAATAGTTTAAAAATAAAGTTGTGCTTCATTAATTAAGAAAGAATTTAGTATCTTTGCACTGAATTTAGAGGTGGTCAACCAAAATACGCCTTTAAATTGTTTGGTTAATATCGAAAATTAGTTTATTATGAGTGAGTTAACAGATGCTTTAAGCAGAAAAGGTATTACACTCCCTGAAGAGGTAAAAAATGTGTTGGAAAATTGTGCCGGATATACCGTGTACAATAGCGTAGAAGAATTACAGGATGCAGCCGTGGGCGGTAAAGGAAATTTATCTTACGAGGTAAATTATGATATACCGGGAAAAGGTATTTATACTGAGGCTATTGTACACAAAGTTACAAATGGTATCTCTGCAAACTTTACGGACCCGAATATGCGTCGTCGCGACCCGAATACAATGGCAATTGCAGACGACCTGCCAACAGATAAAATCACGTTTAAACAGAAATACGGTTACGATTTTTCGACATTGAAAGCAGAAACTTTTGATTGGTTGAAATCTCAGGAGTTGGCTGTGTTTTTTTATTTTGCCGGCCGTGAAAATATTGGTGTAGGCGGTATTGCCATTTGCCCGGCTAATGCAGGCTTTTTTGCTATGGGATTGGCAATGTTGCAGGTAATGATGCCTGTAGATTCGCTAACTTCTGATTTTAGCATTGACTCAATTCTTTACGTAGCTCCTACGTTCCGCCATACGCATTTTGATGGAAAACAAGTGGTGGTTCATAACCGCACCAGCAACCGTCATGAAATTTTTGCATACAACCTGTATCCGGGACCAAGTGCCAAAAAAGGTCTTTATGGTGCTCTACTCGATAAGGGTGAAAAAGAAGGCTGGGTGACAACGCACTGTTCTACTGTTCAGGCGGTTAGTCCTTATGATAACATCACTACATTCATGCACGAAGGTGCCAGCGGTGGTGGTAAGAGTGAAATGTTGCAGCACATTATCCGCGAACCCAACGGGCAGGTATTGATTGGAAAAAACTCAATAACCGGCGAAACCCGTCTGATCAATATCCCATTATTTTCATCGTTCAACCCTGTTACTGATGATATGGGTATGTGTCCACCGAGCATTCAAAAAAATAATGGAAAATTGTCTGTAATTGATGCCGAAAACTCGTGGTTTATCCGCGTAGATGGTGTTAACGAGTATGGCGATGATCCTTCGTTGGAGAAAATTACATTAAATCCATCAAAACCACTTTTATTTTTAAATATTGCTACCAATCCGGGAAGTACAGCTTTGATCTGGAATCATATTGAAGATGAACCGGGCAAACGTTGTCCAAACCCACGTGTTATTTTACCACGCGAGATTGTTCCAAATGTAATTGGCAATGAAGTATCGGTAGATGTACGTAGTTTTGGTGTTCGTACTCCGCCAAGTTCTGCCGAAAATCCAAATTACGGAATTATCGGTATGTTCCATATTCTTCCACCGGCACTGGCCTGGTTGTGGCGTCTGGTTTCTCCACGCGGACATGCCAACCCAAGTATTATTGGCGGTGGATCGGGAATGGGATCTGAAGGTGTAGGTTCTTACTGGCCTTTTGCTACCGGAAAACGTGTGCATCATGCCAACATGTTGCTGGAACAGATTATAAATACTCCAAATACCATGTTTACTCTGGTTCCGAACCAATATGTGGGTGTATGGAAAGTCGGTTTCAAACCTCAGTTATTTATGCGTGAATATCTTACCCGCCGTGGTAATGCTAAGCTACGTAAGGATCAGTATCAACCAGCCGGCTGTCCGTTGTTGGGATATGAGCTTAACTATCTGACTATCGAAGGGGTAAAAATACCTTCCCGTTTCCTTCAGGTTCACAAACAACCTGAAATGGGTAAGGAAGGATACAATGCAGGTGCAGAAAAACTGTACGAATTCTTTAAAGCTGAATTGCAACAATACCTGACTCCGGAACTTGATCCTAAAGGGCGTGAAATTATTGAAGCCTGCTTGCGTGGAGCTTCTGTAGAAGACTACGAACGCATTCTGGCTGTAGAATAAAAATACTTTTTGACCATAACATAGTAGTACAACCGCTGATTTTGAGTACTTTTGTACTCCGAAATCGGCGGTTGTTTTTTAATCGGCGATTTCAAAATCAGGTTTTTATATTGAAATGAAGATAATTACAGAAGAATCGTTGGAGCTGGCAGCTGATTGCCTGAAAAATGGCGGATTGGTAGCATTTCCTACGGAAACGGTTTATGGACTGGGTGCTAATGCGCTGGATCCGTTGGCAGTTGCAAAAATATTTGAAGCGAAAGAGCGTCCTACTTTCGATCCGCTCATTGTTCATATTGCATCCTTATCCCAACTTGATGAGTTGTATGCACAACCCATTCAGCCATTGGTAATTCAGTTAGCCAAACATTTCTGGCCGGGGCCGCTTACCATTGTGCAGCCTAAGTCGGATTTGGTTCCCGATTTGGTTACCTCCGATCTGGATTCGGTGGCGGTTCGGATGCCTTCACATCCGGTTGCTTTACACTTGTTGCAACTTGCCGGAGTTCCTGTGGCTGCTCCCAGTGCCAATAAATTCGGACAATTGAGCCCTACCAGCTACAAGCATGTAGCCAAGCAAAATATGCCGATTGACTTTTTGATAGCCGGCGATAAACACGAAAAAGTAGTTGGAATTGAATCGACAGTTGTTTCAATTGACAATGGAATTTGCACTATCTTGCGTCCGGGTGTTATCACAGCCGCCGATTTGCAAAAAGCGATTCCCGGATTGGAAGTGAGGATTCCGGGTAAAAATGTAAAACTTACTTCGCCCGGATTGTTGAATAGCCATTATTCACCGCTGAAACCATTGTATTTCCTGAAAGAAGAACAGCAGGTTTTGCCTGAAAAATCCGGACTGATTGTTCATTCGGCCAACGCCGAAATACTTAATGCTCAAAAAGTAATCTGCACTTCCGGCGGAAAGAATTTGCTGGAGGTTGCAGCCAATTTGTTTGCTTCGTTGCACAAAATGGAGGAAGATGCTGATGTTGAGCAAATCTATATAGAACCAATAGAGGAAAAAGGAATCGGGATTGCCATTATGGACCGCTTGAAAAAAGCCACTTATCAGTATATTTCAAAATAATAATGAAAAATATTAAACTTTTTTATCTGGTGCTGGGTGCTACCGTGCCCGGGAAATACACCGAGCAACATGATGTGCTGTTTGGTATCGGGAATGAGTTGGCTGATCTGCTGCCGGTTGCTGAAAAACATTGGAACGAAAACGTAGAAGTGCACTTGGATGGTTGGCGCGAAGTAACTCATGTGGATGGTTACAGGATTTCGGTTGTGGAAAAAGGGAAAGCCGAAAAGAATGGGTTGAACCTCTTTTTTATCAACTTGGGCGGATACAAAACAGGTTCATTTAGCGAGCATCATTGCCAGCAATTGGTGGTGGCACCTACAATTGCAGAAGCCGTAAAAATTGCGAAAGAAAATGCTTTTTGTCTGGAATATACTGTAAATGAGAACTCCCGTTGCCACGTTGATAATAAATTTGGCATCGATGTGGAAACTTCTGCTGAGGTTTTGGATTTAATGCTTCCGGCGGATAAGGCAAAGTATTCAATATCCATTGTGCCTGAAGAAAATCTGGCCGAAGATAAGCTTCTTATCGGATACTTCCCATTGAATGAAATAAAGTGAAAATGTTGGCCGGATTTAATATCCGGCTTTTTTATTACCATTAAAATAATTAGTGAATTTATGAATCCGGAAAATTTATTGAAACAGATTGATTTTATTAAAGAAATTGATAAAATAAAGTATATTCAGCGAAGAACGAAACTCTTCAACAGCGACAGGTCCGAAAATGATGCGGAGCATAGCTGGCATTTGGCTATGATGGCTGTAGTACTGGCAGCTCATTCCGAAGCTCCGGTTGACATACTGAAAGTATTGAAAATGGTACTGATCCACGATATTGTGGAGATAGATGCCGGTGATACTTTTATTTATGATACGATGAAAAATCATAAAAATACGGTTGAAGAGCTAGCTGCTGCCAAAAGGATTTTCGGTATCCTGCCTGACGAACAGGCTGAAGAGTTGGTTGCATTATGGCTGGAGTTCGAAGAGGAACAAACCAGCGAGGCTAAGTTTGCAAAATCGTTGGACCGTCTGGAGCCTTTACTGCAAAACGTTTCGAACAACGGAGGAACATGGAAGGAGTTCGGAGTTGATTATCAGAAAGTATATGATAAGAAGAAAGCCATTAAAGAAGGTTCTTCACTGTTATGGAACTATGCTGAGAATTTGTTGGATGAAAGCGTGAAAAATGGAATTTTGGATAAAAAAGATTGAAAACGATCGATAGACTTAAAATAAGAGCTGTTTCGGGTATTTCCAAAACAGCTCTTGCAATATAGTTTCTGAGATTTATTTCAATGCAGCTTGCGCAGCAGCCAGACGGGCAATTGGAACCCGGAATGGCGAGCAACTAACATAGTTCAGTCCCACTTTGTGGCAGAATTCAACCGACGATGGTTCACCGCCATGTTCACCGCAAATACCAACTTTCAGGTTAGGATTTACTGAACGGCCTTTTTCTGTTGCCATTTGTACCAACTGCCCTACACCATTTTGATCAAGCACCTGGAACGGATCGGCTTTCAGGATTTTCTTCTCCAGATAGATAGGCAGGAACGAAGCAATGTCGTCGCGTGAGTATCCGAAAGTCATCTGAGTAAGGTCATTAGTTCCGAACGAGAAAAACTCGGCAGTAGCTGCAATGCGGTCGGCAGTAAGTGCAGCACGTGGAATTTCAATCATAGTACCAACCTTGAATTCAATGCTGTCGCCCTGTTCTTCAAACAGTTTTGCAGCAGTACTGCGAATAATATTGTCCTGTTCGTTGAACTCGAATTTGATTCCTACCAGCGGAACCATTATTTCGGGCATAGCTTTAATGCCTTTTTTCTTCAGTTTCAATGCGGCACCAAGTATGGCACGGGTTTGCATTTCGGTGATTTCCGGATAGGTATTGCCCAAACGGCAACCACGGTGACCCAACATAGGATTTTGCTCGTGAAGCTCGTCAACGCGTTGTTTGATAACTTTGATGGAAACTCCCATAGCTTCAGCCATTTCCTGCTGACCTTTTTCATCGTGAGGAACGAATTCGTGCAATGGTGGATCGAGCAGACGAACAGTAACCGGACAACCTTCCATGGCTTCGAAAATACCCACGAAGTCGGTTTCCTGATACGGCAGGATTTTTTCCAGCGCTTTGCGGCGACCGGCTTCGTCTTTTGCCAGAATCATTTCACGCATGGCTTTAATTTTTTCACCTTCGAAGAACATATGTTCTGTGCGGCAAAGACCGATACCGGTAGCGCCGAATTTTTTTGCAACCTGTGCATCGTGAGGTGTATCGGCGTTGGTACGAACAGACATTCTGGTATATTTATCGGCCAGTTTCATAATTTCAGAGAAATCATCGTCAAGTTCGGCTTCCTGAGTCGCCACTTTGCCCAGATAGATGTCGCCGGTAGATCCATTCAGCGATATGTAATCGCCTTCTTTTACAACCAAGCCATCAACTTCCATAGTTTTTGCGTTGTAGTCTATTTTCAGGGCACCTGCACCCGACACACAGCATTTGCCCATACCGCGTGCTACTACGGCAGCATGCGATGTCATTCCGCCGCGGGCGGTAAGAATTCCTTGTGCTGCAGCCATACCGGCAAGATCTTCAGGAGAAGTTTCGATACGCACCATGATTACTTTTTCGCCATGTTGTGCCCATTCGGCAGCATCATCCGCGTTGAAAACCACGCGACCGGTTGCAGCTCCCGGAGAAGCAGCCAACCCTTTGGCAATTACTTTGGCATCTTTCAGCGCTTTTTTATCGAAAATAGGGTGGAGGAGTTCGTCAAGTTTCAATGGGTCAACGCGTAACAAAGCCGTTTTTTCATCGAGCATACCTTGTTTCAGCATGTCTACGGCAATTTTTACCATAGCAGCACCGGTACGTTTTCCATTGCGGGTTTGCAGGAACCACAATTTACCTTCCTGTACGGTAAATTCCATATCCTGCATATCTTTATAGTGATTTTCCAGTTTGGTCTGGAGGGCATCCAGTTCTTTGTAGATGGCTGGCATCGATTCTTCCATGGATGGATAATTAGCCAACCGGTCAGCTTCCGATACACTGGCTAATTTAGCCCAGCGTTGCGAACCTTCTTTGGTGATTTGTTGCGGAGTACGGATACCGGCCACCACATCTTCGCCCTGAGCGTTAATCAGATATTCGCCGATAAATATATCTTCGCCGGTTGCAGCATCGCGACTGAAGCAAACGCCTGTTGCCGAAGTGTCGCCCATGTTACCAAACACCATGGCCTGTACGTTCACAGCGGTTCCCCATTCGGCTGGGATGCCTTCCATTTTGCGGTAAAGAATGGCACGATCGTTCATCCACGAGTCAAATACGGCGCAGATAGCACCCCAAAGTTGGTCGTAGGCTGATTCGGGGAAATCGTGTCCAGTTTGTTTTTTTACAGCTGCTTTAAATTTGGTAACCAGTTCTTTCAGATCATCGACAGAAAGTTCTGTATCCAAATGTACACCTTTATCGTGTTTTACTTTTTCTATAATTTCTTCGAAAGGATCAATATCGTTTTTGTTAGCTGGTTTCATGCCGAGAACCACGTCGCCGTACATTTGTACAAACCGGCGATAAGAGTCCCATACGAAACGTGGATTACCGGTTTTGCGGGTCATTCCTTCAACAACTGCATCATTTAAACCAAGATTGAGAATGGTGTCCATCATCCCCGGCATAGAAGCACGAGCACCTGAGCGGACAGAAACAAGGAGGGGGTTTTCAATATCGCCGAATTTTGAATTCATCAATTTTTCAACTCCGGCTAATGCTTTTTCAACTTCAGGCTTTAAAAGTTCAACTACTTTTTCTTTGCCTGTTTCATAATACTCATTACAAACATCGGTGGTGATTGTGAATCCCGGGGGAACTGGTACGCCTATCAGGTTCATTTCCGCGAGATTCGCTCCCTTTCCTCCAAGCAGATTCTTCATGTCTGCTTTACCTTCGGCTTGTCCGTTGCCAAAGGTATAGACTCTTTTTGTGTTACTCATATTATATTTTGAATTTAAAGGTTGTGATTTCTCAGATGAGATTTTGCAAAATTAGTTTTTTTTATGAAAGATGAAAGTGAAATGGCAAAAAAAACGACTAAATATCAAATTTATATACACAAATAATTAAATGCAAATCAGATAGACCTGTCAAATTTTCTGCAAATATGCAATAATGTCTTATTTATCAACTGGATAGATGTTTCTGGTTGCCATTTTTACCGGTTTAGGACATTGGTAGAGAATTTGAATGGAAAAGCAAAATGAAAATAATAAAGTTTCTATAGCTGTGCCTGATTCTTTTTTGGGGTCGGCATGGAAAATTAATCATATCTATTATGAACTTCAACAATTTTACAATCAAATCGCAGGAAGCCGTTCAACATGCCGTTGAACTGGTTCAAAGCAACGGGCAACAGGTGGTGGAAACTCCGCATTTGCTCAAGGCAATTATGTTGAAAGGTGAAGATGTAACGCAATTTCTGTTTGGCAAACTGGGAGTAAACGTCAGTACACTCACCGCTGTTGTGGATAATATGATAGCCGGCTTTCCGCGCGTGTCAGGTGGCGAACCTTACCTGAGCCGGGAAACAAACAACGTGCTGCAAAAAGCCATAGATAAATCGTCGAAAGCGGGCGACCAGTTTGTGTCGCTGGAATATATTCTGCTTGCTTTGCTGGTGGAAAAAAATCAGTTGACCAAAGTGTTGAACGATGCCGGCATCACGGAAAAGAATTTGCAGGATGCCATTTCCGAATTGCGCAAAGGCACTAAAGTAGATTCTGCTTCGGCTGAAGAAACCTATAATTCGTTGGGGAAATATGCCATTAACCTGAACGAACAAGCTCGTGCCGGCAAGCTCGATCCGGTGATTGGTCGTGATGAGGAAATTCGTCGGGTACTTCAGATCCTGAGCCGCCGTACCAAAAACAACCCTATTTTGATTGGTGAACCGGGAACGGGTAAAACAGCCATTGCTGAAGGGTTGGCGCATCGTATCGTACGCGGCGACGTGCCCGAGAACCTGAAATCAAAACAGATTTTCTCGCTCGATATGGGTGCACTCATTGCCGGTGCGAAGTACAAAGGCGAATTTGAGGAACGATTAAAATCGGTGGTGAACGAAGTCATCAAGGCCGAAGGCGAAGTGATTTTGTTTATCGACGAAATTCATACGCTCGTTGGAGCCGGAAAAAGCGAGGGGGCCATGGATGCTGCCAACATTCTGAAACCGGCACTGGCCCGTGGCGAACTGCGCTCGATTGGTGCGACTACGCTGGACGAATATCAAAAATATTTTGAAAAAGATAAAGCACTGGAACGTCGTTTCCAGATTGTGATGGTGAATGAACCGGACGTTCCGAGCACCATTTCCATACTACGTGGATTGAAGGAACGTTATGAAAATCACCACAAAGTGCGTATCAAAGACGATGCGATTATTGCTGCTGTGGAATTGTCGAGCCGCTATATTACCGATCGGTTTTTGCCCGATAAGGCCATCGACCTGATGGATGAAGCTGCTGCCAAACTACGTCTGGAAGTGGATTCGGTACCGGAAGAATTGGATGTGATTGAGCGGAATATCAAACAACTGGAGATTGAACGCGAAGCTATCAAGCGCGAAAATGATATTCGTAAACTGGAGCAATTGAACGAGGAAATTGCCAACCTGAAAGAAGAAAGCAAAGGGCTCCGGGCCAAATGGAGCAGCGAAAAAACGTTGATTGACAACATTCAACAGGCTAAAATCGAAATTGAAGACCTGAAATATCAGGCCGAACGTGCCGAACGCGAAGGTGATTATGGAAAAGTAGCGGAAATCCGTTACGGTAAAATTAAAGCTGCTGAAGCACAAATTGCTCAATTTCAATTGGAGCTGGCCACCATGCAGGGCATTAACGCCATGATTAAGGAAGAAGTGGACAGCGAAGATATTGCCGACGTGGTAAGCCGTTGGACAGGTATTCCGGTGAATAAAATGCTGCAAAGCGAAAAGGAAAAATTGCTCAACCTGGAAGATGAACTGCACCAACGGGTTATCGGGCAGGAGGAAGCCATTACGGCTGTGGCCGATGCGGTTCGTCGTAGCCGTGCAGGGTTACAGGATCCGAAGCGACCGATAGGTTCGTTTATTTTTCTTGGCACAACGGGTGTGGGCAAAACCGAGTTGGCCAAAGCACTGGCCGAATACCTGTTCGACGACGAGAACATGATGACGCGTATTGATATGAGCGAGTATCAGGAAAAATTCTCGGTAACCCGACTTATTGGTTCACCTCCAGGCTACGTGGGTTACGACGAAGGTGGTCAACTCACCGAAGCTATTCGCCGGAAACCATATTCGGTAGTGCTGTTCGACGAAATTGAAAAAGCACACCCCGATGTGTTCAATGTGCTGCTACAAGTACTGGACGACGGTCGGTTGACCGACAACAAAGGCCGCGTGGTGAATTTCAAAAATACGATCATTATCATGACTTCGAATATCGGTTCGGGGCTGATTCGTGAAAACTTTGAAACGATGAATGACCGCAATCACGACGAAGTGGTTGAAAAAACCAAGAATCAGGTGTTCGAACTGTTGAAACAAACCATTCGCCCCGAGTTCCTGAACCGTATCGATGAGCTGATTATGTTTGCACCGCTCAACGAATCGCAGATTGAAGAAATTGTGCGTCTGCAAATATCATTGGTACAGAAAACGCTGAAGGAAAACGGCATTGGGTTGAACCTTACTGAAGCAGCCATTCACTTTATTGCCGACGAAGGTTTCGATCCGCAGTTCGGTGCCCGTCCGGTAAAACGGGCTATTCAGAAATATGTGCTGAACGACCTGAGCAAGCAACTCATTGCCGGAACTGTACGTAATAACGAAGCCATAACGGTAGATTTTGACGGGGAGCGGTTGGTGTACAGGAATTGATGTGATGATCAGATAATGTGGTGATTTGATGATTTATTCGGAGTGTGGCTTCTGGTTTCACTCCGAATATTTTTTGTTATTAATGGATAATCAGGATGCATTGAATCCCAAAATTATCTCAGATTTTGTAATTTTACAACTCAATTAAATTATTATCCTAATCCGGGATAACTTATCAATTATGAAAGTAGTAGCTATTAACGGTAGTCCGCGCAAGGACGGTAACACTGCACGGTCGTTGCAGGTAGTAGGAGAGAAGCTGAAATCGAATGGAATCGATTTCGAAGTGATTCATATTGGGCACAAAGCCATTCATGGATGTATTGCGTGCGGACAATGTGCGGTAAAACGGGATGGAACCTGTGGTATAAAAAACGATGACCTGAACAGTTTGATACCTACAATTCGTGAAGCCGATGGTATTGTGTTGGCTTCTCCTGTGTATTATTCGGGCATTGCCGGAACCATGAAAAGCTTTCTGGACCGCTTGTTTTATGTTTCTGGGAGTAACGGCAACTTTTTTCGACATAAGGTGGGTGCTGCGTTAGCTGCTGTACGTCGTACCGGAGGATCGCACACGCTCGACGGATTGAATCATTACCTGACTTATTCCGAAATGCTCTTAGCAACAGCCAATTATTGGAATGTCGTTCATGGCCGTACGCCCGGAGAAGCCGGATTCGATAGTGAAGGTGTGCACACGCTTGAAGTGCTGGGCGATAATATGGCCTGGATGCTGAAAATGCGCGAGGCGACCCGCGAAACATTGTCAGAACCGGCGAAAGCCCAAAAGGTAATGACGAATTTTATACGCGAGGATTTGAAATAATATTTTTCATGTAGCTCTCATCCCGTTTATTGTAAGAGTCTGTTTGAAAAGTATAGTTGATTTTGAGTTTAATCACAATTTAAAATTTGTAGAAATAATTCTCCCGCAGATAGCCCTGATTTTCGCTGATTCTTATCTTAATCTGCATAGATTTGCGCTATCTGCGGGAATTATTCTGTATGATATTAAACTTTTTTCTCTCCAAAAAACCTTTCCAACAATCGGTCTTCCCTTCTTTCCAACTTATCCGATGGCTGAATCTCTGTCAGGTGCCACATATCTGCTTTTTGCAATGCATCTTTTAGTTGCGGTAGCTTATCAAAATCAGTTTGAACAAAGAAACTCAACTTGTCGAACCCTATATATTTTGAATCATCTACATTGAGTCCAAGGGCTTTCTGCAATTTAGACCCCTCGGGAGTTATAGGCGACGACAGTGGGAGGAAACTTAAAAGCAATACAGAGTTATTTTGTACAACAAAAGGGAAATAACCCACCGTGTTTTCATTCGGGTCGAATGCTTTAATCAACCGTTGTCCGGTAACAGCACGCACCGACTGAGGCAAAAGAAACGTACAACTTAGTACCTGGTTCATATAATAATTATCCATACAATCCAATCGCTGGCGAATCCGGTGGATCACATGTCCCTGAACGTATACCGGCATTAACCGTTTGTCTTCCTGCTCTTTTAGTCGTTCTATAGCTGTCTCGAAATCGTCCTCTTCCAGCATAACCAGTGGTACTGTGCTTTCAGTCGGATTGGGCTCATGCATTTCCGATATAATATCATAATGCCGCAATCTATAACCCTTATGTTTCTCATTTTGTATTTTAAAACATTTGGTTTCCGGCTGAACAGACGATACCCAAATCGTATTTTGAGCTCTGCCTTTACCATAATCAAGCATCAGGTCATCTTTGCTATTATAATAACGGTATATAGGTGAACTCAGATGCATCGACATCAACTTCATAACATAATTGGTCCTTACCAGATAATGCGCGCTTTCATATTCTTCCATATGCTTTGTGATAGCTTCTTTCAGCCGGCACAAAACCTCATATTGCTGTTGGTCAACACTTTCTTCCAACCTTTCCGGATTCCGTATGGCAAAAATAAACGACAGCCCATATGTCACGTAGTCCAGATAGCTAACTTTATATTCCGGATCTCCATAGAAAGTGTGTTCTTCGTGCTTAGTCATCATTTGGTTATATAACTTCACATATATCTTGGGCACCCTGCTTCCCGGTTGAGCTAATATCCTGTAAGGTGTCCATTTAATCAGCATGAGCTGTTGTCGTGTACGTTTCGTTAGTGAAGCATATTCCGACGCATCTATCCCTGCCATCTTCATAATCTGATACGCCACCCGTTCAAATTCAACTATATAATGTTTGGACAGATGCGTATATGATTTTAGTGGTTTACGGGAAGGAACATTATTCTTCTTGCGTTTTTTCGATTGAGGCATAAGGTTTTTGGGTATTTGTTGAAATCTTAAGTTTAAACTCAAGTAGTTTAGATTAATACTCCTAATCTATTCATGTACAAAATCTTTATATATTCCATATATCGATTTAGAATGAGAATTGTCAATTAATAAATTGAGTTCTATCAATCGATATTTTACCACACTAATTGACACATCAAATGATTTTGCTACATAGGCAAAAGTCTTATTACATAAATCTTTATTTCTTGGATTATCATCATAGTATAAATGTCTCCTGTAAGAAGTAAATTCAATATTTAATCGTTGCATTATATTGCTTAGTTTTAGCCCCATAGGATAATTTGGAAGTAATACATAACTTGCAAAAAGGTTAGCCTGATATTCTAAACGTTTTAAATTTGGCTTAGACATGATTCTTGCGTTTAATAATAATGGATCGCTTAGATCTTCCTCCGTAGTTACAAAATGACCATTATTTGTTAGGATAGATTTATGCAAAACAATATGCCCTAATTCATGAGCTAATGTAAATCTCCATCGTGGGGAGTTAAATTCTAATTTGTTAGTTATATAGAGTTTTTTTTGTTTTAGATCAAGTTTACCTAACTCATTATTCAATAGATCATCATTGGTGACGATTGTGAAGCCTAGTTTTGTTTCAATAAATTCAATAATCTCTTCAGTTTTTATTCTGAAAAATTCTCTTAGGCCTTGTTTCCCAAAACAATCCAGAGCAATGTTTTCTATTTTGATAATTTCCAGATATGGTACTTTGAAATCTGTTTTTGGTTTTATTAGTATTCCTTCAAACTGGAAATAATCAATAATATTATCGAATACTCTGTTATTCTTAGCTGTTATAATAAAATCATTGTGAGCTATTTTGTCATCAGTAAAAATAGCTTCCAAGTCATTTTCGTCTATAGAAGCAAATTTTGATTCTTTTCGTTGAACCTTCCATTGAAGATTATTGTCCTTTTGCATTATTGCCAGACCTATACCATATGATCTTGCAGTATTGATTGCTCCTTTCTGATATTTATTACTTGAAATAAATATTCCTTTGTGACCAGCAACCTCATCTATTTGTGTCTTAAATGTTTGTATTCTGTTGACAGGAATTGCTTGTTCATAATCTTTACACTCTATCAACCATAACATTGAATATTTATCCTGATTTGGTAAATAAGTTTCTATTGATATATCAAAAATGATATTATCCTCTCTCATTTTAGAATAATATCCTTTCTTTTGATAAACCTTACTTCTTTTCTTTGAAATAGGTAATTCATCATTCTCGAGAAGTTCTTTTATTAATTGATATACCCTATCTTCGAATTTATTACCTTTTTCTACAGGATTATTACTCATTATATCAATGTTTTAATTCAACTAACTATCTGCTGTTAGAATTTAATATTTTAAATTTTATTTTTCATAGTACAAAACCGATGATTTTGTCTTTTGATGAGATGACATGTTATCTTTATTGTTATTGAAATCATCTTGACTTCTATATTGATTGTAATGTCACCTTGTTAGCGCAGATCTGTAACTTAAGTTCTCTTTTTTATTTATTTGTCATGGATCATAGCCTCGCACCAGAAAGGAGGTTATTTTATATGTCAACTTATCTTTTTCCATTAGCAATTCCGTATCCTTCTTTTATCGTTTTCCGATCTTCTCTTATTCTTATTCCGGTTTTTCTCTTATTCTGTGAATTCTTTAATTTTGATAATTTTGATTCTGACAATTTTCCCCCTCCTGCTGCATGATTATACCAGAAATCACGCGGGAGCGAAGGTCTATACCAATAAAAGTTATTTCAATAAAAACATGAAGGCTATCAAATTGCACACGGTTTTCTTACGAGTGACCTCGTCCGATGAGCCGAAAAACAAGTGAAGTTGGCGGTTAAAAATCGTCCTGTTTGAGACTCGCCGTATTTCGGCGAGTTGAGTTTGGACGATTTGAGCCAACGAACGCCAGTTTTTCGAGTGAAGCGGGCGAAGTCTTGATTTTTTTTGCTTACTTTTTGGCATCAAGGAAAAAAAGTAAGTGGGGTTTGGGGTAAAACCCCAATAATAAATACTTCATATTGACTTACTCTACTTTCCACGCATGAAATCGCGCAGAAGCAAAGAGATAATCATTTATATCCAATTGCACACCCCCTCTTACCAGAGGGGGAATATGTACAATTAGTATTTTCCCCTTTACGGGCCATAAGTCACCCCTTCACCATTTTCACTTCAAACACCACCTGGTCGTCACCATTGATAGTCAGCGGAATAGTCTGGATCTTACAGCCAATTTTCGTCACCGTCACCGTATAAATACCCGGAGTAATCGATTTAATCTGCAGGCCACCCTTTTCAGCCGAGCTTTTCACAATAGGCTCGTTCATACTGTCGTTCAGTTTCAGGCTTACTGTCGCATTCGGGATACCATTACCCGTTTCAGCATCCAGAATATGCCCCACCACCATATTGGTATCGTAGTTAAGCACCACCCGGCGCAATTCCTTATACTGGTTAAAGAAAGCACTGTCCGACACCTTAATAATTTCCAGTTCATTATCCAGCTTGCCCATAATAGCATCAGCCTTCGCATAACTTTCGTCCACCGACACTTTCGTCTGGTCATAGTCACTCTTAGCCTTGCTAAATTCCGGGCTAATTGCCTCAAAACTGGTAATCAACTGCAACAGCCTTTCCTGGCTTTCTTCCGATAGCTGATATTTCACCAACTCCGTCTTGGCAACATTAATTTTTTCGTACAAACTCTTCGCGTGTTGCACCAAATCCATATCATACATAGCCTTCAACATCCGCTCGGTCTTCTTACAAAATTCCAGCATCACCCCATCTTCCTTATACGAAGCATAAGCCTTCAGCTTACCACTATCTTCCACTATTGCAGTTATCAGCGCATTTTTTGCATCAATGCGTTGCTGCTTTTTCTCTTTCGTACCCGCTTCTTTCAGTGCATTATAAGTCTGAATGTCCATAATAACAGCATCCAGCGCCGACAAAAATTCTGCAGCATTAGGTAACTTGGCCAAAATAGCCCGATTCGATCTCAGTAATACACGCACTGTTAGATACATGTGTAGTTTGTTGTTTTTTTCGATATTCATAATACCGTTCTTTTTTTTTTAGGTTTAACAAATAAATTATAGATAATAGCTGTCAGGTGTTTGTAAACAACAGGCTGTCAGTATGATAATGGTCAATTAATCCGGTCTTTTCAACCCGGAATATCAAAAGTTTTTCCCTCATACCCAAAAGTTTCGTCAAAACAGACAAAGTTTTTTCCAAACTATCAGAAGTTTTACTTTTTACTCTCAAAGTTTTTCTGAAAACACCAAAAGTTTTCTCAAAACATCAAAAGTTTTTGTCTTTTACGAAAAAGTATTTGCACCACAGGCAAAAGTTTTTTCTTTTCAGGCAAAGTTTTCTTAGTAGAATAAAAAGTTCCGGAAAATCAGGCAAAGTTTTTTTCATTACAGGGAATGTTTTTTATGCTGGAATCCTATTCCAACAATGAAAACATACTGTCTGAAAAAGAAAAGAAATGTCAGTCCCTTTTATCAGGACGTAGCGAGAGGATCGTAAAGCGAATAGCGTGAACACTGAAATGTCACTTCACAATTGGAATCAACATGGCGGCCTGTGAACAAAGCCTTAGCCGTTAGGGAGACAGATAAATAATGCATACAGATCAATTTTGATAATGTGGGAATTCTATAGTCAAAAACACAATAATAATCAAAATCACACCCCGAATATTCAACCTATTTAAATATGTTACAAATCTATGAACAATATTTAAGATAAACAATAGATCATTCATATTTTTTTTAAACAAAATAATTAGAGATTATATAAATTAACCTATAGTGCATTTAAAAGTTGTTTTCAATAAAGCCTGAAGGATATCAAATTGCACACGGTTTTTCTACGAGTGACCTCGTCCGGTGAGCCGAAAAACCAGTGCCGACAACGTAGAAATACTCCCTGTTTGAGCGACGAAGGAGCGAGTTTGGGGGATTTCAGTTGTCAAACGCCAGTTTTTCGAGTGAAGCGGGCGAAGTCTTGAACTTTTTTGCTTCGTTTTTTGGTTCAAGCCAAAAAATGAAGTGGGATTTGGGGTAAAACCCCAATGTGAAAAATACTGTGTATTATTAATGCACTACGGGTTGTTTATTATGAAATTACTATATGTTAATGATAATTTGATTAGAATAACTATATTTGCAAAAAATATCAAAAGATAATTTACTATGACTTCCAAACCCACCCTTGCCCTTGCCACTTTTGCCAACAACTATAATTGTTCGCAGGCAGTATTTAGTGTATTTGCGCCGGATTTCGGCATTAGTAAAGATTTAAGTTTGAGGTTAGCCACTCCGTTGGGAGCCGGTATTGCCCGTCGTCAGGAAACATGTGGAGCTGTAACAGGAGCCTTGTTGGCGCTGGGTTTAAAATATGGAAAAGGTGAAAATGGCACCGACGAAGATAAGAAAATAGCTTATGCTGTTTCGCAGGATTTCATGAAAGACTTTGAAGCAAAGTTTGGAAGCATTCTTTGCCTTCATTTGCTGGACAATAATTGTATGAATACTCAGGAGGGATCTGAAGCAATTGCAAGGGAGGATATGTTCAATACGCGTTGTCCAAAGTACGTAAAGTTTGCGGTAGAGAAAGTGGAAGAATTATTGAATAAATAAGATAATTTATTTCATAAACTCTACTTCAATGCCCTCCTTGCCCAGCAAATCCAACGATTTAGAGCAAATATTCGTAGTACAAAGCAGCGTAAGTTCCAGAGCGGGATTTACGCTTTTTATTTTCCGGGCTATTTCCACAATTTTTGTAGCATCTTTCTGAATGATGCGGCTTTTTACAACTTTACGGATGCCAAGCTTGTTTTCGCCAAGTTCTTCCAGTTGTATGCGTGAGGGCAGACCGTAATAATGAGGATTCGTTTCCATAATTTTGGTTTTACAACAACAAAGATAAAAATTTTGGCTTTAAAAAGCAGTTGCAGGGCAATGGTTTCTACCAATTTAAGGCTCGTTTCTTCTGAAAATTTAGTACATTTGTTGCCCGAAACTAAAAAAACTCCCGGGTTTACTTTACTCACGCATAGAAAGAAATAATGAACAAACTATTGGTACTTGGTGCCGAAGCTGTTGCTGTCGCGGCTTTGGACGAAGGAATTTCCGGGGTATATGCTTACCCCGGTACCCCCTCGACAGAAATTACGGAATACATACAAAAGAGTCCGAAAGCGAAGGATAATAAAATACACTCAAGTTGGGCAACCAACGAAAAAACGGCTTACGAAGCCGCGTTGGGTATGTCGTATGCCGGCAAACGCTCGTTGGTGTGCATGAAGCATGTGGGGCTCAATGTGGCTGCCGATGCATTTATGAATTCAGCATTAACAGGTATCAACGGCGGTATGGTGGTGCTGGTGGCCGACGATCCGTCCATGCACTCTTCGCAAAACGAGCAGGACACACGCATGTATGGCAAATTTGCTTACTTGCCATTATTCGAACCTTCGAACCAACAGGAAGTGTACGACTGTGTACGTTTTGCATTCGGTTTTTCCGAAACAGTGAAGCTTCCGGTGATGGTGCGTATTACTACCCGCCTTTCGCATTCGCGGGCCATTGTGGAACGTCGGAACATTACACCGGAGAATTTATTAAGCCCCGAAACCGATTCCCGCAAATGGATTTTGCTTCCGGCCATTGCCCGTCAGCGCTTTGCCGGATTGCTCGGAAAACAAACCGATTTGGCCGGTTATTCCGAAAAATCACCCTACAATTATGTGGTAGAAGGCTCCGGAACAAAAGGAATTATCGCTTTTGGTATTGCGTTCAACTACGTGATGGAAGTAATTCAGGAAAATAATCTGAACATTCCGGTATTGAAAATCTCGCAATATCCGCTTCCCGAAAAAAAAATCAGGGCATTTTATGAACAATACGAAACAGTGCTGATTGCCGAAGAAGGTTATCCGGTATACGAAGAACTGCTTCGCGGCTATTTCGATTCAGCTAAAATTCAGGGACGACTCGATGGCACATTGCCCCGCATGGGTGAACTTTCGCCCGATATTATTGCGCAAGCTTTGGGTATCGAAGTGAAAGCGGGCAAGAATATTCCCGAAGAAACTCCCGGTCGTCCACCGCGCTTGTGCGACGGTTGCAGCCACCGCGATTTGTTCGAAGCCATGAACATTGTGATTGCCGGATACGGGGATAAACATGTGTTTGGCGATATTGGTTGTTATACGCTGGGCGCGTTACCACCTTACAATGCGATCAATACCTGTGTGGATATGGGCGCTTCAGTGACTATGGCCAAAGGCGCTGCCGATGCGGGTTTGCGTCCGGCTGTGGCGGTAATAGGCGATTCCACTTTTACACATTCGGGTATTACCGGCTTGTTGGATGCGGTGAACGATAAATCGCCAGTAACAATTATTATTTCGGATAATTATACCACAGCGATGACCGGTGGTCAGGACTCAGCCGGAACGAACAAACTGTTCAATATCTGCGCCGGAGTGGGAGTGGAGCCGGAACATATCCGCACCATCATTCCGCTGAAAAAACATCTCGAAGAGAACATTGCTGTGCTCAAAGAAGAATTTGAATATCAGGGAGTGTCGGTCATTCTGGCTACCCGCGAATGTATTCAAACCGCCATGCGCAGCAAACGAAACTCAAAGAAATAATCTATAGAAATTGCAACTTTTCCAAAGTTCTGAACTTTGGAAAAGTTGGATTCAATTAAAATATTAATCAATATTCCCCTTTAGGGGTTAGGGGCATTTATATGAATAAAAATATCATATTAGCCGGAGTGGGCGGACAGGGAATTCTGACGCTGGCCGGCATTATCGACCATGCAGCCATGCAATCGGGGTTGCAAATAAAACAAGCCGAAGTACACGGAATGAGCCAGCGCGGCGGTGCTGTGCAGTCGCATTTGCGCATCAGCGATCAGAAAATTTATTCGGATCTGATTCCACAGGGTAAAGCAGATTTAATTGTGTCGCTCGAACCGCTGGAAGTGCTGCGCTATTTGCCGTATCTGTCAGAAAACGGAATTATTATAACCGCTACAGAGCCAGTGAAGAATATCTCAAATTATCCTGAAACAGAAGATATCCTGAATCAGATAAAAGCCAGCGGATATAAATACCTGTTTGTGGATTCTGCTAAAACAGCTCGCGAAGCCGGTAGCCTGAAAACGGAAAACGTAGTAATGGTAGGTGTCGTGTCAAAGTTTATCGGCATTTCAAAAGACCAGTTTGAAAGCAGCCTGAAAGAAATGTTTGCTTCCAAAGGTGAAGCGATTGTTGATATGAACCTGAAAGCGTTTAATGCCGGATTGGAACTGGCGGAGCAGGGAGAATGACAGTAAGCACAGTAAGAGGCAAGCTCTAAGCAATGGTAATAAACAAGGGTTAAGATTCTCAATAATTAAGCATGGAAAAATATATTGAACATTTTAAGGGCGACCGGTTTGCCACAACGAATGGCATTTACATTGTGGAATGTGAGCCCGGTTATGCTAAGGCAGCTGTGGAAATTGGTCCCGACCATCTCAATGGTGCCGGTGTGGTTCATGGCGGATTGCTCTTTACCCTGGCCGATTTTGCCTTTGCTGTTGCTGTAAATACTTACGGTAAGGTGACGTTGTCGGTTTCCACTTCCATGTCGTATTTCGACAAAAGCACAGACGGGATTATTTACGCCGAAGCGCGGGAGCTATCGCGTTCCAACAAGTTGATTCATTGCGACGTGCTTGTAAAACATGAATCCGGCACATTGTTGGCCAGTTTTAGAGGAACTGCTTATATTACAGCCAAAGAGATAGATTTTTGAAAAAAAATCGTTAGTTGTGCCCTTAAACCGGCATCGTATAAAAAAAATGCTATGATTTTCAGATTAGCTACTATAAACGACCTGCAGGCTATTGCCGGCATCGAAAAGGCGTGTTTTCCTACTGCCGAAGCTGCGTCAGAGCATTCGTTTCGCGAACGTTTGACTGTTTATCCAACTCACTTTCTTGTATTGGAGGTAAACGGTGAAATTGTTGGTTTTATCAACGGGATGGTGACCAATAACCTGACCATTTCAGATGAGATGTTTGAACATGCAGGAATGCATAATGAACAGGGTAAATGGCAAACTGTCTTCGGTTTGGATGTGCTCCCACAATATCGTGCGCAAGGTTATGCTGCCATGCTGATGGACAGATTTATTGCTATTGCGAGACTTCAGATCAGAAAAGGCTGTATCCTTACCTGTAAACAAAATCTTATCAGGTATTATGAAAAATTCGGATATAAAAATTGTGGTGTTTCTGCATCGGTTCATGGCGGAGAAATCTGGTATGATATGCGGCTGGAGTTTTGATACTATTATTTATAAAAACAACGCAGAATCTGAAACATATCAGGTTCTGCGTTGTTTTTATAACTGTGGTTCATTAAAATTCAACGTCGGGGTGAACCGAAAATGAAAATAACCGGATTTTTGCAATCCTTCTCTGCATTTTAGTACTTCATACAAAATTTCCCGGTTGTACTTTTGTATCGTTAATTCATTAGGCCGAATTATAAAAATAAAATATAACAATTAAACGCAATTTGTATGAAAAGAATAATTTTAAGTATTTACGTAATGTTGTTGGCATTCGGAGTTTCTGCCCAACAATCCTGGTCGAACGACCCAATGCATTCCCGCTTAGGCTTTGTGGTAAAACACCTTAAAATTTCAGAAGTCAACGGACAATTCAGTAATTTTTCGATAAAGGTAAAAACCACTAAGCCCGATTATACTGATATGAAAGTAAGCCTGGTGGCTAAGACAGCCACTATTTCCACCGGGGTGGAAATGCGCGATAATCACCTTAAAACGGCTGATTTCTTTGATGTGCAGACTTATCCGGAATTGACTTTTGAAAGTGTTTCGATGAAGAAAATCTCAAACCAAAAGTTTTACCTCACTGGTAATCTGACCATGCGCGGTGTTACTAAACCTGTTACGCTTACAGTAACGTACGTTGGAAGTATTGAAAATCAAATGAGTAAAAAAGCTATTTTTGGTTTTCATATTACCGGTTCGGTTAAACGTTCTGACTATGGAATAGGTGCAAAAACCCCGGAAGCTATGGTGAGTGATGTCGTGAAGATTGTCGCTGACGCCGAATTCAGCAAAGATTAATTCTCATACACTGAATATTGAAAAATGCAGGGCACTGGTTAACAGGCTCTGCATTTTTTTGTATCACTATACTAAATCAGGTGTTATTTGCTTTTTCCGTAACCGAACAGTTTGTGCTGTTTGATATGCTGGTATACCTTTTCGGGTACATAATCAATCAGGTTGTCGTCTCCGCTTTCAATCATTTTGGTGATGTAATCCGATGTAATTTTGAGTTTCTGCGACGGAATTCCTTTCAGGGTAATAATTTTTTTTGTCTCATTCAGGTATTGCCACAGAAGCTTGTTTTCATTGGAGAAATGCGAATCTTCAGGGTAAATAACCTCCCCGGTATTCATGTCGGTGTAGGGATACAGGTACATTTTTACATTTTCCTGAAACAGTGCACCAATAGCTTCGAGCAATCCTCCGCGCAAATCGGTGTATTGCGAGCTGTCCATTATTTTATCAAACGTGGGTAGCCCAACCACAATGCGAAGCTTAATCATTTTAAACTGGGCAAAATACTTCACCAGTTGAAAATAGCGGTAAAACCGGGACACCATCACGCTTTGCCCCATCATATTGAGCAAATCCACCCGATGTAAGAAATCTTTCTCGTCGAGTTTTTCGTTTTTCATCAGGTTTTTGAGGGAAATCTCGCAAAATGCTATGGTATTGTCCGGCTTGTAATCTTCATCCCGTTTAAAAATAGCCAGACTATCTTCCAGAAATTCAATTCCCAGATTATTGATAGGCCTGAAATAACCCCGCATGAGCATTACGTTTTTTTTATAAAGCATATCGCCCGGTTGTTGTACCCGCCCCGATTGGTCGAACATGATGGCCGGAGTCATATTGTTGCTCACCAGTTGCAGATTAAGCAGGCGGTTGTCGCACCACGCTATATCCGGACCTTCCGCGAAAATATAGTCCACTTCCACACGGTTGGTATCCAGATTGTCGAGCAATGAAAGCAACACTTTTCGCGGGTCTTCCCAGTCGAATAAACCACCATGGATCAGGTTAATCCCCAACGCACCCAGCGTATATTGCTGAAGCAGCGTGTCGTTTTCGTGCAGTTTCACATGAATCAGGAACTTGTTTGGCTGGTAGCGGTCGGTTCCTTCCACAGCTATGCCCAGCCAACCATTGCTCTGGTTTGTTTTCGCAAAATTGAGGGTTTCCACCGTGTTGGCAAATGCAAAGAATTTTTGGTTGTTCTTCTGGTCCAGTATCTTTATCAGTTCATTGTATTCGTAATCAATCATTTTGCGCAGGCGGTCTTCGGCCACATACCGCGCCGGATTTCCATCGTTGTAAAAATGATCGCTGAACGATTTGTCGTAGGCCGAAATTGATTTGGCAACTGTGTTAGAAGCTCCACCAGCCTGAAACAAATGGCGGGCAGTTTCCTGTCCGCCTCCAATTTCGGCAATGGCGCCATAATACTTTGACTGTAAATTAATGTGTACCGACTTCTCTTTGGTGCTCAGCGTATTTGCCATAGTGTAAATCTTTTTTAGTCGAATAAACTGCCAGTTTCATTTGAAATGCCATTATAGAAATGGCAAACTTTATTCATCACACAAACACCGCATTCAGGCTTGGTTGGTCTACAAATTTCGCGACCCAAAAACGAGATAGCCATCCCGATATCGTTCCAGCGTTCTTTCGGAACAATGGCCATAATCTGTTTTTCAATTTTCTCCGGTTGACTGCCAAAAGCAATCCCGATGCGTGGTGCCACGCGTACTACATGCAGATCCACGATTATGCCTTCTGCTACGTCTCCCGATTCGCGAATAATCACGTTGGCCGATTTTCGCCCAATGCCGGGCAGTTTGGTCAGTTCAGCCATGGTTCGTGGAATGTTATCATCGTCGCCAATCTGTTGGGCCAGTTTTACCAACCAGGCGGCTTTGTTTCCAAAATTTCTCACAGTATTGATGTATCGGTGCAAATCTTCCTCGGTTGCTTTAGCCAGACTATTCATGGAAGGATATGCATCGAAAATAACCGGTGCCAGTTCGTTGATATGCTTATCCGAATCCTGAGCCGAAAGTATTACCATCACCAATAATTGGTATCGACTTTTGTAATTAAGCGGATGCTTCCGTCCGGTGTACTGTTCCATAAGGGGTTCGAGGTGTTCAATCCAGTTTTGTGCCATAATTGTATGAAATGTAGGTTAGTATGAAATTTAATTTTTTTGAAACAACCGATACATGAGAATCAATTCATTTTAATTTTCAACAAATATAACAAATGTTTCAAAATTAAGTTTGTGTCATGAATATGTTAGCCGTTTCAATTTTCAAAAGTACCAGTTTTGACTGTTCCGGCACGCTTGTAGTTGGCAATAATCACCCCGCTTGGTGTAACAGTACTTTCTGTTAATGTAAATGCAGCCGGAATTGTGCCATTGCCAAACAACTTTTTTCCTTTACCAAGAGTTAATGGGTAAATTTTGAGCCAAAGTTCGTCTACCAAATCATTCTTAAGCAGTAGCTGAACGAGTTCACCACTGCCGTGAACCTGAATATCAGAACCAGTTGAATTCTTGAGCTCTTTGATGTCTGCCAGGGTTTTGAGAAATACTGAGTTGTTCCAATCAGACTTTTCCCCGGTCCCGGACACTACGTATTTTGTGACATCATTGATACCTGGCCAAAAGTCTGCATGTTTGGGCCAGTAGGAGGCAAAAATATCAAATGTTTTTCTGCCCAAAAGAAGGTCTGCCGGTTTCATCTGTTTTTCCATGACTTTACCGCCAACTTCGTCAAAATAAGGCACAACCCAACCGCCATAGTTGAATCCACCTGATGTATCTTCATCGGGCCCACCAGGTGCCTGCATTACTCCATCTAAAGTAATAAATGATAAGACAATTATTTTTCTCATGAGTGGGTTATGAGTGATTATAGTGCTGACTCCGCACTTTTATAGTTGTTTACACCGATTCGATTTTTAAGTTTCTCATTTATCTTTTTGTTGGCTCATAGTATAGCATTACTGCCCCACAAGCAAATGTTTTTGTGTTTAAGAGTTTCAGATTAATTCTCTCAGTTATATGATTGAATAATGCCAGGCCACTCCCTAAAATAATTGGCTGAATGCCAAGTTGGTATTCATCAATTAATCCTAGTTGGGATAAGGAAACTATTAGCCCGGGGCTGCCAACCAATATATTTTTACCCTCTTGGTGCTTGAGGTCTAAAATTTCTTCTTTAATTATTTCCTTTTTCAATATTGTATTTTTCCAATCAACCTTTTTCAGCGTGCGGGAAAAAACAATTTTGGAAATGTTGTCTACCAGTACAGCAAATTCATCCATTGGCTTGTTACCAGTGGGATTATTTACTACCGATGGCCAATAACTTTCCATAAGTTGATATGTTATTCTTCCCCATAAAATGGTGTCTGCATCACTTAACAGCTCATTGTAATGTTGATGTATTTCGTCGTCTGCAATCATGGCCGTATGGTCGCAAAACCCGTCAAGGGTTACATTCATTCCAGCAATTAGTTTCCTCATCTTGTTTGAATTAAATGTTAGTGTTTCGTGACGATCGGTTTAAATTAGCATTGTAGCCCTGTAATGGTGAAGCTAATCCTTGTTTTTGTGCAATAGCATGGTAAACCGAATTGTACCGTTTGGAAATCAATGCAATTTTCAGCAGATATAACAATACTTTCTAAAATTAAGTTTGCAGTATCAAATCAGATTTTACAAAAACAGGGAAATTCAATATTGAACTTCCCTGTTGACCGTATAAAATTGATCTGTGTTTTAATGTTCTCTTTGCACATACTTTGTATGCAATAACTGATGCGATTTTTCTCCCAGCGGTTCTTTCAGAAAATCGCTGTATAGGGTGAGTATTTCTGGATTTTCATGCGATTTGCGGAAGCCCTTGTGCTCGTCTTCGTAGTAAATGGATTCGGCTCGTTTTTTTCGAATTTCTGTAGTGGTAGGTATCGGCTGTCCGCCACCACCAAGGCAACCGCCCGGGCAGGTCATTACTTCGATAAACGTGTAAGGCGACGTTCCGTTTTCGATTTGTTCTAACACAATGCGGGCATTTTTCAGCGTGTGGGCTACAGCCACTTTTATTGTTGTTCCATCCAAATCCACTTCTGCCTCTTTTATGCCTTCCAGTCCACGAACGGCTGTGAAGTTTACATTCGCCAGCGTTTTTCCGGTGTATACTTCGTAGGCAGTGCGTAAGGCGGCTTCCATCACACCTCCGGTTGCTCCGAAAAGTACAGCTGCACCGGTCGATTCGCCCAATGGATTGTCGAATGGTTCTTCGGGCAAATGAGTGAAGTCAATGCCGGTTTCTTTGAACATACGGGCCAGTTCGCGTGTGGTCAGGACATCGTCAACGTCGAAGAAGCGTTCGTTTTCGGAGAGATTAAGTTTTTCCTTCCAATAATTGAACGCACTGTCCATTTCCGGCCGGCGGGCTTCAAATTTTTTAGCAGTGCAAGGCATTACAGAAACCACCACAATATTGCGTGGGTCGATGCCCGTTTTCTCGGCGTAATAAGTTTTGGCAATGGCGCCAAACATTTGCTGCGGCGACTTGCAGCTCGACAAATGAGCCAGCGATTTGGGATAGAAATGTTCGATAAATTTAATCCAGCCGGGCGAGCACGAAGTGATCATGGGCAAAGTGCCGCCTGTTTTTATGCGTTTAATCAGTTCGTTGCCTTCTTCGATAATGGTGAGATCGGCTGTAAAGTTGGTATCGAACACTTTGGAGAATCCCAACCTGCGCAGTCCGGCCACCATTTGTCCCGTTACCAGGCTACCGTTGGGCATACCCATGGCTTCGCCAATACCCACCCGGATGGCAGGAGCCGTTTGTACCAACACTACTTTTTCAGGATTATGTAATGCGTCCCATACTTCGGTTACGGCGCTTTTCTCTGTAATGGCTCCTGTAGGGCAAACCAGTGCACATTGGCCGCAGTTGGTACAAGCCACAATGCCCATACCCAGATCCATAAATGTGGATATTTTGCTTTTCAGTCCGCGTCCGGCAAAGTCAATGGCTTTTACGCCCTGGACTTCGCTGCACACAGCCACACACCGGCCACACAAGATACATTTCTCCGGATCGCGTACCAACGAAGGAGAACTTTCGTCTTTAGGTCTTATTTCTTTTTGAGTTCGGACAAACCGCCTTTCGTGAATACCCAGATCGAACACAATTTCCTGTAATTCGCAGTTTTGGTTCCGGTCGCAACCCAGACAGTCCTGCGGGTGATTGGCCAGTAGCAATTCTACATTTACGCGTCGGGCTTCCATTACCCGCTGGCTATTGGTAGTTATTTCCATGCCTTCGGTAACCTGCGTAATGCACGATCTCAACAACGATTTGGCTCCTTTTACCTCCACCACACAAACACCGCATGACGCATTGTGCGATACATCCTGCAGGTAACATAACGATGGAACATGGATTCCAACTGCATTACAGGCTTCCATAATAGTTATACCTTCGGCTACCTGAACCGGCTGATTGTTTATTGTGATTTTCATAATCTTACGATTTAATTGATTCGGGCTTTCGGCTAAGATATATTTCAAAGAATTACTTCTTTACTATGAGTGATCAGGGATTCTTTTACGGTTTTCAATTTCAGTCTTTATTATTTTTAAAACCATTAGAATATCATTGAAAATATCATCATTTGTAAAACGAATGATTTTGAATCCTTTTTCATTCAGTTCGCGGGTTCGTTTCTCATCTTCCTCTTTTTGATATTTGTGAATTTCTCCATCCACTTCAATTATGAGTTTGCAGGAAAGAGCCACAAAATCAGGTGCATAATTGTCGATTAAATGGTGGCTCCGGATTTTTACTCCCATTTTTTTATCTTTCAGGTATTCCCAGAGTATTTCTTCGGCAGTTGTCAGACTGGTGCGCTTTGCTTGCTGGCTTTCTTTTAGTAACTTAAATGTGTACGGATTAGCGGTGTACCATTCCGGAGTAAATGGTTTTTTATCGGATTCTTCCATTTTGTTTATTGTTAATAGACTTCTTGTCCCGAAATGAGGATTGCAAACAAGTCCTTTGAAAATATATTTCTTACTTTTTTTTTTGTGTTAAGTTTTCCACTCTTAGCCCCTCATTAGAGTGCAAGGGGCTTAGAGAGTCAGCATTTTACATCACACCTCAAACACCTTTCCACTTCGTTTCGTGCCTGTTCACCGGTGTATCCGATTTCCACTTCCTGGAAATTACCACTTCGTTCTTTTACCGAAAGCTTTCCGGATTTGTTTTTCGGGCTTACTTTCGGATTTAAAGGTATAAGATTCTTGTATTGGAACTCGTGGAACAACAAGTGAAACCGTTTTTCTTTCATTAATTCCAAATCAATAGATTCCGCAGCCTTTTTTGCCATTCCCATAGCTTCCGCGGCAGTTGATGGGCCTGTCACGGCATCGCCTCCGGAATATATTTTGGCGTTGGAAGTCCGGAAGGTAAACGGATCGACGATTAAACGTCCATCTTTGGTTACTTCAAGTCCGGCATTTTTCAGATAAGTAGAATCCACCCGTTCGCCAACGGCCAAAATAATCGAATCACACGGAATTTCCTGGGATTTTCCGGTTGATACGGGGCGCCTTCGTCCGGATGCATCGATATTGCCACCGCTCATAACTTCCACTTTCAATGCTTTTACATTACCTTTGGTATCAGCAATAATTTCATTTGGTGCCGCCAGAAAATGATAGTTTATCTTTTCGGCTTCCGATTCGAAAATTTCGGCTGCGTTTGCCGGCATGTCGCCTTTCTCACGACGGTAAACCACTGTAACATCTTTGCCCAACCGCCAAATGCTGCGGGCAGCATCGATAGCCACGTTTCCGGCGCCGATAATCACTACGCGTTGTCCGAGTTTAGGTGTTTTTCCTAAAGCGAGGTCTTTCAAAAATTCCGTACCTGCAAAAACGCCTTTTGAATTTTCACCAGGAATATTCAAATCAATGTCTTTCCATGCTCCAATGCCCAGATATACGGCATCAAAGTCATTTTTCAGTGTGTCGAATGAAAGATTTTCGCCCAGTTTTTGATTAAACTTAAACTCAACGCCCAGCTTTTTGATTAACTGAACTTCTTTTTGTAACACCGATTTGGGCAAGCGGTATTGTGGAATACCAAAGCGCACAACGCCACCTGCTTCGGGCAGTGCATCGTAAATGGTAACGGCATGTCCCAGTCTGACGAGGTAATAGGCGGCGGTAAGTCCGGCAGGTCCCGCGCCTACCACGGCAATGTGCTTTCCGGTAGCTGGAAGTTTTTCTTTTATCAGTTTTTTATAAATCTCGTTTTCTTTTCCCAGTTTGTACATGGTGTCGGCCAGATAACGGTGAATTTCACCTTGCGAAACAGGTTCATCCAACTGGTCGCGACGGCAACGCATCTGGCAGTGGAAGTGGCAAATACGTCCAATCGTTCCAGGAATGGGATTGTCGCGTAACGACAATTCGAAAGCTTCTTCAATGCGGTCTTCCTTGATTAGCTCAATGTAACCAGGGATGTTCATGTGCAGCGGACAACTGTTTTCGCACAAAGCCATGTACAACGATTCGCAAGCTCCGGCGTGGCAACGTTTTTCACGGATATGTTCTTCGTACTCGTGGCGGAAATACCTTAGTGTGGTCAAAATCGGGTTTGGAGCGGTTTGCCCCAGTCCGCAAATGGCTGTGTCCTTGATGGTACGGCTCAACAGTTCAAGTGTGACCAAATCTTCGTGTGTACCTTGTCCTTTGGTAATTTTGATGAGAATAGCCAGTGCCTGTGCCAATCCTTCGCGGCATGGGGTGCATTTACCACACGATTCTGCCGAATTGAATTCCAGGAAGTAACGGGCCACATCCACCATACAGTTGTCCTGATCCATAACCACCATACCACCTGAACCCATTATAGCACCAAGCGAAGCAAGCGATTCATAGTCGACAGGCGTATTGAAGTATTCCAGCGGAATACAGCCACCCGAAGGGCCACCGGTTTGCACGGCTTTTACTTTTTTGGAAGTTCCTGTGCCTTCACCGATATTGAACACAAACTGTTCGATAGTGGATCCGAGCGGAAGTTCAACTAACCCGGTATTTTTTACTTTCCCCACCAATGAAAATACTTTCGTACCAGGACTTTTTTCTGTGCCCGTTTCTTTAAACCAGCTGCTTTCTTTTTCGATAATAACCGGGATATTACACCAGGTTTCCACATTATTGATATTGGTTGGTTTGCCATACAATCCTTTGCCGGCGGGGTAGGGTGGACGTGGCATTGGGCGGCCGGCTTTTCCTTCTATGGAAGCAATCAAGGCCGTTTCTTCACCACAAACAAACGCACCGGCGCCTTCCACTACTTCGATGTTGAAACTGAATCCGGAGCCAAGAATATTTTTGCCCATTAACCCGTATTCAGTTGCTTGTTCAATGGCCAGTTTGAATCGTTTTACTGCCAGCGGATATTCGGCCCTTACATACGCAATTCCTTCGGAAGCGCCCATGGCATAAGCGCCAATCAGCATTCCTTCAATGATTGCGTGTGGCTCGCTTTCTATTTCGTTGCGGTTCATATAAGCCCCGGGGTCACCTTCGTCGGCGTTGCAAATAATGTATTTCTGGTCGGCTTCGGCTTTCCGCATAATGTCCCATTTTATGCCGGTGGGGAAACCGGCGCCGCCGCGTCCGCGAAGTTTGGCATCGATTATTTCTGTAACCACATCTTCCGGTTGCATCTCAGTAAGTGCTTTTGCAAAGGCTTTGTAGCCACCAACAGCGATATAGTCAAGTATTTCTTCGGCATCGATAAGTCCTGCATCGCGCAACACAATTTTCCTTTGTCCTTTGAAAAACGGAATTTCATCCCAATGTGGAATAGCATCGTATCCTTTGCCAAAATTCACTTTTGAAGTATGGAAATCCCATTCATCAATCCTGCAAAGAATTTTTTTGCGGTAAATTTTACCTTTCGAGAGACCATCGGCAATGTGTGCAGCATCTTTTTCATCCACTTTGCTGTAAACCAGCATAGGTTTGCCGGGTTGGTATAATGTAACCAGTGGTTCCTCGGCGCAAAAACCAAAACATCCTGTTTTTTTTAGATTGAAAACCGTTCCGTTTTGGTTGATGTATTTTTGCAAACGGTTGAAAACCAAATCGGCACCATTGCCAATGCCGCAAGTACCCATTCCTACTAAAATCATCGGCGTCGGAGGAGTAATCCGATCCTGATTTAGCTGTTTCAATATATCAAGTTCATGTGCTTTCATGGTATTCAGGTCTTTTGTTTTTAATCCCGTAACGATGACTTTGGACTAAATAAAGGTTTATGAAGAGGGAGATGGGGAGAGTAGGAAATCAATCGATTTTCTTTTTACCGCCCGATAAGGGCTGCCGGCTTTTTACTTTTGAAAGTATTTTGATCAATTTCTGGGAGTTGACATTACTGTGGATAATGCCATCAATGGCTACTACCGGCGATTGGGCGCACTGGCCAAAGCAGGCTACAGTTTTGATGGTGAATTCATTGTCGGGAGTGGTGAATGATGATTCCGATTCATCTTCAGTTCGTTTGAATCCCAGAATAGGACCAACTTCATCGAGTAGTGCCTTGGAGCCTTTGGTGTGGCAAGCTGTTCCGCGGCAAACAACGATGGAATGCTTGCCCTGCGGCTTCAGATTGAAAAATGAATAAAAGGTAGCAACGCTGTACACTTGTGTATAAGGTACATCCAGTTTTTGCGACACGACTTTTAAAGTTTCACCGGGTAGGAATTTCAAAGGATTTTTTTCCTGCACTTCTTCCAGGGTGGAAAGCAACATGCCGGGTTTGCCTTTGTACTTCTCAACTATTTCGTCGAGAACGGCGTCGGGAACAATAGAATTAGTAAGCGTTTCCATAACTATATTTTTAAAATTAGTTATATAAGTCCGAACAAATTCTGAAGAACGAAAGTTCTAAAAAACAACTTGTTTAAGAAATGTTTTTAGTGTTCTTTCTGACGACAAATATAATGTTTTATTACTGAAATAATTCTCTAAATGTGTTTTTTTTATAAAAAGCCTGTAAGTTGTTTTGTTTTTATTCTGCTCAGCGTTGTGGTTTTACTCTAAAGCTTAGTAGAGTTGGATAGTTTGCAAAAAGCCAGTATATTTTTAGCTGTTTCTGCTAAATAGCACCCTCTTGGTTGGTGATGATTGTGACCATTGTACCAGCACGCTTTCAGTAGGGTCAAAATCTCTTTTTTGAGTACACTAATTGTCAATGTCCAACACATACTATTGCCATAAGCTGTTTTTTTAATTTACTTTGAACTATCATATGAATTTGATACAAGCTCAATCAGACATTTTTTTCGAATAAAGATCTGAATTAAAGCTGTATATAATGAACTCGTCCTGACTATTACAAAAGTTACATCACTTTGTATCGAAAATCACATAGGTCATTTCAATAACAAACATTTATTATGAGAGACAAAAACAAACAAACAAGAAAAAGTTTTTTATTGTATTTAACAGGAATGTTTATGAGTCTAAGCCTTTCTGCCCAGGATTACTCTCACATTTATTTAGTCGGGCCAGCATCTCCGGCTGGATGGAATAACAACCTTGCTGTACCACTAACCCTGGTTCCGGGCTCTGATGCAGTTTATACCTGGACAGGTATACTAAAAGGAGGAGAATTCAAATTTATCAATAACCTAAACTCCTGGAGTAACTCTTTTACTGCAGCCGGGGATGGATTGCCGGAATTGGGGCAAACCTATAGTTTGCTATTCAACGATGCCAGTGACAGGAAATTTCTGGTTTCTGCTGCGGGGATTTATACGCTAACCGTAGATATGAAGAGGCTTACTCTGAAGTTTGCCAGTGCAGCACCAACTGTGGGCCTTTCATTTAATGGAACAGCCAATAGTTTCATCGATTCGGGAAGTGCCGCTGTGGGTGTAAATCAGTTTACTGCCGAGGCCTGGGTTTTCTTCAACAGCCTTCCAAGCGGTGCTGGCGGATACATTTTAAGCACTGAGGATTCTCCGGCGGCTGGAGCACAGGGTTTCTCGCTGCGGACAGCTGGTAATAAATTTGAATTATGCATTGGGAATGGCAATTGGGTTGCGGTGACCGGATCTACTGCCATTGAGCTGGGCACCTGGTATCATGTTGCAGCTACCTGTTCAAGCACCCAGATAAAATTGTACGTCAATGGAATTTTGGATGGTACGGTCAACCTCGCTTCAGCAATGGTTCCGTCCTCTAAAAACCTGCGCATTGGAGAAAGCCCTTCCTGGGCCGGACGGTTGTTGGATGGGGTAATTTCTGATCTGCGTTTTTGGAATTTAGCTCGTACTATTACTGAAATTAATGCACAAAATATAGTACTTTTAAATGGAAATGAAGCCGGACTTGTAGCCAATTGGAAAATGAATGAAGGAACAGGATCTGTAATTGCAGATGCTAAAAATGCATATACAATGACTAAGCCTGCTGACATCAGTTGGTTTAATGGGGTGCCTAAACTCAAAAGCATTACCAATTCAACGTTGAGTTGCAATAATAAGGACATTGAAAATGCATATAATCTGGCTGTGAAAATTGTAAGTGCAAATGTCCGCGGTGGAGTTTTGGCTGCAGGAGCGGAATATAATGCCGGTTGGACCCGGGATTGTGCTATCAACAATATGTTTGGAATAAGCTTTGTCAATCCTGTGGTTGCTAAAAATTCGATGTGGAATGTAACGAATAATAAAACCACGATTGGTGCTGAGTATTGGGACCGGATTATTTGGGTACTTGCAGCATTGGATTATTACAAAGTAAATGGAGATCAGGAATTTCTGAATCAGGCATATACTTGTTCTGCTAATTCGATGGCTATACAGGAAGCTAATTTCTTCGACAATGCTTATGGTCTATTCAAAGGGCCATCAGTATTTAACGATGGAATTTCGGGATACCCTCAACCTGTTTACGATCCCACTATTAATTCCGGAGCTGCCGATAGTCACCCGAATACAAAATTAATTAAATGTTTGAGTACCAATTGTGTGTATTATGGAGCATATCAGGCATTGGCTGAAATGGGTCGTATACTGAATATAAGTCCGGCTACTATTCAGGGCTATCAGGCTAAAGCAGAGGCAATCAAAGCCAACATCCTGAAGTATTTATATTCCGAAAGTGAAAACAAGACTCACTATCTGATTGATAATTTGGGTAATACGGCTAAATATCAGGAAGGTTTAGGTATTAGCTTTGCCACGCTTTTAGGAGTTCTTACTCCACAGCAAGCGCAAAGAGTAATAAAAGGTGTTACGGTTTCTAATTTTGGAATTACCTCTATTTATCCGGATTTCTCCGATTTTTCACCGGCTAAACCCGGACGTCACAATAATATAATTTGGCCGCACGTAAATGCCTATTTTGCTCAGGCGGCTATTAGCGTAGGAGATACAGCTGCATTTAAAACGGAATTGAATGGAGTGACCCGTTTGGCTCTTGATAAGGATAAGGGTAATTACGATTTTTGCGAAGTATATAATCCGTATACCGGTATTCCGGATGGAGGCTGGCAAAATGGGGGACATTGGGCTAAAATTACACGTCAAACCTGGTGTGCAACTGGTTACATGAATATGGTTTACAACGGGTTGCTGGGTATGCGGTTTGGAACGGATGGAATCACTTTTTCTCCATTTTTGCCTGTTGGTGTCAATAGCCTGGAATTGAAAGATATTCCATACCGACAAGCCGTTTTGGATGTGATAGTCAAAGGAAATGGAACGAATATCAAATCTTTTACCATAAACGGTGTTAAGCAATCGGCTTATAAGATTGGAGCCTCCATTCAGGGTGCTGTTAAGATTGAGATTGAATTAGAAAATTCAACTGCAACAGGAATTTTAAAAAATAAATCGGATCTGAAGATTAAAGCTTATACAGCAGGCAATACGTTGTATATTTCAGGAGCAAAAGATTCATTGATCAATGTTTTTTCTTCGGTTGGAAAGTTGGTATCTCAGGTTCAGTTGGTCGAAAATGAGGCTGAAACAAAGTTGCCCGCCAAAGGAGTTTATGTGGTAAATGTTACAGAGAGAAACCATGCGAGTTCTTCTGTGAAAGTCAGTAATAATTAATTGATAAAGCAAAAAATGAAGTGATGGGATAGTGTAATCTATTCCATCACTTTTTTTATGTAGACGCAAGGAGAAATAAAGCATTGAGTCACTGATTAACGTGAGTTTAGTGCATGAGCACTTATTGTAAAAAATGAAGTTGTGAAATGAGCTGTTTTTTGTTTTTTTTGCTTTATTTTTGTAGCGAAAAGCAATCAAAATATATAAAATTCAAATAAATCAATTTTTTAGGCAATTTGTTGAAGATTTACCTTTAAGAAAGCGCAACCACTAATTTATGAAAACCACACATCATTTCTCCAAAGCATTTCTGCCGTTATTTCTTTTATTCGTTATCAATCTATCAATTTTAGCTCAATCGGGAATCTATGTCGGAGGGCATTTCCGCCGCCAGAGGACAGTAACGGTTCCTACATTAAAAGCTTCAGGTTTCACCTATGTCATTCTGTTTAATATTCAAGTGGAACCCAATGGTGCCCTGACTACCGATGGTGACACAATTTGCTCTAATGGTGTATATATATTTGCAAAAAAACAACCCTATTATGTGGCAGACGTAACCGCATTGAAAACCGGAATGTCTTCTATTCGTCGTGTAGAAACATGTATCGGAGGGTGGGGATCTACCTCGTATAATAACATTAAAACGCTTGTAAATGCTCAGGGAACCGGCCCCACAAGTATCCTGTATAAAAACTTTCAGGCACTGAAAAATGCCATTCCTACCATTGAGGCCGTAAACAATGATGATGAAGCCTGCTATGATGTGAATACTGCTACATCTTTTCATGTGATGTTGTTCGATTTAGGTTTCAAAACCACACTTGCACCCTATATGAATAAATCTTTTTGGCAAACTTTGGCTACTAATGTCAATAAATTAAGGGCTGGAGCTGTTGATCGGATTGATTTGCAATGTTATGATGGAGGTGCAAATAATAACCCGAAAGACTGGGTTATCAATAATATTACATTGCATGCCGGAATGCTCCATTTCAACCCTTCGGCAACTATCACTTCGACTATGACGGGTTGGAAAAATAATTCAACTGTGAAAGGTGGGTTTCTGTGGGTTTATAACGACAATGATTTCAATCTGCAAACCTATGCTGGCGCAATAAACAAGGTTTTTGGCGGAGGCGAAGTGGTAAATATGGATAAAATGAAACCTTACCTGACAGTATATTCGGATATTAATTATCAGGGTACAGCTGTGAACTTTGAAAAAGGTGATTATAGTATTGCAGGTATTTCAGTTCAGGGAGTTGCCGATAAATCGATTTCGTCGATAAAATTGGCACCTGGTTTTAAAGTGACGCTTTATAAACAAAACAATTATGGAGGAACACCTATAGTTGTGACTGAAAATACTCCCAGCCTGCTTGACCTTGGTTGCAATGACTCAATCAGTTCCTGGAAAGTACGCCCGAACGGGGATGTTACGTTGGGAGGAGCTACGTTTTATCTAAAGAACAGGAAAACCGGATTATTTATGGGAGTTGCCGGGCAAAGTAAGTTGACTGGAGCAGCCATTCAGCAACAAGCATTCACCGGAAATCTGGATCAGAAATGGAGCTTTGCTCATGTTGCCGACGGTGTTTATCGTATTTCGAACAGAAACAGCCTTATATCCATACAGGTAAGGGAAAGCAGCGCGAATGACAATGCTGTTTGCGAGCAAAAATTGTATTCCGGTCTGGATAACCAAAAGATGATTGCTCAGAAGATTCAAAACTCAAAATATTATAAAATTATACCTTATCATAGTACAAAATTCCTGAAATCGGAAAATGATCAGGTGGATGCCAACATCGTTCAAGGGGGTATGAGTACCGATTTAGAAACGGACTGGGAGTTTATTCCTGAAAACCAGACCGCTGTTGATGCCATTAACGCAACTGAGTATGTACGGATTTATCCAAATCCTGTTACAGATTACCTGTTTGTCGATCGTGGAAATCTTGCAATAGATAAAATTACTGTAGTTGATTTACAAGGTCGTAATCTCAATTTGAACATTGAGAATAATCGCATAGATGTTTCTAAATGTTTACCGGGAATGTATCTTCTGAAAGTATATGTTGTAGGAAATCAAACTCCACTTGTATTGAAATTTATCAAGTAAATTTGATTTGGAAAATTATCATTGGCTAAAGCAACGGGAGCTCACTCTTGAGCTCCCGTTTGTGTTAGTTTCAGGTAGGTAAACTAACTTGATTAATAGCTAATTCCTTCGTTAAACTTAAACAATGGATAATCCGGACCTTCGTCGTAACCGGGTACATCGGGTATATTGTGTTGAGCGGCCACTTCGCTAACCGGTGTAGTGAACGGCATTTTACCGCTTGGGTTGAATTTACCGGTTACCACATCCAGCAAAGCATCGTTCGTGGTACCGAAAGTGGCAATGACTCCTTTCACGTTGATGCTTTCTTTGTTGTAAACTTCGGCAATTACCCATGGATTGCTGTAGTTCATAACCAAAATGGTTGGCTTTTTAGCTGTCAGGCAATTGATATAACAGGTATTGATACCGTTTTTCGAAAGTGACAGATAGATAGGTTCACCTTTGGAATCAAACAACGATTTGGCTCCCGGAGTTACCCACAGCAGAATTACGTCTGCTTCGTCAGGCGATTGGACAAACTGCACATCCCAATTATTTATTGCCGGAACATTTACGTGCGTACCATTCGGGTTGCCCTTTTGTGGGAAATAGGATTCGAAATATACTTTCGTTTTGGCTTTCAGCGGCAGGATATTCGAGTCATTGCGCAGCAACACGATGGATTTGCGCATTGCCAAATCGGCACGTGCCTGAAACTTAGCATTTCCTACAATCTGAGCCGCTTTGTCTACATCCACATACGGATTTTCGAACAGCCCAAGCTGGAATTTCTCAATCAATAACAGATAGACCGATTCGTCAATGGTTTTCATTTTTACAGCTCCGGTTTTCACGGCTTTCAGCAATTCGGTTGGATCACCACTGCCCGAGTAGAGGTTCACGCCGGCTTCCTGCGATTTTTTGTAACGTTCGGTTACATTCAGTTCCTCCACGCCCCAGGGCATCATGTCGATAGGGCCTGTATCGGAGTTAATAATACCTTTAAAACCCAATTCCTTGCGAAGCAAACCTTGTAGAATCCCTTTGTTGTAGGCATACGCCACACCTTCATATTTAGTACCAACTGGTAACGAATAATAAGGCATAATAGCTGATACTCCCGCATCAATGGCTGCCTTGAAAGATATAAGGTTGTTTTGAATAGTTTTGTCGGTCAGAATTTCGCGTTTGCCCCATGGAAAGTGTGGATCCTGCCCATCTTCAGTAGCGCCACCACCGGGAAAATGCTTCACGGTAAGTGCCACAGAACCGCTGTTGAGTTTTGCTCCCTGAAAGCCCAGCACCACTTCTCGCATGGTTTGAGCAGCCAGATTGGCATCTTCACCGAAAGTTCCTTCCACCCGCTGCCAGCGCGGTTCGGTAGCCAGATCGGCCATGTACATATAACCTTTGCGCAAACCAACGGCTGCCCATTCCTGTCGGGCAATATCGGCAAATTCATGTACCAGTTTCGGGTCGCGCATGGCAGCCAGACCAAGTTCTCCCGGCCAGGTAGAGAATGCAGTTTTACCAACACTCAACCCAACGGATGCGTCGCGGGTAATGTGGTTACGCGGGTTGGAAGTAACGATAGCCGGAATGCCGAGTCCATCACCTTCGCACAAGGCTTGCAGTTTGTTGGACCATTCGGCCATAGTTTTGGTGTCCGTATTGGCACGAAGAATAAAGTTACGTAAGTGATGTTTTTTTACTCCATTGGTAGTTCCGGCTGCAAAAAGCTGTGCAACGGGCATAGGTAAGCCGGTGAACATGTTTTGCTTCATTACCAGATCAGTTTCGTTGAAATTGCTCGTAATAGGTGCTGTACTCTTCGGTTTCTCAAACGACCAATCATTTTCCATACGTGTAGTGCTGATTAGCATCATACCTGCTTTTTCTTCCAACGACATTTTAGACAGCAAGTCTTTAGCACGTACTTCGTTCGGCAATCGCCAATCTTCGTATTTATCCAGTTTTCCGTTTTTATTGAGGTCTTTAAACTTCAAACCGCCTATGGTAATCATATTGACTGACTTTGCCACCAATACAGGTTGAGTTATCGCCGGTTTTGCGGCATAGGCAGAAGCGCTTGCAACCAGGAGCAAAGATGATGCGATTAATTTTATTGATTTCATAATATGTTGTTTTATTGATTTAAAATTTTACAGAAGCTTTCATTTCGAATGTGAGTGGACGCAGGTAGCTGCCACTCATCATGGCGCCGTTGTAAATAGACCCATCGGTCATTAATTCGGAGCCGGAAATACTACCCGAAGCACCGGTCTGATTCAGGAAGTTTACCACCTGGGCACTCAAAGTAAGATTTTTGTTTACAGTATAATCTACACCTCCAAAGGTTTCCCAACGTGGATTGAAGAATAATACATTGCTGATGCTGGCATACTGACGACTGAAGTAACGGAACGAAGCCCACAGGCGCAAACCGTTGATGGGACGATAGCTCGGGTCAATTTCTAACAATACTTTTGAAATACCGGTTACCTGTTTGTTATTGAAATTATATTCTTTTCCGTAGGCTTCAAACGCGTATTTTTTGTACTGAGGACTTTGAATAGTTGCCAACAAATGAAGATCAGCTCCCTTGAAAGGTTTTATAACAGCATCAGTAGTCCAGCCCACTGTTTCTACATCGTATTTCAGATGGTACATATTGGTTACGCTTGAGTTGGTCGGGTCAACCAGGTTAAAACGGCTCTGAAAATTTGTTTTCTTGATATAGGTTACTGCCGATACCAGACTGATAACAGGATTGTTGTAATAAACTCCTGCACGTCCATAAGGGACAGTTACTGCATCGGTATAAGGAGAAGCGTTTCCGGCATAATCGGAAAGTTTTGTGCCTTGTTCGCTGTATGATGCTTCGGCAAGGAAACCAAACTGGCGGGTCATCTTATAAGTAAGGTTAGCAGTTAAGGCCGGTAATAGCCAGGTGTGGTTGATACCTGTCAACGTGGCTACATCGCTGTTCGCAGGGTTTGTTGATCCCAAATGGAAGTTTGAATAGCGTTTGTAAGGAAGGTTGTCACCGTTCAATGTAAAATATTCCAACCTGGCGCCAATATAAGCATTCAGCTTTTTGGTAATATTCCAGTCATCGGTTAGGTAAGCTGCTATGCGGTTTTCAGTTCCCTGATAGTATTCACCAGAAGTATTGTACGAAGAATAAGTTACACCATTATAATCCAGTTTGCGCGGATTAGGAGCCAGTTCGTGCTGATAGCGGGTGCTGTTTCCAACGTATTCAATGCTGTTGAACCATTCGTTCATACCCAGGCGCAAAGCGTGATTTTGTACTTGTTTGTTCAGTTCGGCCATCATCATGGCGTCATGTATTTTTCCAAAATCAATCATCGACATACGGTTTTGCACATAGCCCGAATAGGCTTCATGTGTATCTGAGTAAGTGTATCCGTCGGCAGCAGTTACTTTTTTAATGCTCAAACCCGGTTGAAACACAATAGCCGCATCGCTATAACTATATTTTGCACTTACTTTCAGATTAGTTCCGTCGTTGAATTTGTATTTCCCCAATAAACCAACTTCATTTGATACATTTTGAGCAGCATCCTGCAACGAAGTTTCTTTCAGAATACCGGTTTTAATATCCATGTATTTCATTTTACCATCCACCGGCGAATAACAATCTGTACCCAAATGGAAACCGGGCATTTCGCTCACACTTCCATCGCCGTTGTAGATAAACGGAGCTGTGTTGGCCGATGCCATCAATGAACGTGACTCAGCATGCTTGTATAGCAGGGAAACTTCCCCTTTTTTGTTGTCGAACCGCTTGGTGATGGATCCTTTGTAAATAGATGTACGGTCATAGAAATCAGTGTACTTCAGTTTGAATGTTCCGGGGTCGAAGTTTTGATACACGCTTCCACTATACAGCCAGCCTTTTCCCATTGAACCTGAAACGGTAAGATCAACCTGTTGCATCCCGAAGTGATTCAGACGGTAGTTCAGGCGGCCTTCAAAGTTATCAGTGCCCAGTTTCGTGTAGGAATTGGTTGCGTATCCTACCCTTCCGGTTGTAGTTTGCACTTCACTGAGTTTCAATAAACCCATACTGCCGAGGCTGGAATCTGCACGCCAGTGCGTATTTGGGAAATGTGGCCAGTAATGGTAAACAACCGGAAGATCGTTTTCGAGAATAATTACGTCGCTGGGATTAACTACCGGTAAACCTATAGAGATTTGGCGGGGACCCGTATCATCGGATGCATTCAGCATTACGTTACGGTTACTTTCTTCTTTAGTACTTTTCTTTACAGCAGTGGTGTCGGCTTTTTGCGTTTGCCCCATCATAACTGAAGTTGCTAATAAAGCAGACACAACCAGAGTCCATGTTCTTTTTTGTGTTTTCATGATTTGATTTTTTGATGTTTATAATTTAAAGTCTGTAATTTTTGATTTGAACCGGAATTGAATCAGCTGTTGCATAAATTCACGGTGCAATGTTACTGACAAACATCAATGCAATCGTCCCAATAAGCTTGCAGGACATCCCAACCGAACGGTTGGGACAAAAAAAAAGAACACCCCTAACCCCTAAAGGGGAAAAAGGTGTCCTGATTAGTTTATGAAAGTTGAACTAAAAACTCCGACAGGAATTAGAAGCGTATGTATTCCCTTTTTAGGGGTTAGGGGTTATTTGTCTTTTAGGGGACTTGTGGGTCATCCCTCTTTATTTTCTGACGGAATTCAGTGGGTGTTTCACCGGTAATTTCTTTGAATACACGATAGAAAGATGATTTGGAATTGAAACCGGCTTCGTAAGCCAGTCCCAGGAAGGTGATATGATTCATTTTCGGATCATTCAGGTATTTTTTGAATTCAGTTACCCGAAATTCATTAATCAATTGATAAAAATTCTTTCCAATCTCATCGTTGATAACCTGCGATAGATTTTGTCGGGTAATGTTCAGGTCTTTTGCCATCAGTTCCAGATTGTATTCCGGATTCAGATAAGGCTTCTGAGTTTCGACATATTGTTCAATAGCCTGCCTTATTTCAGACAATTGAGGTTTCGTCAGTCCCGAACGAATATACTTGCTTCCTTCCTCTTTGCGTTCTTCCAGGTTTACCGGTTTGTCCATATAAATGGCAGGTTGCAACAAGCCAAACACAAGCAAAAAAAAGCCCAGCATACCAAGGTTGAACTGATTGAACCAGAAAACACTATCGCCACCCGGATTTTGAAGGACAGGAAGTAAGGGTGCAAAGTATTCAAAAATGTTACTTATGGCAATAATTATCAGCACAACAATTACCCAGTCGAGCGTGAACCGCTGCGATTTATTGGAAAAATAGTTGGCTATGTTCTTCTTATGCCGTAGTAAAAGAACAAAAATAACAGCCAGGTAAATAATAACCGATAAACAAATCAGCGAGTAAATAATCAGGTATTTTACAGGCATTTCTACCTTATAGAAAACAGCTGGATTTACTGATTCGGAAAGTGTAATCAACCTGTAAATACTCACAAAAAAGAACGGTAATAAATGCAGTGAATGTATCCAGCGGAATTTGAAGTCGATCTTTATCAGGCTTAGCACGTAAAAAAGGAAAACAGGTCCGTTCAGAAACAGAAAAGGAAGATAACCAATTTTTATGTATGACGAGAGTCCACCCGGAATTAGGATGCCTACGAAGTTCAGCGCATTGATGATAAACCAAAACGACAGGATATAATTGGAAATATGCCGGGGTCTCCGGAGTGAAAACACCAGCGCACCAATAAGAGATTGCAGCGTTAATAAGTAAAGCATGGCACAGGTTGTGATTGGTTAGCAGTATTGATTTACGACTCCGAAGATAAGTATAATCCATTAAAACTTGACTTTATACTACAAAAAAAGGAAGTTCATTTCTGAACTTCCTTTTTTTGTAGCGGGAACGAGAGTTGAACTCGTGACCTCCGGGTTATGAATCCGACGCTCTAACCAACTGAGCTATCCCGCCATTTTTCTAAAGCGGTGCAAAGATAGGCTTTTTAGCTCGTCTGGCAAACACTTTAGAATAAAAAATCAGATTTTTTTATCTGTTTGGGGATTCTATATTCATTAATTAATTGATATGTAGTGACTAACTATAAACGACAAACTATAAACTATAAATTAAAAAACAGGTTTCATTCCCAAATTCCACATTACAAATGACCACATATCGGTTTGCGCTTCTATCTGTTTGCCTATCGGCTTGCCTGCTCCGTGTCCGGCTTTGGTGTCAATGCGTATCAATGTCGGCTTGTTTGTGTTATTTGTGGCTTGCAGGGTTGCTGCAAATTTAAATGAATGTGCCGGCACTACGCGGTCGTCGTGATCGCCTGTCATTACCATGGTAGCCGGATATTTTACTCCTGCTTTTACGTTATGAAGCGGCGAGTAACCTTTCAGATATTCGAACATTTCTTTGCTTTCTTCGCTGGTTCCATAGTCGCTGGCCCACGACCAGCCAATGGTAAACAGATGGTAGCGAAGCATATCCAGCACCCCAACTTCGGGTATGGCTACGGCAAACAAATCCGGGCGTTGGGTCAGGCAGGCACCCACCAGCAAGCCGCCGTTGGAACCACCGTCAATAGCCAGTTTTTGTTTGCAAGTGTAACCTTTGGCAATCAGGTATTCGGCTGCCGAAATGAAATCGTCAAATACATTTTGCTTATTCAGTTTTGTACCGGCCATGTGCCAGGTCTCGCCGTATTCGCCGCCACCACGCAGGTTGGCTACCACGTAAATGCCACCGTTTTCTAAAAACGGAATGCGCGATACATTGAAATTCGGGTTAAGACTTATGTTAAAACCTCCATACCCATAAAGTAGCAATGGATTTTCGCCGTCTTTTTTCATCCCTTTTTTATAAGTTATTGTCATCGGTACCTTTGTCCCATCCTTGCTGGTAAAGAAAACCTGTTCGCTTACATAATCATTCAGGTTGAAAGGAATTTCAGTTTTGTAAAATACTTTCGATACATTTTGATTTGCATAAAGAAGGAAAATGGTAGGAGGGAAGGTGAATGACGAGAATACATAGAAAGCTTCTGAATCGTCATTACTGCCGCTTAAGTCGCTTATCGAGCCAAGTGTAGGCAATTGAACCTCGTAGAGTTTTTTGCCCGTCAGGTCAAATCCATAGAGATGATTGGTAGCATCCTTCATGTATTTGGCAATAATTTTTCCACCTGCAATGGTTACTTCCTGCAAAACATTTTCTGTTTCAGGAATAATGACTTTCCAGTTTTCGCGGGCAGGATTTACCGGATCTACTTCCATCAAGCGGTTTTTGGGTGCTTTCCAGTTTGTAATTAAATATAATTTCCCGTTTACACAATCAATCACTTTATAGTCGTTGTCGAAACCAGGGGCTAATTCGGCGTATTGGGCCGAAGGATTGTTCAGGTCTTTTATAAGTAGTGAGTTTCCGGTAGTAGTTTCGGTAATTGTTATTATAAGGAATTTCTCATCGCCGGCCAGACTGGCATAACATTCGCGGAGCGCATGCACTTTGTCTTCGTAAACCACCTTGTCAAGGCTCTGGCTTTGTCCAACTGTGTGATAAAAAACTTTCTGATACTCGTTTTTTACTGAATATTCCTTACCGGCCTCGGGAGCATCGTAGGCGCTGTAATAAAAGCCATTGCCCTGCCAGTAAATTTCAGAAGATTTTGACCATTTGATGTGATCCGGGAGCAGCTGACGGGTTTCAATGTCCATAACGAAAATTTCATTCCAGTCGGAACCGCTTCGGGCTATGGAATAACTTAGGTATTTACCGTCTTTTGAAAATGCAACATTGGCCAATGCCACAGTTCCGTCAGTAGAAAGTGTGTTGGGGTCAAGGATTAGCTCGGCCTCAGAATTTAACGATTTCTGACGATACAAAGCACTTTGGTTTTGCAATCCATTGTTTTTGTAGAAATAATACTGGCCGTTTTTTTTGAACGGCAGCGTATACTTCGGATAATTAGTTAATGTTGTCAGGCGTTTTTTCAATTCCTGACGAAATGGAATTTGTGCAAGATACTCGTTAGTAACTTTATTTTGAGCCTTAACCCAGGCTGATGTGGCTGCCGATGTGTCATTTTCCAACCAACGGTAAGGATCTTTTACCTGAATATCAAAATATGTATCGGTTACATTCTCTTTCACAGTTGTCGGATATTTGATTTTTTTAGCAGAAAAGGCCGATGTCATAAGCAGCAATGAGGCAGTTAGAATGATTGTTGATTTCATTGATATATGTTTTAGCTATTAAGATTTAATTCTTTCCCGATTTCGAGCATGTACTTGCGGGCGGCTTCGTACTCGTTTGGAATAACGCCATCCAAAATGGCATCTTTTATACGCATTTTTATATCGCCCACCGTGGAGCAAGCCGGCAAGTTGAATGTTTCCATAATTTCCTGCCCGCTAATGGGCGGTTGAAAATTCCGAACGCGGTCTTTCTCTTCAATTTCTTTTAGTTTCTGTCGAACAAGCTGGAAATTGGCTTTGAAACGTTTTACTTTTTCGGGATTTTTAGAAGTAATATCTGCTTCGCAAAGTTTCATCAAATCGTCAATGTCATCGCCTGCTTCGAACAATAAGCGGCGGATGGCCGAATCAGTTATTTCTTCTTCGCTCAGTACAATGGGGCGCATGTGCAGCGTAACCATTTTCTGAACGTATTTCATTTTTTCGTTGGTGGGCAACTTCATTTTACGGAAAATTTCCGGAATCATTTTTTCACCCACAAAATTATGATTGTGGAATGTCCAACCCAACCTTTTGTCAAACCGTTTTGTGCGGGGTTTACCAATGTCGTGCAACAATGCTGCCCAACGCAACCACAAGTTGTCGGTATGTTCGCAAAGCCCATCCAGAACCGCCAGAGTGTGGTAGAAATTATCCTTGTGCCCAACTCCATCTTTTGTTTCAGCCCCCTTCAATGCAAATACTTCCGGGAAAATCAGCTCCAGCAATCCAGTTTTTTCAAGCAAAATGAAGCCAACCGAAGGCTTGCGCGACATCATGATTTTGTTTAGCTCGTCGGCAATGCGCTCTTTCGAAATAATTTCAATCCGTTCTTTATTTCTCACAATAGCATCAAAGGTATTGGATTCCAGAAAGAACCCAAGTTGCGCCGAAAACCTGATTCCACGCATCATTCTTAACGGATCGTCTGAGAATGTAATGTCGGGGTTTAGCGGGGTGCGGATAACGAAGTTTTTCAAATCTTCAATACCTCCAAACGGATCAACCAACTCGCCGAAACGGTCTTTGTTCAGGCAAAGTGCCATGGCATTGATGGTGAAATCGCGGCGGTTCTGGTCATCTTCCAGCGTGCCGTCTTCCACGATTGGTTTGCGCGAATCGCGTTGGTACGATTCTTTTCGTGCCCCCACAAATTCTACTTCAAGGTCTTTTAGTTTTACCTGGGCAGTGCCAAAATTTTTAAAAATGGTGAGGTTTGCCCGTTTCCCCAATTTTTCAGAAACCCGTTTAGCTAACTCAATACCACTTCCAACTACTACTACGTCAATGTCTTTTGATGGTCTTTTCAGGAATATATCACGTACAAAACCGCCGATGACATAGCATTCCTGCTGTTGTTCATCGGCTGCTTCTGATATAATCTGAAATATTTTATCTTGTAAAAATGCTTTCATTAAATTGTATAAATACTTATTTTTTCAACAATACAAAAGTACTGGAATAAATTCAATTTCCAAAGTAACATTAAACAATGTAAATTGTTGCTTCTTGGGGCGATTATTTTATTCTGCCGAACGATTTGTTGCTTAAAATGGAAGAGCTGCAAAATAATTCAATTTTGCAGCTCTTCCATATTCAGTTTACACTGAAGTTAGGTTTTATTCTTTGACTTTTTTTTCTTTTCTTGCTCTTAGTTTTTTTAATTCGTTTTCAAGCATTTCAATTTCTTTTTCCTGATGATTGATCGTTTTCAGCAATTCGTTCAACTCTTCGTTGTCGATCGTTGTAGGGTATTGTGCATCAACACGTTCGAGGAAGTCGGCCAACACGTTCATGTAATTCATGAAAGCGTCATAGGCCGATTCGTAATGCGTGCCATGTGCATCTTTATGGCTCATGTAGCGGAAATGGTCGGTAGACTGGAGAATAAGCCAATCACGTAAAAGAGGTTTATCAGTGCACATTCGAACCCGTTCACCCACGGCATATAGTTTAGTTAATGCCTCGAGTTGTAAATCATTACCGGTCCAGGGGGTCATGTCTTTTTCGTTGCCTACCCAGCTTATGGGATATGAAACCGATATGGCTCCGGTAGAATCTGTACGTTTGGCAATTTCAGTTGGCAACACAAAGTTTATTTGCTGTTCCATGGCATGGTAAGGCAATGCCTTCAAAAAATCAAAAATACCGGTGTACGCAGGTTGTGTAATTCCTAACGCTTCGTAACCAAAGCCTAGGTTGATTACTTTTTCTTCCTGAGGCAAATTTGTAATCCAGCTAATAAAGTTTTCGGCTGTCAGTGACATGTTTGAAAAACGGAAGGCAACGTCATCACTAAGTTTATTGTTTCTGACTAATAGTTTTAGTTTGGGAATATAGGAGTGATTATAAACGTAGTTAGGGCTTTTCCAACCCATAACGTGTTTTGCTTCATCAATAAGCATGGTTTTATAACCCATTTTAGATACCCGCTCTCCAATTTCATCCGAGTAGATCAGCTCTGCGTTGAATAAAGCTGTGGGGCGTTTCCCAAACAGGGATTGTATTTTATCTGCATGCATGGTTACCTGACGTTCAAACTCATCGATATCATAAATTGATGCCAGTGAATGGGCATATGGTTCGGCCAAAAATTCAACACTTTCACTCTTTGCCAATTCCTTAAAGCTATCAATAACTTCCGGAGCGTATTGTTCCAACTGTTCCAATGTAACCCCCGAAATAGTGAATGCGCACCGGAATTTACCATTTGAACTGCGAATCATTTCAGAAATGGTCTGGTTGGCAGTTAGATAGGATTGTTCTACGGCATTGCGAATTCTTTCCCCTGTTTGAAAATCGTCGTAATAATAATGATCTTTACCTATTTCGGTAAAACGATAGCGCTTTAGGCGAAAAGGAAGATGAAGTTGAAAATAAAAACAAATGTTTCTCATATTGTTATAGATATTAGTCTCAAAAAGGAGAGACGGTATTAACTTTTAAATTGTTTGTTTTGCGATATTGCCTGTAAATTACATAACACTTTCGTAAATTTTGCGCACTTTCAAGCCCGCATCATACCACTTGATATTATTTACCTCATCCCGTCCCAAATCCCGTAAACTGTTGTACATAGCCGGATTTTTCACAATGGCATAAATAGCATCGGCCATAGCATCTATATCCCAATAATCGGTTTTGATTGCATGTGACAGAATTTCAGCACAACCCGATTGCTTTGAAATTATGGTTGGGGTACCCACCTGCATGGCTTCCAGTGGCGATATTCCAAAAGGTTCCGATACTGATGGCATAATATACACATCACTTTCTGCCAGCATTTCGTGAACTTGCCTGCCTTTCAGAAATCCGGTAAAATGAAAGCGGTCTGCAATTCCACGTTTAGCCACCAGGTCAATCATGGCGTGCATCATATCTCCGCTTCCAGCCATTACAAACCGAACGTTGTCCGTTTTTTGCAAAACCAGGTGAGCGGCTTCTACAAAGTATTCGGGCCCTTTTTGCATGGTGATGCGACCAAGAAATGTTACTACTTTATCCTGACGCAGGCTTTTTTGAAACGACTTAGCATCCGGTAACGGATCGACAGCATTATGCACCGTAGTCACTTTTCGCGGATCCTGATGGTATTTCTCAATCACAATTTTACGTGTCAGATCACTTACCGTCATAATGTGATCGGCCATGTCCATTCCTCTTTTTTCAATGCTGTATACGGTTGGATTTACTTGTCCGCGACTGCGATCGAAATCCGTAGCATGGACATGGATTACCAATGGTTTTCCACTGATTTGTTTTGCAAAAACTCCTGCAGGATATGTAAGCCAGTCGTGAGAATGAATGATATCAAAATCCATTTGATGCGCCAAAACGCTGGCCACAGCTTCGTAATTCGATATCTCTTCAATCAGGTTATCGGGATATCGGCCTGAAAAATCGATACAACCCAAATCATTGGTATATATACGGGTGAAATCATACTTAATTCCATTGCGCAACCAAAAATACTCATCGGGATGCATTATCCATCCGAGGCGTTGATTTACATAATTCCAGTCATTTTCTTTCCACACAACGGGTACATTGCATGCCCCGATAATTTTCAGGAAACTCTGATCTTCATCACCGTGAGGTTTAGGAATTACGAAGGTAATTTGCATATCCTCCTGTAACGCCATTCCTTTTGTCAATCCATAGCTTGCTGTTCCCAATCCTCCTAAAATATGCGGTGGAAATTCCCAGCCAAACATTAATGCCTTCATGTATTATTCGTTTTCGTATTTTTTCAGGACGTTTAAAATTCTCAACACTTCTGCTACACTGGTAGCAAATGACATGCCTCCGTGACCCTTGAATGGTGGATTTCCGTCGAATAATTCAGGGAGTGTGCCAACACAAAGTTCTGTCATTTCAGCCTCAAATCCAATCAGAATACGTTCCAGAAACGATTTGCCACTCATTTTGTAAATCTTCAAATAGGCCATGGCAAATGCACCAAAGGTGAAAGGCCAAACGGGTCCATTGTGATAGTTTCTGTCGCGGTCTAACTGTCCTCCCACGTAATTGGGTCTGTAAAAACCGCTTTTAGGACTTAATGTGCGAAGCCCTTTCGGAGTGAGAAGTTCTTTGGTTGTTATATCCAACACCGATTTTTGTTGCGGGGTGCTCAGCGGCGAATAGGGTAAACCTACGGCCATAATCATATTCGACCGGACTTCCACATCGTTGTAATAACCATCCACAAAGTCGTATAAATATGTTCCATTCCAAAATGTCTTTACAAAAGCTTCACGGGCAATTTCAGCCTGATAGTCCAGTAAGTCTGCCGCATGCTCATTTCCCTTTTCTCTGCTTAGCTCTGCTGTGAATTTAAGTGCGTTGTACCAAAGCGCATTTATTTCAACTACATAACCCGTTCGGGGAGTTATCGGACGGCCGTTTTCCATGGCATTCATCCAGGTTGCAGGTTTTTCGGTGCCGTTTACGTAAAGCAATCCATTGTTGTGTAAAAATAAATTAGGATGATTTTGTTTTCTGATAAACGAAATGATTTCGGTAGCCAGTTTTTCGTATCTGTTTGCAGCTTCTTTCAGCGAATTTGCCTTTGAAAATATCTGGATACTCCACAAAAACCACAGCAGCACATCCGGATCATCTATTCCCTGTAGTTTGAATCCGCTTCGTTCGCCGGCCATAAATCGTTCAAGTTCAGGAATCGCTGTTTCCATTATAGCGTCGAAATAATCCATCCTGTCGATAGACAGCGTGCAACCGGGGAGAGCGATAAACTGGTCTCTTGCCCGTGCTCCAAACCAGGGGTAGCCGGCTAACAGGTAGGTCTTCTTTCCTTCTCTTTTGTAAAATTGTTGTGCAGAGTTTTTCAGGCAGTTGAACATATCATTTCTGGGATGCCTTTTTTTAAGTTCTTCCTCCCAAAGCGTTTTGAGCTTTCGGGGCGAAATTTCCGAAATTCCGGCAGAGAAAATAATTGATTCTCCTTTTTTAATTGGCATCTCAAAATATCCGGGTACCAATAAATCTTCCTTGTAATTATACCCACGCTCCTGTTCCTTGAAGTATTCGATATTATTATACCAGTTAGGATTATGAACGTAGGTGGGCTTTTTGGAAAATTGCATTTTTAAACAAGGATATTTTTCATACATACACATGCAGATTCCATCCTGAATTTCACTAAAAGATGTGTCGGCAGTGTCATTTTGATGAGATAATGCATTTACGCTCCGAAATGCAAGAAATGGTTTAAAACGAAGCAGAGTGGGTGAATGGGCCTCAATCAGCGTATATTTAATAAGAACTCTCGGCTCAAACGAAACTAAAAGTTTTTCTTTGGAAAGAATAACTCCACCTACCCGGTAGATGGTTCTCGAAATAACTTCGCAGTCGAACTGACGGATATATTTATGCCCGCTTGGGCTGTAATTGTTACCATCGTATTTGTGTATTCCTAAATTGAATTCGGCACCATGTTGAATTACTGTTTCATCAAGCGACGATAGCAGTATATGGTTTGTATTATCAATTTCCGGAATCGGAATAACCAGTTGTCCGTGATACTTGCGCGTATTGCAGTCAATTAATGTTGTACTATTGTAAGCGCCGGCCCTATTGGTTCTAATCATCTCTTTGGAGAGCGATTTTTCCAAATTTATCAGCAAGGTTTTGTCAAAATTGAGGTAACTCATAGATTAAACTTAAATAAGGATATAACTTTCGAATTCAATTAATTGAATTGATTTTTTATTAAGAATATGTTTGAAGGAATTGGATTACTGAACCAGAAAATGGCTGATCCCCGTTTATCGACCGCAATATATTAATTATTTTGCAAATATTAAAACGTTTCTTTGTCCAATTTTGTTGATTGTGTGCAATTTTGATGGTGTGAAAAAGGTGTGTTGTTTTTAGAGTGTAATTGTGTGTTTATTAGGCTTTTGTGTTGTGTTGGCAAATTTATTGTTTCTTGCAATATACTTTTTTTATTGTTTTTACGTTAACTACACAAAGAAGTTGTAACTTTGTCACGCAAAGACAAGTTAGCTGAATAATGTCTGAAGAACCCGATAATTTTATTTTCAAACGGCAATTCATTAATGCCGCTTTTGTTCCCGTAATTATAGATATCCTCATGATTTTGAGCTTTGTGCTTGAAAGAGGAATGGATTGGGATTTCCATACTGCGGGTGTGTATCCACGCCGGATTGAAAGTATTTGGGGAATTCTTACCATGTTTTTTGTTCATGCTGATTGGACTCATTTGGTCAACAACGTAGTGTCATTTACTGTTCTTGGTAGTTTTTTATACTATTTTTATCGGCCCATTGCGTCGAAGATATTAGTTATTTCTTATGTTTTCAGTGGCTTGATTCTCTGGTTTATTGGCAGAGAAAGCTGGCATATTGGAGCTAGTGGTGTAATTTACGCATTAGCTTTCTTTTTGTTTTTCAGTGGTATTATTCGCCGGCATGCACCGCTAATAGCCATATCATTGATTGTAACTTTCATATATGGAAGTTTGGTTTGGCACATTTTTCCCTGGGAATTGCGTGATCCTATTTCCTGGGAAGGTCATTTAGCCGGTGGTATAGTCGGTGTTGCTTTGTCTGCGTTTTATAGAAATGAAGGACCTCAAAAGCAAACCACGATATGGGATGAAGAGGATGAAGAGGACTCATGCGAAGAGATTTCAGATAGTGATAAATCTGATAATGAAGACAATAAAATAGAAAATTAAATATTAAATATTAAATATATATAAATATGGAGGAAAATAATTCAAAGGAAATCAATCTTCTGCAATTGATAGGGATGGTAATCAGCTGGTTTGTCAGTTTTTTTAAAAGTATTCTTAATATTATTGGTAAAATAATAAAGCTTAGTTATAAATATAAGATTGTAACGGGTTGTGTGCTTTTGTTATCTATTGCTTATGGACAATATTTGTCCAGACCTTCAGCCAGAATTTATAATGCTGAGGCTATGGCTATGCTTTACGGGTCTGAGTCGCAAACTGTAAAGGAGGTAGCAAAACAACTCGAAAATTCGATAGGAAACAATAAACTGGTTTCGTTTGCAACCAAGCTTTCATTGCCCGATAGTATTGCTAATAATCTGGTTTCATTTCAATCTTTCTATGTGGTTGATTATTTGAAAGATAAAGTTGCTGACAAAGTGGACTTTGACAATAGTCATTCACTTACAGATACTTTGAACCTGAAGATGAAAGATAGATTATATTTTAGGATCAGAGTGAGAAATATTAGACAGGTGTCTCAAATTCAGGCGGCTGTTTTGGCTTATTTTAATAAGAATGCTGTAATGAGGACCGAATTTGAATTAGGAAAAAATAATCTGATTAACGAAATTCAGATTTGCAAAACAGAATCCCGAAGAATAGATAGTTTGGCCAAAATTACATATCTGAAGAGTAGTGATCAACAATTGCGTATTGAGAATGACAAATTACTGATAGGAGAACAGAGAAGGCAACTTTTTTATGGCGATTTACTTGAAATAAACAAGGTTCTATCGAAAAGTGAACTTAAACTTGCCGATTTCAAACAACCTGTAGATTTGCCGTCTGATTTTGTAGTTAATCCGATTCCAATTAACGGGAGAGGTAAATATGGTGTATATAGTTTGTTGATTGGCTATGCTTTATCGGTTCTGATTGTTGCATTTTTAGATAACTTTGGAAAGATAAAATCATTTTTAATTAAATAGTTGATTTAAGCAGATGAAACGAGGATTAATAATATTGGGTTTGGTTTTTACAACCGCTTTTGGTTTCTCGCAAATTAAGTCTAATGAAAGGTTAGTTTATGCAGCATCGTACAATATGAGCGGGTTAATGACTCACATTGCACAAGTAACCATGAAAACCGAAACAGTAAAAACTAGCAAAAAATCATTTTTGCGTTTAAGCTGGGAAGCTGCAACATTTAGTAAATGGGATTCTTTTTTTAAGATTCGGGATTTGTATGAGACTTATGTTGATCCAGCTACTTTGAGGCCCAGTTTGTACAAACGCAGCATATTTGAAGGTGGATATTTCATAACAGAGAAATATATCTTTGGTTCGGATAGCCGGACGATTAATAGCAGTTCCAGAGTAATGAACCGACATGAAATGAAAAAAACATTTGTAGTAGGTGCAGGTACCCAGGATATAATTTCCATGATTTACAAACTGAGAACCTTAGATTTAAGCTCATTAAAAGCAGGGCAAAGCAAATCGTTTGTAATTGTTTTTGATCAGAAAGAATATCCTGTGTCAGTAAAAATGCTAGGACATGAAACTGTTTCTGCCGGAAATTTAGGCAAAAAGGATTGTCTTAAAATGGCAATATCTGCTAAAACCAATAAATTGAGAGGTGCTGATAAGAATTTGATATGGCTAACCAACGATACTAAGCGGATACCCGTGTTAGTAAGATTTAGTATTCCTGTTGGGACTGGCCAGCTCGTATTGTCAAATGCTACAGGAGTTTAATCGTATTTAAATGTTATGAAAAAGAGTTTAATATACTTTGCCGTATTTTTTGCTGTATTAGGAATTGTGTTTACAATTCTTCCTATGGGAACAATTGCCCTGTTGCCCATATCGATAGCTTTGCTATTTGCTTTTTTATCTTTTAAATTTTCAACTTCCAGGCGAAAGAAAATTTCGGGTATAGTTTTAATTGTTGTAGCTCTAACAATGCTCGTGGTTGTCGGAAAAGAAGTTTTTATAAAGGATGTAGTGGTTCTGGATAAGCAATTTGAGCAGAAGAAAATTGAGTCTCAGCAAGAAGATATTAAGGATCTGGAAGGTCTGTAATATTAAAATCGCATTTTAGACTAATCATTGAAGCGGGTTTACCAACAATTGGTAAATCCGTTTCTTTTTTTTTGTTCAAAGCCGCACTTTGCGGATACTAACGTTAAAGTCGTCTTGACTTTTTACAAACAGTATAATTTCGCTCCTAATGGAGCTTTAAATGGTATTCTAATCTATATTTCTACCATAATAACGCTTCTCCGAAGCTAAGGAAATGCTCCGTTAGGAGCAAAATTATGGTAGTTATTATCAGTTTTTAAAACAAAAAGCTCCGTAGGAGCGACATTATAAAAAGTCAAGACGAGTTCGTTTTTTTGATGAACAAAAAATACTTATGATACGTTAGAAATTATATAAATTTGAGATTGTGTTGATAATCAGCAAGTAATATGATGTTGTGAGTTTTGTGTGTTTTAATGAGATTTGTTATGGTAAAAAAGATTGTGGGTTTCATTATGGTTTTCTTTTTGCTAAGTCCATTTTTTATCTATTTAGCATGGGTTTTTACTCCTGAGAGAAAATTAAATATTCTGATTTTAGACAAAACGGTTCTTGAGAGAAAAGCTCAGGAACACACGTCGATAAGCTGGATTCTGACTCACGAAAAATACAGACATTCGTTATCCGGGCTTTATAAACATGATACAGATTATTATGGTTTTTACCCCAATGATAGCGGACAATATAAAATCAGGGATTTTAACGGCGGTTCAATAAAATCGCTTGACTCTTTGGTTAATCTATACGATATCGCTTACTATACAGACCTTTATGGTGTTTATAAGGGAGAATGGTATGATCGATATCCGGGAGCAGCTCCAGATGGATATAATGCAGATAATTCGATGGAGCATACAGAGAAAATTTATGGGGGAATGACGCCCAAAGAACTTGAGTTTCTGAAAAAAATGAAATCAAAAGGTAAGCCTGTTATCTGTGAATTCAATGTGATTGCCAGCCCAACTCCTGAAGCGGTTCGGCAGGCTTTTGAAAAAGAGTTTAATATAACATGGACTGGCTGGGTTGGACGCTATTATGAAACTCTTGATACCATTAAGAATAAAGAACTTCCGCGCTGGATGAAAACCAATTATTTGAACCAGCACAACAATACATGGCCTTTTACAAAGTCGGGAATTGTGTTTGTAAAGAATAACGAAAGAATAGAAATTTTAGAGAATGAAAGCCAGCTAAATGTTGATGTTCCCATGATTTATACTAATGTTGCCGGCATTAAAAAATATGATTTGCCCAATCGTATGAAATATCCCTTTTGGTTTGAAATCATAAGAACTAATGCAGACAATGAGGTTGTTTCTACCTATAAAATAACACCAAACACTGCTGGAAGAAAACTATTGAAAAATTTTGGAATTCCAGAAGTTTTTCCGGCAGTGATAGCGCATGATAGCTCTGATTACAAGTTTTTTTATTTTGCAGGTGATTTTTGTGACAATCCTATTGGAATGAAATCTGCGAAATTCAAATGGATTGAGAATTTCAATACAGTTGCGTATAAAAGAAATACGCAGGAAAGGGTTAGCTTCTTCTGGGATTTTTACCGACCTCTGATTGAGAAAATTCTTCTAAATTCTTCTTCTCAGTGAGTGAAACAATTGCTCGGGATTTAAAACAGAAGTAATTTTGTTTTTCTGTGTGTGGCCTGTCAGTTGGCTTTGACAGCTATTTTCGTTTTGAACCTGCGTATGAAATAAAAGATTGTTATTGCTGCTACAATTACAGATAATCCATCGGAAACGGGCATGGAAGCCCATGCTCCATCGAGGCCCAGAAAATGAGGTAAGATAAACAGGCTTGGCACTAAGAACAAAAATTGACGGGTAAGGCTCAGAAAAATAGATATAGGTGCTTTCCCTATTGATTGAAAGAAATTGGTAATAACGATTTGCGATCCGATAATCGGAAACATCATTACTGAAATACGCATGGCTCTCGCAGATAGCGTTCTAAGTTCTGCATCTGTTGTAAATAGTGCCGAAATTGAGGTCGGAAAAACGGTGCCTATTATGAACCCGAGCGTAGTGAGGCAAGTGGCGATAATTACCGCGTATTTAAGGGTTCGAAACATTCTGTCATATAGTTTTGCCCCAAAGTTAAATCCGATAATAGGTTGTGTCCCCTGGTTTAATCCAATGATTATCATTACCACAAGTGTATTTACACTGTTTATGATACTATATGCACCTATGGCCATGTCCCCTCCATAATGAATAAGTGTTGTGTTTACAACTATAACTACCAGACAGGTTGCAAGTTGCATGCTGAAAGGTGACATCCCGATACTAATAATTGCTTTCACAATGTCTTTCTCCAGCTTGAAGTTGCTCCTGCGAAAACGAATATTTGACTTGGGTTGGGTGAAATGCTGTAGCACCCAGATAGTTCCAACAACGTAAGTAATGTTGGTGGCCATTGCAGCACCCCGTATGCCCCAATGAAAGCCAAAAATAAAAATAGGTGCTAAAATTGCATTCAATACCGCACAAATTATCATAGTGTACATAGCTTTTCGTGGATATCCTGAAGCTCGCATGATGTTGTTGAATCCAAAATTCAGCGCAGAGAAGATACTCCCAGGAATAATTATGCTCATAAAATCTTCTGCATATTGAATTGTTTGGTCTGTACCACCAAAAAGACGTAATAAATCATGCATAAAGATATATGAAACTATAACTGCTACTCCGGATATCAGAATGGTGAGTGTGAAAGCATTACCTAAAATTTTCTCCGCTTTTACCTTGTTGTTTTCTCCCAATGTGATTGAGATACGGGATGCAGACCCGGCACCAATCAGCATGCCAAAGGCCATTAGCATAATCATAAACGGAAATGTAAGGGCCAATCCTGAAATGGCTAACGGACCAACTCCCTGACCAATGAAAATTCTATCCACAATATTGTAGAGCGACATAACTACTGTCCCAACAATGGCGGGCAGTGAATATTCCCAAATGAGTTTACCTACATTTTCAGTGGCAAGCCGATTTGTTGTGGCAGGAGGATTAGTCATGAAAGTTGAGATGTTTTGAAGGATTATGGTGTTTATAATCAGCAGCTAATATTGTGTTTTTTTGTGGTTGCTGATCTTCCAAAAACAGGTTGTAAAGATACGCAAAATGCTTCTGGTTTGTGGGTGTCTGAACAAGAAAGAGGTAATAACTTATTCGTTTTTACCTCTTTCTTAGTATGGACTGTATAGTTGATTTACAAAAGATCACTTGCCAGTTCAGATAAATAACTTCGTTCACCTTTCACTAAATTTATGTGTGCAAATATATTTTGTCCGCGCATGCGATCAATCATATAAACCAATCCGTTGGAGAACATATCCAGGTAGGGAGAGTCAATTTGCTGTATATCACCCGTAAATACTATTTTTGTTCCTTCTCCGGCTCGGGTGATAATTGTTTTTACTTCATGCGGAGTCAGATTCTGAGCTTCGTCAACAATAAAAAAGGTGTCGCTTAAACTTCTTCCCCGGATATATGCAAGAGCTTCGATAACCAATTGGTTGTTACGCTGCATTTCTTCTATCAGGCGGATTTCTTTTCCCTGATACGAAAAGTTGTGTTTGATAACGTTCAGATTATCGAATAGTGGCTGCATATAAGGTGCTACTTTTTGTTTTTCATCGCCGGGTAAAAACCCAAGATCTTTATTTCCCAGCGCCACGATAGGGCGGGCTAAGAGGATTTGTTTGTATGATTCGTTTTTGTGCAGCGCCGCAGCCAGAGCCAGCAGGGTTTTTCCTGTTCCCGACTTTCCGGTGAGGGCTACCAGTTTTATATCTTCGTCCAGCAAAACATTCATAGCAAAGGCCTGCTCGGCATTCCGGGGTTCGATGCCAAAACACCGTTCCTTCTCAACCCGTTTAACCAACCCGGTTTGAGGATTATATCTTGCCAGCACACTGGATCGAATGCTTTTCAGTACAAAGCACTCCTGAGGTTCGATATCCGATGAGAAATCAAGATCTTCAAGCGGTATAGTGCCATCGCCGCTATACATGCGGTCGATCAGTTCGGGGGTGACGTTTTCGTAAGTTTCGTATGTTTTTTCGAAAATATTAAAATCAGTAACTTTATCATTGATGTAATCTTCAGCCTCCAAACCCAGTGAAAGCGCTTTCATTCGAAGATTTATATCTTTGGTTACCAGTATGGTGCGACTTTTTTTCTTTTGTTCACGTAAAACGTATGTAGAGGCTAGTATTCGATGGTCGGATGTTTTTTCAATGAAGGAATGTGAAATTGCTTCAGGGTATTCTCCGCCCGTGAGGATGAAAAGTTTTCCTTTTCCTTCGCCCAATTCAGCCCCGTTCTTAAATAATTTATCGTTGGCGATCAGGTCCAGTTCCCTGGAAAACTCACGGGCATTAAAATTGATTTGTTCGTTTCCTTTTTTAAAATGATCAAGTTCTTCGAGCACCACGATAGGAATATATATATCGTTTTCCTCAAAATTGTGAACACATTTATAATCGTGTAAAATTACGTTCGTGTCTAAAACAAAATTTTTCTTCGTTCCCATATTGCCTAACTATTTAAAAATGAATAAATAACAATTGATAAACTCTGTTGCAATAAATGTACGAATTCCTGTTGGAATAAACGGTGTTTTTATTAAAAAATTTTAAATGTTTTGTAACACTATTTCAGACATAGGGTGGGAGATTCATAAATCAGGAAGCCTCCAAAAACATCTGTTTTTGGAGGCTTCTTTTGTGGCCTGACAGTACATATATCTTACAGGCGTATTTTGGCAGTTTTGTTGCCGGCGCGAACTATATATATGCCTTTTGATAAATTCAATTCAGCAGAGCCATTTACCAATTCAACAATTTTTACTTTTACTCCCAATGTATTGAAGATTTCAATAGTATTAGTTTGGGAGTCTACAATAGATAATCTATTACCAAATGTGCTAATACTTGGCTCGTATTTGAAAATAGATTTAGTGTCTGTAGAAATTTGGAAGTCTGTTAAACTCCTGGGGATAAGTTCTGCAGTAGTGTTGTATATTATTACAAATCCTACAATATCCATGTATTGACCTGTTTTTATTTCGGCTCCAATATAGTCAACATCTGAATATTGTGTTCGAAGCACTGTGTTGATGTTGTTATTTAAGACATAGTTTTTACTGGCAGCATATGTGCCGGTACTGTCAATTTTCACTGCCTTTACCTTTACCAACTGTGCGGGGTAGTTGATCATGTCTGTTATAGAAATTTCTTTAGGTGTTACAGTATTGCCAGTGCTTGAAGCGGAACCCGGACTGGAGAAAGGAACAAATTGAATCATTCCGTTATACAATGAGGTTGTCCCAACAAGACCTGTTACACCATCACCTACATTGTAAGTGTTTGGCAATTTGCCGGCGCTATCGTCAATCCATAGACCTCCAGTGTTGTTTTGAAAGAATTTTTGGTTTCTGGTAGATGACTTGAAAGTTAAAATGGCTTCAGTTTTCAATTTGTAGAACCCGGGTGTATAAAGGTCTTGAATTGATGAAACTTCTGTTACAAAAGTATAGGTAGCTGAAGTAATACTGCTTGGATTTTGATTGTTTGAATCGTAAGCAATCGCTTTTAAAGTGGTAGTTGTTGAAATTGTTACAGGATTGGTATATTGATTTTTTGTATTGTCAGGAATTGTACCGTCTACAGTATAATATATTTTTGCTCCGGTTGTCCCTGAGGTTATAATTATATCTTGGTTGGTTAAGTAATTCCCGCTTTGAATGCTAAAAGTTGGAGCTTCAGATGCTGTTGTAGCTTGACTGTTTGATGAATTCCTCGGATTTGGTGCTCCGGTTGTGAAATCAGCCCCGTTGTTATTTGTATCGGTTAGTCCTCCCTTTGCTCTGAAAATGGCAGTAGTGTTGCTTGGTGCTGGAGTTGCTGCTGTTCCTTCGTAACAGTTGGCTGTAGCTCCGAAGCCAACGAAATCAACAATGGAAGCTCCAATAGGTTGGCTGCCATTAAAATCGGTTGAGGTAAGTGGAGTGGTTGAGTTACATAATGCGACTTTTCCGGCTGTTCCTGATAAGGCTAAAGTGCCTATGCAGTCAGGAGTTGGTAAATTGACTGTACCTCCGCTACCTGCTGATTCCTGAATAAGGTAATATTGCCCTGAATTTAGTGTTATATCCGGTAATACTGTTGAATTTTGTGTGGTCCACGCGGTTGTGCTACCAGTAGCAGATGCATATTGAACAGACCAGCCATTTAAAGATACCGGGCTGTTTCCCCGGTTGTAAAGTTCAATATAATCATTTTTATAGGTCGATCCGGAGTTTCCACCTCCACCATATACCTGGCTGATTACAACTTGAGCGGATAGTTTTAAGTCTGAAATAATTAGCGTCATAACAAGTAGTAATCCTAAAAGCGTAATCTTTCTCATATTTCAAATTTTTTAATTGATGAATATATATGTTTAAAAAACCTACAGGCAAAGATAATGTATAAATATTTCAAAAACAATACATTTTTTAGTATTTGAATCGACTTGAATGATTTATAAATATATCTTTTTTGAAAATTATTGAAATCTAGTCAGTTTTAAAGGTTACAGGTTCCTGATTTAAGCTATTTAAGGTTGAAAATTAAATAATGCTGAAATCTTTTAGTCATTTTGACACAAAGTTTGTCAATATGCAATACTTAAAGTTAGCCATTTCGCGAAAAAGTATTATTTTTGCAATTATTCTAAATTTGAAATGCATGGCGGATACATTGAAGCCCGAATATATATTTGAGACTAGTTGGGAGGTGTGCAACATGGTCGGCGGTATTTATACTGTATTATCCACAAGAGCGGCTACTTTACAACAAACTTATCAGGATAAGCTGGTTTTTATAGGTCCCGATGTGTGGCAGGATAAACAAAATCCATATTTCGAGGAAATGCCCGATTCGTATGCTGATTGGCTGCAGTTTACCAATGATGAATACCAATTAAAAATACGTGTTGGACGCTGGAATATACACGGAAGGCCTATTGCAGTACTGGTAGATTTCATGCCTTTAATGGCGCGTAAAAATGAAATTTACGGACAACTTTGGGAGCAATTTGGTGTAAATTCAATTGCTGCGTACGGCGATTATGATGAAGCATCCATGTTTGGGTATGCCACTGGTATGATTATGGAAAGTTATTACCGCTTCTTCAAACTGAACGCTGAAACCCCTGTTATAGCTCATTTCAATGAGTGGATGACTTCTTTTGGAGCTTTTTACATCAAAAAGAATCTTCCAGATATAGCCACTATTTTTACTACGCATGCTACTTCCATCGGACGATCAATTGCAGGCAATCATAAACCGTTGTACGATTATCTGAACGAATATAACGGCGACCAGATGGCTTACGAGCTGAATATGACTTCTAAACATTCGACTGAAAAAACGGCAGCTCATCAGGTGGATTGTTTCACCACGGTGAGTGAGATAACCGGTATTGAGTGCGAGCAACTACTTGACAAAAAACCAGATATAATTACTCCGAACGGCTTTGAGGATGATTTTGTTCCGCAAGGTGCCAGTTTCCCTGTGGCGCGCCAGGCAGCTCGGGATGCGTTCAGGCATGTGGCAGAAACTTTACTTGGGTATGAGCTTAGTGATGAGGTATTATTTATCGGTACAGCCGGACGGTATGAGTATAAAAATAAAGGCATTGACACATTCTTGGAAGCTTTAAAGCATGTTTCCGTTTTGAAAAAAGATACCGTTGCATTTATAATGGTTCCGGCTCATATAAAAGGTGCGAGGCCCGAACTTGCAGCTGCTCTTGCCAATCCGAATGAGAAATTTGAGTCTGTCAATCGGTTTACCACCCACGATTTACATGATTATCATAATGATCATGTAATGTCGGCCATCAATTGGTATCATTTCAAGAACAATAAGGAAGACAGATTAAAAGTCATTTTTGTTCCGGCATATTTGAACGGAACAGATGGCATATTTAATAAAACGTATTATGATCTGCTGATTGGACTGGATCTTACAGTATTTCCATCTTATTACGAACCATGGGGTTATACTCCGCTTGAAAGTGTGGCTTTTTCGGTGCCGACTATTACCACCAATCTGTCTGGTTTCGGGCTTTGGGCTTCGCACACTGTGCAGGGAATAGAGCATGGGGTAGGAGTCATTCACCGTTCTGATTATAACGGATATGAGGTTGCATTGCAAATCTCAGAGATGATTTGCCGATTTGCGTTTGCTTCACAGAAAGAAATTGATAAGATGAGGAAAAATGCTTTTGATACGAGTGAAAAAGCACTCTGGGAGCATTTTATACAATACTACGATAAGGCTTACAGCATTGCTCTTAAAAATAAAAACAAAAGACAGAAAATTTAAAACTCTCTCTCAAAATTTGTTGTTTTCAGAAAGTTGGAGCTTTTCATCGTACGCAAACGTTTGAAATGATAATCAGTTCTTTTAATTATTATCAATTGTTCCAACATTATTTTATTATTATTTTTGCGCCGTTATATTTAAGTAGTTAGCGGTAATTTATCACTTTCAACACAAAATTTAGGTTACTGTATTAGTTAATAAAAAAGATTCAAAAACGCTTATGAAAATTAAAGTAAATAATGTAAATGAAACAAACCTGAAGGAAATTACGGTTAAATCGAATTTGCCGGCAAGTTTGGATAGGTTGGAAGAAATCGCTCAAAATATTTGGTGGGTATGGAATAGCAATGCGAAGAACTTATTCCGCCGTATCGACCGGGAAGCCTGGATTGAAGCAGCTTCTAACCCTGTATTACTGCTGAACATTCTTAAATATGAGAAACTGGTGGCAATGGGTAACGATGCTGAATTTATCAAAAAAGTAGATACTGTATATGAGGAATTCAAGGCTTACATGAGTGAGCCTAAGAATACAAAAGTCCCATCAGTGGCCTATTTCAGTATGGAGTATGGTTTAACTGAAGTGTTGAAAATCTATTCAGGGGGTTTAGGCGTATTGGCTGGCGACTATTTGAAAGAAGCCAGTGACTGTAATGTAGATATGACAGCAATAGGTTTCTTGTATCGTTATGGTTATTTTACTCAATCGCTTTCAGTTGATGGACAGCAGGTTGCGGTTTATGAAGCTCAAAATTTCAATAATTTGCCCATCGTTCAGGTAAAAGATGCAAATGACCAACCTGTAGTGGTTGAGGTTCCATATCCCGGACGTACTGTGTATGCATATATATGGAAAGTTGCTGTTGGACGTATTGAGCTTTATTTGCTTGATACAGATACTGATATGAATAGTGAATACGATCGTTCTATCACTCACCAGCTTTATGGTGGTGACTGGGAAAATCGTATGAAACAGGAAATTATGTTGGGAATCGGAGGTATTCTGGCTCTTAAGAAGTTGGGTATAGAAAAGCAGGTTTACCACTGCAACGAGGGACATGCTGCATTGATTAATGTTCAGCGCCTGGTAGATCTGATTGCTGATAAAAACCTTACGTTTAATCAGGCGTTGGAAGTGGTTCGTGCAAGCTCCTTGTATACAGTTCACACACCGGTTCCGGCAGGTCATGATAGCTTTGACGAAGGCTTGTTTGGAAAATACATGAGCGAATATCCTGCAAAATTAAAACTGACCTGGACTGAATTTATTGACATGGGACGCGAACATCCGGGCGATCATAACGAAAAATTCAGCATGAGTACCTTCGCTTGTAATACCTGTCAGGAAGTAAACGGCGTAAGTTGGTTGCACGGCAAAGTTTCGCAGGATATGTTCCAACCGATATGGAAAGGCTATTTCCCTGAAGAATTGCATGTAGGTTACGTTACAAATGGCGTTCACCTCCCAACCTGGACCTCGTCCGACTGGAAAGCTGTTTATGAGAAATACTTTACCAAAGCATTTTATGCCGATCAATCAAATATGAAAATATGGGAAGGTGTATATAAAATCCCAGATCAGGAAATATGGAATACACGCATGCTCCTGAAAATGAAGTTGATCGATTATATTAAAGGCCAGTTTCGCGAAAGTTGGCTGAAAAATCAGGGAGATCCTTCACGAATTGTATCAGTTCTTGAAGCTATTAACCCGAATGCATTAATTATTGGTTTTGGCCGTCGTTTTGCTACTTACAAACGTGCTCATTTGCTTTTCACTGACCTGGAAAGACTCGAGAAAATTGTAAACGATCCGGTACATCCGGTACAGTTCCTTTTCACTGGAAAAGCACACCCTGCCGATGGCGGTGGACAGGGATTAATCAAGCGAATTGTGGAAATCTCGCGTATGCCACAGTTTTTGGGTAAAATTATTTTCCTCGAAAACTACGATATGCGTCTTGCCAAACGCTTGATTAGTGGGGTGGACATTTGGTTGAATACACCAACACGTCCGTTAGAAGCTTCCGGAACTTCAGGAGAAAAAGCTCAAATGAATGGTGTTCTTAACTTCTCAGTACTCGATGGCTGGTGGCTCGAAGGATATGTAAAAGGTGCCGGCTGGGCCCTGACTGAAAAGCGTACATACGAAAATGACATGTATCAGGATCAGCTGGACGCAGCAACGATTTATAGCATGCTTGAAAATGAAATTGTTCCGTTGTATTTTGCTAAAAATACCAAAGGGTATTCTCCGGAGTGGATTCAGGTAATTAAAAATTCGTTAGCACAAATAACTCCGCGTTTCACCACTAAACGAATGATTGATGATTACATCGAAAAATTCTATTCAAAACTGGCTTCACGCTCGGCTATGTTGAAAGCAAATAATTTCTCGAAAGCTAAAGAAATTGCTGCCTGGAAAGAGAAAGTTGCAAGTGGCTGGGACAATATTCAGATTTTGTCGATGGATGTGCCTGAAAATTTAATTCACAATCCGCAGGTTGGCGAGGTCAATACAATTAATATCGTGATTGATGTAAAAGATATTAATGATAAAGGGATTGGTATTGAGTTGGTTGCAACAAAATCGGGTAAAAATAATGTAGACACATTGTATGATGTGGAAGAACTTAAACTGGTGAAAACTGAAGGGACTAAATTGTTTTTTAGCATTGAATATCAGTTGAATATGGCCGGTTCGTTTAAATACGGATTCCGTATGTTCCCCAAAAATGAAGATCTGCCACACCGTCAGGACTTCTGTTATGTACGCTGGATTTGATTTATGCAGATTTAGAAATAAAAAAGACCGGAGTTATCCGGTCTTTTTTATTGGCATAAAACGTTGTGTTTTAAAACAATGGATTATGGCACTTGCAATCAACATTGAACAGGTCAAAAGTATAAGTGAGCCCAACTCGCAGCCCAAGAGAAGCAGGATGAATTTCTCCAATGTAATTTGTAGCTGTTATGCCCGAATACTCATCCGGAACAAGAATATTAATAGCTCTGGTTTTTATGTTTTTGAAACCGTATTGCAGGTTAAGTTCGGTATGCAGATTCCAGTTTTCTGCAAGTTTGAATGAAAGCCCCATTTGTGCAATGCCCAATACGGTACTTTTAAATTGTTTGATCGGACTTGGATTGATATAATCTTTAAATTTACCAAACATGAGTGGTTTGAAATCGTCGATATTTACATAAATATCACCAAAAAATGCCTGCCTGTCAATAGTACCTGCAACAATCGATTTGCTTTCGCTAGCATACAACCCGTAAGCAGCTCCGATTGAAGCATTAATGTTAAACCGTCTCGTGAAAATATGCCGGTAAATAACCTTAACAGGGAAACTAAAGTAAGTAACATTTTGATATTCTTTTGTAGTAAGATTTTGTCTCAGTTTATAGTATCTGGAACTCCAGATGTCAAATAATTCTAAAGAATCCTTGCGGCCTCTGAAGAAATAAAAGGAGCTAAACGAACTAAGTTCTGCTCCGACACTCAATCCCCAATGTTGATGAAAGAAATGGGCATATTCTGCCCCCAACCCTATATTACCGCTAATAAAGCTTCTTGAATCAACGCTTTTGTAATCCAGAATAGTCACAGCAGGAGTGAGGTGAAGCATCAGATGGTCCGGGCGCTCACGGCTTGTGTAGTATCCCTTTGCGCAAGCGGATATCAAATGAAAAGAAAGTAATATTAGTAGTCCAATGCGTATCTTCATCCAATTAATCCTCCACAATTACTTTAAAACTTTCTTTTATATCTCCGTTTTGAACCAGCCGTATAATGTATATACCAGTATCCGTGAATCCATTCAGTCTGAATTTATCACTATCGCGGTCTACAGTTACCGAAGTCTGGCGTATACCAAGCAGGTTGTACACTTCCACGGATACTCCTTCCTGTTTAGCCAGACTGCTACTCAAGGTGAGTACTGATTTTCTCGTCAGTGGATTTGGGTAAGCCTTTGATTTTTGCATGGTTGCCGAATGGCTTAATTCCAGTATAATCGGGGCATTGTTCATGTAATATATTTCCACGCGATAATTGCCCGTCGGAACATAGTTTTCAAAACCGCAATACTGCTTGTTGCTTTCTAACAGACTACCGTCTTTATACCACTTATAGGTCGATTTGTATAAAAAGTCGCGGTTAAGCGGATTGGCTACTGCCAATACCTGATTGAACAACACCACGATAGACAGATCGTCATAAGTAACCGACCATTTGGCGTATAAGTGTACATCATGATAGGTTGCAACAGGAATGCGGCGGATTTCTACTCCCGAGAAGTCTTCGGTTTCGTACCAACCCTCAAATTTGTAATTATTATCCTGAGTTGGTATTTCAAGTTTTACCGATTCGCTTCCGTCGAAATGAGTAATAGGTGCCACTAATTTACCTCCATTGCAGTGATAAATAACTGCATAAACGTTCATGGTTTTAGTTGTCGGCAAATAATTCTCATTGCCCAGATAGTTTAGTTCTACCTGTACTGTTTGGCTTGGCAAGCCTGATACCTGACATTTGCCCGTTCCGTTTACTACGGCTATTGTATTGTCAATGTTTGCTGTATTTATTTTTACATTCAGATTGCCATCCGGATTATCTCCGTTTTTGCTACCCAATATATCCGCTACTATAAATTGCCCGGCATTGTTTGTTAAAGATGGATCTATGGTTGGCAATGCTTTTTTTATTGTAAATTTCCCATTTGTAAATGTATAAGAATATGATTGCGCAACAGACAATGTACCTTTTGTAATGGCATATTCGCCTACTTTCTCGCCGGGATCACGGCTTATATTACCCGAAAACATAGTTGGTACGTATTCAATGCCGCGCTTGTCGTAAACACTGAATTTTTTTTCAGGATCGTTCTCGCCATATTCCTTCATAGCATTCTGAGCTATAACCTGCAGGTGTTTATTTATAATTTTCAGTTTCCCGTTCTGATAGCTGATACTATAATTTAAGCTTCCGGCACCAAATACCTGAGAAGGAACTATGTCATATTCCCCAATTGCTGCTGATTCATAAATTCCACTACTTCTAAGGTATACAAAGGAAATAGTGTCATTATTCATTAATGGAATGTTTGTTGTAAATTCGTTTCCGGCAAATGAAAGGACATCGCCATATTCTTTTTCCATATCTTTAGCAATTACGACAATAGGCTTTGGAGTCACAAAAAGCAGTCCGTTCATCATTTTTATATCGTAATTTTCGAGCCGGTAACCTGATACATCTGTAATCGACAGAGTGTAGTCTCCTACTGAGGCTTTCTTTTGTGCTCCCTGCGAATTCAGTTTCACGCCGGTTATTTTATCTCCTTTTACAAGTTGACTTAAATCGGCTTCAAATTCATCGCCTTTGAACACATATTCGTTGCCGTAAATTTTGGAAATAGGTTTTGCTGCAATATTTACCTTCTTTTTTGTTACTATAAGATTCCCATCAGCATACTGAATCAAATAATTTTTCAGCCTTGATCCTATTGCCTTTGAAACTTTAATTGGATATGAACCAATGGTAGCAAGGCTGGTAAATCCTTCGGATGCAAGTTCGACACTTGTAACTGCATCGTTCCCAATCAGCTCGTGCGGATCAACATAGAAATTCTTAGGGTTTGCTAAGGCTGTATCTCCATATGTTTTAGTATTGTCCAAAGCTCTTATAGTTAGTTCTTTGGGAGATACAGTTAGTGTCCCGTCCATATAGCGAATGTCGTAGTTCTCAACTCCCGAACCAATCACTTTTACAGGTGAAATCGGATAA
>CAYSTC010000011.1:0-48223 GCA_964433885.1 uncultured Paludibacter sp. | reverse complement strand
AATGTCGTAGTTCTCAACTCCCGAACCAATCACTTTTACAGGTGAAATCGGATAACTCTTTACAGAAGCAGTATCGGCCAATCCTTTACAGTCAAAATACACTCCAAATATAGCATCACCTCCAAATAGCGGTTTCAGATCCACCTTGAAAGCATCATTCAGCAAGTTTAATTTATCTCCGTATTTTTTTCTGCTATTGTCAGCTGTAATAGTCAACGGAGCTTTAGTGATGCTGAATGGCAGGCTGGGCATCGTATCTATGGTATATTTCAGTGCTGACAGGCTGCTCAATTCAAACGAAGCGGTATAATCGCCCACAGAGGTAGGAGCTGTGAATTTATCATATGTTCCGGCTTTATTAGTATAGCGAATGAAGTAATCTTCATTTTTTTCAAGCCCGTCTATACTTAATGTCGCAGTAAATTCTTTAGATTGCCCATCATAAACAAGATTTGATGGTGGTTTTATTTTTGCTGAGAGTGTTTTTTTTACGACTGAAAGTGCCCCCGACTGATATGAAAAAATGTAATTCTTGAGCCCATTACAATAAGCTTTTGAGGCAGAAATTTCATATTCTCTTACGGGTGCGGCTTCGGTGCAACCATCGCTCTTTAGCACTACGAACAAAATTGAATCTCCATTTACCAACGGTTTATTTGTTGTAAATTCAGTTCCATTAAATGTAAACAAATCACCATATTTTTTTGTATTATTATTCGCAATGATGGTAATGGGCATAGGATCTACCTTAAATGGATTATATACTTTTTGGATATCATAATTTTGTAATCCATTACCGGTTATTTTTACTATTTTAATTTCATAATCATTAACTTCCGATGTTTTTTCTGTCCCTTTCGAAGTGAATTCTATAGAAGAAATAGAATCCTTACCAACAAACTGAGAAATATCAGTCGAAAATTCTTTTCCTGTGAAAACATATTCAGTTCCATATATCTTGGGTGGTGGTGGAACTACTGTAACAGTAATTTTCTTTTGAAGTACCTGAAGCGTTGCGTCAGGGACACTACTAATCAAATAATTATTCAATCGACGTCCTGAAACATTCAAAACTTTTATGTGATATGCACCCACAGCGCTACTGGCAATATAACCATCGCTTTGTAAGTTAACAGATAAAACAGTATCATTACCTACCAACGAATTAGCATCTACATAAAATTCCTTTCCCGTTGGAATTATAGTTTCTCCATAAACTTTAGTTACATCTAAAGCTTTAACCAATAAAGCCTTGGGTTTAACTACCAGATTTCCATTGTTAAATGTGATTCTATAGTTTTTCAGCCCCCCACCTCTAGCGGAGTCAGCCTTTATTTCATGATTGCCTACCGAAGCTGTATCGCTAAGACCATCACATTTTACTATCAATTGATCAATCCAGTCGTTGCCCCAAAGTGGCTTCATATCCGTTTTAAATGCATATTTGAGTACATTTAAATTCATATTATCACCGTAGGTTTTTACCTGGTCGTCGATGGTAATAGTCAATGGAGTTTTTGTGATGGTGAAATCCTGGGTTACGGTTGAATCCAACTCGTACTTTAATAACGAGGAGTTGATCAGTTCAAATGTGGCTGTGTAATTCCCGGCTTCAGAAGGTGCTATATTGCTGTTATAAGCCTGAGTAGTAGAGTCTGATTTGTTTGTATAACGGATCCAATAATCATCATTTAGCAACAGATTGGTTATATCTATTCTTGTTTTAAACTCTTTTATTGTTGCTGTAAATGCCTTGTTTTTGGCATTATAGCTCAGGTTGTCCGGTGGAGTTATGGAAGCAGCTAACTTTTTCTTTACAACATTCAATGTTCCATCTATATAACTAAAATCATAATTTGATATGCCAACACCGAAGGGCATTGATGCCTGGATGGCATATTTACCAGTAGATGCAGTTTGGATACAACCTTCACTTTTGAGTGAAACAAATAAAATAGTATCTCCACTAATTAATGGCTTGTCGGTTGTAAATTCGCTGCCTGAAAGAGCCAGTAAATCGCTGTATTCTTTGGTTTTGTCATTGGCTATAATCCTAACAGGCATAAGCTTTACCTCAAATGTACTATTGACAGGGTTAATCTCATAGTTGTCAATACGATACCCTGAAACACTATCCTTATTAAAGGATATGTTATGATTTCCTACTATAGCCCTCAACGGAGTAGCCGTTGAATTAAATTTTACAAGTGAAATAGAATCGCTGCCAACAAATTGAGTCAAATCCGTATCGTATTCTTTTCCGGTAAAGGTGTAGGGTGTCCCGTATACTTTAGTTAACATTTTAGCTGTGACTGTAATCTTTTTCTTTTTAACCAACATGGTTGCAGGCTTGTAGCTGATGGTATAATTAGATAACCGGGACCCGACTGCGGCAGAAGGTACAATCTGAGAAGTTCCAACCGTAGCCAGCTTATCGAAACCGCTGCATTGCAAAGAAACCGCTGTAACTGTATCTTTCCCAACTAAACTGCCTGGGCTTATATAAAATTCTTTACCTGTTGGGTTAATCTGCTCACCATAAGTTTTGGAATTATCGATTGCAGCAATGTCTAATAATTTAGGTTTTACAGTAAGCGTTCCTTTTACAAAAGTAATATCGTAATTTTCCAAACCAAGCCCGATTGCTTTGGTAGGACTAATGGAGTCGGTGCCAACTGAGGCTGTATCTGATATTCCATTGCACGAAAGAACCAGCCCAGTTAGTACATCGCCGGCGTATAAAGGATTCATGCTCTGTGTAAATCCTCCTGTTTGCAGAGTAATTTTTTCACCATAGGTTTTAGTGAGATTGTTTACGTAAACGGTCAATGGAGCAGGTGTAATCGTGAATCTCTTGAATGGTACAGAGTCCATTTTATACTTATAGGCAACAAGTGGACTGAGTTCGAATCTTACTATATAACTACCTACTGCGGATGGAGCTGAAAAACTTTTTTTTGTAGTATCGTTTTGGTTTATGTAAACCAGGTAATATTCCGTACCTTGAACCAGCCCGGCAATACTCATGTTGATGGCCTTATAATTTTTTGTTTGACCGTTGTATAAGTTAGTATCAGTTGGAACAAGATCGACAGTTAAATTTCTGGTTGGTGTGACGAGTTGACTGAAAGTTTTGTTACAACCATTTTTGGTAGTTACTCTCAATTTTACCTCAAATGTTTTATACTCTGTGTATTGATGAATTGGGTTAGTTTCTATTGAGCCTGCTTTCCCATCTCCAAAATCCCAATAATGTCCGACAATGCTGTCTCCGCTAGCTGTGCTATTATCCGTAAATTCAATTTTTCCGGCATCAGTTGTAACAGACGAAAATGAAGGGTTTATTTGTACCTGCTTGACAATGGTGGAAGCGCTGATTGAACCGCACATGCTGTTGTCATTAATCATTTCGCAGGTGTATTCTATTCCGTTAATATTCAATGCTTTCTCAACACTGATTTCACTGGAAGTAGATGAAATGGGTATATTATCTGAACGAGTCCATTTATAGGTTATAAATCCCTCCGGTGCTTTTATTCGGGCAACGGAATCAGTACAGCTAAATGCTTCTAATTCAATTTTTTTTGTTTCAGCCTGAAAATAGCCATAGGCTTCGTGTCCCCCTCCTTTAATATTCGGTTGTGTTCCAACTAGGCAGTCATGGTTAATAACACTAACGATAACCGTGTCGCCTATATGGTTTGATAGATTAACGTTATAAGTTTTCCATGGTTGGTATACCCAATCCTCTGGGTATAATGGATTGTTATTCTTATCAACAACTGGAACTGCAGTAAGGCCGCAGGCAGCCCTAGTTTTGTTCTTTTGAAGTTGGATGCTGTTTTTGACGGCAGAAGTTGTGTAATTCCCACAATCTATAAGTGATACCATTCCGTTTTTATCAACAACTCTTATATCAACTTCAAATGTTGGTCGTTGATCTGGCCCATCATGATTTAGATCAGGGGCTTTCATTACGGCGGCAAGTCTAAATGTAAGTAAAGTCGTATTTTTTGTGGCTACAAATTTGTATGTCATTAATTCGGCTGCTGATTCATTATTAGTATTTTGCTTTTCACATGCCAAAGGTACACCTATCCGAGCAACTCTTAACCCCAATGGAGTCATTGGTAAATCGCAGGCAACAATTGGATCCATGTTTGAACCAGCTGGTATTAATCGTATTCTATCTTTATCTTGTTGTGTCGAACTTCCGTCTATCGGAGTCCATTTGTAGTAAAAGTTTTTGTCAATAGGGTTGAAAGTGTAACTTCCGGTAAATATATTCCAATTGTTGAAATTTCCGGAAGAAAAGTCAATATTAGGTGTGTTAATATTAACCTGAGCTTTCACAAAGCTGTGAAATAAACTAAGTGTAAATATGAGGAGTAAAATTTTTTTCACGTCGGGCTTCTTGTTAGTTAGCAAAAGTGTATTTTCTCAATACATAATCAAAGTTGATCCAGCTCTATCAATGATGATAAAAATAACAGGTTATAATATCATTTTATATAAAAATGGTATTGTAATCAAATTAGATAAAAGAAAATAATCTAGGTTTAGTGAAATAAAAAATAAGGTAGGTTAGAAATAATAATAAATCTTAAAAATTCAAGTAATTTGCACATTGAATCTTTTAAAATTCACTTAAATGTACTTATTCTAATTAAAGTTTAAAAATACTGTAAATTATACCACATTAAGGTGTAGTATAATGTCTGAACTCACACTTTTCGTTCAAAATTCATAGTTTGGTGCTCAAAGCTAACGAATATGTTCTAAAAAAACAATACTTTTCAAAATATCTGTTATCAACATTAACGATAATTTTTGGCATATTTATCAGACTTATTTTAGATGGATACAATTTTTCTAATGGCACAAAAAAAATGGGGTTCCCGTTTTAAGGAACCCCATTCAATAACAGATTGGATTAAATTATTTGTTATACCCCTGTTCGTGTACGCTGCTTACCGAACGACCTGAAGGATCATTCAGATTCTTGAATGCTTCATCCCATTCCAGAGCAATAGGCGTGCTACATGCTACCGATGGTACTGAAGGCACGCATTGCGACGCAGCATCAGAAGGGAAGAAGTCGGTGAAAATAGTCCGGTAATAATACTCTTCCTTGTTCATCGGAGGATTAATCGGATAAGTCTCGTTTACCTTAGCCATTTGCTCATCCGAAACTAATTCCGAAGTCATAGCTCGCAAGGTGTCAATCCAGTTGTATCCAACTCCATCCGAGAACTGTTCTTTCTGGCGCCAGGTTACACTTTCCGGTAAATAGTCTTCGAATGCCTTACGCAGGATCCATTTTTCCATTTTTCCGTTGCTGCCAGCCATTTTGTCTTTTGGATTCAGGCGCATAGCCACATCCATAAACTCTTTGTCGAGGAACGGAACGCGGCCTTCAACACCCCACGAAGCCAATGATTTGTTGGCACGCAAGCAGTCGTAAAGATGCAGTTTGTCCAGTTTACGAACAGTTTCTTTGTGGAATTCCTCAGCATTCGGTGCTTTGTGGAAATACAGGTAACCGCCAAAAATTTCATCAGCACCTTCACCCGAAAGTACCATTTTTACGCCCATCGATTTGATAACACGCGACAACAGGTACATAGGGGTACTTGCCCGGATGGTGGTAACGTCGTATGTTTCTACGTGATAGATCACGTCGCGAACGGCATCCAATCCTTCTTGTACGGTGAAGTGGATTTCGTGGTGAATAGTGCCGATATGGTCAGCCACCAGGCGAGCTGCAGCCAGGTCGGGCGAGCCTTCCAATCCAACAGCAAATGAGTGGAGTTGTGGCCACCAGGCATCCTCTTTGTTACCAGATTCAATACGTTTGGCTGCAAATTTTTTAGCAACAGCTGAAATAATTGATGAATCCAAACCTCCGGATAATAATACGCCGTAGGGTACATCGGCCATCAACTGGCGTTCTACAGCAGCTTCCAAAGCTTTACGCAATTCATCGATGCTTGATTCGTTGTCTTTCACAGCATCATAGTTCATCCAGTCGCGTACATACCATTGGGTTGCTTTCCCATCCGGACTGTACAAATACTGGCCTGGCATAAATTCTTCGATTTTAGTGCAATAGCCTTCCAGGGCTTTCAGCTCAGAACCAACATAATAGGTTCCTTCTGCATCCCAGCCGTGATATAATGGAATAATACCAATATGATCGCGACCAATCATGTAAATCCCTTTTTCGATATCGTAAAGTGCGAAAGCAAAAATTCCGTTCAGATCTTCCATGAAGTTTGGTCCTTTTTCGCGATATAGCGCAAGGATTACTTCGCAGTCCGATTTTGTAAGGAATTCATATTTGCCTTCAAATTGCTTGCGAATTTCCTGATGGTTGTAAATTTCACCGTTTACGGCCAGCACAAGTTTTCCATCTTTACTGAATAACGGTTGTTTGCCTGATTCCGGGTCAACAATCGATAAGCGTTCGTGTGCCAAAATAGCTTTGTCATCGGAATATACTCCCGACCAGTCCGGCCCACGATGCCGTATACGTTTTGACATTCTCAATACCTGAGGTCTCAGTGCCTGAGCCTGCTGTTTTATATCAAATGCACATACAATTCCACACATAGTACTTTTTGTTATGAGTTACAAGTTACATGCAAAGATAAGTAAATACTTGCCTTTGCACATAACCTGACAGCAAATTTGTTATATTTTATAATTTATGAGCAGTTTTATAGTATTTGAATATCATTTTGATATTTTCTTTATCTGAAAAGATATACATTTACGTTATAAAACCTCTATTGATCAAAGTGATTTGTGAATATCTTCAGCTACTTTACGTCCCAAAGCTATTGCACGCACAACCAAACTGGCTCCGATAGCAGCATCGCCGGTAGCAAATACCTTTTTTACGGTGCTTTGGCTGGCTTTGTCTGTTGCTACGTTACCACGTCCGTCAAACTCAACGCCAAGCTCAGTTAATAAGCCTTCGTGAACCGGATGAACGAAACCAAGGGCAAGGAAAACCAAATCGGCTTTAATAATGTCAGTTTTTCCGGTTGGTTTCATGTTCCAGCGTCCGCTTTCGTCTTTGGTCCATTCTACTTCTTCCACTTCCACTTCCGTTACCTGACCATTTTGGCCGATAAACTTGTTCGTGTTTAAGCTCCACTTACGAATACAACCTTCCTGATGCGAACTTGATGTTTTCAGGATGTTTGGATAGTAAGGCCAGGGTGTTTCCGGGTTTTTACCAACAGGAGGCTGCGGCAGGATCTCAATTTGAGTTACTTTTACAGCACCCTGACGGATTGATGTTCCAACACAGTCAGAACCGGTATCGCCACCACCAATTACCAATACGTGTTTGTCTTTGGCATTGATAATAGCCTCGGCAGCTACTTCTTCGCCCATGATAAGTTGGTTTTGCTGGCTCAGGAATTCCATCGCGAAGTGGATACCTTTCAAATCACGGCCTTCCGGAGTGATGTTGCGTGGGTGACCGGCACCAATTGCCAAACATACTGCATCATAATTCTTCATGATTTCAGAACCGGTAATGTCTTTTCCAACTTCTGTATTTGGTTTGAACTCAATGCCTTCTTCCAGCAATTGAGCCAAACGGCGATCAATAATGTTTTTGTTCAGTTTGAAGTTTGGAATACCGTAGCGAAGCAATCCTCCGAGGGCATTGTCTTTTTCAAAAATAGTTACATTATGACCTTTGCGGTTCAATTGTTGTGCTGCTGCCAATCCTGCAGGTCCCGAACCAATTACGGCAACTTTCTTACCGGTACGTGTTTTAGGAGGTTGTGCTTTGATCAAACCTTCGATAAAACCTACTTCAGTTACAGCTGCTTCGTTTTCGCGAATAGTTACAGGGGCTTCGTGCAATGCCAATACACATGATTTTTCGCATGGTGCAGGGCAAATACGGCCTGTAAAATCCGGAAAATTATTTGTTTCGTGAAGGTTTTCGATACCTTCTTTCCAACGACCTTTGTAGATCAAGTCCTGCCACTCAGGCATTTTGTTGCCGAGTGGGCAAGCCCAGTGGCAAAACGGAATACCGCAATCCATACAACGCGAAGCCTGCAATTTGCGGTCTTCACGATTTAATGTCTGTTCAACTTCCCCAAAGTCGTAAATGCGTTCGTTTACAGGGCGGTAGCCTGCATCTTTGCGGGGTATGGTTATAAATGCTCTTGGATTTCCCATGATGTTTTATTGTTAGTAACTTTTCCAAAGTTTTAAACTTTGGAAAAGTTGGAAAAGTTATTAATAATCGCGCTCAACCTGAGCAATTTTCTTGTTGATAGCTTCCATTTTTTCTTCCTGCAATACTTTTTTGTATTCAATCGGAACGATTTTCTTGAATTTGTCAACATAAAAACTCCAGTTGTCAAGGATTTCTTTTGCACGTGCACTACCTGTATATTTCAGGTGGTTGGCAATTAATCCCTGAACCTCCTTGCTGTCCATGCTGTCTTCGATAAGAGAAAGTTCAACCATTTCCATGTTACAGAAGAAGTCGAAATCGCCTTTTTCGTCCAGCACATAAGCCACACCACCACTCATACCGGCAGCGAAGTTACGTCCTGTTTGTCCAAGAACAACAGTGCGTCCACCGGTCATATATTCACAACAGTGGTCGCCTGCACCTTCAACAACTGCAATGGCTCCCGAGTTACGAACGCAGAAACGCTCACCAACCACACCATTGATATACACTTCACCCGAAGTAGCACCGTACAGGATCGTGTTACCTGCAATGATGTTTTCGTCTGGTTTGAAAGTGCTTTCTTTTGGCGCTTTTACTACAATTTTACCTCCCGACAAACCTTTACCTACGTAATCGTTTGCTTCACCGTTCAGTTCGAAGTACATACCTTTGCTGATAAATGCACCGAAACTCTGGCCTGCTGAACCTTCGAAGTAAGCTTTGATTGTATCTTCCGGCAATCCGGCTTGTCCGTAACGTTTCGCAATTTCGCCCGAAAGCATTGCTCCAACAGTACGGTCGGTATTTTTAATTTTTGATTTAATCTGAACAGGCATACACAAATCAAGTGCAGGAAGCGATTTTTTGATCAATTCGCGATCCAGTACGTTTTCTAATTTGTGATCCTGGTCTTTTACGTGACGCAATGCATTTTTGCCATTTGTTGGAACAAACATGATTTTTGTCAGATCCACTTTATCAATTTTTGCTGGACCTTCCACTTTTTTGCGTTCAAGTAACTCGGCATGTCCGATAATTTCGTCCAGGCTGCGGAAGCCCATTTGAGCCAGGTGCTCACGAACGTCTTCGGCAATGAAACGGAAGAAATTAACCAGATATTCATGTTTTCCGGTAAAATGCTTACGCAATACTTCATCCTGTGTAGCTACACCAACCGGACAGGTATTTAAGTGACATTTACGCATCATAACGCAACCCAGAATCAACAGGGCACTGGTTGCAAAACCATATTCTTCGGCACCCAACAAGGCTGAAATGATAATGTCGCGACCTGTTTTCAACTGACCATCAGCCTGAAGTTTAATCTGACCGCGCAAGTTGTTCAATACCAGTGTTTGTTGTGTCTCTGCCAAACCGATTTCCATTGGAAGACCGGCATGTTTGATAGAACTTGACGGACTTGCACCGGTTCCACCTTCAGCACCACTGATCAAAATCAGGTCAGCTTTGGCTTTTGCCACACCGGCAGCAATAGTACCAACACCTGTTTCAGAAACCAGTTTCACGCTGATAACAGCGGTTGGGTTGATATTTTTCAAATCGTAGATCAGCTGTGCCAAATCCTCGATAGAATAGATATCGTGGTGGGGTGGAGGAGAAATCAACGAAATCCCCGGAATAGAGTGACGGGTTTTTGCAATGATTTTATCTACTTTATGGCCGGGAAGCTGTCCGCCTTCACCCGGTTTTGCTCCCTGTGCAATTTTAATCTGAATTTCGTCAGCATTTACCAGATATTCGGCAGTAACACCGAAACGACCCGAAGCAACCTGTTTGATAGCACTACGGGTGCTCAGGCCATCTTCACGTTTTTTGTAACGTTCAGGATCTTCACCACCTTCACCGGTGTTGCTTCGTCCACCCAGAATGTTCATGGCCATTGCCATTGCTTCGTGAGCTTCGCGGCTGATTGAGCCGTAAGACATTGCACCAGTTACGAAACGTTTGGTGATGTTTTCGATTGGTTCTACTTCATCGATGCTGATCGGATTACGTTTATAGTCCATCAGGTCGCGAATAAAGATTGGTGTTGCTTTTTCGTCGACAGACTGAACGTATTCTTTGTATTTCTGATAGTCGTTTGTTTTAGAGGCTATTTGCAGACGCGCAATTGTTTCCGGATTCCACGCATGTTGCTCACCTTCGCGACGGTATGCATAGTGTCCGAGGTTTTTCAGGTGCTCGGTATCAGCTCCTTCTGCAGGGAAGAAAGCATCGAAGTGAGGTTTCAGTACTTCAGTAGCAACGTCTTCAATATCAATACCCTGGATAGCAGAGGTAACTCCGGTAAAGTATTTTTCCAATAATTTAGACGAAATACCAATTGCCTCAAAAATGTGTGCTCCACGGTAGCTGCGCAAAGTAGAGTTACCCATTTTCGACAATACTTTCAACAGACCTTTGTTTACAGCTTTGATGTAGTGTTTTTTAGCTGTTTCCATGTCCATTTGGATTTCGCCGGCTTTGATGCTGTCGTTGATAATCGCAAATACCATGTATGGGTTAACGGCATTGGCTCCGAAACCAAACAACAGGGCGAAGTGCATTACTTCACGTGGTTCTGCTGATTCTACCACGATATCGATTTGCATACGTTTGCGTTTCTGAACCAAATACAGGTGAACGGCAGAAACAGCCAGCAACGAAGGTATAGGTGCGTGGTTTGCATCTACGCCACGGTCACTCAATACAATATAGTTTTTACCATCATCCACTGCTTTTTCTACTGACAGGCAAAGTTCCTGAATGGCTTTTTCAAGGCCGGCTGCTCCTGATTTAGGGTCGAAAAGCATAGGAAGTGATATGGTGTAGAACCCTTTGTAGTTCAGGTTCATCAATATGTCGAACTGAGAGTTGGTCAGTACCGGACTCTTCAGTTTTACCATTTTACAAATTTCGTTGGCTGGTTCCAACAGGTTTTGGTTTACCGAACCAATGTAACCGGTCAGTGACATAACCAATTCTTCACGAATCGGGTCGATTGGCGGGTTGGTTACCTGTGCGAACTGTTGGCGGAAATAGTTGAACAAGCGTTGTGGTTTGTCAGAGAATACTGACAAGGCAACGTCGTTACCCATGGATGATGTTGGCTCATAACCATCGTTGGCCATAGGAAGAATCAACCGTTCCAGATCTTCTTTCGAATAACCGAAAGCGTTAAGCATGGTCTGATAGTTAGGCAGATCATTTTTTATGCTACGGCCGGAAGAAATGTCGTCCAAGTTGATACAGTTTTTGTTCAGCCATTCGCGGTATGGGAATGCTTTTGCCAGGCCTTCTTTTAATTCGTTATCATAGAAAATCTGTCCCAATTCAGTATCTACCATCAACATTTTACCCGGTTTCAAACGGCCTTTTGCTTTGATAATAGCTGGATCGAATTCTAATGTTCCTGTTTCTGACGCAATTACCATGGTGTCATCGTGAGTAACCAGATAACGTGCAGGACGAAGACCGTTGCGGTCGAGCATACCGCCGGCATAACGGCCATCAGAGAATAGCAAGCAGGCAGGACCATCCCATGGTTCCATGAACGTACTGTGGTATTCGTAGAAAGCTCTCAGGTTGTCAGAGATCGGATTCTTTTTGTTCCAGCTTTCAGGAACCAGCATAGCCATAGCGTGTGGCAAGCTTTTGCCGGACATTACCAGGAATTCAAGCGTGTTGTCCAACGTGGCGCTATCGCTCATTCCGGGTTGGCAAATCGGATATAATTCGTTCAGATTTCCTAACTGGTCAGATTTCAAAACGCTTTCACGCGATTCCATCCATTGACGGTTACCGCGGATGGTGTTGATCTCACCGTTGTGCCCCAACATACGGAATGGCTGTGCCAAATCCCAGGTTGGGAATGTGTTTGTACTAAAACGCGAGTGAACTAAAGCAATACCTGAAGTAAAGTTTTTATCAGACAAATCGGGGAAGTAAGTACGCACCTGCTCTGAAGTCAACATCCCTTTGTAAATCATTTGTTTGGTAGAAAGACTTACAATGTAGAAGCTGCGTTCTTTGGCAATGGCCGACTTTTGAAGGGCAATTTCGATCTTTTTACGAAGGACGTATAATTTCAGTTCGAGTTCCTGTTGCGTGTTGCAACCGGTTACGAAAAGCTGTTTGATGGCTGGTTCATTTGATGCTGAGATTTCGCCAAGAACATCGCTGTTTACCGGAACGTCGCGGATAGCAAGGAGGGTTAACCCTTCTTTTTCAACATGCTCTTTGATAGCATTCAGGCAAAGCTCTTGCTTCTTTGCATCTTTGGGAAGAAAAACAAGCCCGGTTCCGTACTTGCCTTTGGCTGGAACAGGGATACCTTGAAGTAATATAAACTCGTGTGGAATTTGTACTAAAATTCCTGCACCGTCTCCGGTTTTGTTGTCGGCACTTTCTGCTCCACGGTGAACCATGTTTTCCAGAACCTGAAGTCCGTTTGCAACAATGTCATGCGATTTTTCGCCGTGAAGATTTAATACCAAGCCAACGCCACAAGCATCGTGCTCATTCTGGGGTGAATAGAGCGATTGCTGCTCATATTCGTCTGATAGAAATTGGTTAGTCATTGTCTTTATTTTAGTCTTTTTTATACGCTTATAAACAGCTGGTTACGGTTTATACTTTGTAAATTTAGTTCTATTGTTTAGTTGCAAAATAGTGGGAAACCCCCAAAAGGCTTTCCCACTATTCTTAAAAATATAAATGGTTGTTAACCTTTGTCACTTATCGAATGAAAAGCAATTCTCTGTATTTAGGCAGAGTCCACATTTCGTCATCAACGATCAATTCAAGCTTGTCAATGTTGTAACGGATTACGTCGAAATATGGCAATACTACATCGTGGTAAGTATTTGCTTTTTCTTCTTCGTGTTCAATTGTGTTAGCAGCTTTGCGGGCTTCAATCATTGCATCTACGTTTTCTTTGATTGTAGCTGTGCGTTCAGCAATTTCTTCAATCAAAGCAAGGTCTTTAGCAATAATTTTTTCTGCTTTATCAGCAGCAAATACAGCTTTTACCTTGAAAACGTTGTCCAACAACAGTGATTGGTAGCGTGTTGCAACCGGAATAATGTGGTTGATAGCCAAATCGCCCAATACGCGTGCTTCAATCTGGATTTTCTTTGTATAAGTTTCCCATTTCACTTCGTTGCGTGATTCAAGTTCCACTTCCGACATTACGCCAAGTTTAGTGAACAATTCAACGCTTGATTCTGAAGTGTAAGCTTTAACGATCTTTGGAGCGCTTGTTTCGCAGTCCAAACCGCGTTTTGCAGCTTCAGCTTTCCACTCGTCGCTATAACCGTTACCATCGAAACGGATTGCTTTAGAAGCTTTGATATATGATTTCAATACATCGAAGATTGCTTTTTCTTTGCCTGCGCCAGCAGCCATTTTAGCATCAACTTCAGCTTTGAATTCGAACAACTGAGCAGCAACGGCAGTGTTCAATACTGTCATGGCAGAAGAACAGTTTGCTGAAGAACCTACAGCACGGAACTCAAAACGGTTTCCGGTGAATGCAAATGGAGAAGTACGGTTACGGTCTGTATTGTCAAGGAATACTTCAGGGATATGAGGAATGCCCAGGTGAAGTTTCTTTTTCTCATCAAGGATGATAGCTTCTTCGCTTGTGCTGTTTTCCAGTTTGTCAAGAACAGCTGTCAACTGAGTTCCAAGGAATGCAGATACAATCGCAGGAGGAGCTTCGTTAGCACCCAAACGGTGAGCGTTTTGAGCAGTCATGATTGAAGCTTTCAGCAATGCATTGTGTTTGTGAACAGCCATCAGCGTTGTTACAATGAATGTAATGAACTGAAGGTTTTCTTCGGCTGTTTTTCCCGGAGCGTAAAGAACCACGCCGGTGTCAGTACCCAATGACCAGTTGTTGTGCTTACCTGAACCGTTTACACCTGCAAATGGTTTTTCGTGCAACAACAGACGGAATCCGTGACGACGGGCTACTTTTTTCATGATTGACATAACCAATAAGTTTTGGTCAACTGCCAGGTTGCATTCGCCGTAGATAGGAGCCAGCTCGAATTGGTTAGGAGCTACCTCGTTGTGGCGGGTTTTCAATGGAATACCGTATTTGTATCCTTCGAATTCAAGATCTTTCATGTAAGCAGCTACACGGCTTGGGATAGCACCGAAATAGTGATCTTCCAACTGTTGGTTTTTAGCTGATTCATGTCCCATCAATGTGCGGCCTGTCAATACCAGGTCAGGACGGGTTGCGTACAAACCTTCGTCAATCAGGAAGTATTCCTGCTCCCAGCCAAGGAAAGCACTTACTTTTTTTACGCTAGGGTCGAACATTTGACATACAGCTACTGCTGCATCATTTACAGCTGCCAACGCTTTTTTAAGCGGAGCTTTCAAGTCAAGTGATTCGCCTGTATATGAGAAGAAAATAGTAGGGATAACCAAAGTATCGTCTACTACGAAAGCAGGAGAAGATGGATCCCATGCTGTATAACCGCGTGCTTCGAATGTGCTGCGGATACCTCCGTTAGGGAATGAAGATGCATCTGGTTCTTGTTGTACAAGAAGTTTTCCTGAGAAATCTTCAATGATTGTTTCGCCCGGACCAGCTGGGTAGTCGATAAATGAATCGTGTTTTTCGGCAGTTCCGTCAGTTAGTGGCTGGAACCAGTGTGTGTAGTGTGTAGCACCTAATTCAGTAGCCCAAAGTTTCATTCCCGAAGCAATTTGATTTGCCAGGGCGATATCAAGGGTTGCGCCTTTGTTGATTACATTTTGCAACGCTTTCAAAGTGTCTTTCGACAGGTATTTGCCCATTGCGGCAGTGTTGAAAACGAATTTTCCGTAATAGTCGGAAGTGAACTGCGAAGGAGCTGAAACTTCAAGTGCTTTTTTCTTAAAAGCCTCTTCTACTGCATTAAATCTCAATGATGACATAATTATATTTTTTGAGGGTTATACTTTATTAATTTTTTTGGAATATTGATTCAAATCTAACGGAATGATATAAAATCACTGCAAAAATAATAAAAATGATAGTTTTTGTGTGGAAATTCGATTTCTTTCTCAAAGATTTTGAACCTCAGTTTTATTTTATAAGCATTTTGCATTGATTTATTATATATTGAAACTAAAATACTGTATTTTGTTTTAATATGAAAATTACATATTTTGCGCTATGCTTCGGGTGGGGGTTCACTTTTTATTGTTTCAGGAGCATGCAAAGATACTGTAATTGTCAGGATTATTGATTGCTTTTGGCTTTATTTAGTGTTTTGTATCCAGTGTGTTAAGCTTTGTTTCATGTGTAAAAAAGGGAAAATAGACAGGCCATTTCATCACGAGGTGGCCTGCCTGAAACAATAAAACTAAAAAACACACGATTGGATGTATTCGCTATCGTGTTTTGCGAAATAAAATTTGACACTTTGTAGCCGTTTAAAAGCTACCGCCGGGTTTCTCCAGCGGTAGTCTTTTCTGTTTTTAGTCAAAGTTAGTGTAGGCTGTTTCACCGTGTTGTGATTCGTCCAGACCAACTGCTTCCTGTTTGTCGGTAGCGCGTACCCCGATAACTTTCTCGGTGATTTTGAATAGTATGAATGTGCCTATTCCCGAGTAAACGATTGTTGCACCGATTGCTATGAGCTGTACCCAAAGTTGGTGGAAGTTTCCGTATGCGGCACCGCTATAGGCTGATTGAATGGCCGGAGTTGCTAAAACCCCTGTCAGGATTGCTCCTAAAATACCACCGATACCGTGTACTCCAAATGCGTCTAACGAATCATCGTATCCAAGTCTGGGTTTCACAAAGGCTACCATGGCAAAACATACCAGCGATACTGCCACGCCAATTATTAAAGCGCCTGTTACACCTACAAAACCTGCTGCCGGGGTGATTGCTACCAAACCTGCTACGGCTCCGGTGCTGATACCTACCACGGTTGGACGTTTGTCAAGGAACCAGTCGAGCAATGCCCATGTAAGCGCTGCTGTGGCTGCTGCCAGGTTTGTAACCATAAGGGCGTTTCCTGAAAGGCCGTCAGCTGCCAGTCCGCTACCTGCGTTGAATCCGAACCAGCCTACCCACAGTAAGCCTGCGCCGATTACTACATAAGTAATGTTGTGAGCCGGTATGGCGTGTCCTTTATAGTCGCGGCGTTTGCCAAGCATTATAGCGGTTACAATGGCTGCTATACCCGCGTTGATGTGAACTACGGTACCACCTGCAAAGTCGAGTGCTCCAAGTTTGAACAACCAGCCGTCGCCAGACCATACCCAGTGTGCGATCGGGTTGTAGATTAATACTGCCCAAAGTAGTGAAAACACGAGGAATCCTTTGAAGTTAATGCGTTCGGCGAATGCACCGATAATCAAAGCAGGTGTGATTACGGCAAACATTCCCTGGAACATAATGAATACAAGATGAGGAATGGTACCTACCGAGCTTCCATCTGCCGCAAGTTGCGAGTGAGAAATGAAGTAGGGGCTTAAATCGCTGATACCTATGTTGTTCAAAAATGCCCAGTCGAATCCGCCGATAAATGGTTTTAATGCTTCAATAGAGTTTGTGCCAAAGGCGTTGCTGTATCCGATAATTACCCACTCGATGCTGATAACAGCTACCAGAATAAATACCTGCATAAATACGTTCAGAACGTTTTTGCGACGAACCAAGCCGCCGTAGAACAGCGCCAGGCCGGGGATTGACATTAATAATACGAATGCGGTGGCTACCACCATCCATGCTGTGTCACCTGAATCTACATGTGGTACCGCCGGAGTAGCTGTTTGGGCTGACAATGCCGGGCTGAATAGCGCCAATAATGCTGTTAGAGATAGAATATATTTTTTCATTTTATTTTATGCTTTATGTAAATATCTTGAATTAAATTTGATAGGGTCTGCTGTGTGCTGACTATTCTTTGTTGTATAGTGCTTCAGGACCTGTTTCGCCGGTGCGGATACGGTAGGTTTGTTCGATGTCTGATACGAAAATCTTTCCATCGCCTTGTTCGCCGGTGTATGCCGCGCTGATAATGGCATTTACTGTTTTTTCAAGATTGATATCTCTTACTACGATTGATACCATTCTGCGTTGTATGTAGCCCGATTTGAATACCTGACCTCTAACAACCTGCTCTTCTGTCGATTTACCCAAGCCTGTTATGTCCCAATAAGAGAACCATTCGATGCCGGCATCGTATAGAGCCTGTTTTACATCTTCGAATTTCGATTTACGAATAATTGCTTCAATTTTTTTCATTTTCGTTGAATTTGAAATGATTAATACTATATGCTTGTGTTTGTTAGTTTTATGTTACAGAGTGATTCCTGCTACGAAGAATGCATTTCCTACTGATGGGTTGGCTCCGACGATACCATAAACTGGCAGGCTGAATTTGTCGGTAATTTCAATTGATTTGCTCACTTTAAAACCTACGTTGGTGATTCCGGTGGCAGCGCCTGCATATCCGCTTCCTGAGCTTACCAATCCTCCTGCAAATACTTTGGCGTTGGGAGTAAGTTGGTATCCAAGTTCAATATAGGTTGAAAGGGCCTGTTTGCCATCGGCATTTTTGTCGGCTCCGGCAAACATGGTGTTTACTGAAGCGCTGAGTGGAAGTTTCTCGGTTCCTGTGTAAGCCAAAGTTGCTTCGTAAATGTGGTCGGTGGTAGCCGTGTAGTCGAAATAACCTTTAGGACTTGCAAATGACCAGTTGTAATCGGTTACTGTAAGAGCGAGTTGGCTGGTGAAAGCGTAAGTTGCATAAAGATCTACTTCTTTTACATTTCCGAGGAAACTGCCCGAAGCCCATGATCCGACAGTGAACTTTCCGGTGGTAAACGAAACGAAAGGCTGGATATTGGGTGTTCCCTTGGTTCCTTCCTGAGGGAAGCCACGCCATACATACGAGCTTACTACATCGGCGCCTGCCGCAAATTGTGCTTTTACACTTGTAACTGATAACACTGCAATCGCGCAGATTGCTAAAACTTTAATCTTCTTCATACCTTGAATTTTTATTGTTTGTAATGTTGTTTAGTTTTTTGTTCGGTGGAATCAAAAATGCTGTTTTGTTTGAGCAAAATGTATTGTTTTTGAAATAATGTGTGTCATTATGTTTGTAATACGTTGCAAAAATAATCATAATGTCGCTTTTTGGCAATAAAAACTACCAAAATGTTGAAAAATATATTTGTGGTTTGTCAATGTGTCGTAAAAAATGTTTGTTTGGTTACAATATGTTCTTATTTGTGTGCATATTATTTCGATATGATATTTTGTGTTTGAATTTAGTAGCCTTATGTTTTGTAAATGAAACTGAATGAATGTGTGATTATGATAATGTATGTGGTGCAAAAGCGACATTTGTATGGTATTTTGCTCTACGGAGGTGCTTTTTGTCATTATTTTCGGGAAAATAAGTGTTGCGTACAGGTAAATTTATTTCGATTGAGTTGCCGGAAGCAGGCATTTTGACTAAATGACATAAATCAGGCTGGAATACTTGCGTTTTGATATTTGGCTGCTGTGTGTTGGGTGCGTCAGGCCCGAATGTTTTTCTGTAGGTGTGTGGGTGAAGCTATAGATGCGGGAGACCCCCTGAAGCAATTAGTAGCTTCAGGGGGTCTCCGGTTTTGGGCGTGTTTGGGAAGGTTAAATAAAAATAAGTTGCGTCAGTATATATACAGGCAGGAGTATAATCAGCGAGAATTTCAACATATAGCTGAAGAATCCCGGCATTTTTATTCCGCTTTCTTCTGCAATGGATTTGACCATAAAGTTAGGGCCGTTGCCAATGTAGGTCATAGCTCCGAAAAATACGGCTCCCACGCAAATGGCCCTGAGTATTATTTCCGGTACGCCAGCCATATATGTTGCTCCCTCAAGTGCGTCCGGTGTTGCCCCGCTTGTAACCAGTCCGCGTGCCAGATCGTAGAATGCCACTGCGGTAGGGGTGTTGTCCAGAAAGGAACTGAGCAATCCTGATGAATACAGGAAATGCCAGGGCTTGGTTACTCCGAAATGGGCTGCATTATAAGCCAGCCAAACCAGTGCCGGCGCCATGGTTATAAATATGCCCAGAAACAGATAAGCTACCTCGATAATGGGAGCCCAGGAGAAGTTGTTGCTCTTGCGGACTTCTTTTTTGGTGTAATACATCGACATGGCAGCCAGTATTACCAGCACGATCTCGCGCAGGTATTTCAACCACACAGGTGCATCCGCTTCGCCCATTAGGGGTATGTTGCCTTTGTTTATAAACGCTACAGCTACAACCACCCCTGCAAGGAACAGGAAGTTGATGGTGCCGGTAATCCGGATGGGTTTTATTTGGATATAATCTTCGGCAATGTCTTCCCAGCTTTCCTTTTTGTAATAATACAGGTCGGCAAAGAAATAAATGGTCAGTAACAATGTTCCCACAAAAAGCCATTCGGGAAACAGGTTTAAGAACCAGAAGAATTCTGCGCCACGAAGGTAAAGTATAAACAACGGAGGGTCTCCCAGCGGAGTCAGTAACCCGCCACAGTTAGCTACCGCTGCAATAAAAAATAATATGGTGTGGGTTGTGTAGCGGCGTTCGGAGTTGGTGGCAATCAGCGGGCGTATCAGTAGCATAGCTGCTCCGGTGGTTCCCATGACGGAGGCCAGCAGATAGCCTATTCCCAGAAACAGGGTGTTGTTCAGTGGCTTTGCCTTTATATCACCCGAAAGATGAATGCCTCCGGTGATAATAAATAGCGATCCCAGGAGAATCATGAACGGGACATAATCGTACAGGATGGTGTGGCTCAAAGTCGCAGAAAGCCCGTTTATTATCATATATATCACAACCGGAATGCTCAGAAGAACTGAAATGAGCAGCTTGTTTTTGTTTTCTTCCCACCATTTCCCGTCAATAAGCGGCCCGGTAGCAATGGCCAGAAGCATTACGACAAACGGAATGGAAGTCCATAAAGGGATGTTGAAAGTTTCGTGCATATTATATGGTATAAATTTAAAAATTGAGAAGCCACCTTGACTTTTCAAATGCAGTATAATTTCGTTCTATTGTAATTGTCACTCTTGTTGAACTCACATTAAACTATGGTTTTCAACTCTGCTTGCCGGGATGTTTAAAAAAAACTTTTGTTCTTGTGCCAGGGGGCTTAAATGCAAGCAGGCTATTTCGTGAAGAAATAGCCTGCAAAAATAATAAAAAATAAACAGGTCGGTTGAATAATGGTTAAATCGTTTCTGCCAACATACCCAATGTCCCGGTTTTTTATTTTTCCAGTCGTTTCATGGCTTCTATGGTGTTTTCGCGACTACCGAAGGCTGAGAAACGTACATAGCCTTCGCCGCTGGCACCAAATCCGGCTCCCGGAGTGGTTACGATATTTTTTTCTTTCAGCAGGTAATCGAAGTATTCCCAGCTTCCCATGCCTTCCGGAGCTTTAGCCCATACGTAAGGAGCATTTTTACCTCCGAAAATGGTATAGCCCGCTTTTTCCAACCCATCGCGGATAATGCGCGCATTTTCTTTGTAGAAATCAAGTAGGGCTTTTACCTGTGCTTTTCCTTCCGGGCTGTAGGTTGCTTCGGCTGCACGTTGTACAATATAAGATGTACCGTTGAATTTGGTGCATTGGCGACGGTTCCACAGTTTGTTCAATGATACAGGCTCGCCGTTTTCGGAGTAACCCATCAGTTGTTTTGGTACTACGGTGTATCCGCAACGTGTTCCGGTAAATCCTGCTGTTTTCGAGAAACTGCGGAATTCGATAGCCACGTCTTTGGCACCTTCTATCTCGTAAATGCTGTGTGGAACATCGTCTTCGGTGATAAATGCTTCGTAAGCAGCATCAAAAAGAATGATTGATTTGTTTTCTTTGGCGTACTTAACCCAGGCGGCAAGCTGGTCTTTGGTCAGGGTAGTTCCGGTTGGGTTGTTCGGGTAGCACAGGTAAATCAAATCCACTTTTTCTTTCGGGAATTGTGGTACGAATTTGTTTTCTGCATTGCAGGGCAGGTATACCAGGTTGCTCCATTTGTTGTTCTCGTTTGGTTCGCCGGCACGACCACCCATCGCGTTGGTGTCTACATATACAGGGTAGCTTGGGTCGGTAATCGCTACGCGGTTGCTGATGTCAAAGATATCGCCAATGTTACCGGTGTCGCTTTTGGCACCATCGCTTACAAAAATCTCATCGGCTTCAATATTAATGCCTCTGTCGGTAAAGTCGTTCAGCACGATGGCATCGCGAAGAAACGCGTAGCCCTGTTCGGGGCCATAGCCTCTGAAAGTAGCTGCACTGCGTTGTTCGTTGGCCGCCTTTACCATAGCGTCAACCGATGCATCGGGTAGGGGAAGGCTCACATCGCCAATGCCCATACGGATAATCGGAGCGGTTGGGTTTTCTTCTTTGTGCTGTGCTACACGTTTTGCAATTTCAGAAAATAGATAGGTAGCAGGGATTTTTATAAAATTCTCGTTAATCTGTGCCATAATTTAGTTTATAGATGCCCCTAGCCCCAAAGGGGAATAAGAGTAGTTATTATTTGTATTGATAACCTCAAACCTCTAAAAGGGTTTAATAGTTTATATTTTAATTGAAAAATAGAAGACGAAGCTAATTTTGTTCCCCTTTAGGGGGTAGGGGTGGTTTACACTTCTCCTTCAAAAACAGTGGTTGCACTGCCTGTCAGGTATACGTGGTTGTCGCTTTCTTTCCATTCAATAGTCAGTTCGCCGCCCAGAAGTTCCACGGTGGTTTTCCGTGCTGTCAGCCCGTTCAGTACACCGGCTACAACTGAGGCGCAGGCGCCCGTTCCGCAGGCCATGGTTTCTCCCGAACCACGTTCCCAAACACGCATTTTTACATAGTTTTCTGAAATTACTTCAATGAATTCCGTGTTGGTGCGACGTGGAAAAATAGTTGCATTCTCAATTACAGGGCCTATTTTAGGTAAATCGAGTTCTGCCACACCGGTAGTGAAAATGACCGCGTGCGGATTACCCATTGATACAGCTGTAATATTATATTGTATCCCGTCGTTGAATTTTACGGGTACGTCAATTACATTGGGCTGGTCGAATGTGGTTGGTATTTTGGCGCCTTCCAGGATAGGCTCGCCCATATCCACGGTTACCGTTTCCACTTTGTTGTCTGCACCGATAAACAGTTTCAGTACTTTTACACCAGCCAGTGTTTCCAGTGTAACTTCAGTTTTGCTGGTCAGGCCTTTGTCATAAACAAACTTCCCGATGCAGCGCGATGCGTTTCCGCACATTTCCGATTCCGAACCGTCGGCATTGAACATGCGCATACGGAAGTCGCAGCTGTCGGAGGGCAGAATCAGTACCAGCCCATCGGACCCGATGCCTTTGTGGCGGTCGCTGTATTGGATGGCAAATTCTACCGGGTTTTCAATTTGCTCTTCAAAACCATTGACGTAGATATAGTCGTTGCCGGTTCCGTGCATTTTGGTAAATTTCATTTTATAGCTGTTTTATTGTCGTTATACTATCTTTGAGCATACAAAATTAGGTCAATAATTGCAATATTATCCGGAGGTCGATTGCTCATTTCGAAAAAATCGAATATAATAACAAAATGATATGTTTTTTAGTGTAAATGTTTTTGTTTGTTTTTATATGTGGCTTTTGTTGTTTAAATTGATAGTAATGTCGATTCTTTTAAGGTGCGCTTTTTACGGCTATAAAAAACTCCCTGCGGATCTTTTCAATCCTGCAGGGAGTGTTGGGGCGGCAACGGAATAATCGTTGATTATCTCTTGCCGCTACTTTCAACGAATTGAAATGTAGGCCGTTTTAGAAGCTTTGCTGCCATCGGCACGTTTGGCAAACAGGTACACGCCTTGTATATCTTCCGCAGTAATGCCGCTTGCTTCAATGGTGATCACAACTTCGGCACCTTCGCCGCGTAGCTGCCGCTCCAACCAGGCTTCGCCCGATTTGAGCAGCAATACTGCCACCAATTCGTCGGTAGGGTAGTTGCTCAGCATCTTGATTTTAGGCTGATACCTCAGCGTGATGCCCGCACCTGTCAGGGTAGCTTCTTTTACGGTTGGCAGTTGCAGGCTACCGTCCGACAGTTGAAGTTTCGTGTAATCAAGCACGGCCGCATCACCGCTCTTGTCAATAGCTTCACTCAGGTTTTTGGCCATAAAGGCTGCATAAGCTGAAGTGTTTTCAGACCTTTGGGCAAATCCCTCATCAGGGATGCCACCCAACGTGGAGTACAAATCCGCGATCATTTTAAAACCGTCCCGCTGTTTTAGCTGCGCTTCGGTTTTAGCGTCCCGCGTCGTGAACGCTTTCGCTCGTACGATGTTTTGCGAACCCAATGACGAAGTAACAAAGTTACCCACCGTACCGGACATTTTTCCTGTCAATGGATTCTGGCTGATTGCCATTTTTTTCAAATTTTTTTCTTTTAAAATGAATACTAAAAATCTTTGTCAATCGAATAATGGGCCCATTTCTTCTTGCTGACTACGCAAAGATAGAGGCTATTTTGCTGTCACACAACAGGTAAAATAATGCAAAACACGGCAAACGAAGGCATTTGCGCACGCTTGCGCAAGGTTGCGCAGCATTGCCCAAACTTTACCTGAAGATATAACTTTTGATAACTATGCTTTTAATGTTTTTTTGGATTGGTTAGTCGGAGTGATGGGCTGATGTGATGATGGGTTGATATGGTGATATGGTGATGTGATGATATGGTGATGAGATGATGAGATGATGTGGTGATGTGGTGATGGGTTGATGTGATGATGTGGTGATGTGATAATATGGTAATGTGATGATATGGTAATGAGATGATAAGGGTCTGTTCAATAAACTGTGTCAAAAATGCTGTGGTGATGAATTGGTTCTAAGGTGCAGAGCACCGGACTATTTGTCGCATTTTGATTAGTCCCACACAACAAGGTGCAGCGCACCGAGCCAATAAAATAGTTGGGTTTTGGGGTAGCGGGTTGGCTGGCTGGTTAGTCAGAGTGCGACTTTAAGTCGCGCCCCGACTTGCCAATGCTTTAAGCCGCGCCCGACTAATCAACATTAAGGTACAGCGTACCGTCCTATCTGTAGGTAAATTTAGGTAATGTGCATTTTAAGGTGCAGAGCACCGGACTATTTGTAGATGATTCCGGCAATCATAAGAATAAGGTGCAGCGCACCGTAATATTAAGGACGCGGAAAAAACAAGCCACTGAAAACGTATATTTTCAGGGGCTTGTTATCAAAAGAATTTCTTTTTGTTGGCTATTTTTTCATGTTTCTAAAATCTATTCTGGCTTTAGTCATGCGCTCCCGCAATCCGCCTTCGTTTAGAAAATCCGTCTCCAGGCGTTTGAGTTGTTGGTTGAGCATGTAAATGGTGATATTGGTCAGGCTGTATAATACGTTGGCGGCTACTTCCGGATTGTCGCTTTCTATTCCTTTCTGATATAACTCGTAAGTGGGATTTGGAACAAGATGCTTTTGTGTAAGTGCTTGATAATAGGGGTGAGTTTTATCCCAATATGTTAGTTTGTTTGATCGGATATAATCCATATAATCTTCCCGAAGCTCCTTTAATGATGCTTTGGCTACATTGGTCAGCTTTATTTCAGTTTCCTTGGAAGTGGCAGAAGCTTCGCTGCCTTCCAGAATATTCATTTTACCGGAACGGGCAGCTTGTACCATTTGGTCGAAGGTACGATCAAACTTGCTGATAAATTTATTGCAAAAGAACTTGGTTCCGTGAAAGATAATATCCGCTTTCTGGAAAGTAATCAGATTTTCATATCCGCCATGCTTGGGGATAAATCCATCTTCTCTGAACTGATTTTCCATAGCTGTCTTTTTTATGGTGGTTGACTTGGTTGACAAGATCGACCTGAAAAAAATACTATGCTGGTCGAAACGGTCTACAGAGTCCACAAAAATACAAAATTAAATAAAATATTGCTGTGTTTATTAATGCGAAAACCCTTTCAAAATCTCATTTAACCGCTGTTTTTCGTTGGACTCATTAGTCCTGAAGCGGTAAATCAAATTTAGTTGAGTTACTTGTTTATTTTTGAGTTTAATAGTAAATCATCATCTACTTTGAGTATCATGAGAACAATTATTCTCATAAGAATAAAATACGAATAACGAATTTCATTTTCAGATATAGGGTTTGTCCCATGTGAGAATCTGTTTCTCAAATCCATCCCATTTGTAAATTGTTTCATGTTCATATAGTAGTTGAAATAATCGCACTCGAATTTGTTGAAAAGTGTGTCTTCAATATATAGAATATCTTCCTTTATATATTGATCTATAATTTCTCGACATTTTTCGTCGTAATGCCAATAGTTGAGTACACCATGAATATGGAGCTGTTCTAATATAAATAAATTGTTCTTATTGATAATTCCTATATTGCCATTTTGATATTTTGTCAATAAATCATTCTCTATCAAGAAATCGATTTGTTCTTTTTGAAAATTATAGAGTTCGTTGTAATTTATTGTTTCGTTTATAATTATATCAAAGAAGCAATTGTATTCTCTTTTACCAAGTGAATCAAAATGACATAATATTGATTGATCGGAAAAAAGGAGATTTATCTGTCTTGATAATTTATCTTGATTTCGATACACGTATTTATTTTGAATTAAACTTGGAATTTGAGATAGCCCAAATAATTCTGAATTCATTTCCAGTAATTCGTGGTCAATCTCTCTTTCCTCGCATAAGATCTTGAACTGCCTTAGAAAATAATCAAGTTCAGGCAATAACATTCTGATTTTCTCTAAATAACTTGATTCTTTTGAAGGTATTGCAAATCTAAATCCTGTGATATTGTATTTTGATTGAATGTACTCTGTAATGTAGTACTGAATTACATTTTCTAAACTTGTATTTTTGTATTGTTGTAATTCATGTTCATATAATACAATCTGCAACAATGACAATTGATCTTTTCTAAGAAATATTAGGCCTGTTTTATATTCGTACTTTGAACTTATTGATGTGGATTCTAAAAAATTGAGTTCTGAAGGCTTGCTTATTAAATTAATACAACATTGCTCGTCAAAGTACTCAAATAAATCAGCAATAATATTTAAATAATAGCACGGATGATCATATTTAAATATATAACCTCTACTATATGAATAGCTATCAATATTATTTTCACTTTTAGATATTAGTGGTTTATCTTGAATGTTGCTAAAGGAAACGTCAACTCCTGCATCTATCATATAGGCGTTGTCGGCCATTTCTTCTTTTAAACGTTTCTCAACTTCTTTCGCTTTTCTTTTTGTCTTCACAGAAACATGAAGGTTGTCTTGTTTCCTGGTGTTTAAAATTAGAGTGACAAAATTTAAGTTGGGGTGTGGCGAATCAAGATATTGCAAAAGAATGTCTTCCCGTTCTTTTATGGTTAAGCATTTGGGGAAATATAATCTTTTAGCATAATGTTTCTGTTCTTCAACATATTCAGCTAATATGAGTTCTGCTGATTTTGGATGTTGAAGTAATAACTGTCGAATTTCTTCTTTGTAATAATCTACTAGCGTTTCTTGTTGTAGAATTGATCGATAATCAACTTTTGTTCCCGTTATAAGTGAATTAAAAGAATTATTGCTTATTCGTTTGTATGTTTTATGGGTTGAAAATAATTGCCAAAATGAATCCTGAATTGTCCAACATTCAAGGCTTTGAAATATTTCAATCAGATTTTCATTATTTATTGTTTGGAAATATCTCACAATGGCTATCCACATACGTTTTACTACTGCTTTGTATCTTTCGATATCATCAGTTGTCCAAGTTGCTATAGGTATTTTATGATCAAAATAGAGTTTAATTTGATAAAACTCTATAATATCATTGATTGTATATGTATTCTGTTCGCTAAAATCATTAATCAATAATAGAGCTTTCTCTAGATTATTATATCCAGCTAAATCATGTACAGAATAAAATTTAATACGTTTCCAAGCCATATAAATTGAATTTCAATATATTATTCATGTCATCCCAATATTCTAAAAAATTGCTTAAAATATCAATTTTACAAAATCCTTGCTACCCTGGTATTACTCCTCTCACACCACCTCTTGGTTTTGTACATCACCTTTGTAGTGAGGTCATAAATGGATATGTACACAGAAAGATACTTTTCCAGCAGTTTCATCCTCATTAAAGTTGTCCGGCGACTTATTTCGAAAATCGATTTACAATGATTTACAAGCAACTAAGAAGTGATTTTTTAGTTTTATTTCTGGAAAATATGCTGATAATGATAATCCAAATACTCCGGTTCAGGTAAGAACTTGTCAGGTAAAATAATTGATTGCTTCTCGTAAGCTATAAAGTTACTTTCGAGAGCGGGACTTATCAGTTTCTTTTGTTTTAGCTTATCAGAAAGGATAATCGTGTAATCATCTGGACGAATAGCTATTAATCCAGTATCAAAAGCTTTATCATGGAGAGCATTTAAGCAAAGCCCATTCATTGGGCTTAGTCGGATAGATTCGTTTTTACTCCAAGGTACAATATGACTGGCTATTAGTAGTTCTGACTGCGCCAAGCCAGTAATGCAGCACTTATTGTTATAGGTGGCTAAAACAATCTTTCGGAAAAGCGATTGATTTACCCTTGTTTTAATCAGCCGTTCTTTTTCTTTGCCATCTTTTGGAAGTTGCTCAAAATCTATTTCGTTGATCTTTTCAATGGTAGTATGTTGCTTTTGAGCAAGCATTTCTTCACTTTGCAGCAAAGCTTCATCCCAATTATTGTAGAACTCATCCCAAATGGCTTTGTCCAATTTACTGGCATTGGTGGCGCCTTTTATTCCACGAGCTTTTAGAGTCGGGTCGAAACTCGCAAAGTTACCCAGCTTCAAAGCCACCGACGAAGGTGTTCGCCCAATCAACTCAGCCAATTCGATAATAGCTGCATTCGTTTTATGCATTTTACCAAACGGCAACTTACAATAAAAGATTAATAGCTAAAATTAATTCTTCACGAGTCCATAGTGATTGCCCAAGCTTCATACTAAAAATTTTATTTTAAAATTCTAATCGTTTGTTTTGTCGTTTTTATTAAAATTATAAGAAATGCAAATCTACTAAATCTCTCTTAAAAATCGTGCGTTTTACTTAAACTTTTTAAAGTTTCCTAAAATGTTCTGTAAGGCTTGTGTGTTTTTGTTTTGATAATGAATATGATTAAAACAGCCTTGGAATGATTTTGGGCATGTTTCTCCCTAATTCCCCTTCCCTTCATTTCTCATAAAATCATCGATGTGCGATTGCAGGAAACGGACGGATTGTCCTTCCTTTTTAAAATTGATTTTGCCCGTTTGCCGGTAGGTGAGCAGGGTACGGCGGGATATTTTCAAAAGGGCTGTTACTTCTTCGGGGGTATATATTTTTTCGGTAGCAGGAGGCATAGAATGACCGGCACGAAGCAAACGAATAATTTCATCGTTTTGCTCCATGATGCGTTTGTTTTGGGCTCGCATCATTTCTAATTCGAGCCGAATCCAATCATTGGTTTCTATGTTTCCGTTTTTTATCATGCAGATAATTTCGCTTGACGCGATCTGTCATCCTAAAATATAAATCGTTTTGCCGGTTTTCTCCTTATTGATTCCAAAGCTATAGTTTCAGTCTTTTTTTTCAAAGGACAAAAAGACAAGCTACTTTTCAGTCGGTTTTTGTGTTCGGATAAACTGAGAATGCAAAAATAATTCAGTTAATGCAGAGTTTGAAGGGAAAAAAGAAAAAGATATGATAAAGATGTGCTAAATTAGACACTATATAAGTTTGCCTTTTTTAAGAATAGAACGAGGATAAACGCTGAATTAGCTGATTTGATACGGATTTTATCTAACCTTTGGTGAGACGATAAGGACATGGACCTGAAATCAGACCTGACCCCGACGTCTATCGGGACGGGATAAAATCCGACTATCAATCTACAATACAATTATTATGTACAAATCCGCTAAATCGGCGTTCTATTCTCTTGGATTTATAAATTAAACTGCAATTATTCAAAGAGATATAACATGTATAATGCTTGTTAAATTGTCACTTTCGGTTAAAACCCCATAAACACCGGGTGCATCCAGTGGGGAGTGTTGCAGCCGCAAACTGTCGGGCTTTATTCAGAATAACAGTAAACTCATTCAGTTGAAATTGAACGTGTTTGTCAGGATTTACTTTTACTACCTTGTTTCTGCAATCCTTTATGTCAGATATAGCTCAGATTTTATCTAAACTTATATCTAAACCTTACATAAGCCTTATCTAAACCTTAAGTAACGCTTATATAAACCTTACTTTAAAAAGATTAGCTTTATATATGCGTTGTTTTTAGTTTATATAAAAAATACATATCTTTGCAGGTATAAGGAGAATAAAAGGAGAATAGAAAGAACCCCTAACCCCTACAGGGGAACTTTGAGTTAGTATTAATTCTGATAACATATCTCTTGTTCCCCTTTAGGGGTTAGGGGTCACCATTACAAACAGTAATTTATGGCAATCGTAAAAGGGCCTATCACCATGACGGGCAGTATTAGCAATATCAGTTTTTATACGCGCAAGGGGAGTGATAAAGTCATTGCCCGCACCAAGGGCGGCGCATCGAAAGAGAAAATAAAATCGTCGGCTAAGTTCGAGGGGTTTCGGTTGCAACAGAACGAGTGGAAGGGATGCACGCGCTTTGCCTCGATACTCCGGTATGCATTTGGCGGACTGCACCGTGTGGCCGATTATAACCTGACGCCTGTACTAAACGCCTTTGCCAAGGAGTTGCAAAAAACCGATACGGAAGGCATCAATGGGCAGCGGGGCATCTACCTGTCGAAGTACCGGCACACGTTGGATGGGTTTAACTTCAACCGTACCTATCCGTTTAATACCGTGTTGCGGAATGGAGTAGTAGGGGAAATTCATCGCGAAACCCTGAGTGCCACGGTGCGGGTGCCGCGCATCAATACCGCTGTGGATGTGCTGAACGTACTAAATCTGCCTTATTTCCGGTTGGTGGTGGCTCTGGGTGCGGTGTCGGACCTGCAATCTTATGTGGAAGGTAAGCAATATGAGCCTTTGGTAGCCGATATACACGGAGTAAGCCAAACGGTTACGGGCGAATGGGTGGCGGCGGAGAATGTATTGCCTGAACAGATAATTAAAGTGGAATTGGGTGACGAGTTTCTGCCATACCTGACCGACAATGTGAGTATGGTGCTGAGCATGGCCATTGAATTTGGCAAAGTGGGATTCACGGGCGCACCGCAGGAAATCAAAAATGCCGGCAACGGAAAAGTGTTGAAGGTGGGGTGATTGTTTAGTTTATAGTTCATAGTTTATAATTCATGGATATCAGTGGATATCCGCTTTATCAGCGAAAATCAGCGTTCTGTTCTTTCTGTAAAATACTACGTTGTCGTGAGTTCGATATAAAAAAAGAAGCTAATTGATTGAATCCATTCGGATTCACATATTTATAGAAAATATCGGGTGTCGAATAATACGACTCCGTACGGAGTCGAAAATAAGATTTGTAATTATTTTCTATAAACATAAGATTCCTACGGAATCAGGTAAACTATCATTGATTAATAGTCTTGAATATCAGTTTATTCCTGATTTGTTTATATAGAACTCACGTTACATTATATTCTGACCATTACCTATACTGTTATTTCCAAAGAGTAGATACAAAAAAAGAGCATTCCTTTGTGGGGAATGCTCTTTTTGTTTACAAATGAGTTTTGATTATTTGGCTTCGTTCTTAGCGTCGTTAATCATTTTAGCACTGGCGTACATGTATACTTCCACGCGGCGGTTAGCGGCTCTACCGGCAGCAGTTGCATTATCAGCAACCGGTTCGGCAAAGTTTTTACCCACAACGTCTTTCAGTTGTGTTGCGTTTACATTTTGCAATTTGAGGAAATCAGCTACAGCCTGAGCGCGATCCTGTGAAAGTTTTTGGTTTAAATCCAATGATCCCTGATTGTCGGTATGTCCAAAGATAGAAATATCCATGGTTGGGTTTTCATTCAGGATTTTGGCAAACTTAGTCAATGCGTCTTTTGAAGCGGTGTTCAGTGTGCTTTTGCCTGTTTTGAAAAGGATTCCTGAATCGAAAGTAACTCTCAGGGCTTTCAGATTGTTGGCATCTCTGATACTATCTACGCGGGCACCTTCAATTTTAGCAGCTTCAGCAGCGGCTTTATCCATTTTTTTACCAATGAGTACACCGGTTGTAGCTCCTACGGCTGTTCCGATTCCTGCACCGATAGCTGCACTTTTAGCATCTTTGCCAATTAATACACCTACGCCTGCACCTAAGGCTGCACCTGCGCCACCGCCGATAAGACCTCCTTTTACAGCGTTGCTCATTGAGCTACATCCTGACAAAACTATTGCAGAGCTTAAGATGACTGCAATCAAACCATTTTTCTTTTTCATTTTCTTTTTTTTTTTAAGTTAGTGTTATTATTGTTTATTTAGATTTTGTTAATTGGAATTACGCTAAAAAGCATTGTTTAAATCCTGAATTATAATTTTTTAGCAAATGTATAAAAATAAACATAAAAACAATGCTGTTTGTTTAGCTAATTTTTATTTTTTTTTATTGTTTGGTGTTTTTTATTGTATGTGTTGATTTGCATGCAGATATGTTTCATAGTGTTAGCAAAACCGGATTTCCCGAATGTTTTTTATCTGCAAGCAGTATACTGATCAGTTAAAACATGCCCGGTAAGAAGAGGAATGTAAAAAACAGAGATAGTTTGATAAAGTGCCGGAGGAGAAAAAACAAAAGCCGCTTACAAGTAATTGTAAGCGGCTTTTGTGACTCAGGTGGGGATCGAACCCACGACCCACAGATTAAGAGTCTGTTGCTCTACCAGCTGAGCTACTAAGTCGTTGTTTAAATCGAATGCAAAGTTAATCAAAAAATCAGATTGTGGATATTTTAAATCAAAAAAATCGTCTGAAATTTTATGGGATTAGTCGTAGTTGTGTTCTACTTCTTTATTGTCAGCGGTTTGCACACAACTGCCGTGATGTGAAAACAGGATTGATGTCGTTCGCGAACGGCCAGCAATTTACATTCCCGGCGCATTTCTAACAAAACCTGAGTCAGTGATTGTACTGCTTCGTAGCTTGGTTCTATGCTGTCGGTTTTGGTGTTGAAAAAGTTTTTGTACGAAATATCCACCGTCGTGCCGTATAAGTGACACGAGATGCTTTTGGTGGCATTGCTGTTGCGGTGGCTCAGGCTGTTTTGTGTCTCTTCTGTACGCAGCAGGGAGGTGATTCTGAAACGGTAGTTGTTGTATTTCTTTTCCTGTAATCGTTTTTGAAACCGGTATCCAATTTCATTCAGCAGGTCAATGGCTTCAGGAATGAGGTATGGCTGCGAGTGGGAAAGTGATTTGAGCTGGTAAAAGCGGTTTTCGGTAACCTGCACCAATACGGATTTGCGAACCAGATTGCCGATGCCGGCATTAAACTCATCGTTTGTTTTGAAAGGTTGTTTCAGTCCGTTTGTTTGCGCGTGTAGCAGTTGCAACTCGTTGGTGTCGTTTAGTCTTTCGCTTGGCTCAATGGATGCACTGGCAAAATGCACCGGGTCACATTGGGTGTACGTTTTGGAGACAGGGGCTTCTTTTTTTATTTTTTTGAGGAGTGTGGTTCCGGTATATAAGGCAAGGCCGATTACAAGTGAAGTACAAATGGTTATGCAGGCGGCTTTTCGTATGTTTTTTTTTGTCATAATTGCAAAGGTTGTTTTGCAAAGATAGAATTTTTGATCAGCGTTCCCAAGCTATTCTTTTCAGAATTTTCAACAATTGTCTTAAAAGTGTACAGTTCACATTTTTTAAAGTTTTATGTCAGAATATCGCCTAAAAATGCCTGATTATTTTTCTGCAATTCAAAAGTATTGGTTAACTTTGCGCCTCTAAATCTAAAAAATGTAATATGAAACCAACTTTATTTGTATTAGCAGCAGGAATGGGTAGTCGTTATGGCGGTTTGAAACAGCTGGATGGCCTGGGACCCAATGGTGAAACCATCATGGATTATTCGATTTATGACGCAATTAAAGCCGGCTTCGGTAAAATTGTTTTCGTAATCCGTAAAAGTTTCGAAGAAGATTTTAAAACTGTTGTAATAAACAAATTCAAAGATTTAATTGACACAGACATCGTTTTTCAGGACATCAGCAGTGTTCCTGCGGGTTGTACCTACACTCCGGAGCGTGAAAAACCCTGGGGAACAAACCATGCTGTGTTGATGGGCAAAGATGCTATTCGTGAGCCTTTTGCAGTGATCAACGCCGATGACTTCTACGGTCAGGAATCGTTTGCCATTCTGGCCGATTTTCTGCGTAGCGTTGAAGGCAAAAAGAACGAATACTGCATGGTAGGATACCGCGTGGGCAATACCTTGTCGGAGAGTGGTGCCGTAAGCCGTGGCGTGTGTGTGGTTGACGAAAACCAGCTGTTACAAAACGTGGTTGAACGTACGCATATCGAGGAAAAAGGCGGAACAATCAACTATCTCGACGAAAACGGCGAAGAAGTTGCTATCGGTGCAAATACACCGGTGTCGATGAACATGTGGGGCTTTACTCCGGATTATTTTGATTATTCAGAGCAGGCTTTCAAGCAATTTTTGGCAGAAAACGGTCAGAAACTGAAATCGGAATTTTATATTCCTCTGGTAGTTAATGACCTGATCGTTGCCGGTAAAGCTACATGCAAAGTGCTTGATACTCCATCTAAATGGTTTGGTGTAACTTATGTGGAAGATCGTCCGCAGGTAGTGCTTAAAATCAATGAATTAGTTCGTAAGGGTGTTTATCCTGAAAAGTTGTTTAAATAATAATTAAATAGTTATATGGCAAGAATTTTAGTAACCGGCGGGGCGGGTTATATCGGTTCGCACACGGTTGTTGAATTGCAAAATGTAGGTTTTGATGTGGTGATTGTGGATAATCTCTCCAATTCAAATATCGATGTTTTGAATGGTATTGAGAAGATTACCGGCATTCGGCCCGCTTTCGAGAATATTGACTGCGTGGATTATGTGAGCATGGATCGCATGTTCGAAAAATACAAGGATATTGAAGCTATTATTCACTTCGCTGCAAGCAAAGCAGTGGGCGAATCGGTTGAAAAACCATTATTGTATTATCGTAACAACCTGGTGTCGCTGATTAATTTATTGCAGTTAATGCCTATCCATAAGGTGAAAAACATTGTATTTTCGTCTTCATGTACGGTATACGGACAACCTGATGTATTGCCAGTAACAGAAAGTGCTCCGATTAAAGCGGCCTTGTCGCCTTACGGAAATACGAAACAAATTGGTGAAGAGATTATTCGTGATACTATTCACGCCAATCCATGCTACCAAAGTATCATCCTTCGTTATTTCAATCCGATTGGCGCACATGCTTCGGCTGAGATAGGGGAGTTGCCTCTTGGTGTTCCAAATAACCTGTTGCCTTTTGTAACGCAGACTGCCATCGGGTTGCGCAAGCAACTTTCGGTATTCGGTAACGATTATAATACGCCTGATGGTTCATGTATCCGCGATTATATCCACGTGGTGGATTTGGCAAAAGCACACGTTATTGCCGTACAACGCATGTTGAACGAAAAAACCAAATCACGTGTTGAAACATTCAACCTGGGTACAGGCCGTGGCTTGTCGGTATTGGAAATCATTGATACTTTTGAAAAAGTGAATGATGTAAAAGTTCCGTACAAAGTTGTCGACCGTCGCGAAGGCGATATCGAAAAAGTATGGGCCGACCCTGCTTACGCAAACAACGAACTGGGCTGGACAGCCACTGAAACGGTTGAGGAAACTCTTCGCAGTGCATGGGCATGGGAGCAGAATCTGGCAAAACGGGTGAAATCAGAATAATTATTTCAAACGCCTGAATTTAAAATGAACAATTAATAAACGTCTGAACGACCGTGATGTTAATTGTTCATTTGTTTTTATTACAACCGACAAAAGGGCCGGGGTTTTTAAATTACAAACAATAAAAAATATATACAAATGAATAATGTACTCTATCCGTTGAAGTTTAGTCCGATTCTGAAAGATAAAATCTGGGGAGGAAGCAAGTTGAAAAGTCTCTTTGGTAAACCGGCTCAAACCGATAAACTGGGCGAAAGCTGGGAACTGTCTGGTTACGAAGGCGACGAATCGGTAGTGACCAATGGTTTTCTGGCCGGTAATAATCTGACCGAACTGATCGAAATCTATATGGGCGAACTGGTTGGCGATAAAATATACGAAAAATACGAATTGTCATTCCCTTTGCTTTTTAAACTGATCGATGCCAACGACAACCTGTCCATTCAGGTACATCCGGGCGACGAGGTGGCGGCTGAACGTCATAACTCGTATGGAAAAACTGAAATGTGGTATGTGGTGGATGCAGATCCGGGAGCAGAACTGATTATCGGTTTTACGAAAGATTGCACAAAGGAAGAATACCTGGCAGCATTGGAGGCCGGGCAAGTGGAAGATCTGCTTCAGAAAGTTCCTGTAAGTAAAGGTGATGTGTTCTTTATTCCTGCCGGGCTGGTGCATGCTATCGGTAAAGGGGTGGTGGTTGCTGAAATTCAGCAAAGCAGTGATATTACTTACCGCATTTACGATTACAAGCGTACCGACGATCAGGGTAACGAACGTGAATTGCACACTGAACAAGCGTTGGATGTGATTAGTTTTGCAGCTTCAAAGAATCCTAAAACGGTATATGATGCTAAATTAAACGAGATCACCCCGCTGGTGGAATGCGAGTACTTTACAACCAATGTATTGCGTATCGACGGAGCTGTAACCCGTAACTATGGTTCATTGGATACGTTTGTAGCCTATATGTGTCTTGACGGAAACCTGGTGATAGAAAGCAACGGCGAGAAAACTCCGGTTGTGGCAGGCGATACGGTGCTGATTCCTGCCAGTCTGGATGAGGTGGCGTTGATCCCCGATGGAAATGCTACGTTGATGGAAGTTTATATTGCGTAAACGATCGTTTGGAAATTAAAAAAGCAGCAATCCACTTGAAAAGGATTGCTGCTTTTTGTTTATGCGTATAGGGTTGTTATCTGAATCTCTGAAAAACAAATTAGACCTTTAGCTTTTTAGTTTTGCCTGTACATTAAAGAGTATTTTTTCAAAAGAATCCAGTGTCGCTACTTCATCCATCGAAAATGAAACATTTAGAGCAGATTCGATTTCCATAATTAAACGAAGTTGCCCCAGGCTATCCCATTCCTCTAAATCCACCTGACGTGTTTTTAGAGATATTTTTTTCTTGTCAATGTTAAATGTTTGAGAGAAAATATTTTTCAATTCTTGTTCTAAGTCCATATTCTGATTTTTAAATTTGTCGGTCGATAGTTTTTAGTTATTTGTTTTGCTAACAAAACTATATGCTAATTGTAAATTTGTTGCCATCAAGTGCCTTAAACCCGTACTTAGTGTAAAAGTCTTTAGTCTGGTTGTTGCGATCAGTTTCGGTGTAGAATGCTTTTACTGTCTTTATTTCCAGCTTTTTCAGTGTTTGAATAATGTTATCCAGAAAAGTAAATTCAACCCGCCGTCCTAATACTCTGCAGCTTAATAGAAACGAGTCTATAATAGCAGTGTCTTTTTCAATTTTTATAATGGCACAGCCGATTATTCCTTCTTTTCCGAATTTATCTTCATATTCACAACCAAATATCTTGTATTCCTTATTTTCAGCCATTGATTTAATCTCTGTATCCGAATATCTTTTTGCGGTGAGATTGAATTGGTTTGTTTTTTGGGTCAACTGAGCCATTCTGAAATAGAAATCGGCTGTAGGTTCAAAAATAGTTAACCGGATATTCAGTTCCTTGATAAATTGAGTATAATCAAGTTGCTTTTTTATTACTTCCCGGTTGAAATTACGTTTATACTGGTCTGTTTTATTTGTATCTTCAATGGTTAATTTCCTTTTGCTGAAATAAGGATAAACAACCTCCGTAACAAACCATTTGTTTAAGGTGGAAATGTCTTTGGGGAAGTCGGCAACAATGACTGCGGGAAGGCTTTGGGCAACGAGATCTCTTTCAACAGGATTGTCGTCGATAAATACCATGGAGTCAGTTCCTAAGCTCAATGAGTCTGCTATCCGGGTTATGTTTTCGAACTTATTGTTCCAGTTTATTTCGTGGCAGGTAAAGTCCTCCAGGGTCAAAATCATGTTTTTGTTATTTTCAAAAACCTCCCGGATGTCATTTTCATTGTTTTTAGAACAAATGGCCAGCAGCACGCCGGTTTGTTGTAATTGTTTGATTTTTTTCTGGAAATCAAGATAAATCCGGCCGACACCCTCTTGCGAAAGTTGGATGTTTTGCCAGCCCAATTCGCCAACGACTCCACCCCAAAGTGTATTATCTAAATCAAGGATGAGCACTTTTTTGGTTTTACCCAACAGGCAATTGAATATGTTATTAAGCTCCGTAGCTAAAATAGCAAACCCTTTGGATGAATGAATTATGCGTCCCAAGTACCAGAACTTATCGTCGAAAAGGGTGTTGTAACCATGTAAACTTATTAGCCGGTTGAAGTTGAGTATAAACAGATTGCTGTTCTTTTCTGCAAAGGCATATAATGCCTGATTAAGTTCCAATTCACGCTTATTTGCCCGGCTGATATAGGTTTGGACAGAATAAGGAGGGTAAGAAAAATCTGAAACAATAAAATTCACTCCGGGGTTTCTATTGGAGTAGAATTCGATACTGTCAAAAAGATCGGAAATTTCTGAGTTAAACTCCTCAGCATACAGATGAATAAAAATATTATCCGGTGCAAATATGCTTAATCCGGATTCCGGATTTAAGAGGTCGGATTGCCATTGATTATAACCTGCAAAATATAAGTCCGGGAATCCGAACCGTTGCAGATGATTTCTCAACGGATCCATGTTGGTGTTACTTAATATCGCAAGCTTTTTCATGTGTGAGTAATTGTTTCTAATGGTTACATGAAACTATTATGTTTAAATCTCAACAAATTGATGATCTTGTGCATTCATATCCGTTTCATAAACCTTTTTATGTGAAAACAGAATCGCCATCGCCCTCCTGAAATGAAGTTGATTCAATACTTATTTTTTTTGTTATAATATATGGACGTTTGAACGCTTTCGAAAAAATAATTTTTTTTCTGTGCTTTTTTATTTCTGTAGCCAACCTGATGTCGAAGGTCATTACGGTTTTAATTTTTTCCATACAGGCTTTGTCTAAAATGTAGCCTGCCAAATCTTTTATAGTTTCATCGGTAGCCCAAAGATAAGATACTGTAAGTGCTTTGTCTCTGATTTTTAGCAATGCATAACCCAGCAACTTTTCTTCCTTATAAATTTTTAATGAGCAATATTCAAATTGAATTGATTTCGATGAAAAAAAGTATCGTTTACTCTCTTTATCGGGTTCAGCTTCAATGACCCAGGGGTACTTTATGATCCAATCAAGGTGTTTTGCTGTTCTTTCAATATAGTCATTTTCTGGTTGGGATTTAGTTATAAATGCCTGGAATTCATTATCGAACTCAGTACTTTCAATAATTTGAAATTCAGGTTTGCTTTTACAGTAAAACCGAGTTTTTGCCGATAACAGGAAATTTAACAACCGATCGACGACTTTACATACAGACTGTAGCAAAAGATTTTCGGGATACCGGCTTGCTGCAATATCTGCCGAATTAAAGCGTAAATAAAACCTGAATCCACCTTTAAATATCGTAGGTTGAAAAATGCCAAGTCCCTGATATGTTTTTTCTAATGCGTGAACAAAATTAGAAATAAATAACTGGTCTTTATATCGTTTTACTAACGGAAAAAAGAGCGATGAAGCCAGGCTCTGATGTCTGTAGCACTCATCAACCCAAAAACAACTCAACCAATAAATTTTTACAGGAGTTTCGTTCTGCATAAAAATACCGGGTAAAACGCCTGCATAACCTGCTAAAGACCCAGCCTCGTACGCAGCCCATAAAAGAATATCATCGTCCGAGCAATCAGGGTTATTTATATGAGATAGGGCACGATGATAGCTGATGGGAATTTTATCCAGGCTTTTGAAAAAACCAGATTCTATAAACTCTTGCAGTTGGGCGCGATTGTAAGACTCAATTTGCATTACGTTCTGTTGATTATGTGTTTGCCGGCTAGCCGTTTTAATATGTAATAAAGATATTCTGACTTGATAATGTTTTCAGCTGATTCAAAACCAGATACTTCCATGGGAGTTCTTTGAAAATTTGTAGGTATGATGTCTTGTTTTAAGCTGGCAGTGCCAAAGGATAATTCAACATCCTGATCGACTCGACTAAAAAAACTTTTTGTAACTCCGGAATCAGTATATGGGAATGAGAATAAACGTTCTTTAATATTGAAATTCAGAATTAAATAATTTAAACAATCCAAGGTTTCCTGTACCTGATTGTCTTCGGTTAAAAAATTGTAATATGGGTGAGATACCGAATGAGACCCAAAGGAAAATCCATTCTGGATCAGTTCTTTTATTTGATTGGTGGTCAGATATGGTTGCTGTTCAGATAAATAATCTGTGAAGCTGACTTCGACAAACGGGGCAATGTTATCCAGAATTTCTTTGTTCTGGTAAGTTATTTTCAATAAATCTGTAGCTGAATTGTAGGTTAATTGATATTGTTTGAAGATATCCACAAGCTTTTTCTCTTGTCCTGCTGAAAGCATTCTGTGATTTATTTTTTCAATTAAAACGCTTGCCTTCAGGCGGTAAAACATGTCTTTGTTGTCGATAAAAGCACTGTTTACAAAGCAGGTTGCCGGAATGCCCCGGTCTAGTAAAATAGGAGCAACAACCTCGTAAAATTCCCGCAAACCATCATCGAACGATAAAAAGAAGCAATTCCCGCTTATTTTGTTCCCGGGAGTAGTGTTTTTTAGCAAATGAGCATAGGAAACTGGTTTGAAATTTTTCAGCAAAAAATTCAAATCTTTTTGAAAGCGACTAGTTGATTGTATCGGATATAGATGTTTTATGTGAGCCAGATCTCTGTCGGATATAGTGTGATAGAATGGCAGTAATAGATGTCGGTTTGATAAGGCAATGAGCAGTTCAATTCCGAACAGATCTGTTGATTTTGATATGGCTTTTTTTAAGAATGATTTCATGCTGTATTTCCGGATTCACTACCGAATTTATTGTTTTTTATCTGAATCTCTGAAAAACAATGATATTTTCAAAGCCATTGGTTGTTTTGATCCAGTTTTTAAGCACTCCGCAGGTTTCGTAGTTTTCTTTCTCGAACATCAGACGGCTGGCAGTGTTTGCTTCAGAAATGTGGCAATAGAGTTGGTTGAGCTGAAGGAAGTTGAAAACATAATCTTCAACTAACTTTAAAGCAGCTTTAGCATAGCCATTTCCCTGAAAGGCTGCATCTACATATAATCCCAATGCGATGCGGCTGTTGTGGATATCAAAGTCAAATAAATCGACAGTGCCAACGGTTTCGCCTGTTTGGCAACTAACCATCATTAACCGCAGTTGGTGGGTTTCGTAAATGTCTTTGTGTGACTCAAGAATGTATTGCTTCAGCACATAGCGTGAGTAGGGATTGCGCGTGTTGCCCACCATCCACAGTTGCGGATTGTTTTCCCACGCATACAGCCGGTTCAGATCTTCCGGCTCTACAGCCCTGAGTCGTATGGTTTCGTTTTCCAGCAAGTTCTTTTTACATGAAAGTTTAAATTATTCCCGCGTAATGTTGTTTTGTTTAGCCAAAGATAGACTTTAAAAAACCTTTTTTTTTCGGGAGTTTGTATTCCTGTTCAATTTCGTATGAAATGGGTTCGAGGTGTTTTTTAGCTATAATCATGCGGTAGATAATTCCCCAGTCGGGCAGGCCACCCAAATTGCGGTCGTCGATAAACACATCGGCTTTCAGTTTTCGGGGCTCAGGGTATTTGGCAGATTCCTCCGGATAGTTGTTGTTGACCGCATAAAACTCGAGGCCTCTGCTTCGACAAAACTCCACAGCTTCTTCCAGCAAGGCGCCTTCGCGAACTGTCCACAACACAATTAAGTGGTCGGGATCGGCCTGTAAGCGCTTAAGCGTATCTATGGCAAACGGAATTTCCTTTCCTATTTTAGGATATTCGTGTGTAACAATTGTTCCGTCGAAATCTACAGCGATAATCATATAAACTGAAATTTAAAAATGAAGCAATGGTTCGGGTAGATTAGTCTTCTTCTTCAATATCCAGCTCGTTGGCTACCTTATTTACCGATGGTTTGCAGAAAAACAAAGCTATCGCCGCTATTCCTGCGCAAAATATCATTGACATGTTGCTTGTGTTTACGTACAGGATAAAATGTCCGATAACACTGAATATCAATCCTAAACCCACAACGAGTAAACGCAACTGAGCTCCGCCAATGTATTTTTTTCCTTTCAGGAACGGATCTTCGATTTGCTTCCATTTTTTCAGGCTGCGATGAAAAAGAGCCAGTGCCGCTGGTATCGAAATCATGATATAAAGAATTATCAATGACGATAATGTAATGCTGAAATTGCTCTTTATGTCGGTTGTATTTTCCCGATCCATGGTGAGATAGTAGCCAATAATTGTAGATAAAATGGTACCTGTATATACAAGGTAATAAATTTGATTGATTTGTCTGACAATTCTTTCAATGTTTCTCATTGCTTTATTTGGTTTTTGTTTTATTTAAATGAGTTCGTAAATTCTACACGGTTTAAAATGGAGCGTCCAAGGGTTACTTCGTCGGCATATTCCAGTTCGTCGCCAATAGCAATTCCACGGGCAATAGTTGTAATTTTAATATTCAAAGGTGTCAGTTTGCGGAAAATGTAGAAGTTAGTGGTGTCGCCTTCCATGGTAGTGCTTAACGCCAGAATCACTTCTTTCACGTTTTCGTCTTTCACCCGCTGAACGAGGCTTTCAATTTCCAGATCACCAGGGCCAATACCGTCCATGGGCGAAATGATACCGCCTAACACATGGTATAATCCACGGAACTGCTGCGTATTTTCTATCGACATCACGTCTTTGATATTTTCCACCACGCAAACCGTTTCGTGGTCGCGCGACGGGTTACTGCAAAGGTGGCAGATTTCAGTGTCTGAAATGTTATGGCATACCTTGCAGTACACAATTTCCTTGCGTAAGTGGATAAACGAATTTCCGAATACTTCCACCTCGTGTTCCGATTGCTTGAGCAGATGCAACACCAGCCGCAGAGCCGTCTTACGACCAATTCCCGGTAGTTTGGCAAACTCGTTGACAGCGTTTTCGAGTAAGGAAGATGAAAATTGTTGTTGAGCCATGTTCGGTTTTTCAATACACTTGCAAAAATATAAAAAAAAACGGTGTAAAACTATTTTTGTCCAATGCATTTGTCTTCGCTCAATTTTAGCTATTTTTGTGCAAAATTACTGGCAATAAGGCATTCATATAAAATGCAGTCGGCAGATGATTTAAAATTCTTTTATCATTTCATTGTCACTCCCGAAAGTTTTCGGGACACATCATTACATCGTTTTTTATGTCCGGATTTTTCATCCTCTTGATTATAGCAGTTTATTTCTCGTTTCTGGTGCTTATTTCCTGGCTGGTAGGGCAGAAAAGCACGGATAACGACGCTTTTTTTCTGGGCAATAAAAAATCGCCCTGGTGGGTGGTGGCTATCGGGATGGTGGGTTCGTCCATTTCGGGAGTGAGTTTTGTGTCTGTTCCGGGCATGGTTCGGAATGTCGATTTTACCTATATGCAAACGGTTCTCGGCTTTTTCTTTGGGTACCTTGTTATTGCCAATGTGCTGCTCCCGTTGTATTACAAAATGAATCTGACCAGCATTTACACTTATCTGGAAGAGCGTTTTGGCAGGTATTCCTATAAGACGGGTGCTTCTTTTTTTCTGCTTTCGCGCACCATTGGTTCGGGAGTGAGGTTGTATCTGGTCACGCTTATTTTGCAGCATGTGATCTTTGACGCGTGGCATGTCCCATTCGTTGTTACGGCTTCGGTGGCTGTGTTTCTAATCTGGCTATACACGCACCGGAGTGGGATTAAAACCATTGTGTGGACGGATACGCTGCAAACTATCTGTCTGATTTCAGCATTGGTTTTGCTGGTTATTCAGGTGTCGAAGCAGCTGGATTTCGGGTTCGGGGAGTTTTTTAGTTCGATAGCCAATCATCCGCATTCGCGAATTTTTGTGTTTGACGACTGGCATTCGAAGCAAAACTTCTTCAAACAGTTTTTTAGTGGCATTTTCATTGCCATTGTCATGACGGGGCTTGACCAGGACATGATGCAAAAAAATCTGACCTGCAAAAGCCTTCGCGATGCGCAGAAAAACATGTACTGGTACGGCGTTTCGTTTGTGCCATTGAATTTGTTGTTCCTTACATTGGGGGCCATGTTGTTGATGCTTGCAACAAAGAATAATATTGCTTTGCCCACTGCTTCCGACGATATTCTGCCTCTGTTTGCCACGCAATATCTGGGCCCGGTTGTTACATTCCTGTTTGTGATAGGGATTATTGCGGCTACCTTTGCCAGTTCCGACTCGGCGCTGGCATCGCTAACCACCTCTTTTTCGGTAGATATACTGGGCGTTCAGCAGGACGAACCGAAAAAGGCTGAGCGCAAACGCAAACTGACGCATGTAGGGATGTCTGTTTTGTTTGTTGTGATCATGTTTGTTTTTAAAGCACTGAATAATAAAAGTATTATCGATGCCATTTACACCATTGCGTCGTACACCTACGGGCCACTGTTGGGCATGTTTGCTTTCGGGCTGTTTACCAAACGGCCGGTGCGCGACAGGCTGGTGCCGTTTATTGCCATTGCTTCTCCGTTGCTTTGTTTTGGGCTGAATTTGGTTTCAACAAACTTGTTTAACTATGCGTTGGGGTACGAATTGCTCATGATAAACGGATTGATCACTTTTGGTGGAATGTATTTGCTATCTTTGAACCGTAAAATAATAATTACTTAATATCTGGCCAGCCACAGTGGTTGGCCTTCCAAAATTATGGATATAAAATCTGCAGAATTTGTAATCAGTAATACCGATTACCGGAAATGTCCGGATAGCCGTTTGCCTGAATATGCCTTTATCGGACGTTCAAACGTGGGCAAATCGTCGTTAATTAATATGCTTTGCAACCGTCATGGTTTGGCTATGACCTCGTCGAAACCCGGAAAGACCTTGTTGATCAATCATTTTTTGATTAATAACAACTGGCATTTGGTGGATTTGCCGGGCTATGGCTATGCTACCGCGGGAAAAAAAACGCGCGAACAATTGAAAGACATCATTGAAAGTTATATTCTCAAGCGCGAGCAGCTCACTTGTTTGTTCCTGTTGATTGATTGCCGGCATGAACCGCAAAAGATTGACCTTGATTTTATGGAGTGGTTGGGCGAAAACGGCATTCCATTTTCCATTATATTCACCAAACTGGATAAACTGTCGCATGCACGGGCTATGGAAAATATACAGGTTTATAGAAATAAACTCGAAGAGCAATGGGAAGAACTGCCGCCAATTTTCCTGACCTCGTCTGAAAAGCGAACCGGGCGGGATGAGGTGCTGAATTACATTGATAGCATAAGCAAGAGTTTGAAATAGTAGTGACAAGTCGCGACTTGTCACTACAACTTAGCAAACGTTTGCGCCCGAAAATTTGAATTCATGATTTGAATCTACAGACTTTATCAGATTAAATTAATATAATTGCATTCCAAATACCGGAATGCAATTTTTTTTGTTCTTTTGCCGGGGTAAATTGCTGGTTTTGAAATCTGATAATCTGAAAATATTATGCTAAACATTCAAAAGAAAATGAGTAATCCGTTTCTGGCGTTGCTCGGATTGCCGGCTACCGCTGTGGGGTTTGCCTTGTCAACACAGATTGCGGCCCTGAGTTGGATTTTATCCAATAAATATGGTTTGGATATTCATGATGTGGCTTTTGTGTGGCTGGCCGGGCCTATAGCCGGAATTTTCGGGCAGGTCATTGTTGGTTTGATAAGCGACAATGTGTGGTTTATGGGTGGGCGTCGCCGGCCTTTTATCATGATTGGCGGAATGGTGAGCACGCTGGCATTTCTTTCGTTACCTCACATTCGCGGCATTTCGCATATTACGGGCATTACCGATATTATCCTGATTGCTTCCATTATAGCTTTGTTTCTGGATTTGTCGGTGAATGTGACTTTCAATCCGGCCCGCTCCATTATTGCTGACCTCACGCCCGAAGGTAAAGTGCGGACTTCCGGTTACGTGTGGATGCAGATTATGTCCGGCTTTTTCGGGGTATTTGCCTATTTCCTTTCCATGGTGTTTGGGAATGAGGCGCTGTTGTATATTGCCGCGGTAATCGTTTTTCTGACTGCTGTTTTTCCAATTTTATTTATTCAGGAGAAGAAGGACCTGGAAACGGCACAAACTACTACTCAGGAAACTTATGGAGTCTGGCAGATTTTCAAGGAAATATTCCCGCTTTACGGCTTTCTGGTTTTTGGAATTTTTAGTCTGTTCTTTCACTTTTTTACCGATGCGCTGGCGGCGTGGCACAATCCGGTGTTGATTTGTGCATTGGCTTATTCGGTAATTATTGGTACCGTAATTATTATTCAGGGGATTAAAAGCAAATCGAACAGGAATGAATTCCAGAAAATTATGCTGGCGCATTCGTTTACCTGGGTGGCTTTCCAGAGCATGTTTATTTTATCCGGATTTTTTATCGAAAACCAGATTTTGCCCAATATCGATATTTCAAAAATTTCGGCCAACTGGTTTGCCGAGAAACTGACCGGTGTCACCCAGACCCCGGGTTCGTCGGTTGGGAATATGGTATCGCTCGGTTTCTTTATTCTGAACTTTGTTGGTGCTGTTTTTCCGTTGATTCTGCAATCCATTGCCAAACGAATCGGGCGGGTAAAAACGTATATTGCCGCATTGGCCTTTTCGGCTGTCGGTTATTTTTATATTGCTTATTTCAGTCGCGTGGAAATAGATTTTTACATCGGCATGCTGCTCGTCGGTATCGGCTGGTCGGCAGTGATTTCTATTGTTTTTGCCATTATGAGCGAACGCGTCAATCCGGCTAAAATGGGTTTGTATATGGGCGTTTTCAACCTGGCAGTAGTGCTTCCGCAAATGATGAGCAACGGTGTGGCCAACGTGATAAAAGCTACCGGAAATCATCAATTGCTTTATATTTTCTGCGGATTGCTGGTAACTACTTCCGTTATTTTCTGGATGTTTGTGAAAGAGCCTGAGTCGTCGGACAAAAAGCAAAATATCCCAACGGGAGGACACTGAAAGAATTTACGATTTAATTATTCCTGATTTACAATTTACTTGTATCTTTGCGACACTAATTTCCCGCAGGTAAAGCTGGCCAATGCCAACTTAATCTGCGGGAAAAATATATTGTAAAATGAAGAAATTTTTGATTATTCCATTGCTTTTTGCCACTTTTTTAGTTTCATGTACAGGTAAAACCGGAGGCTCTGGTACAGCAAAAGCAACAGATTCGCTACAATTAAGTTATGCCGAAGGTTACGCGATCAAATACTTTACAGATTACAAGGAGGTAATCGTATATAGCCCGTGGGTGAAAGGTTCGGTTTATGCCCGCTATTATCTGGTGAAAGATGCCAAAACCAAAACGCCGGGCAATGGAACCAAAGTTCAGATTCCGCTTCAAACTCTGGTAGCTACTTCGGTTACGCATTTTGAATTTCTGAGTTTGCTGGGCGAATTGCAAACGATAAATGGCGTTTGTTCACCCAAAATCATTTATAATGCAGAACTCAATAAACGTTTTGCAGAAGGGAAAATTGCCGATCTGGGTGATAACTTTAATATTAATGTGGAGAAAACGCTGGAGTTGAAACCGGCTGCGGTAATGATGAGCGGCTACAATCAGAATGATCCTTACGCATTGCGGGTTTCGCAAGCGGGAATACCGGTGATTTTTAATAATGAGTGGATGGAGACATCGTTGCTCGCAAGGGCAGAATGGATCAAGTTCGTGGCGGCGTTTTACGATAAGGAAAAATTGGCCGATAGTATTTTTGCCGCTGTGGATAAACGCTATAACGATATAAAAGCTAAAGCAGCGGCTGTGAAAAATAAACCCAATATCATGGCCGGCTCCAACTTCCGCGGGACGTGGTATATGCCTTCGGGACGTAATTTTATGGGGAAACTGTTTGCCGATGCCGGCGCCCGTTATTTTTATGCCAACGATACCACAGCCGGAAGTCTACCACTGAATGTAGAGACAGTGCTGAAAAATTTCTCGGAATCAGATATCTGGCTGAATTGTAATTTCAATTCCATAGCCGATTTGGTGAGTGCCGATGCAAAACATGCTTATTTCCGTCCGGTGAAGTTGCAGCAGGTTTATAACTTCAATAAACGGTTGTTGCCTTCCACTGCCAATGATTTTTGGGAAAGCGCTGTCGCACGGCCCGATTTGTTGCTTTCAGACGTGATTGCCATTCTTCATCCCGGGATTTTGCCCGGATATGAATTGGTTTACGCGCAAAAATTGAAATAATATAACAACAATGGGGTAGGGCAGGTCGTGACCTGTCCTTTTTCTGTCGGGTTGAGTTAATGAATTGGCATTATTTTGTATCTTTGAGGCCCGAAAATGCGTCCCAAGGTTGGGAAAGTTCCGCTGACCCCTCAGAAATAGATTCCCAACGTTGGGAAAGCTTGTCCGAGGACTCAATGGTTAAATCCCAGGGTTGGGAAAGTTCCGCTGACCCCTCAGAACATGATTCCCAACGTTGGGAAAGCCTTTCTGAGTACTAAACGGTTAAATCCCAAGATTGGGAACGCTTGGTTGACCCCTCGGAACATGATTCCGAAGGTTCGGAAAGTATATCGGAGGCCTCGTTT